>JAFWYA010000008.1 GCA_017517815.1 Clostridia bacterium | reverse complement strand
GTGTTGGCCAGCTGCTTCATGCACTCAAAGATCTTGACCTTGGGGATGGGGGTGCGGGTCTTGACGCTGACGGGGGTCTTGCGGTCCGCCACGGCGATGACCGCGGTCACCATGCGCTGGGGCGCTACGCACTCCTGCTCGGCATAGGCCACGCCGCGCTTGCAGGTGTTGCCGGTAACCTTGGTCACCTTGCCGTCTTCCACGGTGACGGTCATACGGCAGCCCACGGGGCAGTTGATACAAGTGATTTGCTGTTCCATAAACCGCAGGCCTCCTTACTGTTCAATCTGAATGGTCACGTCGCCGCCGCTCAGGCCCTTGATGACTTCGGGCTTGAGGTTGAGCTCGGCCATTTCGCCGGGGGTGAAGATGAGCTTCTTGAGCTTGGCAACTTCGCGGTCGCCGTCCATCACGCGCACGGTGGCGTTCTTGTAAACGCCGGCGGGACGGAACATGATCTGCACGGTTTCGGCTTCGCCGTCGGGCACCAGCAGCTTCTGGGGCACAACACCGCGCACACCGTTGCCGTCCTTGAGGTTGACGTACTTGCCTTCGCGCTTCTTTCCCTGCACATATTCGGCAGCGGCCTTGCCGGCCTTGAAACTCTCAGCGCTGACGAAGTCGACCAGGTCATGCACGTGCAGCACGTTGCCGCAGGCAAAGATGCCTTCCTTGCTGGTCTGCAGGCTGTCGTCAACGATGGCGCCGGAGGTCAGCGTGCTCATTTCCACGTTGGCCATCTCGGTCAGCTCATTTTCGGGGATCAGACCAACGGACAGCAGCAGGGTGTCGCAGTCGAAATGCTTCTCAGTGCCGGGGATGGGCTGACGATTACTGTCAACTTCGGCCACGGTCACGCCGGAGAGGCGCTCCTTGCCCTGAATGTCGATGACGGTGTGGCTGAGGTACAGCGGAATATCATAGTCCTGCAGGCACTGAACGATGTTACGGTTCAGGCCGCTGGAGTAGGGCATCAGTTCGACGCAGGCCAGCACCTTGGCGCCCTGCAGGGTCATACGGCGGGCCATGATCAGACCGATGTCGCCGCTGCCCAGAATGACGCAGCGCTTGCCGGGCATGTAGCCCTCAAGGTTGACGAACTTCTGAGCGGTACCGGCGGAGTACACGCCGGCGCAGCGGGTGCCGGGGGTCGCCAGCGCGCCGCGGGGACGCTCGCGGCAGCCCATGGCCAGAATGATCGCGCCAGCTTCGAACATCTGCACGCCGTATTCACGGCTGATGGCGGTAACGAAACGGTCTTCATCAATGCTCAGAACCGTGGTGCCGGTGCGCACTTCGATGCCCAGTTCCTTCACCTTGTCGATGTCGCGCTGGGCGTATTCAGGGCCGGTCAGCTCCTCCTTAAAGCGGTGGAGACCGAAACCGTTATGGATGCACTGACGGAGAATACCGCCCATGTTCTGCTCGCGTTCGAGCACCAGAAGGTTGTCCACGCCAGCTTCCTTGGCGGCGATGGCGGCAGCCATGCCCGCAGGGCCGGCGCCGATGACCAGGACGTCTACATACTTGACCTGGCTGCGAAGTTCAGGGCTCAGCATCAGGCATTCTCCTTTCCGACTGCTTCGGCAATGGTACCAACCAGCAGGTTGCTCTTGCCGCCGCACTTGGTGATCTCGGTAGGATCAAGATTCAGTTCTTCAGCCAGGATCTCCAGCACGCGGGGGCTGCAGAAACCACCCTGGCAGCGGCCCATGCCGGCGCGGGTGCGGCGCTTGACAGCGTCGATGGTGCGTGCGCCCACAGGACGGCGGATGGCAGCGCGGATCTCGGCCTCGGTCACCTGCTCGCAGCGGCAGACCAGAGCGCCGTTCAAAGGATCGCGCTTCACCAGCTCAGCGCGCTCTTCCAGCGTCATGGCGTAGAAGGGCTTTTCGCGCCTGGGAGCGGGCTTCCACTCGGCCTTTTCGGTCAGGCCTTCGTTTTCGGCAATCATGCCAACCAGGTACTTCGCGATAGCAGGAGCGGCGGACAGGCCGGGGCTCTCGACGCCAACAGTCTCGTAAGCGCCCTTCTGACCTTCCACAGCACCGATGACGAAGTCGCCGTTCTCTTCATGAGCACGGATGCCAGCAAAGGTGGTGATGACGGTGCGCAGGTTCTCCTTGGGCCAGGTCAGGCGGGAAGCCTTGCCGACAGCCGCCAGCGCTTCCGCGGTGGTGGACACGTCGGTGCCGTCTTCCACATCGATGGCAGAGGGACCCAGCAGCAGGTTGCCATGGCAGGTGGGGCTGACCAGAACGCCCTTGCCCATCTTGGTGGGGCACTGGAACATGGTCATGGTGAACTGCAGGGGCTTGGTGTGGTCAAGCAGGTAGTACTCGCCCTTGCGGGGGATGATGGTGAGCTTCTTGTCGCTGAGCTGGTTGTGCAGCTTGGCGGAGTTGACGCCCGCGCAGTTGATGACGATGCGCGCAGTCATTTCGCCCTTGCTGGTATCCAGCACATAGCCGCCCTCAACAGGCTTGATTTCGTTAACATAGGTTTCCAGCATGAATTCCACGCCGTTGACGGCCGCATGGTCGGTCAAGGCGCAGGTCAGCTCGTAGGGGCTGGTCAGACCGCTGGTGGGTACCAGCAGAGCGCACACAACGTCAGGATTGACGCAGGGCTCCATCTCGATGATTTCTTCACGCTCAATGATGCGCAGCTGAGGCACGCCGTTGGCAATGCCCTGCTCATAGAGCTTTTCGATGGTGGGGCGCTCTTCCTCGCTGAAAGCCAGCACCATGGCGCCGGGCTGGGCGTAGGGAGCGTCGACCTCAGCGCAAATCTCGCGGTACATGTTTGCGCCTTCCACATTCAACTTGGCCTTGAGAGAACCGGGCTTGGCGTCGAAACCGGCATGAACGATGCCGCTGTTGGCCTTGCTGGCGCCTTCCGCTACATCGCTGCCGCCCTCGAGCAGAGCAATGCTGGCGTCGTAACGGGACAGGAGCCTCGCCACGGCGCAGCCGACAACGCCGCCGCCAATGATGATGATGTCCTTATTCAATGTGAACCCTCCAAGCATTTGGGCGCTTTCAAAGCGCCTCCAACGTTTATTGTATCACGAATCACCTTAAAAGGCTATCCCTGTTTCGGCAAAACTTTCACAATATTGCGATCATTCGCATCGTTTCGTAAGCCAGGTAAAGTCCGGCGACAGAAGGCACGAAACTCACCGATCCTGGAGCAGGACGCCCTACTCCTTTTGTCTCGGCATCCGGGCCGTGATGCGGCTGAATGGCAGGTTCCAGCGAATACACGCAGCGCAGAGACGAGATGCCGCGCTTGCGCAGTTCGTGCCGCATCACCCGGCACAGCGGACAGCCGGTGGTTTCATAAATATCCCCGATACGTATCTGCGTGGGGTCCAGCCGGTTTCCCATGCCCATACAGCTGATGAGGGGAACATTGCGCTGCTGACATACCTGTGCCAGATGCAGCTTGGCCGACGTGGTGTCGATAGCATCCACCACAACGGTACAGTTGTCAGGTACCGGCACCGGCGTTTCCGGCAGATAAAAGGCGTTGACCACATGCAGCTTCATATCCGGCGCAATGTCCCTGAGGCGCTTTTCCACCACGTCCGTCTTGAGCTGACCGACCGTACTGGCAAGCGCCGGCAGCTGCCGGTTGAGATTGGAAACCGACACATCGTCGTTATCCACGATGGTCATCTCCCCAACGCCGCCGCGCGCCAGCGCCTCGGCCGCGTAGCTGCCGACGCCTCCAAGGCCTAAAAGCATCACATGAGCATTCTTCAGCCGTTCCATTTGCTCTTCCGAAAGCAGCAGCGCCGTGCGGTTGAGGCGCTGTTCACGGGTGATGATCATCGTGTTTCCTCCTGCTTCAAACCTGTATGTCTGATTATAGCATGCCTCATTTATCGCTTTCAAGGCATGAAAAAACAGACGGCACTAACCGTCTGTTTGAAACTTACCTGAGTTTTCTGGCCAGCGGCACGATCAGAAAGATCAGCCAGCCCGGATGCCACAGGTTAAAAAAACAGCCCATCGCCAGATAGATCAGCGTTACCATCACAGGATTGGTCAGCTGATCCCAGCGGGAATCAAAATGCATGTAGTGCAGCGGAATGGTCAGAAAAATCAGCCAGCCCGGATGCCACAGGCCAAAGCCGAAGCCAAGCACCAGATACAAAACCGTGATCAGCGTCGGGTAGGCTGCGTCCATCTTGCGCCTGCGCGCACGTTCCTCCTCGCGTGCCTTTGCTTCGTAGTAGCTGCCTTCGGGGCCAAGTCCATCGTGCATCGTCGTTTCCTCCTTGCGACCACGTGTGCCGTGATCTGATGATGCTATCTTACCAGACTTTTTCACAACAAAAAAGAGAAAACCGGTGAAAGTCAGATGAGAATTCCATGAGAAACGAACAAACTGTAAAACCATTTCACACGCTTGTACATTTCAGGTGTTTGGTGGTATAATAAGCTGTTATGATGTGGCTTTATGTCTATTTTGACATTTGGCTGCCATTGATGGAAGGGAGGGAATGCCGTGTTCAATGTCCGCAAGTGGCTTTTAAGGGTTGTTTGTCTGCTGATGTGCATGCTGGTGATGAGCACGCCGTTCATTCCCTGTGTGCTGGCGGAAGAGGCTGTGTACATCGCGCCCAAACTTCCCAGCGACGCCGAGCCCTACGATCCCGAGCATCCTGAAAACCTGGACGAAAACCAGCTGTATGCCAAGTCCGCCATTCTGATCGAAGCGTCCACCGGCGAGGTCATTTTCGAAAAAGACGCTGATGCAGTCATGTATCCCGCATCTACGACGAAAATCATGACCATCCTGCTGGGCATCATGATGGGCGACATGGATCAGACCCTGTACCTGACCGAATCCGCCATGACGGGCATTGAAGACGGCGACGCGGTCATGGACCTGGAAATCGGCGAAAGCATCAAATTTGAGGACCTGCTCTACGGCACGTTTGTGCGAAGCGCGAACGAAGGCGCCAACCTCATCGCCGAAGCGGTATCCGGCTCCATTCCCGCCTTTGTGGACGTGATGAACGAAGCCGCCGCCATGTACGGCTGTACCAACACGCATTTCATGAACCCCAACGGTCTGCATGACGACAATCATTACTCCACCGTACGCGACATGGCCACGCTGGCCCGCGCTGCCATGGAGAACGAAACCTTCCGCAACATTGCCAAAACCTATACCTATTCGCTGCCCAAGAGCAACCTGCACCGGTCCCGCGTGCTTACGCACTCATCGCGCCGGTTTTTCAACCCCAGTCTGGAGGAAAACGAGTACTACTACCCCTACGCCACCGGTATCAAAACGGGTTATCACGCCCGCGCGGGTTACTGCTTTGTGGGTTCTGCCGAGCGCGACGGCATCGAACTGATCTCCGTGGTCTTCTACACCAGCGAAAACGGCCGCTGGACCGACACCAAAAAGCTGATGGAATACGGCTTCTCGCAGTTTGTCAGCATGACGCCGCAGGAACTGTATCTGGAAAACCCCATCACCGTGGAAACCTCCGGCTTCTCGCTGGACGACCCCGGCTACGGCAGGCTGGAACTGGGCGTACAGGCCCGTACCGGTTCCCGTTCCGTGTACATCGTTGCCACCAAGTCGGATATGGAGTCCATGGCGCGCAACCTGCGCCAGACGGTGCTTATCGAATACTCACGCGATTTCATCGCCCCCATTTCCGAGGGCGAAGTGATGGGCAGTATGACGTACTACCCCACCGATGGCGGCAGCGCTGTCACCTATGATCTGGTCGCCACACGCAGCATCGCGCGGCGTGCCAACGCACCGCTTACGCTGGAGGAGATCGAGGCGCTGGTCTACGGCGATCCCAATCCCTTCCCGCCGCTGTCTGCGGAATTTGTGCTGATGCTTCTGCTGCCGGTCAGCGGCGTGGTGCTGGGCATCAAGCTGCTCAGGCGTCTGTTCCACAGGGACGGCCATGACAGAACCGGCCATGTGCCCAAGGTGCGCAACCGTTTCTACCGCTGATTTTGTTACGTATGAAGGAGGATGGACATGATCGCGCAGGTCATTGTGGACGTGGTACATACCAACGTCGCCCGTCCCTTCTCCTATCTGGTGCCGGACAGCATGAGCCTTACCGTAGGTTCGCGTGTACTGGTGCCGCTGGGGCCGCGCCGCGTAGACGGCTTTGTGGTGGGCCTTTCCGATGAGGAAGATCTGGATTTCCCCATTGAAAAGCTCAAGCCCGTCGTAAAGGTGCTGGATGATTATCCGGCGCTTCTGCCGCCGCTGCTGGAGCTAGCGGAGGAAATGGCGTTGGAGTCCCATTGTCCCCTTTCTGAAACCCTTCGGCTGATGCTTCCCGCCGCCATGCGTACAGGCCGCATCCAGCAGAAAAAAGCGCTGTATGCTCAGCTTGTATCAGGTGTGGATGCTGCAGCTGAAGCTGAAAAGCAGCGCCGTGCACCCAAGCGCGCCACGCTTTTGCGGCTGCTGGCGGATGGCCGTGCAAAGCCGGTGACAGATCTGGCCGCGCTGGTCAACGAGCCCCGCGAGCCGCTCAAGGCGCTTGAAAAAAGCGGTTTGATTACGCTGGTCGAGCGCGAAGTGTTCCGTTCGCCGGACGGCACGGACGATATCGCCCGCACCGTCGCGCCGCCGCTGACAGCCGACCAGCAGGATGCGCTTGGCACCATGCTTCCTGCGCTTGCGCAGGGAAAGGGAGCCTTCCTTCTGCACGGTGTGACCGGCAGCGGCAAGACCGAGGTTTATCTTTCCATGGTGCAAAAAACTCTGGCCATGGGCAAGGGCGCGATCATCCTTGTGCCGGAAATCGCCCTCACACCGCAGATGGTGCGCTGGTTTGTTTCCCGCTTCGGCCCGGAAACGGCTGTTTTGCACAGCCGCCTGACCGACGGTCAGCGCTACGACGAATGGCGGCGCATCCGCCTCGGACAGGCCCGTGTGGTGGTTGGTGCAAGAAGCGCCATCTTTGCCCCGGTGGAAAAGCTGGGTCTCATCGTGATTGACGAGGAGCACGAGCAGACCTATCTGAGCGACAAGCACCCCCGTTATGATGCGCGCCGCATCGCCATGAGCCGCGCCAGGCGCGAAGGCGCGACTGTGCTTTTGAGTTCTGCAACCCCCAGCATCCTGTCCTTTGCCATGGCGCGCCGCGGCGACTATACGCTGGTGGAAATGCCCCGCCGCGTCAACGACCGGCCTCTTCCCGAAGTGACCATCGTGGACATGCGGCGCGAGCTGGATAGCGGCAACCGTTCCATTTTCAGCCGCCTGCTCATCCAGAAGCTGCACGACTGCTTTCAGAATGGTCAGCAGGCCATGCTGTTCCTCAACCGGCGCGGCTACAACACCTTTGTTTCCTGCCGAAAGTGCGGCTATGTGGTCAAGTGTCCCCAGTGTGACCTGAGCATGACGTTGCACCGCGAGCATGGTGAAGAAGGCCCTCAGCAGCTGCGCTGCCACATGTGCGGCGCTGTGCAGGATCCGCCGGAGGTCTGCCCTGAATGCGGCAGCAGGTACATTCGCTATTTCGGCAGCGGTACCCAGCGCGTGGAGGAGGAAATGCACAAGCTGTTTCCTCAGATCCAGACCGTGCGCATGGATATCGACACCACGCGCGAACGCGACGCTCATGCCAAACTGCTTGGCAAATTCGGCCGGGGCGAAGCGCAGGTACTTATCGGCACGCAGATGATCGCCAAAGGTTTGGACTTTCCCAAAGTGACCCTTGTAGGCGTTGTGGCTGCCGACATGACCCTCAATCTGCCCGACTACCGCGCCCCGGAGCGCACATTTCAGCTCATCACGCAGGTGGCTGGCCGCGCCGGACGCGCCCAGCAGCCGGGCGAGGTGATCGTGCAGACCTACAAACCCGACAACCCCTGCATCGAGGCCGCCGCCGCACAGGACTACCGCGCCTTCTTCGAAATGGAATTCAGCCGCCGTCGCGCGGGCCTGTATCCACCGTTTACACTGCTGGCAAGGCTGCTTGTGGAAAGTGAGCGCGAGGCTGATGCAAAGGCCATGGCTGAACAGCTGTATAACACGGTACAAACCTATCTTCTCAGCCATCCGCCGCAGAAGAAGCGCACGCTGATGGTGCGTGCGGATGAAGCGCCCGTCAAGCGCATACGCGGCCAGTTCCGCTACCATGTGCTGCTCAAAATTTTTGATCATCCCGACGCCGCGCCGCTTTTGGCGCTTCTGTCGGAACTGACCTCGCTGACCAATGACAATTTACGCATCTACTGCGAAATCAACCCCGCTACCATGATGTGATACAAGGAGAGAAAAAACGATGGCCATTCGCAAAATCGTGGAACTCGGTGAAGAAAAACTGCGCAAGATTTCAAAGCCTGTGGACAAATTTGACCTGCGCCTGCGCATTCTGCTCAAGGACATGGCGGATACCATGTACAAGGCTGAAGGCGTTGGCCTTGCCGCGCCTCAGGTAGGTATTCTGCGCCGCGTTGTGGTGGTGGATATCGGCGACGGACTGATCGAAATGGTCAACCCCGAGATCATCTCTTTCAGCGGCGAACAGACCGGCCCCGAAGGCTGCCTCAGCGTGCCCGGCCGCCGCGCCATCGTCACCCGCCCCAATGAAGTCACCGTGCGCTATCAGGATCGCAACGGCGACGAATACGAAGCCACTGCTGAAGGCTTCCTCGCCCGTGCCTTCTGCCATGAGATCGACCATCTGGACGGCGTGATCTATGTCGACAAGATGGATCGCGAGATCTTTGACGATGATGATTACGAGGACGATGAGGAGGAAGAAGAGGAATGAGAGTTGTTTTCATGGGCACGCCGGATTTTTCCGTGCCCACGCTGCAGGCCCTCATCGACGCCAAATACGACGTTGTGGGCGTATTCACCCAGCCTGACCGTCCCAAGGGACGCGGCGGCAAGGTGCAGATGAGCCCCGTCAAAGAGGTGGCACTGAAGCATGACATTCCTGTCTTCCAGCCCCTAAAAATGCGTCTGGACGGTCTGGAACCGCTGCGTGAGCTCAAGCCTGACATCTGCGTAACGGCCGCCTTTGGCCAGATTCTGTCGCAGGAAGTGCTGGACGTGCCGCCCATGGGTACCGTAAACGTTCATGCCTCTCTGTTGCCCCGCCACCGCGGCGCAGCGCCCATTCAGTGGAGCATTCTCACCGGCGACAAGGTGGCCGGTGTGACCACCATGTTCTCCGACAAGGGCATCGACACGGGCGATATGCTGCTGAAGGCCGAAACGCCCATCAGCGAAGACGATACCGCCGGCACGCTCACCGACCGCATCGCTCAGATGGGCGCGGAGCTGCTGATCGAGACCCTGCGTCAGCTGGAAGCAGGTACCTGTCCCCGTGAGAAGCAGGACGAAAGCCAGTCCACCTACGACCCCAAGATCACCAAGGAACTGGGCCTGCTGGACTTTGGAGAAGGCTCGGAAAAATGTCTGCTGCGTGTGCGTGCCATGTCTCCGTGGCCGTGCGCCTATGCAGAGCTTGCTGAAGGCGTGCTGAAGGTATGGCGCGCGCAGAAGGCCGATTTTCCCACCTCTGCCCCCGCAGGTACCGTGATCTGCGCCAACAAAAAGAACGGTCTGGTTGTTGCGACTGCAGACGGTGCCATTGAACTGTGTGAAATTCAGGCCCCCAACGCCAAGCGCATGGATGCGCGTGCGTTCCTGTTGGGCCATCCCATTGAAGAAGGCAAAAGCCTGAAAGAGGTACGCGTATGACGGAAAAACGCCCTGCAACCAAGAAGCCCTTCCGCTCTGCTCAAAGCAGTGAAAAGAAGCCCTTGCGCAGCAACGATAAAAAGCCCTTCGGCAAGCCTGCCGGAGATCGCAAGTTTGGCAAACCCGCCGGTGACCGCAAATTCGGCAAGCCCGCTCCCAAAAAGCCTGAAGGCGAGCGCCTGTTTGGCCGCAGCGCCAAGGACGCTCCTCAGGAGTCTACCGGTCTGACCATGAACGCCCGCCGCGTAGCGCTGGACGTGCTTTGCGACGTGCATCAGAACGGCGCTTTTGCCGCCCTCAGTCTGGATGAAAAGCTGCGTGCTTCCAAGCTCAGCCCGCAGGACCGCAGTCTGGTCACCAACATCGTTTACGGCACGCTGGAAAATGAGCTGCGCATCGACTATGCGCTGGACAAGCTGATGGATCATCCCACGCATCAGCCCTCCCAGCGTGACATTCTGCGCATGAGTGCCTATCAGATCCTGTTCCTCGACCGCGTGCCTGACAGCGCCGCTGTCAACGAGGCTGTCAAGCTGGTCAAGGCCATGAACATGGAAGCTGCCAGCGGCTTTGTCAACGCAGTGCTTCGCAACCTGTCCCGCGGCAAGGAAGAAATCGGCTGGCCGAAGAAGGAAGACGATCTGCGCACCTACCTGAGCATTATGGGCAGTATGCCCATGTGGCTGGTGGACCGCCTTATCGCCGACTACGGTGCTGAAGAGGCCGAGCGCGTGATCCTCTACCGTGAAACCGAGCACCCCATCGTGGTACGCCCCAACTTCAACAAGCTCAGCGACGAGGAGTTTGAAAAACTGCTGGCCAAAAAGGAATGGCGCGTCAAACGCGGCGTCGCTCCCCATGCGTGGCTGGTATACGGCGCGCAGGAAATCACCTTTGACCCCGATTACAAGGCCGGTCTGTTCTCCATTCAGGGCCAGTCCAGCATGCTGGCGGCCGAGGCCGTACAGGTCAAAAACGGCATGAAGGTGCTGGACGCCTGCGCTGCTCCCGGCGGCAAGAGCGCCTATCTGTGCGAAAAAATGCAGCTGACCGGCCGTGTGTTCAGCTGGGAGCTGCATGAAAAGCGCGCCCTTCTGCTGGAAGGCGTGAAGCGCCGCCTGGGCCTTGACAATATGCGCATTTCCGTGCGCGATGCAGGCGAATTCCGCGAAGATATGGAAGGTACGCTGGACGCTGTGCTTTTGGACGCCCCTTGCGCCGGTCTCGGCGTACTTGCTCAGAAACCCGATGTGAAGCTGCGCCTGAAGGCTGAAGATATTCCCGCCATCGTTGAAACCCAGAAGCGCATTCTGGAAACCGTATGCCGCTATGTCAAGAAAGGCGGCACGCTGGTGTACTCCACCTGCTCCATCCTGCCTGAGGAAAATGCACAGCAGGTGCAGGCATTCCTGGATCGCCATCCCGAATACGAACTGCAGACGCTGCCTGTCTCCTTCCCTGAAGAGCTGCGCAAGCAGCAGGGTGCTTATGGTTTGCAGCTGCTGGGCAGCCGCGACGGCGTGGAGGGCTTCTTCATCGCCCGTATGCGGAGGGTGCGCTGATGGATGGCAAACAGATCCTGCTGGATATGACGCAGGACGAACTGAAGCAGTATCTGATGAGCAACGGCCAGCCCGCCTTCCGTGCAAAGCAGCTGTTTGGCTGGCTGCACAAGGGCGTACCCTTTGCCGATATGCGCAATCTTCCTGGTGCGCTGCGCGAACAGCTGGCCCAGGAATGCTTTGATCTGCCCATGGAGCTGCACGCCTCCTTCCCCTCCCAGAAGGATGACACGGTCAAATTCCTGTTCGCCTGCTGGGACGGAAACATCATCGAAGGCGTGCTGATGCACTATCACTACGGTTATTCGCTGTGCATCTCCACCCAGATCGGCTGCAAAATGGGCTGCGCTTTCTGCGCCAGCACGCTTAACGGCTGCGTGCGCAGCCTGACCGCCGGTGAAATGCTGGCAGAAGTGCTGCTGGCCAACCGTTTCCTGGGCGACAAGGGCAAAGTGGGCCACATTGTGCTCATGGGCAGCGGAGAACCGCTGGATAACTATGACAATGTGGTTCGATTCCTGCGCCTTGTCAACGATCCGGAGGGGCTGAATATCAGCCTGCGCAATATTTCGCTTTCCACCTGCGGCCTTGTTCCGCAGATTGACCGGCTGAAAACTGAGCGTCTGCCCGTCACTCTGAGCATTTCGCTGCATGCCCCCAACGACGGCATTCGCACCCAGATCATGCCCATTGCGCGCACCTACCCAATCGGGGAACTGATGCAGTCCGTGCGTAGCTATGTGGCTGACACCGGCCGGCGCGTGGTGTTTGAGTACGCGCTGATCGACCAGCTCAACAGCAAGCCGGAGCATGCCCGGGAACTGGCAAAGCTGGTGCGCGGCCTGCAGTGCCACGTAAACCTCATCCCCCTCAACTATGTGGATGAGCGTCATCTGATGCCCGCCTCACCTGCCGCTGTGCAGACCTTCCTCAAGACGCTGGAAGGCGAGCACATTTCCGCCACTGTCCGCCGTGAAATGGGGTCGGACATCGGCGGCGCGTGCGGTCAGCTCAGACGCAGGCATCTGGAAGGCAACACCTGAAACATACCGATACCAAAGGAGTGACTATGACGATGCGGGTTTGCCAAAGGACACATCAGGGACTGGTGCGCGCAAGCAATCAGGACAGCCTGCTTGTGGACAAAAGCGTATACGGCGTTGCCGACGGCATGGGCGGGCACAACGGCGGCGAAACAGCCAGCCGTGTGGCAGTGCAGGTCGTCAAAAATGCGCTGCGCGGCAAAAAGCCTGAACAGCATGCGCTGGAGGTAAGCATTGAAGCCGCCAACCGCCGCATCTACGATATGTCGCGCCATGACAGCAGCTTGAGCGGCATGGGCACCACCCTCACCTTCCTGTGGGAGGATGAAAATGAACTGCTCATCGCCCATGTAGGCGACAGCCGCGCCTATCTGCTGCGCGACGGACAGCTTTTTCAGGTCACAAGCGACCACAGCGTCGTGGCAGAGCTGGTTAAAAACGGCGTGATCACCCAGGAGGCTGCACGCACGCATCCCTACCGCAATGTTATCACCCGTGCTGTAGGCGTGGACCCCACCGTCGAAGCCGACATGCTCACGCACGACAAGCAGGCGGGCGATCTGTGGCTTATCTGCTCGGACGGTTTGTACACCATGGTGGATGACGCGCGCATCAAAGAAGTGCTGCAAAACGCAAAGGACGATGAAGCGGCCGCCGATGAACTGCTCCAGCTTGCGCTGGACGGCGGCGGCAAGGACAACGTCTCCTTTGTGCTGTGCCGCATCACGGAGGTGACAGCCTCATGATGAAAGGCATGATCTTTGCTGAGCGCTATAAGCTGGAGGACTTTATCGGTCAGGGCGGCATGTCGCTGGTCTATCGTGCAGTGGACATCCGAACGGGCCACAGCGTTGCCGTCAAGATTCTCAAAAGCGAATACAACAGCGACAAGGAATTCCTTGAGCGTTTTCAGCGCGAGGCGCAGGCAGCCAGCCTGATGAGCCATCACAATCTTGTCAACCTTCTGGACGTAGGCGTTGAAGGCGAGTACCGCTATCTGGTGCTGGAATATGTCAATGGCAACACCCTCAAGGACATCATTCGTCAGAAGGGCCGCCTGAGCTACCAGACCACCATTCAGATCGCCATCCGCATTTTAAGCGCGCTGCAGCACGCCCATGATAACGGCATTATTCATCGTGATATCAAACCTCAAAATGTGCTGATCCATGCTGATGGCCATGTCAAGGTAGCTGACTTCGGCATTGCCCGCATGACTGGCGGCGCCACTATCGGCAAGGGTGATACAGTCGTTGGCTCTGTGCATTATTCTTCGCCCGAGCAGGCAACCGGCAGCGTGGTGGAAGCCGCAAGCGACCTGTATTCCACCGGCGTTGTCATGTATGAAATGCTTACGGGCCGCGTGCCCTTTGTGGGCGATACACCTGTTGCCGTTGCCATGCAGCACATTCAGGATGCACCGCCGCCCATTACGGACTTTGCCCCCGAAACGCCGCCTGCCGTGGTCGCCGTTGTGATGAAGGCCCTTCAGAAGGACCCCGCCCAGCGTTTCCAGACAGCGCGCGAAATGGCTGATGCACTCATGAAGGCCAAGGACGGCAAGCTCGACCCTGCCTCCATCGCGCCGGAAGTCAGCCGCATCCCTGTTCCGCAGCAGCCGCCTCGTGTGCAGGAGGTCAGTCCCCGTACGGCCGCCAGCCGCCGCGCGTCTTCCGCCGTGCGCCGCACTCCGGTGCGCAGACGCCCCCGTTACAAGCTCAGCAGTCTCATCATCAGCGTCGCGGGCGTTGCGCTGGTGCTTGGCTTGCTGACCTTTGGCATCATTGAAATTCTCAATCAGGCCAGCCGCAGCGTGCTTGCCCCTGATGTAGTCGGTCTGGATGTGGAGGATGCTCAGACGCTGGCGAGGCGCGAGGGCCTCAACTGGCAGCAAACGGAGATCAACCACGAAACCATTGCTGCCGGCGTAGTTATTTCTCAGATCCCGGAAGCAGATACCAGCATGGAAAAGGGCGACAGTCTGCTGGTGACGGTAAGCCTTGGCCCCGTGTCCAGCACCATGCCGGACATGCGCGGACTGGATTACAGCGACGCCGCTGAGCGTCTGAAAGAACGCGGGTTTGGCAGCACCATCGCCATGAAGATCGTATCAACCTCTCCAGCCGGAACCGTGCTGGAGCAGTCGCCTCTGGCCGGCGATCCCTATACGCCCGGTCAGGCTGTTGAGCTTACCATTTCCGGCGGCAGCGCCATGATCCCGGACGTCACCGGCCGCACGCTGGAAGATGCGGTGAACGTTCTGAAGGAAAGCGGACTTTCCTCCGCCAAGCCCACCTTTGTTGAAACCACTGACCCCGCACAGGTCGGTCAGGTGCTGGCGCAGGCCCCCACTTCCGGCACGATGGCCGTGCTCAATGCCCCTGTAACCCTTACTGTAGGCATTGAAAGCCAGCCTTATCAGGGTGAGGTCAGTGTGACTGTGCCTGCCGGCGAAGCCGACCGCGTGCTGCGCGTGACGCTGATCATCGGCGAAGAAGAGTATGCCAAGTATGAAGGCACCATCGCTGCCGGCGGCGAAACGGTCATGCTCATTCCCCTCAGTTCCAAAACGTCCGGCGAACTAAACTGCCGCATTTATCTCAACGGTGAATTATTCAGGGAAGAAATCGTCACGCTTCGCTGATGAACAGGAGGATAACGGTTTGATGGAAGCTTTCACGCCCGCGGGTGTGATCGTCAAAGGCGTGGGCGGCCTGTATTACGCCCGTGATGAAAAGGGCGAAGTGCATGTGCTGCGCGCCAAGGGAAAATTCCGCAAGCAGCGCATCACGCCCATGGTGGGCGACCGCGTGCGCTTCACACCCGGAACAGGCGATGAGCATGGCTGGGTGGAGGAAATCCTGCCCCGCGAAAGTGAACTGGTGCGCCCGCCGGTGGCCAATATCCGCCACATTGTGCTGGTGCTGGCTCCGCAGCCCGCCCCGGATTATCTGCTGATCGATACGCTGATTGTGATGGCGGTCAAGCAGGGCATTCAGCCTGCGATCGTCGTCAACAAGTGCGATCTGGATGAACAGCTGTTTGATCAGGTAAAGCGCGATTATGCCGGACTGGGTGCGCCGATGCTGAAGGTAAGCGCCAAAACCGGCGAGGGCATGGAGGCGCTGCGTGAATTGCTCAAAGCAGGTATCTCGTGCTTTGCCGGCCAGAGCGGCGTAGGCAAAAGCACGCTTCTGAGCGCAGCTACAGGCCTCGAACTGGAAACTGGCGAGATCAGCCGCAAGATCAGCCGCGGCCGTCACACCACGCGGCATGCCGAGCTGCTGTTCAGCGGCGACTATCAGGTGCTGGATACTCCCGGTTTCAGCCTGCTGGAACTGTGGGAGGGACTGGAACCCATCCAGCTAAAAGAATACTACCCTGAATTTTTCCCCTATGAGGGCGAGTGCCGCTTTGCACCCTGCTATCATCTCAGCGAGCCCGGCTGCGCCGTGCTCAGCGCTGCGCGTGACGGTCATATCAGTCGCGCAAGGATGGAGCGCTATCATCAGCTGCTCAAAAAAGTACAGGAGGCATGGAAAAATCGCTATGATTAAACTTTCGCCATCTCTGCTGGCTGCCAATCCCGCCTGTCTGGGCGACGAGGTATTAAAGGCTGTGAAAGCCGGCTGCGATGAACTGCACTTTGACGTCATGGACGCTCATTTTGTGCCCAATCTCACCTTTGGCCCTCACATCCTGGCCGCGCTCAACAAACTGACTGACTGTCCCTTTGACGTTCATCTCATGCTGGATCAGCCGCTTTCCATGATAGAGCCCTTTGCAAAAGCCGGCGCTGATCTGCTAACGGTGCATGCCGAGGCTGAACACTTTGTGGAAGCGCTTGAGCGCATTCGTGAACTGGGTATCAAAGCGGGCGTATCTGTTCGCCCGGGAACCAGCGTGGAAGTCCTGCGCGACCATCTGCACCTGTGCGACCGTGTGCTGCTGATGACTGTGGAACCCGGCTTTGGCGGCCAGTCCATGCAGCCTGAAGCGCTGTCCAAGGCCCGTGAACTGCGTGCATTGGGTTTTCAGGGTGAAATTGAAGCAGACGGCGGCATCAGCCCCTCCAACATGCAGCTGGCTATTAAAAACGGTGTTGATGTACTGGTAATGGGCACCGCGTTCTTCGGTTCGGCCGATCCTGTACAGCTTGCGCAACAGGTGCATGCTCTTTGACCTTTTTCGGGCATACTGTTATCCGGGAGGTCATAAAAATGAAAAAAACAAAAAATCTGCGGCTTTTTCAGCTGCCGCAAAAACAAAAACGCATGGAGCGCTCGCCAGTCAGGCACTGAGCGCTCCATGTTCAGGACAGGAATGAATTCATGCATTTTGATCAATTACACTTGAACGCCCAGCTGCTTGCCGCCGTCAAATGCTGCGGCTATACCGAGCCCACGCCCATTCAGCGCGAGACCATCCCTCCCGTGCTGAAAGGCCGCGACGTACTGGGCTGCGCACAGACAGGCACAGGTAAGACGGCTGCTTTTGCGCTGCCTATTCTGCAGCGTCTTTTTGAAGAGGGCAAGCCTCATAAACGTTTTATCCGCGCACTGATTCTGACGCCTACGCGTGAACTGGCATTGCAGATCTACGAAAACTTTGAGGGCTATGGCAAAAACCTGCCGCTGCGCCCATGCGTTATCTTTGGCGGCGTAGGGCAGCAGCCTCAGGTGGATCAGCTCAGGCGCGGCGTGGATATTCTGGTTGCAACGCCCGGCAGGCTCAATGACCTGATCGGCCAGGGACATATCAGCCTGGATCATCTGGAGATCTTTGTGCTGGACGAGGCTGACCGCATGCTGGATATGGGTTTTATCCACGACGTTAAAAAGGTCATCGCCAGGCTGCCCGCCAAGCGCCAGACGCTGTTTTTTTCCGCAACGATGCCCCCCGAAGTCGAGAAACTGGCGCAAAGCCTGCTGACCGATGCGGTGACGGTAAAGGTCAATCCAGTCTCCAGCACAGTGGATAAAATCGACCAGAGCCTGTACATGGTAGACAAGGCCAACAAAAAGCATCTGCTGGCCAAACTGCTGAAAGGCAGTGAGGTCGAAAATGCTCTTGTGTTCAGCCGCACCAAGCACGGCGCCGACCGCATTGTGCGCGAGCTTTCCCGTGCAGGAATCGAAGCGCGTTCCATTCACGGCAACAAGAGCCAGTCTGCCCGCCAGCAGGCTTTGGGCGATTTCAAGTCCGGCCGGGTGCGCGTGCTGGTTGCCACCGATATCGCCGCACGCGGAATTGACATTGCTGGGCTCAGTCATGTCTTCAACTACGATCTGCCCAACGAGCCAGAGGCCTATGTGCACCGCATCGGCCGCACAGGCCGCGCCGGTTTGGAGGGAACGGCCATCAGTTTTTGCTGCATCGACGAGATGAAAGAGCTCAAGCAGATCGAAAAACTGATCGGTAAAACGCTGCCTCGTCTGGAAAGCGAATGGCCCATGCAGGTGATGACCGAAACCGTGCGTGAAACGCGCGGTGCACGTCCTTCACGGGATGCCAAACCTACCCGCACGGAAAAACCTGAAGCGCCCGCCAAACAATCAAAAGCTGCCGTTATGCGGGCCACTCCGCTTGAACGCCCGGTAAAGCCGCAGCCTAAACAGGCTGTTTCTGTCAAACCGGCTGCAGTCAAATCCGCCTCATCTTCCAAAACAGAGACCCTTTCCACTCACGACCGTTCCTATGCCGAAATGCTGCGCGCACGCCGTCGTGCTGGACGCCGCAGTCTCTCCACCGGCAACGACCGCTACTGACCCTTTAAAGGAGCAATACCATGCCAAAGCAAATGACCGCCGAACAAAAGCTGCGCTACATGACGGAAACGCCGCTGACAAAGCTGATCCTTTCCCTGTCAGTTCCGACCGTCATCAGCATGCTGATCACCTCTTTCTACAACATGGCTGATACCTACTTTGTGGGGCTGATCGGCTCAGCCAGCGCATCGGGCGCAGTGGGCGTTGTGTTCCCGCTGATGTCCATCATGCAGGCGGTCGGTTTCATGTTCGGCCATGGTTCGGGCAATCACATGTCACGCGTGCTGGGTGCCGGCAAAACCGATGACGCCATGCGCATGGCCGCCACCGGCTTTTTCAGCGCCTTTATTGCAGGCGTTGTCATCATGCTGACCGGCCTGCTTGCTGCTGAGCCGTTGGTGTATCTGCTGGGTTCGACGCCTACCATTGCTCCATATGCACAGCAGTATATCCGCTATCTTATGCCAGGCGTACCGTTCCTTATCAGCAGTCTTGTGCTCAACAACCAGCTGCGCTTTCAGGGCAGCGCATTCCACGGCATGATCGGCATTACCTCCGGCGCGCTGCTGAATGTAGCGCTGGATCCGCTGTTTATTTTTGTTTTTGACATGGGCGTTGCCGGCGCGGCGCTCGCCACCAGCCTGAGCCAGATGGTCAGCTTTGTGCTGCTGCTTGCAGGCACCGCCAAAGGCGGCAACATCCGCATCCGCTTCAGCTGCTTTACCCCAACGCTTTCCAATTTCCGCGAGATTTTCCGCGGCGGCATTCCCTCGCTGGCCCGTCAGGGACTCAACAGCCTTGCGACCGTCTGCCTGAATCTGGCTGCTGGCGGATACGGCGATGCCGCCATTGCTGCAATGAGCATCGTCTCCCGCGTGATGATGATGACCGTCAGTGCGATCATCGGCTTTGGTCAGGGCTTTCAGCCGGTATGCGGCTTTAACTACGGCGCGAAGCTGTACAGCCGTGTACGCAAAGCATTTTGGCTGTGCGTACGCATCTGTTTTGGCGTACTGGTCGTGCTGGCGGTGTTTGCCGTCACCTTTGCTCCGCAAATCGTTAGCCTCTTTTTGGCGGCTGATCCTGACGTGCAGCGTATTGGCTCGCTTGCGCTCAGACTGCAGTGCATCTTTATTCCGCTGTTCTCTTTTACCTGCATCTCCAACATGATGCTGCAGACCATGGGCATTGCCGGACGTGCAACATTGCTGGCGATTTCCCGGCAGGGACTGTTCTTTATTCCGGCAGTGCTGCTGCTGGAAAAATTCTTTGGCCTGCTTGGCGTACAGACAGCGCAGCCTGTGGCTGACGTGCTGGCTTTCCTGCTGGCCATTCCGCTGACGGCGACGGTACTTCGTGAACTCAAACAGCTGGAAAGCACTGAAACAACTGCAAAAGAGTGATTTTTTTCTTCGAAACTGCAAACTTTTCTGCATCCTGAAGCGTCTAATCATCAGTACGGCAGAAAGGAGGCTGTTTCTGTACACTGTTTTCAATTATGAAGCCAATATTACATTGACATTATCTTTCTCTGAATGCTATAATGAAAAGGTATGGGATTTGCTGTAAAAACCCTTCCCAGACCGGAACTACACAAGGAGGAAATACCGTGAAAAAGATCCTGTCTCTGCTGCTGGTTGCCATGCTGGCGCTTTCCACCGTTTCCGCCGTTGCTGAAGAAATTGTCCGCAACGACTCCGGTACCAAGTATACCATGAAGACCGATGGTCATGTTGTGCTGACCATGGAAGCTGACCGCGCCATCACCCCCGCTGCCGGCGCTCTGGACGTTAACCCTGTGATCGAAGGCGAAAGCCCCACCACCGGCATGCCTTATGACACCAACAGCCTGTATCTGCCCATGCTGGTGCAGATTTCCAACCCTGAAGGCTCTGTGAAGATCGGCAAGCAGAAGGTTACCGCTGCCGGTGTTGGCGAGCGTTCTCCCTGGGGCGGCCAGTATGCCGACATCGTTTATGAAGGCATCCTCTATCGTTCCGGTCAGACCCGTATCACCTTCCTGGTCAGCGACGCTTTTGCCGACGGTCAGCCTCTGAGCATCGGCCCCGTGCGTTCTGCCCGTATCGGCCACGTGCTGCTGCGTGAAGAGTGGCAGGGCGGCATTGTGTATGCCGGCGGCCCCAAGGCTGAGGAAAACAACATTGCCGCTATGTTTGCTGAACTGGGCGCCAGCGACAAGGGCGTTACCTTCAACCTGCTGGACGGCAAGTATCAGGACGTGAAGAACCGCGTTTCCGGCGTGAAGGCTCCTGACAACTACAATGTCAACCTCATCGGCATCCGTGCTCTGGTCCCCTCCACCACCGTTGCTACTCCCCATCCCTTCCTGTTCACCGACGTCAGCCCCTACACCGACGGCTACGAGATGGCGTACAGCATCAACATGGACTGGGGCCACAAGCGCTACATCTCCCATTTCTACTATGATGAGGCCAACAACCTCTATCTGCGCTACTCCGGCGATGCTCCCTACATGACCTTCGCTGAGGCCGAAGACCGTTCTGACGAGAACAGCGAGCAGCTGGCCTTCAGCAACGTCATCATTCAGCGCGTTGGCTACGACTACACCAACAATTCCAAGATTATGCCTGTCATGCGCAGCGTGGGTAAGGGCAATGCTGATATCTTCATCGGCGGCCGTTACATCCCCGGCTACTGGGTACGCGAGTCCATCGAGTCCCCCACCATCTTCCTTGATGACAAGGGCAACGAGATTCAGCTCACCCGCGGAAAGACCTTCATCGGTCACTTCCCGCCCGAGAGCATCCTGAGCTACAACAACTGATTGCTCACTTCAGGAGCACCGATTAAACATAATCGGTGCTCCTTTTTGATTGACATTTTAGGTAGACAGGTGTTACAATAAGCCATCAACTTTGGGAGGTACTGGATGTCGGTTCAGTAAGGAACGCTGTATGCGTAAGTGAAACATAGCGGCGCATGACCGCTTGTTTGCTTTGCATATTTTGTTTCTGACCGGCATGAGCAGGCCTTTTTTGCTTGCCTGAAAAACGATTGATTGAAGCAGGCGTTCCTCTCCGTTCATGCATAAACATGAAAAGGAGATATCCGAAGTGGAACCATCTGAATATTTCAACATTCTTCATTTTGATACAATCATTCATCAACTGCAGGAAATGGCCTTGAGCGACCGTACAAAGGAGCAAATTGCTTTGCTTGCCCCTTTTCAAAGCGAGATGCAGGCCCGACTGAAAATGCAGGAAACGACCTCTGCAAGGGCCATTCTGGATGCTTTCGGTGCGCCTCCCCTGACAGCAATGGATGGTGTGACTGCACATCTGCACCATGCAAAGTCAGGCGGGATGCTGCTTCCTGATCAGCTTTGCGCGATTGCGCGCTTTGCCTCTGCCTGCAAACGAACAGCCGATCATCTGAAGCGCTGTGAAAGCCTGCATCCTGACTGCACCCACGTAGCCGTTTATGGCCGTGGCTTTCAGGAACTGACTGACCTGCGCAAGCGTATTGAACAATCTGTAAACGAAGACGGCGTCTATGATGATGCCAGCCCGGGGTTGAAAGATATCCGCAGGCGGCTGAATCACCTGCATGGCCAGATTCGTGAAAAGCTGGATCGTGTGCTGAAAACAAAAAAGGAAATGCTGGCCGACAACTACATCTCCATCCGGGGCGATCACTATGTGCTGCCGGTTCTCAGAAGATACAAAAATGAATTTGGCGGCACTGTGATCGAAGCATCCGCCAAAGGCAGTACCTTATTTATGGAACCAACCGCCATTCGTAAGCTGCAGGAAGAACTGAGTCTGCTGATGCTGGAGGAGGATGGTGAGATCCGGCGCATCCTCTATACCCTCAGTGCAGAAGCTGCCGATGAAGCAGCTTCTATTGAAAACAACCTGCAGTTGATGGAACAGCTGGATATGGTGTTCGCCAAAGCCAAGCTGAGCGCAGCCATGAATGCGCGTGCTGTGGAAATCAGCACTGGCCGCACATTAAAAATCCGCCAGGGCCGCCACCCGCTGCTCGCGGCAGACAGCTGCGTACCCCTTGATCTGACGATGGATGACAGTGTTGACGGCATGGTGATCACGGGCCCCAATACAGGCGGCAAAACGGTCGCTATGAAAACTGTCGGTCTGCTATGTGCTATGGCGCAGTCAGGCCTGCATATTCCATGTGCAGCCGAAACCGTGATCCCCATGCACGACCGTTTCCTGTGTGATATTGGGGACAGCCAGAGCCTGACGCAAAATCTTTCCACATTTTCCGGCCATATTTCCAATGTGATCCATATTTTGAAAACGGCCAGCTGTGACAGCCTTGTGCTGCTGGACGAGCTTGGCAGCGGAACAGACCCGGCTGAAGGGATGGGGATTGCCATTGCCGTGCTTCAGGAATTATGGCTGCGCAGATGCCGATATATCGTCACCACACACGATCCTGAGGTGAAGCAATATGCCGCCTCAGCTCCGCGTGTGCTGGCGGCACGCATGGCCTTTGACCGCGAAACGCTGCGTCCCCTCTATCGGCTGGAAACCGGCAAAACCGGTGAAAGCTGTGCGCTCTACATCGCTCAGCGGCTTGGAATGCCCATGGAACTGCTGGACCGTGCCAGAAAAATCGTCTATGATAAGGTGGTGCAGCAGCTTCCTCCTACACCTGCATTCCAGCAGCCTCCCAGCACGCTGATTCGCCCTCGGGTAGACCATACTGCCGAGGTACAGCAGCGTTTTGCCATGGGCGATGCAGTCATCCTGCAGCCGGATGGCACACACGCCATCGTCTTTCAGCCGGCAGACGAAAAGGGCATGGTGATCGTGCAAATCAAAGGAGAAAAACAGGCCGTGAATCACAAGCGTCTGCAGCTGCACATTCCTGCCAGCCAGTTATATCCACCAGACTATGATTTCTCTATTCTGTTTGACACCGTCGCCAACCGAAAAGCAGCCCATATTTTGTCAAAACGATATGACGAAAATGCCACTGTTGTCCACAATGAAGGAAGGAGCGACTTTTAATGCGTAACGATATCACCATCCGCCCAGAACGCCCCAAAGAATTTGCTGAAATCCGTCAGCTTGTGCAGCGTACCTTTGCTGAACATACGCCCTATTCGGACGGAGTGGCCGAGGCAGAGCTGATCGAGGAGATCCGTGCATCGCGCTACTATCAGCCTGAGCTTTCCTTTGTAGCCCTGCTGGATGGCAAAATTGTCGGACATTTCATGTTTTCACAGTTTCCCCTCTCCCCCAAGCCCACTGGCGGTTATGATCCATTTGCAAAGCCTGAGTTTTTGATGCTTGCTCCGGTTGCAGTGCATGCGGACTATTGCCGGCAGGGAATCGGTCAGGCCATGCTCCACCTGGGAGTCGAACTGGTTAAGAAACTGGATTACAAGGGACTGACCGTTGAAGGAAATCCGCAGTTTTACAATCGTTTTGGTTACCGAACTTCTGCAAATTACGGCATTTATGCCACCAGCGGTTTTCCGCTGAACAATCCGGATTGCATGATGTGTCAGGAAACGACACCCGGTTCTCTTGAGGGAGTACATGGATATATTGTCTACGATATGTACAAGAACGCATAAGTGAAAGAGGCTGCTTCCGCAACAGGAAGCAGCCTCTTATCAAAAGCAAAATCCCCGACAGTTGCCTGTCGGGGAGAAGATTACATTACAGCTTGGGGCCAGCTTCAACCAGAGCCTTGCCAGCATCGTTGCCGGTGTACTTCACGAAGTTCTTCACGAAGCGGCCAGCCAGATCCTGAGCCTTGGTCTCCCACTCGGAAGCATCCGCATAGGTGTTGCGAGGATCGAGGATGTTGGTGTCAACGCCGGGCAGTTCGGTGGGAACTTCCAGATTGAAGTAGGGGATGGTCTTGGTGTCAGCCTTCAGGATGGAGCCATCCAGAATGGCGTCGATGATACCGCGGGTATCCTTGATGGAGATACGCTTGCCGGTGCCGTTCCAGCCAGTGTTGACCAGGTAAGCCTTGGCGCCGCTCTTTTCCATCTTCTTGACCAGTTCCTCACCGTACTTGGTGGGGTGCAGCTCCAGGAAGGCCTGGCCGAAGCAGGCGGAGAAGGTGGGAGTGGGCTCGGTGATGCCGCGCTCGGTGCCGGCCAGCTTGCTGGTGAAGCCGGACAGGAAGTAGTACTGGGTCTGCTCGGGGGTCAGGATGCTGACGGGGGGCAGCACGCCGAAAGCGTCAGCAGACAGGAAGATCACGTTCTTGGCGTCGGGGCCGGCGCTCACGGGACGGACGATCTTTTCGATGTGATCGATGGGGTAGGAAACGCGGGTGTTTTCGGTGACGGAACCGTCGTCGAAGTCGCACACGCCGTTCTCATCCACGGTCACGTTCTCCAGCAGAGCGTTGCGCTTGATGGCGTTGTAGATGTCGGGCTCGCTTTCCTTATCCAGGTTGATAACCTTGGCGTAGCAGCCGCCTTCGAAGTTGAACACGCCGTTGTCGTCCCAGCCGTGCTCGTCATCGCCGATGAGCAGACGCTTGGGGTCGGTGGACAGGGTGGTCTTGCCGGTGCCGGACAGGCCGAAGAACAGGGCGGTGTTTTCGCCGTTCATGTCGGTGTTGGCAGAGCAGTGCATGGAGGCCATGCCGTTGAGGGGCAGGTAGTAGTTCATCATGGAGAACATGCCCTTCTTCATCTCGCCGCCGTACCAGGTGTTCAGGATGACCTGCTCACGGGAGGTGATGTTGAAGATGGCAGCAGTCTCGGAGTTCAGGCCCAGCTCCTTGAAGTTCTCGACCTTGGCCTTGGCGGCGTTGAAGGAAACGAAGTCGGGCTCGAAGTTCTCCAGCTCCTCAGCAGTGGGGGCGATGAACATGTTCTTGACGAAG
>JAFWYA010000096.1 GCA_017517815.1 Clostridia bacterium | reverse complement strand
GCCCCCGGCGATATCATCATCCTGCTGGGCGGCCGTACCGGCCGTGACGGCATCGGCGGCGCGACCGGTTCCTCCAAGAGCCACAACATGAAGTCGCTGACCACGATGGCTTCCGAAGTTCAGAAGGGCAATGCCCCCGAAGAGCGCAAGATTCAGCGCCTGTTCCGCGACGCGAACGTGACCCGCCTGATCAAGCGCTGCAACGACTTTGGCGCTGGCGGCGTGTCCGTTGCTATTGGCGAGCTGGCCGCCGGTCTGTGCATTGATCTGGACGCCGTGCGCAAAAAGTACGACGGTCTGGACGGCACCGAGCTGGCCATCTCTGAATCTCAGGAGCGCATGGCTGTGGTTGTAGCTCCCGAGGATGCGGACGCCTTTATTGCCGCTGCTGAGCGCGAAAACCTGGAAGCCTACCGCGTGGCTGTTGTTACCGAAGAAGAGCGCATGGTCATGCAGTGGAAGGGCAACACCGTTGCCAATCTGAGCCGTGCTTTCCTTGACACCAACGGCGCCGTCAAGCATGCCGATGTTGCCGTCGCGGCTTCCGATGCTGAAATTGCCTGCGTCACGGGCAAGAGCCTGCGCGAAATCGCCGGCGACCTCAAATTTGCCTCCCGCCGCGGTCTGGTGGAGCGCTTTGACTCTACCATCGGCGCCGGCTCCGTGCTGATGCCCTTTGGCGGCAAGCTGCAGCGTTCCCCTGCACAGGCCATGGCGGCTACCTTCCCCGTTCTGCCTGAGCAGACCACCGATCAGGCCAGCGTTATGGCCTGGGGCTGCGATCCCGACTGGCTGACTGCCGATCCTTTCCTTGGCGCGCAGGCCAGCATCATCACTTCCGTGGCGAAGATCGTTGCGGCAGGCGCTGCTTATCAGGATACCTACCTCACCCTGCAGGAGTTCTTTGAGCGTCTGCGCACCGAGCCGCAGCGCTGGGGCAAGCCTTTCCAGGCGCTGCTGGGCGCGCTGGAGGCGCAGTTGGGCCTTTCTGCTGCTGCCATCGGCGGCAAGGATTCCATGTCCGGCTCCTTCCTGGACCGTGACGTGCCCCCGACGGTGATTTCCTTTGCCATCGCTCCTCTGAAGGCCAACGAGGTCATTTCCACCGAGTTCAAGAAGGCTGGTCATCCGGTGTACGTCTTTGGCACGGAGAACCTGACCGACTATGCCGCCCATCGCGCTGCGTGGGATGGCTATCACAAGCTGTGCAAGGCCGGCAAGGTCAGCGCCGCATGGGCTGTGGAAGCCGGCGGTGTGGCTGAAGCTGTGATGAAGATGGCCTTTGGCAACCAGATCGGCTTTGCTGCCAATGAGGCTGCTTCCATGCGCGTAATGCCCGGCATGATCATTGCCGAACTGACTGAAGAAGTGGCCGAGGGCACGCTGATCGGCTACACCACCGAGGCGGCTGAAATCAGCCTGAACGGCGAAACGGTGTCCATCAGCGAGCTGTCTGATATTTACGAGAACGTGCTGGAGAGCGTGTATCCCAATCAGACCCCCGGCGTTTCCGGCGATGTGCCCGTGATTGCATGCAAGGCCGAAAGCCGTGTAGCCCCCAAGATCGGCATTGCCAGGCCCAAGGTGCTGATCCCCGTCTTCCCCGGCACCAACTGCGAGTACGACAGTGCCCGTGCTGCGCACAGCGCCGGTCTGGATACGGAAATCCTCGTCATCAACAACCAGAGCGCGCAGGGCGTTGCGGATTCTGCCGCCCGCTTTGCCAGGGCGGCCAAGGACAGCCAGATCATCTTCATCCCCGGCGGCTTCTCCGGCGGCGACGAGCCCGATGGCTCCGGCAAGTTCATTACCGCGTTTTTCCGCAATCCCGAGGTGACGGAGGCCACCATGGAGCTGCTCAAAAACCGCGACGGCCTGATGCTGGGTATCTGCAACGGTTTCCAGGCACTGATCAAGCTGGGGCTTGTGCCCTTCGGCGAGATCATCGACACCGATGAAACCTGCCCCACGCTGAGCTACAACGTGATCGGCCGCCACCAGTCCAAGATCGTCAGCACCCGTGTTGCCTCCAACCGTTCTCCCTGGCTGTCCAGGGTGAATGTGGGCGATGTGGTAAATGTGCCCATCTCCCATGGCGAGGGCCGCTTCCTCTGCTCCGACGAGCTGCTCAAAAAGCTGGCTGAAAACGGCCAGATCGCCACGCAGTACGTTGACCTTGCCGGCAATCCGACCATGGATGTGCATTTCAATCCCAACGGCTCCAACTGGGCCATTGAGGGCATCACCTCTCCCGATGGCCGTATTCTGGGCAAGATGGGCCATTCCGAGCGCGTCGGCTCTCAGCTGTATGTGAACGTTCCCGGCAACTACGATCTGCATCTGTTTGAGTCCGCCAAGGACTACTACTCGATCTGATACAAGCAAACCCACGCATCAGATGATGCATGTCACGGTCCGCTCAGGCATGCATCATCTGACATTGATGAGAAATGAGGTGTCTCTAATGGCCTACTACTTCACTGAGCCTTCGCACACTTTCAATGAATACCTGCTGGTTCCCGGTTACTCTTCCGCCGAGTGCATTCCCGAAAACGTGAATCTGGAAACCCCTCTGGTCCGCTTCAAAAAAGGCGAAAAGTCCGCTATCACCATGAACATTCCGCTTGTTTCCGCCATCATGCAGGCCGTTTCCGGCAAGGATCTGGCCATTGCGCTGGCGCAGGAGGGCGGCGTATCCTTCATCTACGGTTCTCAGAGCATTGAGGACGAAGCCGCCATGGTTGCAGCTGTGAAGGGCTATAAGGCCGGCTTTGTGGTCAGCAGCTCCAACATCCGTCCTGATCAGACGCTGGCTGACATTCTGGCGCTCAAGGAGAAGACCGGTCATTCCACCGTTGCTGTTACGGAAGACGGCACGGCCAATGGCAAGCTGCTGGGCATTGTGACTGGCCGCGATTACCGCATCAGCCGTATGGACACCAGCGCTGTGGTATCCAGCTTCATGACGCCCCTTGAAAAGCTGGTGACGGCCCCTGAAGGCACCACCCTCAAAGAAGCCAACGACATCATCTGGGATCACAAGCTCAACTCTCTGCCCATCGTGGACAAGGACGGGCACCTTTGCTACTTCGTATTCCGCAAGGACTATGACGCTCACAAGAAGAATCCGCTGGCCCTGATGGACAGCGAAAAGCGTTATGTGATGGGCGCCGGCATTAACACCCGCGACTATGCGCAGCGTATTCCTGCGCTGCTGGAGGCCGGCGTGGACGTGCTGTGCATCGACTCCTCCGAAGGTTTCTCCGAGTGGCAGAAGCGCACCATCGCCTGGGTTCGCGAGAACTACGGCGAGAACGTGAAAATCGGCGCGGGCAACGTGGTGGACCGCGATGGCTTCCGCTTCCTGGCGGATTGCGGCGCTGACTTCATCAAGGTCGGCATCGGCGGCGGCTCCATCTGCATCACCCGCGAAACCAAGGGCATCGGCCGTGGTCAGGCGACTGCTCTGATCGAGGTATGCAAGGCCCGCGACGAATATTTCGAGGAAACAGGCATCTACGTACCCGTTTGTTCTGACGGCGGCATTGTGCACGATCATCATCTGACCCTGGCGCTGGCCATGGGCGCTGATTTCGTCATGCTTGGCCGTTACTTCGCCCGCTTTGATGAAAGCCCCTCCGCCAAGGTGAATGTCAACGGCACCATGATGAAAGAATACTGGGGCGAAGGCTCCAACCGTGCCCGCAACTGGCAGCGCTATGATCTGGGCGGCGACAAGAAGCTTCACTTCGAAGAAGGCGTTGATTCCTACATCCCGTACGCGGGCCGTCTCTCCGACAACGTGCACCTGACGCTTGCCAAGGTTCGTTCTACCATGTGCAACTGCGGTGCGCTGACCATTCCCGAGCTTCAGCAGAAGGCCCGTTTGACGCTGGTTTCCGCTGTTTCCATCGTGGAAGGCGGCGCGCACGATGTGCTGCTCAAGACGGCTGCCAAGGAAGTCTGACCCATTCATCCAATACAGGCAGGAGGAATCATCCATGGATACCAATGTACGTCCGGAATCGATGGCGCGCATCACGACGCCTGAGCTTGCAAAGCAGTTTATTGATGAACAGGTCG
>JAFWYA010000095.1 GCA_017517815.1 Clostridia bacterium | reverse complement strand
TTTCTCATTAGACAAGCTGCTTGCATTCCAAGGGAAACTATAGAGATAGGGGGAACTAACAGTTGGATCGTTTTTGCTTACCTCAAGCATGCCACCCTGTTCAGCAGGGGTAAAGTATTTAGCAAGCTGGATGCTGCACCACTTCTGCGCATCGCTGTTTTGCCAGTCGTTCGGCTTGGTCTGTCCGTCGTCGTTCCCTTCAGATTCAAAAACAACGTCAGTGGCCAGCAGGTATTCAGAAAGCAGGAACATGCCGTCGCCGCCAGCATTGTTCTGATCCGCGTCCAGCACACGCCATTTGATGGGCTTACCTTCATTCTGACCAAAGTACACATAGCTGTTGGGGGCGTAGTAAGTACGCTTATCAGTCGATGTGGCAGTCGGGTCCTCGACCGCTGTTGTACCAAGCTGGATCGCCTTGACTTCATCCGCCGCAGAAGCTGTTGCTGGCACAAGCCCCGCCACGAAGCACAGCGCCAGCAGCCAACTGAGCAGCCTTGTCGTTCTCTTCATCGTTCGTCCTCCGTCCTCTTCTTCACAAGAGTTGTATCTATCACAGCCTGTCGACTGCAATATTCATTCCGTTTCGTGCTTTGGCTCGCGCGTCAGCACGAATTTCCCATACACCTTGCTTTTCAGCTTCCATGTATGGCCGTGTTTCAGGTGCCCGTTGTAGCTGGCAATGCTGCGCTTGACGTCCTCAATGTCCATTTCGCCCGCATGATACCGTTTCTCAAAGGCTTTTAACCGTCGCTTGAAACGCCGCTTGTTGCTGGTGCGCAGGCGGCGAATGACCTTGCCCGTATCCGTCAGATAAAACCGCCAGCCAAGATAGTCCACCCCTTCAGAGACGGGAAAAATCTGCGTCTTCTCATTAAACCCCAGCTTGTATTTCTGAGCCGCCACTTCGCGTATTTCAGCAAGACAGGCTTGCAGATGCGCTTTGTCGTGGTGCAGCAGAATCAGGTCATCCATGTAGCGGGTATAGTATTGAATCCGGTACTTTTCCTTGATGATCCTGTCGATCTCATCCAGATAGTACAGCGCAAACCACTGGCTGGACTGATTGCCCATCGGCAGGCCCCTGACGGTATCGCCGTTGAAGCTGTCGATGATCTGGTAGAGAAAAGCGCGTACTTCTCTGTCCGGGAACTTGCGCAGCAGGTATTTCAGCACATTATGATCGACGCTGTCAAAATACTTGCGCACATCGTACTTCGCTGTGCCGCCTTTTCGGCATCTCCCTTGCGGGCGAACACCTCGTTTGCGCGGTACAGGTTTTCAATGACATTCAGGGCATAGGTTTGCAGCTTGGCCACCAGCGTGAACCGAAACTTCTTTGGCGATTTGTCTGTGATGGTCATCACATAGGAGCATAGCTCCTTGGCCTTCGTAATGACTGCCAAATCACTTTGATAAGCCGCCATGATGCCGTGCCTCCAACAGACGGAATCAGACAAACAGAAACCAACGATATTATAGCTGAAAAGTTTGCCAAAAGCAATATATCATAAGGGGTTTCAATCATTTCCGAGGGCAATTGCTGTAATAAAAACGCTCACGGCTTGACAGCCGGAGCGAAAGTGTTATAATAAGGGCAGGAAGGTCGTGGAGCCTGCTGGTGGGCTTTAGCCCCTCAACAAACTACCGCCGTGCAGTTGCCGCTGCATGGCGGTGCTTTTTATTTCCGGTCTTTTGTGATCAGTACAACCACAAGGGACAGAACCGTAAGAACGATCATGAGAAGTTCATAATCAGTCATACGCTCACCCCCTTCTTTTGCAATCCAGGGGCGAAAAAGCTCACCATGCAGAAACCTTCCTGCTTAACTGTATTGTAGCAGAGGAAGTCTGAAAAAGCAACCGGATTCGGAGTATAGAGAAAACCGCGCCATATCTTGAGGTGCGGTTGTGAGATATTCGGTTATGAAAGTTTTGGTTGTTCAGACACAATTTTCTTAGAAGCTCGCAGCGGGAATCAATATGTTTCCGTTCATCATCAGTCAGATCTTCGCGTCCGGCTTTGCTGAGCATCTGCCACATCAGGTACATTTCATAGCTGTCCAGCAACCTTTCCATCATGATTTCCGGCGTGGGCAAATGCCAGCAGTTGCTCCATTCCTCCTGCTTTTCACCCCATTCCATCAGCGCGTAGCCGTGACTGGTGGTGACGATCTCATACATGGAATCTTCTTCGAGATAGTCGTGAAATACCTGCAATACCGTTTCAAACGTCATGGGTTTACCTCCTGTTCTTCTGCGTAGATGAGTTCAGACAGAATGACTTCCTCTGCCTGCGCTTTCAGCGTGTTCATTAGCCCCACCCACCGCAGGGGATCGGCTGCTTTCAGTTCTTCGGTCACACCAGCGGTTTGCATGAGTTGGGGCATGAGCGTATCCATGCGGGCGCTGGCTGCGTTGTCGATCCCCTGAAGGTGCGGCAGGAGCTTGCCGGAAAGCATGAGTACATTATACAGGACGGTGTGGGTTTCCTTCAAATGCCGTTCGCGCATGCGGCCATATTTGCCAAGGGGATAGGATGCGTTTTCGGGAAGGGCGAGATTGGGGATGTAGTAGTCGCCAGTGCGGATATAGGTCAGGTTTGCCATAAGATCACCTTTTCCTTTCTGTGGTAGGTTGATTGTGGGGGAACTGATTGCGTTCGGAATAGCTGTGGCTGATTATCTCGGCGTGTTGATGATGCTTCTTTATACGCAGTGTGCATTCGCGCC
>JAFWYA010000094.1 GCA_017517815.1 Clostridia bacterium | reverse complement strand
TCTGCTGGCGATTGCAGCCGAGCGAAGCTATCATCCCATCCGTGATTACTTCGCCGCTTTGCCTGCCTGGGATGGAGTTCCCCGCGTGGAGACGCTGTTCATTGACTACCTTGGTTCCCCGGATACTTCCTATATCCGCGCCATTGCCCGCAAGATGATGGTCGCTGCTGTCGCACGCATCTACGAGCCTGGCATCAAGTTCGACAGTGTTGTCGTTCTTAACGGTCCCCAGGGCATGGGCAAGAGTTCCTTCTTCGCCAAGCTGGGCGGAAAGTGGTTCTCGGACAGCCTGACCATCAGCGACATGAAAGATAAGGCGGCTCCTGAAAAGCTGCAGGGCTACTGGATTCTGGAATTGGGTGAGCTTGCCGGGCTGAAAAAGATGGACGTGGAAACAGTCAAGGCGTTCATTACCCGCCAGGACGATAAGTTCCGCCACTCCTACGGTTACAGCGTAGAGGATCATCCCCGGCAGTGCATCATCGTGGGCAGCACCAACAACGGCGACGGCTTCCTGCGCGACGTGACCGGCAACCGCCGTTTCTGGCCCGTTACCTGCACCACCAATTCTCCGCACCGTCCCTGGGAAGTAGAGAACGCCGTTCCTCAGATCTGGGCCGAGGCATACACGCTGTACCGCGCAGGCGAGCAGCTGTTCCTTTCGCCCGAGGAAGAAAAGCAGGCCGCCATGGAGCAGACGGCGGCGCTGGAGAGCGACGTGCGCGAAGGCATGATCGCTGAGTATCTGGACAAGCTGCTGCCCGAGGATTGGGACAGGATGGACCTCGCCGAGCGTCGCGGCTTCCTGCGCGGCGATCAGTTCACGGGCGGCAATCGCACCGGCACTGTTCAGCGTACCACCGTCTGCGCCGTCGAGGTCTGGGCGGAGTGCTTCGGCAAAGATCCCTCCGCCATCAAGCGTTCTGATACCTACGACATCTTCGGCATGCTGATGAAGATCGGCGGCTGGGAGAAGTACAGCGGAAACAAGAATGCTTCTCTGAAGCGCGGCTTCTACGGAACGCAGCGTTGCTTCGTTCGCGCGCAGAAGGCGCCTGCCGATTGCGATATGCAGAACGCAACGTAACCGTGAAATACCATCTGCGGTAGCAACGATAAAAGCAACGGCGTAGCAACATGGTCCTATATAATAAGAAAGAATTCCCCATGATTGCTTTGTTGCTTTCTCTCTATTGAGGTTTTAGAAAAAGAGAAATAAAAGAGGAAAATGAGCGCGAATATGCCCGTATGCCTGTACGCGCGCGGGAGAATACAACGCAACACTTCAAGGCTGATGGTCTTTCAGGCTGTCAGCTTTTCATTTTCCCGTTTTTCTTCTGACCGTTTTCTGTTCCCAAGATACTGCTGGCTGCAAGTGGTAAGGGATGTCCACGATTGTTTCCACGATCGCCCATGAGGTTGCAAAGTGTGGAATGCTACCGCCAAAGTTTGCTACCGCATAAGGTATCAGGGTATCAAGGTGTATACGATATAAGTCGCCTCGATGGGAGCAGGACTCCTGCGGCGCAGAAAGGAGGCCGGTCGTGCCTTGTGAAAACGACCTGCACGGTTACCAGAAGTTCTGCGTGGACTTTCTGGAGGAGAAGTCGCAATGTGCATTGTTTCTGGATTGCGGCCTCGGAAAAACCATCATAACGCTCACGGCCATCTCGCATCTGTTGTTTGACAGTTACGAGGTGAGCCGTGTTTTGATTATCGCGCCGCTGCGAGTGGCACGTGACACATGGATCGGTGAACTCTCCAAATGGGAGCATCTGAAGGGACTGCGTATGGAACGTGTGATCGGCACCCCCAAGGAGCGTGTCGCCGCCCTCTCCCGGAAGGCTGAACTGTACATCATCAACCGGGAGAACGTGGAATGGCTGGTCAAACACTACGCTGGGCGGAAGCTACCCTTCGATATGCTGGTGATTGATGAGCTTTCCTCGTTCAAGAACAGCCGGGCGAAAAGGTTCCTGGCGCTGAAAAAAGTGCTGGGACAGTTCTCCCGCGTGGTCGGGCTGACCGGCACGCCCGCGCCCAACGGTCTGGAAGATCTGTGGCCGCAGGTATTCCTGCTGGATCGCGGCGTCCGGCTGGGCAGAACAATGAAGAGTTACATCGACATGTACTTCGATACGCCGAATTCCTGGCTGCCGTATAAGCATGAACTGAAACCCGGCGCCGAGGAAGAAATCTACAGGCGGCTTGGAGATATCTGTGTTTCTATGCGAGCTGCGGATCACCTGCAGATGCCGGAGCGCATCGACAACGTGGTGGAGCTGAAGCTTTCGACCAAGGAAGAAAAGCTGTACCGACAGATGGAGCGGGATATGCTGCTGCCCTATGCAGACGGTGATGTGCTGGCGCTCAATGCTGCTACGCTGGCAGGAAAGCTCCTGCAGCTGTCCAACGGCGCTGTGTACGATGAATTCCACAACATCCGCGTCATCCATGAACGGAAGCTGGACGCACTGGAGGATCTGATCGAAGCAGCCAACGGCAAGCCGGTGCTGGTGATATACGCCTATCAGCATGATCTCACCCGTATCCAGCAGCGGTTCGGCAAGTACAGCCCGGAGAACCCGGACGGTGTGCGCGAACTGAAAACCTCCGAGGACATGGAGGACTGGAACGCCGGGCGCATCGCTGTTGCGGTGACGCAGCCTGCTTCCACCGGACACGGCCTTAACCTCCAGCATGGCGGCAGTACCATCGTGTGGTTCGGGCTAAACTGGTCGCTGGAACTGTACGAGCAGGCCAACGCGCGTCTCTGGCGACAGGGGCAGAAAGAAACGGTGGTCGTGCATCACCTGGTGGTGAAAGGCACTATGGACGAACAGGTCATGAAAGCTCTTCATGATAAGGCTGCCGATCAGAATGCACTGTTGGCGGCGGTCAAGGCCAGAATTCAGGAGGTGACCTGAATTGCTGGAACGTGATGTGGTCGCTGCAATCAAAAAGTATCTTGCGTCGCTGGGCAGCGACGTTTTCTTTTGGAAAGAGCACGGCGGGCCTTACGGCTCAGCGGGCATTCCCGACATCATCTGCTGTTACAAGGGGCGATTCCTTGGTCTGGAAGCAAAACTCCCCGGCGGCAGACTGACAGAACTGCAAAAACGCGCCATTGAAAAAATCAACCGTGCTGGCGGCATTGCCTGCCGGGTAGAGAGCGTGGATGATGTAAGGGCTGTTATAGCCCGGGTTGATATGGAGAGGAGAAACACCCATGAGTGATAAGAAGCTGCATACGCTGACGATTGATCCTGAGTTCCGGGATCTGATTCCTCCGCTGAATGATGATGAACTGACGATGCTGGAAAAAAGCATCGTTGCCAACGGCTGTGAATCGCCGCTGATCGTATGGAATGGCGTGATCGTTGACGGTCATAACCGTCACGCCATTTGCCAGAAACACAACATTCCGTTTGCTGTAACCGAGAAGGAGTTCAGCAGCCGTGAGGACGCCATGCTGTGGATGCTCCGCAACCAGCTGGGTCGCCGCAACCTGAACAGCTATCAGCGCAGTGAGTTGGCATTGAAATTCGAGCCGTTAATTGCCAGCGCATCAGAGAAAAGAATGCTTGCCGGAAAAGCATTCAACCCTATGCAGAATTCTGCACAGGGTCAGGAGAAAGGTACTACCCGCAAACAGATTGCAGAGATTGCCGGTGTTTCCCACGACACCATCAAGAAGGTGAAGAAGCTCAACGAGGCGGCTGACGAGGAAACGAAAGGCAAGCTCCGCCGTGGTGAAATGACGGTCCATAAAGCTTACACGGAACTGATGCAGAAGGAGCATGAAAACGAAACACGCGTCTGTGATCGCTGCAAACAGGAAAAGCCTGTGGCTGCTTTCTCTATCCCGTCCAACCGTCACGGTTTTTCTTCGCTGTGCAAGGACTGCGAGAAGGAGATCAGCGAAGCGGCGAAGGCGGCAGCGGAGGTTGCGGCTGGTACAACTGCGAAGGTGGAAACGCATCCCATCAACGGCATGGCCATGCTCAATGGCGCGCCGATTCATGTGGCGACGCCGCTTCCTGACGAGCCGGACATGCTTCCCCATGTGATGAGTACGCTGGAAACGGCTGCTCACTCCTTCCTTGCGACGGTGGAAACTTCGCTTCGCCTGATGACCAGGGGCATTGCCACCCCGGAAAACCTCCGCATTTACGAAGAAGCCCTGCTCTCCATCGCAGATCAGGCCCATGAACTTTTCAAGAATCACGTAAAGGAGATTGAAAAACGATGAGCAGAAAGAATCGAAACGCTTCCCGGCGCAGCTATAGCCGTGTTCACTATAAGCCGGATCACCTTGATCCTACGCCCATGGATCGTCTGATCGAAGAAGCAAACAGGCCGATTCGTGAAAGAGCAAATGTGTCCACCTCCCACACGACCATGGTCAACGAGCGCGTTGGCTATGAGTACAAGTTCCTGACCAGCACGGTTCTGGAGACTGATCCCAGCTATCAGCGCCGCATGAACGCCGCACAGGTGGACCGCATTGTAGCAGAGTTCAATCCGCTGCTGGTGAACGCAGTCAAGGTCAGCCAGCGCGATGGTCGCTTCTTTGTTTTCGATGGCGCACACACCCTTGCCGCCCTCCGCAGGATTCATGAGGGGAAGCCCTTCATGGTGGAGTGCAAGGTGTTCAACGGCATGACCTATCAGGAAGAGGCAGAACTCTTCGCACTCCAAACAGGCACATCTCGCACGGTCAGCTATGATTACAAGCTCCGCGCCAAGCTGGCGGCGGAGACCCCGAAGGAAATGGCGTTCCTTGAGGCAACTGAAGCAGCCGGCCTGCGTTTGTCCGATGTGCAGCGCAGCGGTACGCAGTATGTGATCGCCGCCAAGGCAACTGCCCAGCGCATTTTTGAGACCTACGGCGCTGACCTTTACACTGATATGCTCCGGCTGATTATGGAAACCTGGGATGCAGTCGAATGGAGTCTGAGCAAGCCGGTGCTGAACGGCTGTGCCATGTTCCTGAACGCCTACGGTGATATGTATAAGCGCGACCGTTTCATCAAGAAACTGGCCTATACCAATGCTGATGAACTTGCGGCCATTGCCCGCCGTCAGAATGTGAAAGATCAGCCGCGGAAGTACGCCATGGCGATTCTGGAACTGTACAACAAGGGTGGTCGCGGAAGACTGGATGAAAGTCTTATACAGAAATGATAAATGTGTATGGAGCGAAGAGCCGGTTTCCGATGACGGAGCCGGCTTTTCACATGCTATTCGATTTAAAAGGAACGGTGATGCACGGTGAATGAGAAGTGCTTTGCGATGAAAAACGGTTCCTGCCGTGCGCTGGACGGAAATTGTCCGGGCTATGCGGGATGCGGATTCTATAAACCCCGTTGGAAGTATGAAAAAGATCGGCGCCTGATGCACGCTAGGCTGCGTGCCCTGCCCATGGACCGCCAGCAGGAAATTGCCGACAAGTATTTCAAAGGCGCGATGCCCTGGAGGGAAAATGAAAATGAGTAACGATAGAGCGATGAGCGCAAAGGAATACCTGTCGCAGGCTATGTACATTGACCAGCGGATCAACAGTAAGTTGGAACAGGTCATGACGCTGCGCGAAACGGCGACCAAAGCCACTGCCACCCTCTCCGACATGCCGCGTTCCGATTCGCCCAACCTTCAGTCCATGGAAAACACCATCGTGAAGATTGTGGATCTGGAGAATGAGATCAACCGGGATATCGACCGGCTTGTGGATTTGAAAGCGGAGGTGCGTCAGCTGATCGCTGCGCTGGAGAATCCCGAGCAGCAGTTGATTCTGGAGCTGCGCTATCTCTGTTTCAAGCAGTGGTCAGCCATCATGGAGGAAATGGGTATCAGCGAGACAAGTGTGTATCGAATTCACGGCGAGGCACTGAAAAATATCGTTGTTCCTGAAAAGTGGGAGTAAATGCTATTGAACGGGAGTCGCACCCTGTGATATAGTGTATCCTGTCAAAAATGATTCGAGGCTCCGCAGCGTGTTGCGGAGCTTTTTGATTTCAAAGCTGTACTTGTGAATGGGCGTACACGGATTGTTATCTGTTTTGTTGCTGGCTTTTTCGGCCGGAT
>JAFWYA010000093.1 GCA_017517815.1 Clostridia bacterium | reverse complement strand
TCGAAGTACTTCTTACCGACTTCCATAACAACGTCGGAGTACATCTGGATAAAGCGGCGATAGCAGTCGTAGGCCCAGCGGGGGTTGCCGGACTTCTCAGCCATAACTTCCACGACTTCCTCGTTCAGACCCAGGTTCAGGATGGTATCCATCATGCCGGGCATGGAAGCGCGGGCACCGGAACGCACGGAGACCAGCAGGGGGTTCTCCTTGTCACCGAACTTCTTGCCGGTGATCTCTTCCAGCTTGGTAACATACTCCATGATCTCAGCTTCGATATCGGCGTTGATCATGCGGCCATCATCGTAATACTTAGTGCAGGCTTCGGTGGTGACGGTAAAGCCCTGGGGAACCGGCAGACCGATGTTGGTCATTTCGGCCAGGTTAGCGCCCTTGCCGCCCAGCAGTTCACGCATAGAACCGTTGCCTTCGGTGAACAGATAGACATACTTGTTCATTGGAAGTAGCCTCCTTTATTGATTGAGGACGATTCACTGGCGGAATCCATCCCCAATGCTCATCCTTCGTCTAACCAATTTATTATAGCCCGTTTCGTCAGATTTTTCAAGATGTATTTTCATTGTTTTGGAATATCTGGAGGCTGAAATGGGCAGATTGGATTGCTTTTGGGGATACAAAAACAGTCTGCAGTAAAGCAGACTGTAAAAAAGAGTTATTTTTTGCGCACTCCGGGGGCACCCACAAAGAACAGGGCCAGCGCACCGGGGCCGATGTGACCGCCGGTCGCGGGTTCATGGCGGGTGACGATCACGTCCTTAGGTTCATATTCGGCACGAATCATGTCAGCCAGCTTTTCAGCATCGTCCGGGCAGTCAGCATGAGAAATGGCCACCAGATGGTTTTTGGCGTCACTGACAAGCGCGGCGTATTTCTGCGCCATCATGCTCAGCACCTTTTTTCGGCCGCGGGCTTTGTCGCTTGCGACGATCTTGCCTTCGTCGCTGCCCTTGAGCAGCGGCTTGATGCCAAGCACCGTGCCGATGGCGGCGGTCAGGCCGGAGATGCGGCCACTGCGGTTAAGGTGCTGCAGATCGTCGACGGTAAACAGGTGATAGATGCGGGTGCGGAACTCTTCCAATTGACGGGCGGTGTTTTCCAAATTCAGTCCTTCATTGCGGCAAAGGGCGGCCTTCAGTACCAGCAGGCCCTCGCCAAGTGCGGCGCTCAGACTGTCTACCAGACGGATAGTGCGCTCGGGAAATTCCTCGCGCAGCTGACTTGCAGCCAGCTGGGCAGACGAAAAAGCGCCGCTGACGCCGGAGGAAACGCCCACAAACAGGATGTTTTTTCCGCGCTTGAGAATCGGACGCATATAGTCCATATAGCGGTCCGGGTTGATCTGCGACGTGGTCACGCGCGCACCGGCACGAATGGCGTCATAATAGGTGTGACTGTCAAATGTGTCGGGGCAGGTATAGTCAAATTCCTTTCCATCAAGCAGAAAGGTAAAGGGCACGGTGGTGATGTCGTGCCTGTTTAAATACAGCTGGGGAAGATTGGCGGCAGTGTCTGTTACGATGGCAAAGGACATGGCATTTCTCCCTTTCCAATAGCCGAGGATTTGGTTTAATCCAGCATAGTATAACAGAAAAGGAAATTTTTTTCAAAGAAAAACATCGGAGAGTCCATTTGAACTCTCCGATGTTTGCTGCGGGAATCACTCGCCCAAAGCAACATAGTTGGCGGGAACGGTCACATTCAGAGCTTCGCAGATAAAAGCGTTGTACTGGGGAGTGAAGTTCTCGGCGTAAGCGACAGGCATGGTGGCGATGTCGGCTTCACCCTTGAGGATCTTGGCGGCCATCTTGCCGGTGGTCACGCCCAGGTCGTAGTAGCTGATGGACAGGGTTGCTACGCCGCAGCCGCCGCAGATGCCGGCTTCACCAGCAACAACGGGGATACCGGCAGGCTGGCAGATGTTGTCCACGATGCCGGTGTTGGCGGCAACAGTGTTGTCGGTGGGCACGTAGATAACGTCGCTGGCGTCGCAGGCAGTCTGGGCAACAGCGGCGACGTCGTTGCTGTCAGAGAAGGGATACAGCTTGGCGGTCAGGCCCTTCTCTTCGAGCAGAGCCTTCACAACGTCCACCTGATACTGGCTGTTGGCTTCTGCGGAGCAGTACAGCAGACCCACGTTCTTGGCTTCGGGGAACAATTCGACGATCATCGCAGCCTGCTGATCCAGGGGAGCCAGGTCGCTGGTGCCGGAAATGTTGCCGCCTACGGTACCATTGAAGTCGTCAATGTCCAGTGCAACGCCGTACTCGGTGACGGAAGTGCCCAGAATCGGGATGTCGGCAGTGGCAGCAGTAGCAGCCTGCAGGGCGGGGGTGGCGTTGGCCATGATCAGGTCAACTTCGTCAGCGACGAAAGCATTGACGATGGTGGAGCAGGTGTTGGAGTCGCCGGCAGCATTCTGCAGATCATATTCCACAACGCCTTCGCCCATTTCAGCGTTCAGTGCATCCATAAAGCCCTGAGTGGCGGCGTCCAGAGCATCGTGAGTGACCAGCTGGCAAATGCCGACGGTATACTGCGCTTCGCCCAGAGCGACTGCAGCGGTAAGTACCATGACGAGGGACATCAGAACGGATACGAGTTTCTTCATGTTGGTTTGCCTCCTGTTTTTTGTATATTCTGTTCAGACGGGCAATCCCCGAGTGACATCAGCCAAGGAGCAGACGGTCGTTCACAAGTGCAGCACCGGCAGCCTTTTCAAACATCTGCATCAGATCTTCCACGGTAAGGCTCTTCTTGGCCTCGCCGGATACATCTACGGCGATCTTGCCTTCATACATCATAATCAGGCGGTTGCCATAGGTGATGGCATCGCGCATGTTGTGGGTGATCATCAGTGTGGTCAGGTTGTCACGGCTGACGATGGTCTGGGTGGCTTCCAGAACTTTGGCTGCGGTTTTGGGGTCGAGCGCTGCGGTGTGTTCATCCAGCAAAAGCAGCTTAGGCTTTTGCAGCGTGGCCATCAGCAGTGTAAGCGCCTGACGCTGACCACCGGACAGCAGGCCGACACGTGCAGTAAGCCGCTCTTCAAGACCCAGACCGAGGGTTTTGAGCAGCTCCTTGTACTGCTCGCGCTCACCAGCAGTAATGCCGATACGCAGCGTGCGGGGCTTGCCGCGGCGCTGGGCGAGAGCGAGGTTTTCTTCGATCTGCATGGTGGCTGCAGTGCCCAGCATAGGATCCTGGAAAACGCGGCCGATGAATTTGGCACGCTTGTGTTCGGGCAGGTGAGTGACATCCACGCCGCCGATGCTGATGGAACCGCTGTCTACCAGCCAGGTACCTGCAACTGCGTTGAGCAGGGTAGATTTGCCGGCCCCGTTTCCGCCGATGACCGTTACGAAGTCGCCTTCATTCAGCGTGAGGGAAACGCCATTGAGTGCCGTTTTCTGGTTGACAGTACCGGGGTTGAAAGTCTTGAAAATATTTTTAATCTCAAGCATGAGCGGAACCTCCCTTCCGGGCAGCTTTGGCAAAGTACTTGCCCTTCCAGTAGGGGACGGCAAGGAACAGGCCCACGATGATGGCGGAAAGCAGCTTGAGGTAGTTGGAGTTGATGCCGCTGAGACTGACGACCGCCTGAATCACTACATAATAAATGATAGCGCCCAGCGAAACGCCCAGCAATTTGAACGCAAAGTTGCGGAACAGCTTGCCGAAGATCACCTCGCCGATGATAACGGCGGCAAGGCCGATGACGATCGCGCCGCGGCCCATGTTGATATCGGCAAAGCTCTGATACTGCGCCAGCAGCGCGCCGGAGAGAGCAACCAGACCATTGGAAACCATCAGCCCAAGTACAATGTTGCGGTTAGTGTTGATGCCCTGGGCGCGGGCCATGCTTGGGTTGGAGCCCGTGGCACGCAGCGAAGAACCAAGCTCAGTGCCAAAGAACCAGTACAGCACAGCAATCAGCGCCAGTGTGATCATACCCACCACAAAGATGGGATGCTCCAGGAAGGTACGCTTGCCCTTGTTGAAGTCCTGCAGATAACGCAGACTGACAAGCAGTTTGTACTTGTTGACGTTGACAGACTGGTTGGCCTTCATGCCCATGATGGCAAGGTTGACCGACCACAGGCCCAACTGTGTCAGAATGCCGGAGAGAATGGCCGGAATACCGCAGGATGTATGCAGCAGACCCGTGACCATACCCGTGAGCATACCGACCAGAATGGCCGCCAGCAGTGCGAACCATACGTTCCAGCCGTTCATGATGAGCATCACGCCTACGGCGCCGCCGGTACAGAAGGAACCGTCGACCGTAAGGTCGGAAATATTGAGCAGGCGATAAGTGATGTACAGGCCTATGGCCATCACACCCCAGATGAGTCCCTGTGCAGCTGCACCCGGAAGCGCGTTGATGAAACTATTCAATGTAAAGATCCTCCCATTTGTTATGGTCAATTGGCCGGCAGTGCGGTAAAGCCGTCGGGAATAGTGATGCCAAGCGCCTCGCAGATGGCGGGATTGTAATACTTGGTCACATTTTCAGCGTAGGCGATGGGCAGTGTGGAAATATCCGTTTCTTCTTTAAGAATGGATGCGGCCATGTGTCCAGTCAGGCTGCCCAGTTCATAATAGCTGATGCCCAGTACCGCTGCGCCTGCTGTGCGGCAGGTGCCGGTATCGCCGGTGATGACAGGCTTGCCCGCAGGCTGACAGATGTTGTCCAGAATTCCTGCGCTGGCTGCGATGGTGTTGTCGGTGGGGGTGTAAATGACGTCGGCGTAGTCGCAGGCTTCCTGTGCAACAAGTGACATTTCATTTACATCGACAAAGGAGAAAGGCTTTACGCTTACCCCCAGCTTTTCAAGCTCGGCAGTAACAATCTCGACCTGATACAGACTGTTGGGCTCGGCAGAACAGTAAAGAATGGCAACTTTCTGTGCATGTGGAAACAACTCAGTAATCAGTGCAGCCTGCTGAGCCAGCGGTGCCAGATCGCTTGTGCCGGAAATGTTGCTGCCGCTGACATCATTGAAACCGTCAAGCCCCAGGGCTACACAGTATTCGGTAATGGAAGTGCCAAGCACAGGTATGTCGCTGGTGGCAGCATAGGCTGCCTGCAGTGAAGGTGTTGAATTGGCAAGGATCAGGTCAACGTCGTTTGAAACAAAGTCACTGATGATTGCCAGACATACGCCGTTGTCGCCGGAAGCATTCTGTACTTCAATGGAAACATCGTCTCCCATTTCGGCGGTCAGGGCGTCGATGAATCCCTGCGTGGCCTCGTCCAGAGCTTCGTGCTGAATGTGCTGACATACACCCACCTGATACGGTTCGTCAGCGAATGCATGCACACATACCAGCAGCAGACAAAGTGCCATCAGAATGGCGAACCTTTTTTTCATAGCGAACCTCCTTAATGATATGGATGAACAGAAAACGCCCTCCTGCATCGCAAAATGCAAGAGGGCGTTGAAAACGCGGTACCACCTCTGTTCGCCGGCTTGTTAACCGGCCTCTGCAAGCAACCATCATTGCTCCCCGGCTGTAACGGTCCGAATCCGTTCAGGCCTACTGAGAAATGTTCAGCCTGAAAGCTCTGGGACTGAATTCACCGCATCCTTTCGCTTCCATTCCACCAGCCGGAAGCTCTCTTGAGAAAGGAGGCATTGCGGTCACGTTGTCCCGTCAACGCTTTTGACGGGTTGCATTTTATACCTGCACTAATGCAAAAGTCAACCCTGTTTTTTCTCCGGTTTGCGCAAAACAAAATCAAAAGTGTTTCAAAAACGTGATTTGACAACACTTTTGGCGTTCTGTTTTTCTGTTGTACAGAAAAGAAAGTGAATTTTTATGCGAAGATATTGTTTTTTGGCTGTCTTTATCAGGAAAAAAGGTTGCACTCTACCGCGGTAAAGTATATAATGCGATTATTATTTCCCATTCATACAGGAGGTACGAATTATGAAAAAGTTCTTCGCGATTCTTCTGGCTGTTCTGATGCTGATCCCTACTTTCGCACTGGGCGAAAATGTTGTGAAAATTGGCGTGTTCGAGCCCGCTTCCGGTGACAGTGGCGCCGGCGGCAAGCAGGAAATGCTGGGCATGCAGTATGCCAACTCTATCTGCCCCACCGTTGAAATCGGCGGCGAGACCTACAAGGTCGAGCTGGTTTACGCTGACAACGGCTCTTCTGCCGACAAGGCTCCCTCTGCTGCTCAGCAGCTGGTCAGCGAAGGCGTGAGCGTTGTGCTGGGCTCCTACGGCAGCGGCGTTTCCATCGCTGCTTCTCCCATCTTTGCTCAGGCTGGCATCCCTGCCATCGGCGTTACCTGCACCAATCCTCAGGTGACCGCTGGCAACACCCACTACTTCCGCATCTGCTTCCTGGATCCCTTCCAGGGCACCGTGCTTGCCAACTACGCTTTCAAGGAACTGGGCGCCACCACCGCCTACTGCCTTGCTGAGCTGGGCAACGACTACGACGTGGGTCTGGTGCACTACTTCAAGGAAGCCTTCACCGCTCTGGGCGGCATGGTCATCGACGAGACCTTCCCCAACGGTACTTCCGACTTCACCTCTTACCTGACCAACGCCTCTATGATGGAAGCCGGCGTGTTCTTCTGCCCCGTGTCCATCGCTTACGCCACCCAGATCGTCAACCAGGCTGCTGCTATGAACGTCAACTACGCCATCCTGGGCAGCGATACCCTCGACTCCAACAAGGTCGTTGAGGCTGCTGCTGGCACCAACCTGAACATCTGCGTTTCTACCTTCTATCAGGAAGGCGGCAACCCCGAGTTCGACAATGGCTTCAAGGCTTGGATGAACGCCGACGCTGAGGCTCTCACCAACAACGGCGGCAACGATATGATCGCTGCTGTGTCCGTCATGGGTTATGATGCCTATTTCACCGCTCTGGAAGCTCTGAAGAACGCCGGTTCCACCGATCCCAAGGCTGTGAACGAAGCCCTGTGGAACACCACTTATGAAGGCGTTTCCGGCGCGATCGCTTTTGAAAACGTGAACGGCGATGCTATCCGCGATACCGCTTACATCAAGTCCGTTGATACGGCTAACAGCGCCTGGAACTTTGTGGCTGTGCAGGGCGTGTAATCGTTCATAACGCTGCAAGGCAAATGAATCCTTCACATTGTGGCGTGGGCTTTTTGCCCACGCCACAATGCGTATACTGGAGGTTTTTCCATGTTCAAGACCATTCTCCCTTATCTGCTGTCGGGCATTTCGGTCGGCGGTCAGTACGCGCTGATCGCCATCGGCTACACGATGGTATACGGCATTCTGCGCCTGATCAACTTTGCTCATGGCGATGTGTTTATGGTGGCCGGTATTCTGATGGTTTACATTTCTGCCAGCGGACTGCCGCTGTATGTGTCCATTCCGCTGGTGCTGATCATTACAGCGGGCATCGGCTTCCTGATTGAACGCGTCGCATACAAACCGCTGCGTTCTGCGCCTCGTATGTCTGTCATGATTTCTGCCATTGGCGTGAGCTACACGCTGCAGAACCTGGTGCTGTACATCACCGGTGGCCTGAACCAGTTCTATCCCACCATTCCGTTCATCTCCAAATCCATCACTATTTTCGGTGCGACCACCAAAATGGTGACGGTCGTCACGCCTGTTCTGACGCTGATCCTGATGATCGGTCTGGTGCTGCTGATCAACTACACCAAGATCGGCATGGCCATGCGCGCTGTCAGCAAGGACTTTGAGACCAGCTCACTGATGGGCATTAAGATCAACAACGTAATTTCTGCAACCTTTGTGATCGGTTCCTTCCTGGCGGGCGTTGGCTCCCTGCTGTACTTCACCAACTACACCACCGTTATTCAGACCTCCGGCGCCATGCCCGGTCTGAAGGCTTTTGTTGCTGCTGTATTTGGCGGCATCGGCAGCATTCCCGGCGCCGTAGTGGGCGCGTTTATCATCGGCATTTGCGAAAGCGTAATCAAGGGACTGGACATCATTCTGTTCAAGCTTGGCCTGAGTAAGCAGATGATGGGTCTTGCCACTTTCTCTGATGCATTTACCTTTGCGCTGCTGATCGTGATTCTGATCGTCAAGCCCACCGGCCTGTTCGGTGAAAAGACGACCGATAAGGTGTGAGGTGAGAAGCATGACGATGAATATCAACAATTCGAAGCGCAAGAAGCTGGATCCGGCCGTGCTGATCTCTGCGCTGATCATTGCTGCGGTATATGTTGCGGTGTTTGTGCTGGAGCAGATCATGCCGCCGACCTCCATGCTGTTCACGGTGTTGAAAAAGGCAGCCGTGTACGCGCTGGTGGCAGTATCCATGAACCTGCTCAACGGCTTTACCGGCCTTTTCTCGCTGGGTCAGGCTGGCTTTATGCTGATTGGCGCCTATGCCTACGGCATCTTTACCATTCCGGTTGCACAGCGTGCTGCGGTGTACCAGTACTATAACGGCGGTCTTGTGCAGTTCTCGCTGCCTGTCATTCCGGCGCTGGTGCTGGCGGGTTTGGCTGCTGCTGCGTTTGCTTTCTTGATCGGCCTGCCTGTTCTGCGCCTCAAGAGCGACTATCTGGCTATTGCCACCCTCGGCTTTGCTGAGATCGTGCGCTCTATCTTCCAGTGGGATAAGCTGGGCATGCTGACCAACGGATCCAACATGCTGCGCCTGTTCCCGACTTTCAATGATTTTAACATCAAAAATGCCGAAGGCGAAGTTGTGGTGTACCTGTCCACGCTGATGCCGTTTGTGATCGCCGGCGTGTGCATCGCGCTGATCGTGATGCTGCTGCATTCCAGCTATGGCCGTTCCTTCATGGCGATTCGCGATGATGAGATCTCCGCAGAGGCCATGGGTATCAACCTTGCCAAGCACAAGCAGCTGGCGTTCTGCATCAGCTCCTTTTTTGCTGGCGTAGGCGGTGCAATGCTGGCCATGTATTCCAACTCTGTGCAGGCCAAGAGCTTTACCTCTGCCATGACGTATGAGATCCTTCTCATCGTGGTTATCGGCGGTATCGGCTCGGTAACGGGCAGCTGCATCAGCTCCTTCCTGTTTGTGGCCTGCTCCGAATGGTGGCTGCGTTTCCTGGATCAGAAGCAGATGATTGGCAACTTTGAAGTGCCGCTGCTGCGCAACGGCTTCCGTCTGGTGGTGTTCTCGGTCATCATCATGGTGGTGGTGCTGTTCTTCCGTCAGGGCATCATGGGTACCAAGGAACTGCCGGATCTGTTCAGAAAGAAACTGCCAAAGAAGAATGGGAAGGAGGGTGAAGTCAAGTGATCGCCAACGAACGTGTACTTGAACTTGAAAACATGACCATGCAGTTTGGCGGCGTTGTGGCTGTTGACAGCTTCAGCATGCATGTCGACAGCGGAGAGATTGTTGCCCTCATCGGCCCCAACGGCGCCGGTAAAACCACTGCTTTCAACGTGATCACGGGCGTTTATCAGCCTACCAACGGCAATGTCAAACTGCGCGGCAAGATCATTGCGCAGGGTCATCCCACCGGCAAAATGCGCAAGCTCTATGCTGGCAGCCACATCGGCGAGTATGGCAAACTGATCACCAATACGCCTGACAAGATCACCGAGATGGGCGTAGCCCGTACCTTCCAGAACATTCGTCTGTTCAAGAATATGACGGTTTTGGAGAACGTGCTGGTCGCGCATCATATGCGACTGAAGTCCGGCCTGCTTTCCAATGTGCTGCACCTGAATATGCAGGAGGAGCGCCGTATTCGCCGCGAATCGATGGACCTGCTGGATATGCTGGGGCTGGGCGACATGGCCAATGAGCTGGCTTCCTCTCTGCCGTATGGCAAGCAGCGCTATCTGGAGATCGCCCGCGCGCTCGCGACCGAGCCTCGTCTGCTGCTTCTGGATGAGCCTGCCGCCGGTATGAACCCGCAGGAGACCGACGAGCTGAGCGACTTCATCCGCGACATTAAGGACAAGTTCAACCTGACCATTTTCCTGATCGAGCATCACATGAATCTGGTTATGGATATTTCCGACCGAATCTATGTGCTGGACTTTGGCAAGCTGATCGCCGAGGGAACGCCGCAGCAGATTCAGGACAATCCCGCTGTAATCGCGGCCTATCTGGGGGTGGATGAAGAATGAGCCTGTTGGAAGTGAAAGATCTGGTCGTCAGCTATGGCGGCATAGAAGCCCTCAAGGGCATCAGCTTCAAGGTCAACGAAGGCGAGATCGCCACGCTGATTGGCGCAAACGGCGCAGGCAAGTCCACAACGCTGCGTGCCATCACTAGCCTTGTGCCTGTCAAGAGCGGCAGCATCATTTATGACGGTGAAGACATCACCCACATGGATACCCAGAAGATCGTGGAAAAGGGCATTGCGCTCGTTCCCGAAGGCCGCCGTGTATTTGCCAACCTGACGGTGCTTGAAAATCTCAAAATTGGCGCTTACCTGCGCAAGAACAAGGCTGAGATTGAGAAGGATATCCAGTATATCTACAAGCTGTTCCCGCGTTTGCAGGAGCGCAGCTGGCAGCTGGCCGGCACCCTGTCCGGCGGTGAACAGCAGATGCTGGCCGTTGGCCGCGCCATGATGACCCGCCCCCGTGTGATCATGATGGACGAACCGTCGCTGGGTCTGGCTCCGCTGGTGGTGAAGGACATCTTCTCCATCATCAAGCGTCTGCGTGAAGAGGGCATCACCATTCTGCTGATCGAGCAGAACGCCAATGCTGCGCTGAATGCTGCCGACTATGCCTACGTAATGGAAACCGGCATGATCTCCCTGAGCGGTTCCGGTCAGGAACTGCTGGTCAACAAGAGTGTGCAGGAAGCCTACCTTGGTAAGCAGCAAAAGAAAAACAGCTGAATCAAAAAACCGCCTGTCCGGTCTGGACAGGCGGTTTTCATATGTACTTTATTTGCTGAAGAAAGCATGTACTTCGTCAATAACGCGTGCACATTCTTCTTCTGTCAGGCTCTGGTACATCGGCAGGCGCAGCAGACGTTCGCTCAGGTCGGTGGTGTAGCGGTCTTCGCCGTGGAAGCGGCCGTACTTGATGCCAGCCTTGCAGGAATGCAGGGGAATGTAATGGAAGACAGCGCTGATTTCCTTCGACTTAAGATGATCGATCAGAGCAGTGCGTTCCTCCAGAGAATTAAGGATGATGTAATACATGTGAGCATTATGCTCGCAGTCAGCAGGGATCTGCATGCGGCGCAGATGGCCCAGCTGCTCCAAATCGGCCAGTGCGGTGTGGTACTGCTCCCAGCGAGCCATACGAGCGGCAGTGATGCTGTGATGCTGCTCCAGCTGCGCCAGCAGATAGGCGGCGTTGAGTTCACTGGGCAGGAAAGACGAACCGATGTCGATCCACGTATATTTATCTACCTGGCCGCGGAAGAAACGGCTGCGGTCGGTACCTTTTTCGCGGATGATCTCGGCGCGTTCCACCAGCTCGGGAGAGCGCAGCACAACGGCGCCGCCTTCGCCCATGGAGAAATTCTTGGTTTCGTGGAAGCTGTAGCAGCCAACGTCACTCATTACGCCGGCAGGACGACCCTTGTAAAGGGAGCCGACAGCCTGCGCGGCATCCTCTACCATCAACAGATGATACTCATCACAAATGGCCTGCAGCGCATCCATGTCGCAGCATACGCCTGCGTAATGCACGGGCACGATCACCTTCGTTTTGGGGGTGATGGCAGCGCGTACGCATTCGGGATCCATATTCATCGTGGCAGGATCCACGTCCACAAACACGATGGTCGCACCGCGCAGCGCAAAAGCATTGGCTGTGCTGCAGAAGGTGTAGGACGGCATGATGACTTCGTCGCCTGGCTGCACATCCGTCAGGATGGAGGCCATTTCCAGCGCTGTGGTGCCGGAAGTGGTAAGCAGCGCTTTTTGCGCACCGGTCATTTTTTCAAGCTCTGCATTGCAGCGCTTGGTAAACATGCCATCGCCGCAGATCTTGCGGTTCTGGATGGCCTGCTGAACATAATCAGAACATTCTGAAACAAAGGGGGGGATATTGAATGGGATCAAGGAAGACGCCTCCCTGAAAAACTTGTTATCAGTTTATTATAGCATAACTATGCTGACTTGTCATTTCCTGACGGCCAATTCTTTTGCGATAACGTCCAGATAGAGCGAGACGATATCGATATCGCTGGTCTGGTACAGCATGCGGCTGCCGACGACATCCTCCACCTCGCCAATGACCGGGTGATCTTGCTCATAAAGCAGATCTATGCCAGCCATCATCAGTGGAGCATCGACTTCATCAAAACGTCGAATGACACTTTCGGCCAGCTGTCGTTCCGGCTCGGTTAGCTCATGCAGTTCGACGCTGCCGCCTTTTTTAAAGTTGCTCACAACACCTTCACGCGCGGTGCGCATAACGCCTGCAAGGATCTTTCCATTAAGAATATAGACGCGCAGATCGCATCCGGCCTTTGATACGACGTTTTGCTGCAGGGCGGGACCAGGGAGAATGGATGCGGCAGTCTGTTTCCACTGCTCAATGTTTTCAACCAGCGTTACGCGGTCGCCACCATGGCTGCAGGCGGGTTTGAGAATGACGGGAAACTGCGTGCCGACCGGCGGCTGCGTCTGATTCGCAGACAGAAAAACTGTCTGCGGCATGGGCAGTCCCTGCAGGAACTGATAAGTTTTACGCTTGTCGTTGCAGATTTCGCATACACGGGCGTTATTGTAAACCGGTACGCCCATGCGCTCGAAATGCTCGCTGATCAGGCTGTCACGCTGTCGGGACAAAACGGCCTCAGGTCGGGCAGACAGGCCATTTCGCAAGCAGCAGGGCTGCCCCTGTTGATCCATACCAAGCGTGATTTCGCTGAGAAGAACTGCTTCAATTGCCAGTCCGCGCTCCAGTCCGCGCTCATTCATCATGCGGGCAAAGGTTTGATTGACGGCATAGTCCGGGTCGTCATACAAAAGCCAGATACTCATTTGTTTCCCAGCTTTCCTGCAATATACTTCATAATTTCCGCAGCCATATTCACGCCGGTGCATTCCAGCGTAGTTTTGAAATGCGCGTTGGAATTGACTTCGCAAATCAGAGGACCGTCCTTGCCAAACAGTACGTCTACTCCGGCAAAATCCAGTCCCAGCGCCGCAACAGCACGAATGGCTGCATCAGCCTGTTCAGGTGTGGCTATCCACTTCTCCATGGAGCCGCCTCGGGTGAGATTGCTGCGGAAGTCGCCGTCAGTGCTGCGGCGGTGCATGCTTGCTACGACCTTTCCGCCCACAACATTGACGCGCACGTCGTGACCAAAGCTTTCGCTGATCAGCTGCTGGAACAGCAGCGGCGTACCGGCGTGGTCGGCGACGGTTCGCTGCAGTTCGTCCATCGTGCGGCACAGGTACACCTGCTGCCCGAAGGAACCAAAGCATTCCTTTACTACGACGGGCCAGCCCAGCTGTTTTGCAACATCATCCAGAAAAGAAAAATGAGGATAACCAATATTGGTGAATGTTTTTGGGGCGAGGATGGTGCGCGGCATGGGAAGGCCTGCCTGTTTAAGCGTAAGATAGGTAAGCGCCTTGTCGTCACAGCGCAGAATGCTTTGCGCACTATTGAACACGCGCAGACCGCGCTGCTCCAGCTGCATGGCCAGCTGAACGTCCTTGTCCCAGAAAAGCACAAAATCGTATGCGGTGGGATCAAACATGGATGAATCCACAATGGGGGAGAGCTCGGCATTGGTCATAACATCCAGCAGAATGTCTTCAGGCTGAGCTGCCTCCAGAAGTGTGTGATAGATGTCGTCAAACTTTGTGGTGCGCAAAAAGGCGTTGACCACCATCAGACCCTTGAACATACGATGCATTCCCTTCGTTGACAGGTTCACAAAAAGTCTAGCATGGCGGATGCGCCTTGTCAATTCTATCCGGGCTTGCTATAATATTCTCTGCCTCATTTTTCCGTTTTCTGAGGAGGAATGTACCATGGAAAATGAACTTGGCAGCAAGCCGATCGGAAAACTTTTGTGGAAACTATCCCTTCCAGCAATCGCTGCGCAGCTTGTAAATGTACTGTATAATATGGTCGACCGTATGTATATCGGCCATATTCCAGACGTTGGTCCGGCTGCGCTGACAGGCGTTGGCGTAACTATGCCCGTGATTCTGATGATAAGCGCCTTTGCGGCGCTGGTCAGCATGGGCGGCGCGCCTCGCGCAGCCATCATGATGGGCCGTGGAAGAAATGATGAAGCCGAGCGAATTCTGGGAAGCTGCACAGCTGCGCTGGTAGTGCTGTCGGTGGTACTTACGGCAGGAATCCTGCTGTTTGGCCGTGAAGCACTGCTGCTGTTTGGCGCCAGTCAGGATACGATTGGCTACGCTTACGACTATCTGGCGATCTACGCCATCGGTACCATCTCCGTGCAGCTTACGTTGGGGCTGAATGCCTTTATCACAGCACAGGGTTTTTCGGCGGTGGGTATGCTGACGGTGGTGATTGGCGCGGTGTGCAACATCGTTCTGGATCCCGTTTTTATTTTTGCACTGAACATGGGCGTACGCGGAGCAGCGCTTGCGACGGTGCTTTCGCAGACAGTATCAGCGGTATGGTGCGTTGCCTTCCTGCTGGGCAAAAAGACCATTCTGCACATAAGGGCCTGTTACCTGCACATCGTACCCAAGGTGTTTGGCCCCTGCGTGGCGCTTGGCCTGTCGCCGTTTGTGATGCAGTTTACAGAAAGCATTCTGTCCCTCAGTTTTAATTCCAGCCTGCTCAAGTACGGCGGTGATCTGTCAGTCGGCTCGATGACCATTCTGTCCAGCGTGATGCAGTTTTCCATGATGCCGCTGCTGGGCTTTACGCGTGGTGCGCAGCCCATTACCAGTTTCAACTACGGCGCCGGCAAAAAAGAAAGAGTGCTGAGCTGTTATAAGCTGCTTTTGAAGGTATCACTTGCGTATTCCGCAGGTTTTTGGACGCTGTGCATGCTGTTTCCGCAGATGTTCGCAGCGCTGTTTACCTCTGATACGGCGCTGATTGGGGCGGTTGTGCATGATCTGCGCATTTACATGGGCACAATGTGCCTGTTTGGTTTGCAGATTGCCTGTCAGCAGACCTTTGTGGCCATGGGCGATGCAAAGACCTCGCTGTTTTTGGCGCTGCTTCGCAAGGTGTTTCTGCTCATACCGCTTATCTTTATCCTCCCACTGTTTTTACAAAACAAGGTGGACGCAGTGCTGCTTGCCGAGCCTGTTTCAGATTTTATTGCGGTTTGCGTTACCACCACGCTGTCTGTGCGTGCGATGAGGCGGTATATGCGAAAAACGGCGTAAAATGAAAAAAGTGGTTTCTGATCCCGGAATGCGGGTATCATATTAATGAAAGGAAAATCCAAAGGAGGCTAACGCAATGGCAGTTAACAAACTTACCAGCGATGTTTTTGAAGAAAAGGTTCTGAAAAATGAAAAACCCGTTCTGGTCGATTTTTATGCTGACTGGTGCGGCCCGTGCAAAATGCTCGCCCCTGTTGTGGAGCAGATCTCCAATGAGAGCGATGCCTACGACGTTTACAAGCTCAACGTGGATGACGCACCCGATCTGGCCGCCCGCTATGGCGTGATGAGCATTCCCACCCTGATCGTTTTCAAGGGCGGCGAGGCCGCTGCACGCAGCGTTGGCGTACAGAGCAAGGCCATGATCGTCAAAATGCTTGGCTAAGAATGAAAAAAGCCGTTCCCTTTACGGGTGAAGTAGTCAATAGTTAGTAGACAGAAAATAACCTAAGCCACCAGTTCTGTTCGAAACAGGACTGGTGTTTTTCCGTTCAATTTCCGAACGGGACGTTCATTGTTGAAATAGTAGATGGCTTGCGCAACGATCGCGCG
>JAFWYA010000092.1 GCA_017517815.1 Clostridia bacterium | reverse complement strand
TCGTACAGCCACTTCCAGCCCAGATACACCGCCATGGCTGGCAGCACATAGGGCAGATAAAAGATGGCACGGAAGAAACTGCGGGCCGGTATTTTGCGATTCAGCAGCAGGGCGATGATCATGGAGTAGATGATGCTGAGGATCACCGACATACCTGCGTACTGCAGCGTTGTCCACAGAGAACCGTAGAACTTGGAATCGCTTGTAAACAGCTTGATGTAATTATCCAGGCCCACGAACTTCATTGCACCCAAACCGTTCCAGCTGAACAAGCTTAAGGCAAAGGAGGCGATCATGGGCAGATAGGTGATGCACACCAGACCGATCACCGAGGGCAGCAAGCACAGCCACGCTGCCCGTGTTTCAGCCCGGTTGTATTTCACCATTTTTTTGCTTGGCGTGGCCGTCATGCCATTTTCCTCCGTTTGCAGCAAGTATGGGGGAACGCGTTTGCGTTCCCCCATGAAAGGTCTGATATGTGTTACTCGATCACGATGGCGTCAACCAGCTCGGGATAGATCTCATTGATCACGTCCTCAGCGGTGCGCTCGCCTGCCCACACGCTCTGCAGAGCGGTGAAGAGGATTTCGTTGGTGGTGACCTGAGTGTTGGGGGTGAAGTACCAGCAGGCGGGCTTGGCGTAGTTCATGGTGTAGTCTACCAGAACCTTCTTGCCGGTTTCCATATCGTGGTTGTAAGGATATTTCTCGTTGCCCAGCCAGGCATTGATGCCTTCTTCGGTCTTGTAGTAGTACTCGGACTTGGGCAGCCAGATACCGGTAAGGACCAGGGGCTCCCAGTTGGATTCTTCGCGGGTATACCACTTCACGAATTCATAGGCAGCTTCCTGATTCTTGCCGTTGAACACGCCGGTCAGGCCGGAAGTACACAGGGTGACCTGCTCCTTCATCATGGGCAGAGGAGCGATACCGTAGTTGATGCCCAGATTCGGGAAATCGGTGCCCAGGCGCCAGGTGCCGTCGGTGGTCATGGCCACGGTGCCGCTGCCGATGCCAACGCCAACGCCGTTATCTTCGGGGATAACGTTCAGGGGAGCAACGTGCTCTACCAGAGCCAGGTCAGCAACCTTCTGGATGGATTCGATGGCTTCGGGGCTGTTGATCAGCACTTCCTTGCCGTCCTCGGAGAACCATGCGCCGCCGTTGGACAGGGCCCAGACTTCCATCTGCCAGGTCCAGTTGTTGACGAAAGCGCCGTACTGAACGATGTTGTCCTTGTCGAAGCCTTCCTCGCCGGGGTGCTTGCCGTTCTTGTCCAGGGTCAGGCGCTTGGCCACTTCCACAAACTCTTCCCAGGTGTAGGGCTTGTCAGCGGAGGGATAGGGCTCGCCGGCGGCGTCGAACATATCCTTGTTGTAATACAGAATCAGGATTTCGTTGCTGCTGGAGTAGCCAACGGGGGTTTCGCCGTCTTTGAAGGTGACGCACTCCATGGGCTGGAGCTCTTCGCCCTCGTACATCTTGGAAACGTCGGCCATCACGCCGTTGCGGGCGAAGTACAGCACGGAGTTCTCGTTTACCATGCCGCAGTCGGGCAGCTCATTGGCGATGGCGTAGTTGACCAGGGTCTGAGTGTACTCTTCGTTGGGAATCTGCATGGGCTCAACGAAGATCTTGTCCTGCATGGCATTGAATTCGTCCAGCGCCTTCTGGACGCTTTCTGCCTCCGTCTGGTTGCCCCAGAAGGAATAGGTGATGTGGACGCGTCCGTCGCCCTCCGCCATGGCAGCCATGGGAATCAGCATGACCAGACACAGGAGCAGAGCAATCAGTTTCTTCATGAATGGTTCCTCCTTCTCAAATTATAAACGGTTCTTCTTGAAGGTTATTCGATTAACCTTCTTTCTGGATACAGAATAGCAGTCGCAGAACGAAAAGTCAATATCAAAAATGTGCTTTTTGGCTCAAAAACACTGGTTAATTTGATAACCAAATTGGATTGACGAAGGTTTTTCAGTCTGTTATAATTGAGAAAACGTTTAACTTACTATTAGAAAGAGGTGTGCTTCCTTGGCAACCATGCGCGACGTGGCCCTGCTGGCTGGTGTATCCACTGCAACCGTATCCCATGTGGTGAACGGCACCAAGAAGCTATCCCCGGAGACGACCGAAAAAGTGCTCATGGCCATTGCAGATGCCAACTATACACCCAACACGCTGGCTAAATCCCTGCGCAGCGGCCAGACGCACACCATTGGAGTACTGGTGGAGGATATCCGCGGTCTGCCGGTAGCGGGCATCGTAAGCGGCATCAATGAAACGCTTTCTAAGTCTGGCTATCGTATGATTCTGCATGATCTGCATCTGCTGGAAAAACTCTACAATCAGTATGAACAGATCGGCGCGTACCGTCAGCGGATCAACAACGGCGTATCGCTTTTGCAGTCCTCCAATGTGGACGGCATCATCTATGTGGGTATGCACGACCGCCATCTGGATTACCTGTTTGATCCCATGGATACTCCGCTGGTTTTTGCCTATTCGCACGGTACCAAAGAAGACACCTATGTTACTTATTCCAATCAGGATTCCGCTGCCGATATGACCCGCTATCTGCTTGCCAAGGGGCACAAACGCATCGCAGTCATTGCCGGTCATCCGCATTCGTACCCCACCGCCCGACGTATGCACGGCATTCAGATGGCCATGCAGCAATTTGGGGTGATCGTTCCGGAGGAGTACATCCGCTACGGCAACTGGGAGTATGAATCCGGCGTTGAGCAGACCCACGCGCTGCTTGCGCTGGAAAACCGCCCCACCGCCATTTTTGCCATGAACGACCTGATGGCTGCAGGCTGCATGCACGTCCTTAACGACGCCGGACTGCGCATCCCGGAGGACATGGCCGTTGTCGGCTTCGACAACCGCGAAATCGCCAGCTACCTTCAGCCGCCGCTGACCACCGTACAGCTGCCAACGACCGAGATCGGCACCAGCGCCGCGCTTCACATGATGGATAAGATCAATAATCCCGCTTCGCAGCCGGTGCGGGAGATTATCCACTGCTCCATCGTGGAAAGACAGTCGGTTTGAGTTGTTCTGAGTATCAATCTGCTTGAAGCATACTTGCTTAACACAGGTTTCAAAGATGTTTGGAAGTTGAATGGAGAAGGGTAGACTATTGGAGAGTTAGAGGTTAATACAAGTGGCGTGGATAGAATGCCAAAGAACTTAAAGAGATGTGTCGATGCACAAATGCATCACAAAACACGATTTGGAGAAGTACTCAAACACTTATGTCTAAGGGTTTGAGTGCTTTTTCTATGTTTTTATCCATGCATAAAACCTATCCGAATAAGGCTTGCAGACGATTTCCTGTTTCAATGATCTTATTACTCTGATTGTTCACACGGCGCTCCATAGGCCTGTGACATGACCTGCGGAAACAGGTTCTGCATCTGCAAACCGCTGTGTACATTCCTTTTTTCCTCTTCCCGGATCCCAATGATAGATAATCATGCCTCCCTGTTAAGAACTTGAAAAACGCTCATGCCTGACACATTTATGACACGAAATTTTTGTATGATATAAAAAAGTTTCCTGCAGCAAAAGCAGGAAGGATCAAAAAGGAGGAACTGAATACATGAAGAAGTTGCTTTCCATTGTGCTGGCAACCATGCTTGTGCTGGGTATTGCTGGCAGTGTGCAAGCTGAAGAACTCAATGGTATCGCCAAGGGATTTGCCGGTGAAGTGACGGTCGTAGTCACTGTTGAAAACGGCAAAATCACCGCCGTGACCGCCAAGGGCGACAACGAAACCCCTGGTATTGGCAGCCGCGCTCTGGAGGAACTTCCCGCCCTGATCGTGGAAGCCGGCAGTGCTGATGTGGACGTTATTGCCGGTGCGACCGTTACCAGCAACGCCATCAAGGCTGCTGTGAACAATGCGCTTGATCCTGTTGCCTATCCCTATGTTGTGGAAGAAAAGAAAGCTCCCGAGGCCATTACTGCCGAAGCCGCGGATGCTTTCATTGGTCTGGGTGTGGCCAGCATGGGCCGTCTTGGCCCTGGCGCAGATGATCAGGACGTGCAGGTGTACAGCTTCAATCAGGTTGTAGCCGGCGTTGTGTTTGATGCGGATGGCCGCATCCTGATGTCCAAGTTCGATCAGATCGAAGTCGCTACCCCCAACTATGACGGCGCTACCATGCCTCACCTGTCCGGCTTCCCGGGACAGAAGGGCTACAATAACGATGCCGATCACGACGCTAAAATTGACGGCGTTGTGGAACCCACCGATGAGAGCTTCCTGGCTGAAGTCGCCTCCTGGCAGACCAAGCGCGAGCGCGGCGAGGGCTACGTGATGGGCACCGGCTACTGGGCTCAGCAGATGGATCGTTTTGAGATCCTCTTCGCCGGCAAGACCGTGGAAGAAGTGAAGGAATGGTTCGCCGCGTACTGCTCCGACCGCAACGGTCGTCCTCTCAAGGCCGGTTCCTCCAACGAACAGGATGCCGCCAAGTACGATGCGCTCAGCGATGATGAGAAGGCTATGCTGGCAGACGTGACTGCCGGCGCTACCATGAGCCTTAACGACGGCCACGGCAACCTGCTGGCTGCACTGGAAAAGGCTTATGCCAACCGTGTGCCCCTCAAGATCGAATCCGCTGCCGCCATGGGTCTGGGCGTTGACAATATGGGCCGCATCGGCCCCGGTGCTGATGATCAGGGTGTGCAGGTCTACAGCTTCAACGACGTGTATGCCTTCGTGCTCTTCAACGCAGACGGCAGCATTGCTGCTTCTGTTGTGGATCAGCTGGAGGTTGCCACCCCCAACTATGACGGCGCCACCATGCCTCATTTCTCCGGCTTCCCCGGACAGGGCGGCTACAATTACGATTCCGATCATGACGCCAAGGTCGACGCCATTCTGGATAATGATAACGATGCCTTCCTGGCCGAAGTTGAATCCTGGCAGACCAAGCGTGAGCGCGGCGAAGGCTATGTGATGGGTACCGGCTACTGGGCTCAGCAGATGGATCATTTCCAGCAGCTGTTCGCCGGCAAGAGTGTTGCTGAGATCAATGAGTGGTTCGCCACTTACTGCTCTGATCGCAACGGCCGTCCCCTCAAGGCTGGTTCCTCCAACGAGCAGGACGCTGCCAAGTATGACGCCCTGAGCGATGAGGATAAAACCATGCTGGCCGACGTGACCGCCGGCGCTACCATGAGCCTTAACGATGGTCATGGCAACCTGCTGGCTGCTTTGGAAAAGGCGGAGGCCAATAAGGTGGAAATCGAACTCACCATCGGCAAATAATCCTCCGGGGGCATTCTTCGTCTCTTCGATGGAGAATGCCCTTTTTCAAACTCCGGTTCACCCCTACACGTGATGATGAAAGGAGTCCGCTTTTGTGATGAAACATAGTGCCATTGCCGATTTGATCCTCAACAATGCTTTTGAACTGTATGGTCAGCCTAAATGGACTTTTGGCAAAAACACCTGTAACACCTACGAAGTCTTTGCCGAAAAAATTCGCCTGCAGGATGGACAGTCCATCAGTGCTCAGCCCTTTATCGAACTCATTGAGGGTGATGAAAATCTCACGCTGCTCTTTTCCAACTGGTTTGTGAAGGCAGCCGTTGCCTCCGCTGCTGAACTCAACACAAAAACGCAAAGTCATGTGACGCTTTCCATCAATCTGTTGCCGCTATATGCCGGCCAGGAAAGCTTTGTTCAGGATGTTCTCACCGTCCTGGAAGCCAATGGTATGCCTCCTCAGAAGCTCCAGTTTGAGTTGAGCGAAGCACAGAACCTGAGCGCAAATGGCATTGAAAACCTGAACCGTCTGCATGACGAGTACGGTGTGGGGCTGTATTTGGCCAACTTTGGCAAAGGACATGCAAACATTGATCTGCTGACGGAAGTGCACTTTGACGGCATTGAGCTGGATCGTGCTTATGCTGCCCGTGTTCCTGAACATGAACAGGCCTGCAGATTGGTCGTGGCAATCCAGCACATGGCGCATACGCTGGATCTGAAGGTGTGTGCTAAGGGTATCGAAACGCAGGATCAGTTCGAGTTCTTTGAGGAACTGGATTGTTTTAAGGGACAGGGATATCTGATTGGTGAACCCATGAACATGGAAAACCTGACGGAATACGTTTATGCACATGCCATCCATGTAACAAACGCATAAAACATATAAGGAAGAGCGCCGCTTCCAAACGGCGCTCTTCTCATAAATCCGGTTTTGATTCGGCAGGCGTTTTAGCGCTGGCAAGCGTTTCAAACCGGTAACCAATTCCCCATACCGTTTTGATTCGCCAGCCCGGGTGCTCAAATTGATCCAGCTTGGCTCGCAAACGTTTGATTTGTGAATCCACTGTTCGAACGTCGCCAAAATAGTCAATGCCCCATAATGCATTCAGCAGATTTTCACGTGTGAATACCTTGTTGGGATAGGATGCCAGCGTCCACAGCAAATCAAGTTCCTTTCTGGAAACGCTCACATGCTGTCCGTTGATCAGCACCACATTGTTATCCATCTGAATTTGCAGGTTATCCACACAAATCTGCTGCGGCTCGCGGCCAGACCGTTTTTCCAGACGACGTCTGGTTACCGCGCGAACGCGTGCCATGACTTCCCCGGGAGAAAAAGGTTTGGTTACATAATCATCAGCCCCGATGTCAAGGCCCAGAATACGGTCCACTTCTTCCACTTTGGCGGAAATCATGATGATGGGGGTAGATGAATGCTGGCGTATTTTTTTGCAGACATCAAACCGCTGAGGTGTGGCATCATCACATCAAGAAGAATCACGTCATATTGAGTGTTTTCAGCCGCACGGAGCGCTGATAAGCCATCATGAACACAGTCCACGTCGTATCCTTCTTCATGGGCATATTTCATAAGGATGTCAGTGATTTGCACGTTATCATCTGCTATTAGCATGTGCATAAGCGCTCCTCCTTCGGTTGAAGCTAATTATCATTATATATGTAATTTTTGTCAAAAAGATGGCAACAATTGAAAGGCTTTCTCTATATCGCGTTTATTAACTATACAGGAGCATATATCATGGCGATTTACATTCCAGATCCAGTTGTCAAAAGACTTCCGATGTATTACCGTTATCTGAAGGAAACAGAAAGCAGAGGACAGGTATATATCTCTTCAGCTGAACTGGCGAAGCTAATGGGGCTGACTGCTTCTCAGGTGCGTCAGGATGTAAATGCATTTCAGGGCGAAGGGCGGCAGGGCTGCGGATATCCTGTGACGGAACTGAAGAAGCACATTGAAAAGTTACTGGGCATCTGCAGACAACAAAATATGATCATTGTAGGCGTCGGCAATCTTGGACGCGCACTGTTGAGGCATAAAGAGTTTGCTGAACGAGGGTTTACAACGATTGGTTTGTTTGATAACCTTGCCTGCAGCAATGCCTGGAATAAGAATCTGCCGGTAAAGGATATTGCGGAACTGGAGAGCTTTACAGAGAAACACCGGGTGGATATCGCCATTCTTACGCTGCCGGCAGTCAATACCCAGGCCATGGCTGAACGCCTGTATCAGTGCGGAATCCGTGCCTTCTGGAACTTTGCCCCGATTGATGTACAGCTGCCAAAAGATGCTGCAGTGGTCAATGTTCATTTAGATGAAAGTCTTGAACTGCTCAGCTATCGGTTGAAACATCCTGAATAAGAAACCGTTTAGCGTTTGATTGCCATCTTGTCATGGTACGCACATTGCGTGTGTTGAAGTACCTCTTTTTCTTTTTTCGGCGATTTGTTAGCTGCATCCAACGTTATATAAAAAGGACTGGAACAAAAGTTCCAGTCCTTTGACTATTCCGTCGTTGTCATTCTCCAAAACATTTGGACTGTACAAAGTTTTCTGCCTCGGAGAATAAGACTGTCAGGAATTACTGAGCGTCAGCAACAGCGTTGGCCAGGGCCTTCAGGTAGTCGCCCACGGTGATGGTGCAGCCAGCCTTCAGATCGGCCTCGTCGGGAACCATGGTGTGGCTGCCGTCGCCGCGGTCAAAGGTCTTCATGCCCAGCACTTCTTCCAGAGTCTTGCCAACGCACCAGTCTTCCAGAACGGCGGCCTGCTCGTACCATTCCTTGCCGATGGAAGAAACGCGCTTCATGCCGTAGCCTTCCTTCAGTTCCTTCTTGGTCTGGGGAGCGGCGTTCAGTTCGCCGGAGGCAGCGCCAGCAGCATCGAAGGCAGCCTTGGGCTGAACAACGTCGAACTTCACAGCAACGATCTTGCCGGCGTCATCCAGAGTGACGGCGCACATGGTGGTGTTCACGCTCACGGAACCAGCCTTATCGGCGGTGGCGGGGGTCAGGCTCACAGAGGTGATGGCGCCCAGGCCGGTAGCAGCCATGGCGGAGGTAGCGATGGCCAGCAGGGCCATGATCAGCAGGACGGTAGTCAGAATCTTCTTCATGATGGATGTCTCCTTTTCTGTTGATGGTTGTGTCATTCGTTAATACGAACAATACCTTGTTTAAAGTATATTGTTTTTTTGTGTCAAAAAAGTGTCACATGGAATTAGTTAGAAATTAGGCAATCTCCCTGCGTGGCTTGCAAGTAGTACGGTCAGGGGAAAATGTCCTTTGTTGCAGTTAATAACACGATTTTTACACCTGAAAATAAGTATAGTCAACTGAATAACACAGGAATATCATGGCAACATCCCTAAAACAGGAACGATTTACAATCACGTAAGTTGACAGTGGCGTTTCGCCGTGTTATATTCCCCCAAAACAGTAGCTTCAAAAGGAGATGTAGCCAATGAAGGGCATAACAGAGCAAAAACTTCAGGAATGGTCAGCAAGCCTTCCGATTATTGCAGATATCATGGCCATGCGAGAAACGCTTTAGCTAATGATCAGCTTTTGCCTTTTGATCAGGCCATCAAAACGTCTGTGTTAAGTGCAGCGGATGTATAGAATGCATCTGACCGTTTAGGGCGCTTTTCTGCATTCCCAACATGCAGAAAGCCATGGAGGAAAAAAAACAGCAGGCCATCCGTGGCGAACTGATGATTTCTGCACAAACTTTCAGACAAACACGATGGATTGACACGCTTTCTTTTCTCAAGTTATAATGCTTTTCACAGAGCAAATCACACTGTTTCAGGGCGTTCCATATGTCATTTCGGTGAAAGGATGATCGGTCATGTATTATAAGATTGAAACGCATCTGCACACAAGTCAGGTAAGCCGTTGTGCTCCCGATAGTGCGGAAATGATGGTGGATGCTTTTGTAAAGGCAGGTTATTACGCAATCATCGTGACAGATCATTTTGTGTCAGAACGCAGCGACTGTCGGGAAAAAAGCTGGGAAGAGCTCGTTGAACTGCAGCAGAAGGGATATCGGGCAGCTGTTGAGGCTGCGCGCGGAACGGGACTGAAGGTCTTTTTTGCATGGGAAATGAGTCGTGACCGCGGCGAGGACTATTTGACCTATGGTCTGACGCCGGAATTTTTGCTTGCCCATCCGGAACTTCCCTCTCTTTCCACAGAGGAATACTGCCGTGTGTGCCGCGAGGCGGGAGGCTTTGTTGTTCGGGCGCATCCGTATCGCCAGTGCTTCTACATCCCGCCCAATCCTACCATCAATCCGGATATTGTGGATGGGATAGAAGTGGTCAACAGTACATGGGGACATCCCGACAACCATAATGCCGAGGTGCTCGACTGGGCCATGCAGCACCCGGATATTCCCCGTACTGCAGGAACGGATATTCACAAAGTGGCGGCGTGCGGCACCAGCGGCGTTGCCCTGACGGTGCCCATTGATTCGCTTCGTCAGTACGCGCAGGAGGTGCGCGGCCGCAGAAATTATCTGATTATTGATGGCAGGATCTGCGATCAAAACGGTATTCCTGTCGAAAACGCTGAATAAACGTCAAATCACAGGGAATAAAAGAAGCCTCTGAGACAGGGGCTTCTTTCGTTTGCACACAAAGTTAATGCGAGGCAGCGGTGAATGGTTTTCAATCCAGGATTTGTACCAGTAGGAAGAGCCTGTGAGAATGTTCCGCTGGGTTTGGTAGTCCATCAGCGTCCGCAAGAAATAGCCGATAACGGGAACGCCGTCTTGTATTTGGCGCTGATCTATCCATCGGACATTTACACAGCGTTTTTTCATGGCAGGAATGGTTTCGGCGCTTGCTTTACCCTCCCGGTGGGGTGTGGTATAATGACAAAGGAATTCATTTGGGGGGTGTCTTGTTTGAAACAGCTGATAGCCCTTATTGAGGCTCATGATATCATTATTCTGCACCGGCATTCCAACCCGGACGGCGACGCACTGGGCAGCCAGATTGGCTTGAAGCAGATCATTCTGGAAAATTTTCCGGGCAAGCAGGTGTACATGACCGGCGATGAAGCAGGCCGCTACGCATTTATGGCCGACAGTGTGATGGATGAAGTGCCGGACAGCGTTTTTCCTGACGCGCTTTGCATCATTCTGGACACCTCTGCGCCGCATCTGATCAGCGATGACCGCTACCAGCAGGCCAAAGCGCTGGCACGGATCGATCACCACCTGTTCTGCGGGCAGATTGCGCCAGTGGAAATTGTGGACAGCCAGTGCGAAAGCTGCTGCGGGCTGATCACGCTGCTGTGCATGGAAAATGGCCTGCATCTCAACGATGCTGCAGCCACGGCACTTTATACCGGCATGGTGACCGATTCGGGCCGTTTCCGGTATGATTCCACCAATGCGCGCACCATGCGCTGCGCGGCCTTCCTGCTGGAACATAGGGTGGATACCAACGACATCTACCGCAACCTCTATGCCAGCGATTTTGACCAGCTGCAGCTGCGCGCACAGTATACGCTCAAAATCCGTTTCACTCCGCGTCGTGTGGCGTACATTTATACCACGGCGGAAGAACTGGCGCAGACCGGCGCGGACGAGTTTACCATCTCCCGTGGCATGGTGAATGTGATGAGCGATATCCGCGGCGTGGATATCTGGGTCAACTTTACCGAAACACAGCGCGGCGTGCTGTGCGAGCTGCGCTCCAGCCGTTATAACATCAATCCCATCGCTGTCAAGTATGGCGGCGGCGGACATGCCAAGGCCAGCGGCGCTACTCTGCCGGACCGTGAGACGGCCATGGCGATGCTTGCTGATCTTGAAGCCCTTCTGGAAGGAGAACCCTCATGAATCCTGTGATGCAAACCATTTTTGACCGTATTGTCCAGGCAGACACGATCATGCTCTTCCGTCATATTCGCATAGACGGCGACTGCGTGGGCGCTACGAAGGGCCTGCAGGAGATCATCCGTCAGACCTGGCCTGAAAAGCAGGTTTACCTGATCGATGATGAATGCAGCGACTATCTTGCGTTCCTTGGGCCGGACGACGCGCCTGTAGCCGATGAAGTATATGCGAATGCGCTGGGGATTGTGATCGACGTGGGCAACTGCGAACGCATTTCCAACCCCAAATATGCGCTCTGCCGCGAGATCATTAAGATCGACCATCACATTGAGCGTGATGTTTACGGCGATATCAACTGGGTGGAGGACTGGAGGTCCTCAGCCTGCGAAATGATCGCGGCGTTTTATGAGGCATTCCGCGACCAGCTTCGTCTCAGCCGCAAAGCTGCCGAATGCCTGTATACCGGCATGGTGACCGATTCGGGCCGCTTCATGTATGAAGGCGTGCGAGGAGACACCATGCGCCTGGCGGGCCTGATGCTGGATGCGGGCGTGGACACCGAAACGCTGTATGCGCATTTGTACCTGCGCACCTTTGACGAGCTCAAGTTCAGGGCAGCGATCTATGAAAATATGCAGCTTACGCCCGGCGGGGTGGCGTGGATCCATGTGACCGCCGAAATGCAGAACCGCTTTGGCCTTACCTTTGAAACAGCCTGTACCTCCATTTCCAGCCTGAGCGATATTCGCGGCGTGCTGTGCTGGCTGGCGTTTATCGATACGCCGGATGGAGAGATTCGCGTGCGTCTGCGCTCGCGCTTTGCATCTATCAACGGCATTGCCGAAAAATACCACGGCGGCGGCCACGCCTGTGCCAGCGGTGCAACTGTCTATTCCGCTGTGGAAATGCAGGAACTCATTCGTGATGCGGACGAGCACATCCGCCGGTACAAGGAAACACATGAAGGATGGCTGTAAGCCGCCTCGCTGACAAACAAAAACCCCAAGGCAGCAAATGCCTTGGGGTTTTGTTGATGGATCAGAACTTACTTCACCACAGCGTCAAGGGTGCAGCCCTTGTCGAATTCGATGGTGCCCTTGTAGTTCTTGATGTTGCCGGTGACGGTGATGGTGTCGCCCACGGCCAGATCCTGAGCGCCCTCGCCGCTGAGGCGGTAGCACTGGATCTTGTTGTCTTCCATGCCGGCAACCACGATGGTAACGGTGATGTTCTTGTACTCATCGCTCCAGGCGGTGTCGATGGAGGAGATCACGCCAGTCAGGGTCTCGGCGCCGTCCAGGGCCAGGCCATCTTCGAGGGTGTAGGCAGCCAGCACGGTGCGGGCCATGGCAGCAGCTTCATAGGGAATCAGCTTGCAGCCCTTGTCAAACTCGATGGTGCCCTTGTAGTTCTTGATGGTGCCGTACACAGCGATCTTGTCGACAACAGCCAGCTTGTCAGCGCCTTCGCCGCTGAGACGGTAGCACATGATGGGCTGCTCGGTCTTGCCGTCGCAAACGATGGTGACGGTGATGTTCTTGTACTCATCGCTCCAGGCGGTGTCGATGGTCACGATCTCGCCGGCCAGAGCGGTGGGAGCGGTCATGGCAACGCCGTCTTCCAGCTTGTAGGCAGCGTCCAGCACGCCCTTCTGGGAAACGATCTCGCCAAAGCCAACCAGCACGCAGCCCTTGTCGAACTCGATGGTGCCCTTGTAATTCTTCAGGATACCCTCGACGGTGATCTTGTCGCCAACGGCCAGCTTGTCAGCGCCTTCGCCGCTGAGGCGGTAGCACTGGATGGGCTGATCAGCCAGCTCGCCGATCTGCATGTCGACGGTGATGTTCTTGTATTCCTCGCTCCAGGGAGTGGGGATGCCGATGACAGTGCCGTAGAGGCGCTGGGCTTCTTCCATGGCAACGCCGTCTTCCAGGGTGTAGGCAGCAGCCACGATTTCTTCATAGCTCAGACCTTCCAGGATCAGGGCGGCGGGTACCTTGTGCTTGAAGGACAGGCTGACGCTTTCGCCGGCCTCGTTCTTCATGGTGGCGGTCAGAACGTAGTTGACTTCTTCGGGGTTCTTTTCATCCACGTCGATGGTGGTGAGGTCGCCGGGGATGATCTTGATGGTGTCGGAGTCAGCGGTCCACTCGATGGGGAATTCCACTTCGCCGATGATGACCTTGCTGACCACGGTGTAGTCGGTCATGGTGGTCTCGGGGCTGTTCTTGTACATCACGTTCAGGTAGGAACGGGCAGCCTTGAGGTTGGCGTCCGCAGGAGCGGACTGCGCCATGGCAGGAGCGGCCAGGCTGATTGCAAGAACCAGCAGCACCGCGAGAATGCTGGTAAACTTCTTCATGAGAAATCTCCTTTCATCCTGTGTAGCATTAATCGATGGTGATATATTCGGGGGTTAGCACCCGGATCTGGTACACGCCGTCATAGAAATCCACCACGCCTTTGATGCTGATGTTCTTTCCAAGATAGCGTTCCTGCGTGATCAGGGCGCCGTTTTCATACATGGGTTCGGTGCGCACCGTGACGTTTGTGCTGCCGGATGTGCAGGTCATGGTGATGGCACCGTAGGAGGAACTGTCCTCCACGAGGGTAGTGCGGGCGTCTGTAACGGTAAGGCCGGTCATGGACACCGAGGTGCCCAGCGCCAGCTGCGCCCACGGGAATGAGCGATCTTCGCCGGCGGTTTCAACAACGACGTCGCTACCAAAAGTCTGCGCGGTTACAGGCACGTACGCAGCGCTGTGGCCGTCCGACAGCTTCTGGATGTTGCCGGGATCATTGGGCTTCATCATGCGGTAGGTCAGGCCGGAAACCTGCCATGTGCCGCCTGCTTCGTAGTACTGCAGCGTGCCCACGATGCGCACTTCATTGCCCACAGCAAGGATATCAAGCCCTGCGCCGGACATGCCGTAGCCGTAGTACACAGGCATACCGAAGTACAGTCCAGTTTCGGCGTCACAGGTTTCTACATACACACTCTGGTCGCGGTTCATGGTGACAACACCGTTAAACGCGACTTTCATGCCGTTGTATGCTTCCACGTTGGTGCGCAGTTCACGCAGCGTCAGTTCGACGGCCTCGCCGTAGTAGAAATCCGGATCCTTCTGGCCGGAATACAGGTGCAGCTTTTCCGCCTTTGCCTGATTCAGCGCCGCCATACAGGTGGTGCCGTAGCGGTTGCGGGCGGTGGAGTTAGCAATGGCCAGACCGTTTTGCAACAGCTCCAGATTCAGGCAGCGGTAATCGGCTGCGCCCTGCGGCCTGTACCACACCCATACCAGATGACGGCTGGCGGTGGAATCAAGGTTCCATTTCCCGTCATCCGACTCAATGATGATGGATGCAGCGCCGGACAGCTTTTCTTTGGTGAAGGCGGCAGCTTTTTTGCCGTATTCCTCCACCTTGCCGGTGATCTCCGGCGTGTTGACAGCCAGATAACGCGCACGCAAAACGCCGCTTTCCGATACGTCGGAAGGCACGTTAAAGTGCGTGGTATCGCCGTCAACGAATGTTTTGACCGTGACTTCAGCCTTGACGGTTTCAGAAGCCATGTTAAGCCTGAGCTGGCCTGCAAAGTCGGTGGACTTTGCAGGTTCTTCAGCCGCAGCAGGGGCTGCCAGCATCAGGCAGAGAAGCAGACATGCAATCTGTCGGATGATCTTCATCTTACCAGATGGCGTATTCGCACTCCTCGATGGCCTTTTCGAAGGCTTCCTCGATCACTTCATCAGCGTCGCCGGCGCCGGTCAGGCAGGCGCACAGCAGGTCGCCGACCTGGTCGCGGGCCTCGGAGGAGCCATTGAAAGCAGGAGAGGTGTAGTAGGCGTCAGCCTGCTCCAGACAAACCTTGGCAGACAGGGCGGAGATGTAGTTGCCGCCGTCGGCCTTGGACAGGAATTCAGCATAGACAGGATTCTCGGCAACGCTCTTGAGAACGGGCACATAGCCGGAGGCCATGGAGAACTCGGCCTGGAACTCAACGGTGGTGGTCAGGAACTTCACGAACAGCCAGGAGGCGATCACTTCCTGGGGATTGCTCTTCTTGAAGATGCAAACGCTGGGGCCCTGGGAGATGACCTTCTTGTTGTCGGCGCTCACCTGGGGAATGGTGGAGATGCCCACTTCGAAGGGATAGCTGCCGTCGGCATTGGCCACGGGACGCTGGTAGGTAGCGCCGGCGGAAGAGCCGATGGACATGTAGCTCTTTACCTCGGTGTTGGAGGTGAACAGGCCGGAGGTGTAGGCGCCGTAGAGGGTCTGGGTGGTCAGGTAGCCCTTCTCGTACCACTCGCGGAACTTCTTGATGAAGGCGCGGTTGGTCTCGTTGTCAAACAGGAAGTGGGGCTCGGTGGCGCTGGTGTAGTCGGAGTCATACTGTTCGGTCATGTTGATGAACCAGTTGGCCTCGCTGTCATAGCCCAGCGGGATGGACATGGGGTCGATCTCCTTGATCTTGGCGCACGCGGCTTCCAGCTCGTCCCAGGTGGTGGGCACGGTCAGGCCGTTTTCGTCAAAGAAGGTCTTGTTGTAGTAGAGCACTTCGGTGGACTTGGACATGGGCATGGTGTACATCAGGCCGTCGCCGAACTGCATGCCTTCGTTGTAGTAACCTTCCACGAAGTCGGCCTTTTGCTCAGCGGTCAGGCCCAGGGTCTCATGGTTGATGAGCTCGTCCAGAGGCTGCACGGCCATGGCCAGGTTGTACAGGGCAACGTGGTCAGGATAGCAGTAGGCGATGTTGGGCTGAGAGCCGACAGTGATCTCGGTGGAGATCTGGTCGCGCACGTCGTCGTAGCCGCCCAGAGAGCTGTACTCAACATGAATGTTGGGGTAGATGGCGTTGAACTCAGTGATGTACTGGTCCAGCACGGCGGTCAGGTTCGCGCCCATGGTGTGGTAGAAGGTGATGGTTACTTCACTTCCGTCGTAGCCGGCAGCGAAAGCTTCGGCAGAGGCGGAGGTGAACAGGCCAGTCAGGCTGGTCAGCACAAGCGCCAGCGCCAGAATGGTGGAGACGATTTTCTTCATTGCGGAGTCCTTCCTTTCTTGCTGTTGGAAAACTTGTATGTTTCGGACTGCAAGCAGTCTTTCAACCGTGATTATCCCTTGATGCCGCTCCTGCTGACGCCGCTCATGATGTACTTGCGCAGGAAGACGAATACCAGGAACAGGGGAGCGGAAACCAGCGCGACGGCGGCCATCTGCACAGGGTAGTTGACGTCGCCGGTGGTTTCGGTGAAGGCGTTGCGCAGGCCGTTGGTGATCATGCGGTGCGCATCGTCGTTGGCCACCAGACGGGGCCAGATGTAGGAGTTCCACGCGCCCATCATTTTGAGAATGGTGATGGAGATCAGCGTGGGCAGGGCCAACGGCACCATCACCCGCCAAAGGTATTTCCAGTCGCTGGTGCCGTCTACCTTGGCGGCCAGGTACAGCTCGTTGGGAATCTGCAGGAAGTTCTGGCGCAGCAGGTAGATGTAGAACACACTTACCAGGAACGGTACGATCAGCACCGTGTAGGTGTTGATCCATCCCAGATTGGTGACGGTGGAGTAGTTGGTGATGGTGAACAGCTCGCCCGGGATCATCATCGTGGCCAAAAGCAGCGCAAACAGCGTTTCCTTGCCCTTGAACTCAAGACGGGCAAAGGCAAAGGCCGTCAGGATGGTGATGACCAGCGACAATAGCGTGGACACAAGGCCAACGTACATGGTGTTCAAAAACAGGCGGCCGAGGTTGGCGGTGGTAAAGGCGTCCAGATAGTTGCTTAGCATGATCACACGCGGCCAGAAGGTGGGCGTGGACATGCGGTATTCCTCCAGCGTTTTGAGGGACGAGATGATCATCCAGTAGAAGGGGAACAGCACCACCAGCGCCATCAGACCCAAAAACAGATACGTGCCGGACAGGGAGAAGGTCTTCATGATGCGCTGGACAACCGTAAGCCGCTGCATGTCGCGGGCGTGCATGGTAACATTTGTTTCTTTGCTCATACGGCACCTCTCAGTAATGCACGCGCTTCTTGCTGACCTGCATATTGATCATGGTCACCACAAGAATGATGCCAAACAGGATCAGGGCGGCAGCGCTTGCGCGGCCCTGGCTGTTGGTGCTCAGTGCGTCGTAGATGAAGCCGACCATGGTGTTGAGGCGGCCTGCATCGTCGGGCGGGCCCATCTTTTCACCGAAGATACCCACGATGCTGGTGTATTCCTTGAAGCCGCCGATGAAGCCGGTGATGACCACGTAGGCGATCATGGGGGAAAGCAGCGGCACCGTGATGTGGGTGAAGATACGGCGCCTGGGCGTGCTGTCGACCTTGGCAGCTTCGTAATACTGCTTGTTGATGGACTGCAGGCCGCCCAGCAGCACAAGAATCTTGAACGGCAGGGCGTTCCATACGATGTAGACGGTCATTACCAGCATATTGGCTTCGTAGGTGGAACCGTAGTTGATCCAGTTGATGGGCTGACCGCCGAAGAACTGGATGACGTTGTTTACAATGCCGGCTGTGACGATGATCTCATTTTGCGTGCCGTAGAAACTGCCGACGATGTTGAACATGGCGGCAAACACCATGCCGATGGCGATGGAGTTGGTGACGTAGGGCAGGAAGAAGATGGTCTGCAGCGGCTTTTGAAGAACTTTGATGGAATTGAGCGCCACGGCGATGAGCAGCGCCAGAATGGTGGAGATGGGCACTGTCAGCACACAAAGGATGATGGTGTTTTTGAGACAGTTGACAAAACGGCGATAGCCGATGACCTTTTCAAAGTTGCCCAGACCAAACTGGAAGGTGGCACCGCCGGCAGCCTTCAGGCCGGAATAGTTTTCCAGAAAGGCCATGCGGACGGTGTTGATGATGGGCCACACGGTGAATACCAGCAAAAGCGCCAGCGCGGGCGCAAGGTACAGCCATGCTTTCCATTGCTGTTTGCTTTCAACCATTGTTTACGCCTCCCCGGGGAGGATGCGCTCCTCCGTTTCCTTGTTGAACAGGAATACTTTGTGAGGCTTGAGCGTCCAACGGACAACGCCGGCCTCCACATCCACCGGATGATCGGAATTGATGATGGAACGCACCAGCGGATTGAGACTGGCTTCATGGGTGGAAACCACGCTCACGTCGCGGCCCATGACCTCCACATTGGTGGGCTTGCACTTCATGGGGCCGTTTTCATCCGGCACAAAGCCTTCGGGACGAATGCCTACGGTGACCTCCTGATCGGCAATACCCGGCACGTCCATCACGGCGTCGGTGCCGATGAAGAGTTTGCCGCCCTGCACTTTGCCGCTGAACACGTTGATGGGCGGGGTGCCCAGGAACTTGGCCACAAACAGGTTGGCGGGGCTGTCGTACACTTCCTGCGGCTTGCCGATCTGCTGCACCACGCCCAGCTTCATTACCACGATCATGTCAGAGATGCTCATGGCCTCTTCCTGGTCGTGGGTGACGAACACGGTGGTGATGCCGGTTTCCTTCTGGATGCGGCGGATCTCTTCGCGGGTCTGCAGGCGCAGACGGGCGTCCAGGTTGGAAAGCGGCTCGTCCAGAAGCAGCACGCGGGGCATTTTGACCAGCGCGCGGGCGATGGCAACACGCTGCTGCTGACCGCCGGACAGCTCGCTGGGCTTGCGCTCCATCAGTTCTTCGATCTGCACAAGCTTCGCCGCCTCATAAGCGCGCTCCAGCATGGCTTCCTTGCTCATCCTGTCGGCGCCCTTCAGGTTCTGCAGCGGGAAGAGGATGTTCTGCTTCACCGTCATGTGGGGATACAGCGCATAGTTCTGAAACACCAGACCGATGCCGCGGTTTTCGGTGGACAGCTCGGTCACGTCATCCTCGCCGAAAAAGATTTTACCGCCGGTGGGCTTCTGCAGACCGCTGATCATGTACAGCGTGGTGGACTTGCCGCAGCCGGAAGGGCCCAGCAGGCCGATGAGCTTGCCGTCAGGAATGGTGAAATTGAAATTGTTGACGGCGACCACTTCCTTGCCGGCCTTCTTATCGCGGCTGGGGAAGATCTTGGTCAGGTTTTCCAGTACGATTTTCATGGGTGAAACGCCTCCTGTTGACTGCGGTTCAGTATTCTGCGCGTGCAGCTTCCTGCGCGTGGATCTTTTCTTTATATGCGATCATGGCTTCACGGTTGGCAAAGATGAGCTGGCTGGCAATGTCCACCGCTACCGTACCGGCCAGTGCGTCGTGAATGGCGGTGCGCTTTCGGGTGGCCAGCACCATGATCAGCTGCAAAAGGCCTATGCCCAGCAGCACCAGCGTGCCGGTCAGGCCCAGCATGCCAAACCAGATCATCATGATGATGAACACCGGCACCATGGTTTCGATGGTGTATTTGCCCAGAATGGTGCGCACAAACAGGATGCGCCCGTTGATGCGCACGCCGTCTGCCTGCATCAGGCCGATGCCGAAGATCTTTTTGCCAAGCGTCTGCCCGTTGCCCAGCCATATGGGAACGATAAATTCAGTAAGCACAAAGCCCATCAGCAGGCCCAGCGACGTGATCACAAGCACGAGATGAATGATCATGTTGTAGGCGCTCGCGGCGGCTGCGTCATTGGAAAGCGCTGCATAGGCCGTGTTAAGGCGGTCCAGTTCTTCAGGGCTGAGAGCGTCATATTCCGTAAGCGTCAGGTTAAAGTTAACACCGTATTCCTCGCTGTAGCGGGCATAGGCTGACTGCAGGTCGGCTGTATAATCGTCATAGCCCAGCAGATTGCTCAGCGCCCATGCAAACAGCACCGCAGCAATGCCCAGAAGGATTGCATCGAAAAGAAAGGCGGAAATCCGTTTCCACATACTTGCCTTTTGCAGGTCGTAGATCATAAAAATCCTTTCCGGAAAAGTGCAATCATGCTCATAAATGCACAATATCCTATCTTCATTATACATCAAAAAACAGTGAAAGACCATCCTTTTTGACAAGAAGTCCGGGATTTTGCCTTTTTGGTTTTCATGTGGTATGCTTTAATAGCGGAAGGAGAGATGAAATATGAAAGGTTTTAAGGAACTCCTGTCTGAGAAAAAACTGACTTTGGTCATGAGCCTGCCATCCAATGATCCGGCGCTGTGCCGCGCTGCCTTTGAGGAAGGCGCGGATGTGGTAAAAGTACATATCAACGTGGAACACCGTGCCAGCGGTACGCATTTTGGAACGCTGCAGCAGGAGCAAGCCGCTCTTGAAAAAATGCTTGAACAGGCAAAAGGCCCGATGGGGCTGGTGCCGGGCGCATGCGTGGAGGCCGCTGCGAGGGATCTGCCTGCAGCGGCTGAAATGGCGTTTGATTTCTTTTCGATTTATGCACATCACATGCCTGTGGGCATCCCCACGCCGGGGAAAACATGGATGGTCGCCTGCGACGGTACCTATTCGCCTGAAGAGGTAAGCGCCATGCAGCCCATGGGGGCAGACGTGGTGGAGGCTTCCATTGTGCCGGGCAGCGAGTACGGCAGCCTCCTGTGCATGCGCGATTTGCTGCGTTATCATTCGCTTTGTGCAGCCACTGCGCTGCCGGTCGTAGTGCCCACACAGCGTGTGATCCTTCCGCAGCAAGTGCAGGCACTGACGCAGACAGGCGCGCGGGGGCTGATGATCGGTTCGATTGTCACCGGCCGTACAGAAGACAGCATTCGCAAAGCGGTGAATGCCTTCCGCAATGCGATCGATAGGATGTGAAAGCAATGAAAATCGTTCATCTTCCGTTGGATTCCCGCCCCTGCAACTGGCTGTTTCCGGGGCAGCTGGCCGAATGGTGCGGCCATGAATGCAGTGTGCCGTCCGAAATGGACTTTTTTACAACACCGGATTCGTTTGAAAGCTCCAAAGCGTTTTTGCACAAGGAAGTGGAGAACGCGGATGCGCTGGTGATCTCGGTGGAACATTTGTGCTGTGGATCGCTGCTGGAATCGCGCAATGACAATGTTTCACAACAGGAGGCGCTGGATCGTCTCGAACTGCTCAGCCAGCTGCATCAGGCAAGGCCTGACCTGCCCATCTATGCCTATGGCGTGGTGATGCGCTCGTCCGTCAGCGCCCTGTATGCGGGCGATCTGCAGATTCACCGTGCAATGACGGAATATTCCATGTACACAGACCGTGCAGCCGTTACCGGCAGTGCAGAGGATGCCCAGCGCGCGCAGCAGGCCCGCAATCAGGTTCCGCCTCATGTACTCAAACGATATGAAATGGCGCGTGCCCGCAACCATGCAGTCAACCGCCGCTGCGTGGAACTGGCAGGCGAAGGGGTGCTTGAGTCGCTGGTTCTTCTGCAGGAGGATTCTGAGCCCTGGGGCTTTCACAAAGCCGAACAGCGCGCGCTGGTGCAGCTGCGCGAAGCGTGCGGCGCTGCCAATGTATGGCTGCACAACGGAACGGACGAGGGCGGCGCGCTCACGGTGATGAAAGCGATTGGACAAAGATGTTCTGTGGCTGTGCGCTTTTTGGGATGGGAAAATGGCGATTTCATAGCGCGCTATGAAGACCGTCCCTTTGGAGAAAACGTGTGGAGCATGCTGGATTACGCAGGGCTGCATATTGATGAGCAGGCAGCGGAAGTGCTGGCTGTGTGCTGCCCGCCTGACGGCATTCAGACTGACTGGCCCAATCCCGCGCATGAAGAAGGGCTGGAGCAGGAAGCAAAGGAACTGGCTGAGCTCATCCGTCAGGGCAGAAAAGTGTACCTGCTGGACGTCACCCGCGCCAATGGAGGCGCGCCTGCACTGATCGAAAAGCTGAGCAGGCTTGTGCCGGTATCGGCGCTGGCGGGGTACAGCGCATGGAATACAGCATCCAATTCACTGGGTACCGCTATTGCCCAGCTGATGTCCGATCAGATAGCAGGCAAAGTCAATCAGGTGTTTTTGTGGGAACGTTTGCTGGACGATCTGGTTTATCAGGGTGTAGTGCGCGGCCAGCTCAATGATGAACTGGAAGGCGAGGGAGAGGATTTGCTGCATCTGCATTTTTTGCAGAAGGCCGAGGAGCGTCTGCGCGAAATGATGCGGGAATATATCTCTCATGATCCTGCTATGCAAAACGCACCGCAGTATACCATCTGCCTGCCGTGGGGCAGAACCTTTGAGGCGGAGGTCCGCCTTTGTGAAGCCATTTGACTGCACTGTCGTCAGAATATCAGTAACACAGGAGGATCAAACGATGCTTATTGATATCACGCTTAAAGTCACGCCGGATTTGTCCAAAGAGGCGCAGAGCAATCAGGACCGTTCGCTGGTGGGCCACCTGGGCACGCATTTTGACGTTATGAACAAGGAATTTCCCCTGGAGTACACGCGCAGGCAGGGTATTGTGTTTGACGTTTCCGCCATCCGGGAGCGGGATATTGCAAGCGCTGATATCGACCTGTCTCTGGTTGGGGCGGATATGTTTGTGGCTTTCCACACCGGCTATATCGAAGAGGTCGGCTATGGCAACAAGGTATATTTCGGCCAGCATCCCCAGCTGGCGGATGAGCTGATCGACGAGCTGCTCAAACGCGGCGTTTCCATCATCGGGGTGGACTGCTCCGGCGTCCGCCGCGGACGCGAACATACTCCCAAGGATCAGTACTGCGCTGACCGCGGCTGCTTTGTGATCGAAAACCTGTGCGGTCTGAAAACGGTTGTGGAGAAAGGCGGACGCTTCGTCGCCCACACCTATCCCATGAACTTTGCTGGTATGACCGGCCTGCCCTGCCGCGTGATCGCGGAGGTGTAAAACAAAAACGGACGCCCGGGTGTAAGGGCGTCCGTTTTTTGATGCATCAGGGAATAATGACCGTTTTGCCGTTGCGAAGACCGGGTTTGAACGCATCGGCGATATCGTCCAGCGCAATGCGGTCGCTGATGAGGTCCTTGAGGTTCAGCCTGCCGGAGGTGATGATCTGCGCGGCACGGCCCTGGGTGTTGGGATTGACAAAGGATGTTTTGAGCGTAAGCTCCTTCTTGAAGGCTGCAAAGGGCATGAAGGGGATGGCACAGTCAGGCTCAGTGAGGCTGAAGATCATAACAGTGGCAGCCTTACCAGCGTACTCGATGGCGTTCATCACGGTTTCAGGACGGCCAGCGCATTCGATCACCACACGGATGTCGTCAAAACCATGCTTTTTCAGCTCGGCAGGCACGTCGTCCTTCGCGGGGTTCAGGGTGAGTTCAGCGCCCAGTTTGTGTGCAAGATCGAAACGTTTTTCGTTCACGTCCAGCAGCACGCAGCGCACCGCGCCGCTCATCTGTGCCAGCTGCAGCATGATCATGCCGATGGTGCCGCCGCCGATGATCATCACCGTGTCGCCGCATTTGATGCTGCTCAGGTCAATGCCGTGCAGGCAGCAGGCTACGGGCTCGCACATGGCGGCCTCTTCAAACGGCACGCTGTCGGGAATGACGTGCGCCTGCTTTTCCAGCACCACGCAGTACTCGGCAAAGCCGCCGTCGTGGTTGACGCCGGTAGCGGTCATGGTGTCGCAGAAATGCACGTTGCCGCGGCGGCACTGGTCGCAGCTTTCACAAGAGATGTTGGGGTTGACGGTTACATGGTCGCCGGGCTTTATGCGGGTGACGGCGCTGCCTACCTCAACGACCTCGCCGGCAAACTCGTGACCAAGGATCACAGGCGGATTACATTCAGTAGCGCCCTGCGCGCCGGAAAAAATGTGCACGTCGGTGCCGCATACGCCGCAGGCCCTGACGCGGATCAGGACTTCGTTTTCTTTCGGAGAAGGCGTGGGATACTGCTGGTCGACACGGATATCGCCCTTTTGATGGAATACGGCTGCCTTCATGTTGTTCTATTCTCCTTTCGTTGTATCACAACGGATTCTGTGGATAATGTATCACTGTTTACAGCCTGTGTCAACAGAAAAACGCTGCCCGTTGAGGACAACGTTTTGGGTTTTATTCGTTTGCAAGGGTCCAGTCGCGGCCGGGCGCATCGGCAATCGCTTCGTCAGGCAGCGTTTGTCCGTCCATCAGTACATAACCAAGGTCGAAATTGGCGTTGGTTTCGCCGCTTTCCACGCGGAAGGAATCACTGGCTGCATTAGTGCCGTCGCCGCTGGTCAGACAGCTGGAAATGATGCGCAGGATTTCCACGGGCGTTGTGGGCTTCAGCTGCGGCCAGGCAGCGGCCTCAAGCACATATTCGCCGGGATAGACGTCGCCAAACAGGTAATAGCCGTAGGCATTGGTCATCGTCTCGTAAGCAGTCTGACCGTTTTGTACAAGGCGTACAGTCACACCGGGCAGGCGGGGTTCGCTGCCGTCCACAAGGCCGTTGGCGTTTTCATCCAGCCAGGCGATGTCGCCCACCTTGGCAGGCTTGATGAACAGCACGTCGCGGCTGAGCTGGTGCTGAGCCATCAGAAGGTCGAATTTGTCGCTCATGCCCTCGGCAGTGCTGTCGATAAAGGACGCGCCGTCGACATAGTTGGGATCGGCTGGGCGTACGAAGATCATACCATTGGGCAGGCTGGAGGCCAGCGTGTATTCGCCGGGCCACAGGCCGTCAAAACGGTAGCTGCCGTCCTCGGCAGTCATGGCGCGGTCAACGGTCTCACCGTTTTTGAAAAGGGTGATCACTACGCCGGCCACGGGGCTGCGCTGGCCGTTTTCATCCAGCCATGCCGTGCCGCCGATGCTGGTGCGGGACACAAGGCCGGTCGTGAGGGCGGTCACGTTTTCGCCCTCGGTGACGGTAAGTCCGCTTTGCACCATGGCATTGCCCTTCTGCTGGAAGGTAGAGGCCGAAGCGTTGGCGGAGGCAGCCTGGTCGGGCAGATCAAAGCGCACGGTGTAGGTGCCGGGACGCACGTTTTCAAACAGGAAGCCGTCGGGGCCGGAAACGGTGGTGGCCACGGCAGCAGAGGAAGCATCATCGACCAGTTCCAGCGTTACGCCTTCCATGATCCACTCGCTGGCGGCCTGTGCGCCATTCTGGTCTTCATCCATCCAGATCTCGCCTGCGATGCTGGCCGGGCGTACAGCGCCAATGACCTTTTCGGTACGATCAATCAGCTGCTGCCAGGAGCAATCCATCGTCTGCTGCGAAAGCGCCTGCAGCTGCAGCGCGCCTTCATGGCTGAAAATGTAGCCCTCCGGCAGGGTGATAGACAGGGTATATTCGGCAGGGCGCAGGTCCTTCAGCAGAAAACCGCCATCCACAGCCGTGACAATGTCGCCGCTGGTGACGCTGCTGGTAAGGGCAATGGCAGCGCCGGCCAGCATGGGTTCCTCAGCTTCGCGCTGGCCGTTGGCGTTGCTGTCCACAAACACGCCGCCGCCAAAGCTGCCCAGCGTGACTGCGCCGGCCAGAGGCATGCTCACCTCGGCGCCCATTTCAATTTTGAAGCTCTTTGTGCTGGTGGCAAGCCCCTCGTGCTTGACGGTATTGCCATTTGAAACCACGGCAGCCATCTCGCAGTGTTCAGGCAGCAGGTAGGTCAGCGTGTACTTGCCGGGCATTACGCCGTCGAAGAAGTAACTGCCATCCTCGGCAGGCGTCTGGTACAGGTCGATCTCGCCATCCTCGCTCAGCAGGCGCACTTCAGCGCTGAGCATGCCCAGTTCGCTTTCATCCCACAGACCGTTGTCGTTGACGTCGTGGAAGAACGATCCGCTCACGGTGGCGGCAGGCAGCATACCGGCGTTTACACCGGTGAGGGCTTCGGCCATGGCGATGGTCATGGAATTGCTTACGCCCCAGTCGCCGCTGAGCACGGCGATATGGCTGCCGCCCTTTTCAGAGGGACGCAGGCGGGTGAAGCCAAAGTCGTTTTTGCGCTGCACCTGCAGGGTATATTCGCCGGGCATGATGCCTTCCAGCTTATATACGCCCTTGGCGCTGGTTGAGCCATTGGCGACGACTGTACCGTTCATGTCAACCAGACGTACTTTCACGCCGGACAGTACCTTTTCCTTGCCATTGAGCGTGCCGTTGTAGTCGGCATCCTGGAAAACGGTGCCGCTGACGCTGGCTCCGCGGGCCACGCCGATGAGCGCGCTGGCCTCGCCGCCGCTTTCGATGCTGAGCGGCTGCACGCTGTTTTCACGGCGTGAAGTGCGGTGCGCAAACAGATTTCCCTGATCGGCAGTTCCTTCGATGGTGACAGAGAAAATGGAGCCGTCGTCGGGCAGAATGGCGCGCAGGCGATAGTCGCCGCCGCGCAGGTTTTCCAGCCGGAACGCGCCGTCCTCGCCGGTAACGGCTTTGCCCATGGAGTCGCCGTTGCTCAGCTTGATGGCTTCGACCGTCACGCCTGCGTAGCCGGGTTCGCCCTCGTCCCACAAACCGTCGTAGTTCAGGTCAAAGAAAGCCGTGCCGCTGATGGCGCCCTTCTGCACAACGCCGATGTTTTTGTTGGAAACGCTGGCGGAGCTCTTCACAGAAAACTCGCGCTCCACAATGGAGCCGGTAAAGATGCTGCGCTTGTCGCCGCCGGTTTTGGAGTAGCGCGCAAACAGCATGCCCTGCGGCAGATCGGCGGTAACGGTGTATTTGTCGTCGGGCAGGGTGCCAAAATAGTACACGCCGGTGTCATCGGTGGTCAGGCTGCGCTCGGTGCCGGTGCGCTGACCGTTCAGATACACGGTCACACCGGGAACGCCGGGCTCACCGTCATCCATTACACCGTTGTTGTTCATGTCCTCAAACGCCATGCCGCTGAAAAAGCCCACGGGGCGCGCAGTGACCATGACCTTTGATTCAGAACCTGCTGAAAGCGTCACAGGCTTCGAAAGGCCGATATGACTTTCGGATGCGATCTGCGTAAAGCCGTAGTTTTCAGGCAGCGTATAGCGCAGGGTGTATTCGCCGGGAGCCGCCGTCAGGCTGACAGCGCCCTTTTTGTCGGTGATGCCTGCAGCCAGCACGCTGTCGCCGCTAAGCACTTCTACCTGCACGCCGGGCAGGTCGCGCTCATACTTGCCGCGCAGGCCATCGCCGTCGGAATCTGCCAGTGCATTCACAGTCAGGCGTGCAGAGGGGCGCAGGCCCACGTCCACGCTGATGTCTTCGCAGGCGATGCATACGTCCAGGTGCGTTACGCCGTCCGTCACCTTGCTGGACCCGCCGATGGTAGCGGCATACAGTTCCTGCCCGGGCAGGCTGCATGCCACGCGGTACTCGGTTTTCTGCAGCTGATCAAACGAAAATTTGCCATATTCGTTGGTGACGGTCTGGCCGATGGTCTGCCACTGTCCGTCTGCCTGCTGCATCAGCGTCAGCGGCACGCCGCTCATCAGCTGCTCGCCGGAATCGCACACGCCGTTCTCGTTGGCGTCCACATACGCGCAGCCGGAGATGCTGTCGGCCATGGCAGTACCGCAAAGCAGCATCAGCACGCACACAAGCAGCAGGGAGTATTTCAACTTCATCGTGCAAGCCTCCATACGCGGCAAAAAAGCCGCACAAATTACCAATATACATAGTAAAACATGCGGCTTGCTTTGTCAACGGCAGGGGATGGATTGTGACATATGCGTCGGCTGCGGATAAAGCGGCAGATCGGGGCAGGCGGGTGCGGGCGGGCGCATCATGTGCGGCTGAAGGCACAGCAGGTAGATGTCCAGCGTAAGGTGCAGCTGCACATCAAAGCAGCTGCCGCATCCGGGTTCGCTGCACAAAAGCTGGATGCATGGCAGAATCAGCAGCCGCTGCTGCCAGCCCGGGCGTGCGGCACAGGCGGAAATGGTCTCGGCTTCCAAGATGGCGTTCCCGGTGTACTGGCGGCCGCAGTCGTCGCACACAGTTACCTCTACCGGAATGGAGAGGCTGATCGTGACACGGCCGCAGTTGTCCGGCATGTCGGACGTCCATGTGGGCGGAATGCAGGATGGTTCAATTCGTATAATGCGAACGGGCTGACAGGGCGGAAGGCCATTTACCTGCAGGGTTGTGCAAAGTCGAGGAATAACACGCTTTTCGCTGCAGAGAATCTTTGGCAGCAGCACGCCTTCAGGCCGCGGCGGACGGCAGGCGTGCGGCGGACAGTGACAGGAATGTCGCATGAGGTTTTCCTCCTGAAAACAAAAAGATGGCTTGACGGTTGCCCGTCAGGCCATCCTATGCTTGCAGAATGAAAAGCGTTACTGCCAGTCGATGCGCTGGGCGGACGCCTGCCCGTCCTCAAGGGTGATAAGAATACCCACCTGCGCGTCCTGTGTAACGGCGATGGAGCTGCCTGCTGCCTGCAGACGCGAGGTGATCTTCACGTCAGGCGTATCCGGCTCTTCAACGGTGTTGGTGGAGATGACCGACCACTGCGGCTGCACCATGAGCGCAAACTGCTTGCTGGTGGCGTCGTCCTCGCCGTGGTGGGGCACTTTGAGCACTTCAGCCTGCGTGATGAGCCCGTTTTGAATGAGCTCGGCCTCTTCATTCAGCTCCATGTCGCCGGTCAGCAGCATGGCGCCTTCCGGCGTTTCCAGACGAAGGACCAGCGAGTTGTTGTTTTCGTTGTCGTAGTCCTGACTCAGCGGGCCCAGCACATGAAAGACAGAGCCATCCGCTGCCATCACCTTTTCTCCGGCTTTGAGCCACGTGAGAGGCGCGTCGTGCTTTTCGGCGGCTTCGACTACGCGGTGGTCGTTCAGATCGATTTCACTGTGCAGAGCACTTGCATAGAGCATATCCGTCGTTATGCCGCTTTTGAGCAGCTTTTTCAGCCCGCCGGCGTGATCCTTATCGGTGTGGGTGACGAATATGCCGTCCAGATGGCTCACTCCATATGCATCCAGCACGCGCACAAGCTGGTCGTGACTGTCCTTGGTGCCGGTATCGACCAGATAACGTTCGTCGCCAAGAAAAAACAGCGCGGCATCTGCCTTGCCAACGTTGATGAACAGGGCGCTCACGCCCTCGGCAGCGACACAGCTGCACAGGGCAAGGCACAGTATGCAGGCGGTCAGCATCGCCGCAGTTTTTTTCGAAACGGTCATATCATGCACCTCCTGCGCTTATTATACCGTAAGGTGGCACGGTTTGAAACGTATCATGTGTAAAAACGTGACAGAAGCAGAGAAATGGTGTATACTCCCACATGGAAATCACAGGAAAGGAACGAAGATTTGATGAGTATTCTGGAAGCTGCATTTTTGGGCCTGTTTCAGGGCCTTGCGGAATTTTTGCCCATTTCCTCCAGCGGACATCTGAACCTTCTGCAGGCGCTGTTTGGGGTGGATGTGGAGCATCAGCTGCTGTTTAATATTCTGCTGCATGTAGGCACGCTGGCGGCGGTGGCCATCGTGTTCTGGAAGGACTGGCTGCACATGGTGCTGCATCCCATCAAGGACCGCACGCTGCTGCTTTTGTTCATTGCCTCACTGCCTGCGCTGGTCGGAAAGATCCTTTTTGACGAGCCGCTGGATTATGTGGAAACGCACAACGACATTCTGGGCGTGTGCTTTCTGCTGACCGGCCTGATGCTGGTGCTGACACAGTGGCTCAGCCGCCGCAACGCGCAGCGCAAAGTGGAAAAAACCAGGGTCGGCATTTTTGAGGCGCTGGCCATGGGATGCCTGCAGGCGGTGGGCATGCTGCCCGGCGTAAGCCGCAGCGGCAGCACTATCTTTGGCGGCGTGTGGGCAAAGCTGGACCGTCAGACGGCGGCCAAGTTCAGCTTTATGATGAGCGCCCCGGCCATCGTGGGCGGCTTGCTCAGCGAAGTGATGAATGTGATGGAACAAGGCATCAGCATCGGCTCCGACCTGCCCGCCATTATCGTGGGCATGGTGGTGGCCGGCGTGACGGGCTACTTTACCATCCGCTATTTCCTGAAACTCATCGCCAAAGTGTCGCTCAACGGCTTTGCGCTGTATGTGACGGTACTGGGTATTGTGGTCATCATCCTGCAGATCACTGGCGTTTTGACCAATGCGCCTGAGGCTGCGGCGCAGGGCGCGGCGTTTTTGAAGTCGCTGATGGGCTGATTTTTCCATCGCGTACATCCAAAAAGTTTCTTTTCAGTTTCGTTTCGGGGTGTAAAATGGCAGCGTACCCCAAAATGGAAAAGGATGAAGGACAAATGGTTAAAATCATTGCTGACAGTACCTGCGACCTGTCGCCTGAACTGATTGAACGTTATGACGTCGATATCCTGCCCCTGCATATTATTCTGGGCGAGCAGGACTTTGAAGACGGCCGCAGCATCACGCCTGACGATATTTACCGCTGGTCGGACGAAAACCGCAGCACACCCAAGACGGCTGCATGCTCGCAGGCGGATGCCGAAGAAAAACTGGCTTACTACCTTGAACGAGGCCTTGAGGTGGTTTGTCTGGCCATTTCCGAAAGCATGTCTTCCACGGCCAACGCTATGCGGCTGGCGGCGGAGAAACTGGGTGCGGGCGAACGCGTGAAGGTGATCGACTCTGCGAACCTGTCCACAGGTATGGGCCTGCTGGTGATTGCAGCGTCGCTCATGGCCCGTCAGGGCGCAACGGCTGCGCAGATCGCCGCCTGCGTTGAAGAACTCAAGCCCCATGTGCGGGCCAGCTTTGTGGTGGATACGCTCACCTATCTGCATCGCGGCGGCCGGTGCAGCGGCGCGGCTGCGCTTGTGGGCGGAACGCTTCAGCTGCACCCCAAGATTGTGGTGGAAAACGGCCGTATGTCTCCTGCCAAGAAGTACCGCGGACGCATGTCCCGTACCATTCTTACCTATGCCAAGGACATGGAGGCTGACCTCATGACCGCTGTGAAGGACCGCGTGTTCATTACGCACTCCGGCTGCAAAGCGGAGGATATCGAGGCAGTGAGGCAGTATCTGGAAAGTCTCAACCATTTTGATGAGATTCTCATCACCCGCGCAGGCGGTGTGATTTCCAGCCACTGCGGCCCTGGCACGCTGGGCGTGCTGTTCATCTCCGGTAACTGAAAACAGCCCTCTGCTTCAGGCAGAGGGCTGTTTTTGTGTAACGAAAACCCCCGCTTCGAGCGGGGGTTCAGAAAGCTTAAAGCTATGAGTCCATTCGTAAGGCTCCATGGTAGAATAGTAGAAGGTCTGCCAACCGCTACTAAAGAAAAGGAGAATACGAATGGACAGGAATAC
>JAFWYA010000091.1 GCA_017517815.1 Clostridia bacterium | reverse complement strand
GTATTCCTGTCCATTCGTATTCTCCTTTTCTTTAGTAGCGGTTGGCAGACCTTCTACTATTCTACCATGGAGCCTTACGAATGGACTCATAGCTTTAAGCTTTCTGAACCCCCGCTCGAAGCGGGGGTTTTCGTTACACAATTATAAAAGAGAGGGCTTCGCCCTCTCTTTTATAGTTTATCGTTGCAGAATCAGTTCCCACGCCTCTTCCAGCGTTTTCACCGCCCAGGTCGCGCCGTGGTTTTCCGGCGCATCCTTGCCGTTGGTGAACAGGATGCTGTCGATGCCCGCGTTGTTGGCGGCGGCGATGTCCGCCGTCACGCTGTCGCCCAGCAGCACCGCCTCCTCCGGGCGGATGTCGCCCGCCATGCGCAGCGCCTCAAACAGCATTTTGGGGTCGGGCTTGGACGCGCCCACCTCCTCGCTGATGACCAGACCGGCGAAATATTTTGCCAGATCACAGTCGCCAAAGCGGCTGCGCTGCACCTGTGCGATGCCGTTGGTGACCAGATAGATGGGCATTTGTCCGCTCACGCGGCGGCACAGCTCCTCCGCCTGCTCCAGCGGCCAGCACTGCATGCCCAGCTGCACGACAAATGCGTCCGCCATGGCCTGCGGGTCCGCCGGATGGCCGATAGCCTTCAGGAAGTTCACAAAGCGGTCCACGCGCAGCTTTGGCTGCGTGGTCTGGCCCAGTTCCAGCAGCTTCCACTGCTCGGCGTTGGCTTTGACGTAGGCCGCCACATTTTCGTCCGTATACGGCACGTCGAAGGCCTCAAAGGTGTTGCGGATGGCAATGCCCTCTCCCTTGTGAAAATCAAACAGCGTGCCGTCGGCGTCGGAAAGCAGAATGCGGTATTTCATCTTATTTGTCCTCCTTCAGTCCACGGCGAGCACGCACCTCGGGCGAAGCCAGCGAAAAGCCGAAAAAGCCCAGCGCCTCTTTGACCGCGCGGTACTTGCCGTGCACGCTGGCCACCAGCTTCATGGCCTCCTCGTCGATGGAGCCGTCCGGCAGGAAATAGCGATCGGCCACGCTGACCTGTTTGACCTCCGCCAAAAACAGGTCGTGGCTGCCCAGCTCGATGATCTGCTTGACCTTGCAGCTCAAAAACGCAGGCGCTTCGCCGATGGCAGGCGCAACGTCCAGCTGCGGCGCAGGCACGGCGGTCAGCCCCAGATGGGCGAATTTATCCACCTCGCGGCCGCTTTTCACGCCGCAGAAATCCATGGCCTCGCACAGGTCCTGACCGATGAGGTTGAGGGTGAATTCGCCGGTGTTGGCAATGATGGAATGGCTGAGGCGTTCCTTGCGTATGCTTACCGAGATCATCGGCGGCTTGGAGCACACCACGCCCGCCCAGCCGATGGTGATGAGGTTGGGGCGCTGGCCATGTTCAGGGTCGGCGCAGCCCAGCACCACCGCAGGGATGGGGCAAAGGTAGGTGGTCGCGCCGATCTGGCGGAAGTTTTCCATAAACGGGTTCCCCCTTGTCAATCTGTTGGGGTAAGTGTACAATGAACGGGCATATCCTGTCAAATCCATTCCCGGAGGTCTTTCATGCCTACGCCCAGATACGAGTACCGTTACCGCAAACCGCAGCGGCGGCATTTCCGCCTGCGCTGGCTGATCCTGTTTGTGCTGCTGGCCGCGCTCATCTCCTACCCGTTCATCGAGCCCGGCATGCTCACCGTGCAGGAGCACACCTATGCCGTGAAAAACCTGCCGGTCAACCTGCGCAACCTGCGCATCGTCTTTGCGTCGGACTTTCACCAGTGCGCATGGTTTTCGCAGGAGCGCGTGGATGAAACCGTGCAGATGATCAACGACCTGGACGCCGACATCGTGGTGCTGGGCGGCGACTATGCCATGGACAGCGACGGCGCCATCCGCTTTTTTGAAACGCTGCCGCACATTCAGGCCCGTCTGGGCGTGTTCGGCGTGCCGGGCAACCACGACCGCACCGTGCCCGAAAGCAACCTGCGCCTGCTCGTCAGCCAGATGAAGGAATGCGGCATCACGCCGCTGGTCAACACCGTCAGCCGCGTCAAGGTAGGCCAGAGCTATGTATATCTGGCCGGTGTGGACGACTTTTACAACGGCTTCCCGGATGTTGCGGGCGTGGCCTCGCAGGTGCGCGCCGACGACTTTGTCATCTTTGCCGGGCATACGCCCGACCTGATCCCCGACATGCTCAAAGCCCGCAGCGCCGATAACGACAGCCACTGGTACGACCTGGCGCTGTTTGGCCACACCCACGGCGGACAGATCAACTTCTGGGGCTACACGCCGTTTTCCAACCTCGCGCCGGAGGTCAGCGCCCGCTACCTCACCGGCTGGATGGAGGAAAACCGCGCCGCCATTCTGGTATCCAACGGCGTGGGCACGTCGGTGGCGCCCATCCGCCTGTTTGCCCGCCCGCAGATCCACGTGATCACGCTGAAGGCAAGATAAAGTACAGCCGCTCCCAAAAAGGAGCGGCTGTTTTGTTATTCATCCTGATATTCCAGAATATCCCCCGGCTGGCAGTCCAGCGCGCGGCAGATGGCCTCCAGCGTGGAAAAGCGGATGGCGCTGACATGGCCGTTTTTGAGCTTGGACAGATTGACGTTGGCCACGCCGACCTTTTCGGACAGCTCGTTGAGCGACATTTTGCGGTCGGCCATCACGCGGTCAAGGCGAAGAATGATGGGCATAGGGTGCATCCTCCTTTACAGGGTCTCGTCGCTGAGATGCTGCAGCTCGACGCCGTACTGGAAGATGTAGCGCACCAGCATCAGCACGAAGAACACCGCCAGAAAGGTGAGGTCGAACTCGATGTTCACACGCACAGAGCGGATGACCTCGCCGCCCACCAGATCCACCAGGCCGTAGATGCGCATCAGCGACAGCGCCTCCGCCGCCGCGCCGATGTTGGCGATCACGCCCATCACGATGCTCACCACGCCCAGCTTTTTCAGATCGTCGCACACGCTCTGGCAGAAGGGCTGGCCCTGCTTCATCGGCGCAAGGATGGACCGCACCACGCCCAGCGCGTAATGCATGGCGATAGCCGCCACCGCGCCCATGGCTGCATAGGCCCACGCATAGCGCAGCACGGTGCCGTTGTCCGGGCGGTGCGCCTGCGCCAGTTCAAGGGTGAGAGGGCCGATATCCACCAGTTCCAGATCGGTGCCGATCACCGTGTCAGGGTTCACCCAGTTGGCGATGGTCAGCGCCGAGAGCACCGCAAACATCACCACCAGCGCCACTGCAATCAGCGTGCGCAAAATTTTAAACAGTTTATCCAGACCGTTGGCCGTTTTGATCATCCTGCTGTTTTCCATACAAACGCCTCCAAAATTTAACGTTTATCGTTAAATCAAGAATAGCACGTCAGAGAACGTTTGTCAACAACTTTTTAATGTTTTTCGTTAATTTTTTGATACAAAAAAGGCTCTCCCGAAGGAGAGCCTTTTTGCTGATAAACCCTTTGGGAGGTGTTGGAGGGCCGCAGCCCTCCAACTCTTGTTCCGAGCCCAGCGACATGCGCGGTGGGCTCGGCTGCCTTGCGAAGCAAGGCTTTCCTTACGCCGTTTGCCGCCCGGTGAGCCGCAGGCGAGTAGGCAAACGGCGCCTTGTTCGGCGGAAAAGATCGCCAAAGGCGAGCTTTTTCGACGGCCGGAGGCTCTCCCGAAGGAGAGCCCGTTTTTTACGCCTTTTGTTTCCTCAGCCGCCAACCAAATGCTGCGCATACTGCAACGCCGGCCACGCCCAGCACCGCCAGCATCATCGCCGCGCCCGATCCCTTGCCGCTGCCAAACCACTGCGTCAGGCTCTGCGCGCTGGCCATCAGCGGTTCAAACACCTCGTCCACCAGCACGCCGCCCACAAAGTAGCCAAGCGGAATGGTGAAAAACTGCAAAGTATTCCGGCAGGCGAACACGCGCCCCTGCATATGCGCAGGGATCGCCGTGCGCAGGATGACGTCGAGGTTGCCGTTCATCAGCGGGATGGGCAGCCAGCCCAGCACCGCCGCAATGCACCACACCACCGGCGAGCGCGAAAACGCCAGCAGAAAGTTTTCGGTGCTCATGGACACCATCAGCGTCAGGTACACCACACGCACGCGGTTTTTGGGCGCGGGCATCAGCGTGACCAGCACGCTGCCCGCCAGCGTCGCAAGCCCTGTAACGGCGTTCACCAGCCCCAGCACCGTTTCACCGCCCCGCGGCATATTCAGCACATAGGCCGGAAGTGTGGCGTTGAACGCCGATGCCACCAGATTGATGGCCGCCAGAAACAGGATGAGCGTCAGGATGAGGGGATTGTGCTTCAGCCACGACAGCCCCTGCTTTGCCGAGTGCAGCAGTTTTTCATTGCTGCGCCCTTCTGCCGGTGCTTCCGGAATGCGGATGAACAGCCACAGCGCCACGAACGCCGCCGCAAAGGTGAACAGGTCCACCGCGATCACGACGTCCATGCCGCCGAATGCAAACAGCGCCGAGGCAAACACCGGCGTCAGGATGGTGTTGAGCGAATTGGCCATTGACCTCAATCCGCTGGTCTTCTGATAATGCTCCTGAGGGATGAGCAGCGTGGCGGCCACCTCGCCGGCAGGCTGCTGCACGGTGTTCATCAGTCCATTGAGCGCATTGAGCACGTACATGTGCCATGCCTCCAGCCGCCCGGCTTTGAGCAGCACCAGCACCGCCACCGTGCAGGCGGCGGCCCACAGGTCGCACACCAGCATGGTGCGTTTTTTGTTCCACCGGTCGCTCAGCGCCCCGGCGAAGATGCTCATCAGCACATACGGCGCGTACGAACACACCGACAAAAGCGCCGTCTGCAGGGCCGAGCCCGTTTCGCGGTACAGCCACAAAACGAGGGCGAAGTTGGTCATGCCGCTGCCCAGCGCCGACAGCGACTGCGTGCTCCACAGAATGAGCCACGGTTTGAGCGTTGAATAGTCTTTTTTCATAACGTCTTTGCTCCTTTGATTTTTGGTTGGAATCAAATCAGCAAAGCCGGAGGACGAACGCATTCAGTCTCTCCATGCAGCGTCCTCAGGCTCTGCACGGAGCATTTGCAATGGCCAAAATCATTTCATTACACCTCTTTCAAAACTCAGGTACGCCTTCCCGGCCCGCGGGTGAGCCCTCCGGGGCCGCGTGTGCCCATATTCCTGCCCGGGCCGCCGCCCATTCTGGCAGGACGGCTCGTCCCGCCGGGACGGAGGATGCTGCCCGGACGCACCTGCTGCGCCGGGCGCTGACCCGCCGTAGGCTTGCGCGGAGGCGGCATGCCGTGACCATGCACAGGCCTTGCCTGCTGCTGCACGCGCTCGGCCCGTCGGGCGGCAGAGCGTGCGGGCTTTGCCACACGCTGCACCACCGTGCGCTGAGGCACGGCGCGATGAATGGTGGTGCGGCCGCCGTTGAGCAGCGCCCCGGCCAGCAGCGCGCCCGCAGCGCCCAGCAAACTGCCGCCGTTGCTTTCCTGCACAGGGATCGCCTTATTTTCGCTCACGCTCCAATTGGCGGGCGCACTTTCGCCCGTATGCCTGCGATAGGCCTGATTATGGAAATCCACCACGAACTTCGCAAGCCTTGAATCATCCTCATTGCACACAGCAAAGCTCAGTCCACTGCCAATTTTGATCGTGCCCGGCTGCTGGCGGCTGTCGCCGTCCACGCAGGAAATGGCGCCGGTGACAAAGCTCTCCCACGAGCGCGAGCCTGCGTCGCCGCCGCTGATATAGTACAATCCGCCATCCGCCAGCGCGAAGCCGTCGGTGGCCATCCCCACCAGCGTGGCGTCATACACCAGATAAATTTTCTCCTGATCAGGAATTCCCATCGTTTTGCGGGCCTGATCCGCCAGCCACGAGCCGTCCAGCGGCGTGCCGAAATGCGCGCCCGCGAGCAGCCCGCTCACCTTATGCAGCTTTTCATTCGTGCCCATTTCCTTCAGCAGTTCGATGCACATCTGATCCAGCGCTTCCTGCCGCGCCTTCTGCTCATCCAGAATGCTCTGCACATTCGTCTTTACCGTATTTTCATCATAATACGGATTGGGCACCGCCGTATCACAATATTCACACGCCAGAAAAGGCGTCTGCGTCGCAGCCACAAGCGGCGCGCCGCATGCCGCACAAACCAGTTTTTCCACGGAGCCTCATCTCCTTATGCACGCTTTTCTTCATTATAAAACGCGCAGCCGGGAAGTGTCAACCAGGGGTTTCACCCCTGGACCCCACAAGGGACGAAGTCCCTTGACCCATCTCTGCGGCCCATTTTATGGGCCGCAGGTTTTTTTATGTGTTTGGAGTGGAATCTAAGACCGCCGGTCGGCGACAGGCCTCCCGGCTCGCTTGGGCGGCTACGAATATCATAGCCACTCCCCAGCCCTCCCAAAAGGTAAAGACCCCAAAATGGGGTCTGGGGCTTTGCCCCAGCGCGGGAAGGGGGGAGGGGGGAAGTCCAGAGGGGGGTCTCGGGGGGACCGGTGCGGGGTCCCCCCC
>JAFWYA010000090.1 GCA_017517815.1 Clostridia bacterium | reverse complement strand
GCCGTGGGTATTATGTAGATACAGCAGGAAAGAATGCAGGGAAAATAGCAGAATACATTAAACACCAACTGGATGAAGACAAGTTGGGAGAGCAGATGACAATGCTCGGCAAGTACAATAATAACCCTTTTAAGGGTAAGTAAGTAACAAGCCTATGCAAATGTCAGGCCGTATATGCGTCTGTTAGGACGCAGCTGGTATTCTAGGGCTATGCCCGCATATGCAAAACCCCCGGCTTTGCCGGGGGATACTTATTGCATATGAAAAGGCCACCTTATACAGGCGGCCTGAAGGAAAATTACTTGCTGGCGAAGTGGAAGTACTTCTTGGCGTTTTCGTAGCTGATGCCGCGGACAATCTCGCCCAGCAGATCCATGTCGTTGGGGAAACGGCCATCTTCGACCCATTCACCCAGCAGACGGCAGAGGATGCGGCGGAAGTACTCGTGACGGGGATAGCTCAGGAAGCTGCGGCTGTCGGTGAGCATGCCCACAAAACCGGCCAGATAGCCAAGATTGGCAAGGCTGGTCAGCTGATCGGTCATGCCCTGGAAGTGATCGTTGAACCACCAGGCAGAACCATGCTGGATCTTGCTGACGGCTTCGTCGGACTGGAAGCAGCCGCAGATGGTGCCGATGGCCTGGTTGTCGTTGGGGTTAAGGCTGTACAGGATGGTCTGGGGAAGCGCATCGGCCGCTTCAATCGCGCCGAGGAAGGCAGCGGTCTGGGTGGAGGAGGCAGTGTTGTCGATGCAATCGTAGCCGGTATCAGGACCCATCTGAGCATAGCGGGTCAGGTTGTTGTCGCGGCGGCAGCCGTAGTGCAGCTGCATGGTCCAGTTGCGATCCTTGTATTGCTTGGCGCAGAACATCATGCAGGCGGTCTTGTAGTTGTCAACTTCCGCAGCGGTCAGCTCTTCACCGGCCATGCGGCAGGCAAAGATGGATTCAACCTCGTCATCGCTGGCAGGCAGATAGACTACATAGTTCAAGCCATGGTCGCTCAGGCAGCAGTTGTTGGCAGCAAAGAAGTCCATGCGGCGGGCAAGAGCGGTCTTAACGTCGGCAAAGGTTTTGATCTCCATTTCGGCAGCTGCAGCCAGCTTGGCGATATATTCGGCAAAGTCAGGCTTTTCAATGTTGACGGCCTTGTCGGGACGCCATGCGGGCAGAACAGTGGTCTTGAAGGAGGCGTCGGCAGCCAGCTTCTGATGCCACTCCAGATTGTCGATGGGATCGTCGGTGGTGCAGACGGTGTCGACGTTGCTCATGGAAATGAGGCCGCGGGCGCTGTAGCCTTCGCTTTGCAGCTTTTCGTTGCACAGGTTCCATACTTCATCAGCCGTCTTGGCGCTCAGCGCACCCTGATAGCCGAAGTAGTTGCGCAGCTCCAGGTGGCTCCAGTGATACAGGGGATTGCCGATGCCCTTGCCGATGACCTCGGCCCACTTGCAGAATTTTTCGTAGTCGCTGGTTTCCTTGCCGGTGATGTATTTTTCCGGCACGCCGGCGCAGCGCATCAGGCGCCACTTGTAGTGGTCGCCGCCCAGCCATACCTGGGTGATGTTTTCATAGCGACGGTCTTCATAAATTTCACGGGGGATCAGATGGCAGTGGTAGTCGATGATGGGGCACTTGGCCGCATAATCGTGGTACAGGGTACGCGCAGTTTCGGTGTTGAGCAGGAAATTTTTGTCCATGAATGCTTGCATTGGATATCGCTCCTTTATGGAAATTTGAATGATTTTGAGGAGAAATCAGCGGGTGCTGCTGCGGCGGACAAGCTCACCTGTGAAGACGGTTTTTTGCGGCATATCCCGCCCCTCCAGCACGCCAAGCATTGTGGCGACACATTGATCGCACAATGCCTGCAGCTTGTTGTCCACACTGGTCAGCTCGGGATCGCAGCAGTGACAGATGGTTGAGTTATTGTAACCAATGATGCTTAGTTTTTCCGGAAGGGGCAGCGCAAGAGCATGCGCATATTTCACAGCACCCACAGCCAGTATGTCTTCTGATGTGAGCACTGCATCAAAGGCCAGACCTTCCTGATGGAGAGAAAGCAGATAATCACGCACCTGTGTTACGCTGGTTTTATCCTGCGAGAAGAAGCGGATCAGGTTTTCATCCACAGCAATGCCACGGCTTTTCAACCCTGAGAGATAACCTGCCAGCTTTTTCTGACCGCTGTAGTTGCGGCTGTGATGCAGATATAAAATGCGTTTGCTTCCATGATCCACAAGATGCTGCACAGCCTCCAGTGTAGCCTGTTGGTCATCGCACAAAACGCAGTACACGTTTTCGTACTGGCATGACCCATTCAGCAGTACAATCGGCATACTCTGAGCAGCTGTACGGATGTATTCGTTGTCCTTTTCATTGTCTTCAATGAAAGTTGACCCCATCAGCACCATGCCATCGACGTGCCGACTTTTCATTTTTTCAAGGTTTTGCATGCGGTCGGCCAAGTTGCTGCCTGTACAAATGAGCAGGCAGTCGTAACCATGCCCGCGGAAGGCTCTTTCAAGATAAGCCAGCGCCTGAGCCAGATAGGGGTCGGCAGCGTTTGGGCACAAAAGCCCGATGGTCTTCATGGTGTTCAGACCCAGACCGCGGGCAAATGCGTTGGGTACATAGCCGCATTCCTGCATGACGGCCAGCACTTTTTCGCGTGTTTTGCAGCTGACGTGCGGGCTGTTGTTGAGCACTCGGGAAACCGTTGCGATGGAAACGCCTGAACGTTCCGAAATATCATAAATGTTCATTGCGTCACCCCGGAAAATGTGTAAACACTTACGAAGAGAAATATCATTGTTTATTATATAACTGTAAAGTCTTCTTTTCAACCTCTGAAATCGTAAAAACTTTTGCTGCACGACAAAATTTTGCAAACAGAACGCGTATGAATTGACGTTGACGCAGAAAAGGAGTAAGATAAAAACAATGGGAATGTAAATGGTTACATTCAAAATGAATAAGAGACGGAGGGCTTACGTATGGAACGCCTGAATGCAAGGCTGATGCAGGCTGCTCAGCGCCCGGTGCGTGTAATGCAGTTTGGCGAAGGTAATTTTCTGCGCGCCTTTGTGGACTATATGATTGATATCGCCAATGAAAAGACTGACTTCAACGGCAGCGTTGTACTGGTGAAGCCGATTTCCTTCGGCAATCTGGACGCTTTTCATGAGCAGGACTGCCGCTATACCGTTATGCTGCGCGGACTTGTGGATGGAGAACCTGTCGAAATGAGCCGAGGCATCACCAGTGTGAGCGATGCAGTAGATTGCTACGGCGAATATGACAAGTATGCTGCTTTGGCCAAATGCGATACGCTGCGCTTTGTGGTGAGCAATACCACAGAAGCCGGCATCGTTCTGGATGAAAGCGACAGCATCGAACTGTGTCCGCCCAATACCTATCCCGGCAAACTGTGCAAGTTCCTCTACGAACGTGCTGAGGCGTTCGATTATGCCAAGGACAAGGGCCTTGTGATGCTGCCGGTGGAACTCATCGACGACAACGGCATTGCGCTTAAACGCTGTGTCAAGGCGCTGGCTAAGGTTTGGCAGCTGGGCGATCGTTTTGAAAAATGGCTGGATGAGGCCTGTGTGTTCACTTCGACTTTGGTCGACCGTATCGTGACGGGTTATCCGCGCGGCGAGGATCAGGCGATCTGGGAAAAGCTGGGCTATGAGGACCGTCTGCTGGTTACCGGCGAACCTTTTGCACTGTGGGTCATTGAAAGTGAAAAGGATATTTCCGAAGAACTGCCGCTGCCGCAGTGCGGCCTGCCTGTGATCTTCACCGACAACCAGAAGCCTTACAAGCAGCGTAAGGTGCGCATCCTCAACGGCGCGCACACCTCTTTTGTGCCTGCTGCTTTCCAGTGCGGATACGACTATGTGCTGGACGCCATGAACGACCCGATGATTCTGGCCTTTATGCAGCATACGCTGTATGACGAGGTCATTCCTACGCTGGATCTGCCCAAGGATGACCTGCTGGCCTTTGCTGAGGCAGTTACCGGCCGTTTCAGGAATCCGTTCATCAAGCATGCGCTGCTTGCGATCTGCCTGAACTCCGTGTCGAAGTGGCGCGCCCGCTGCATGCCCAGTTTGACCCGTTTTGTAGAAAAGGAAGGCAAGCTGCCCGAGCGCCTGGCGTTCTCGCTGGCTTCGCTGATGGCGCTGTATCACGGTGGAACGCTTAAGGAGGGCAAGCTGGAGTGCATGCGTGAAGGTCAGCCCTACACGCTGCAGGACGATGCGCCGGTGCTCAGCTTCTTTGCTGAAAACAGCGGCAAGCCCGCCATGGAGATGGCGCAGCTGTTCCTGAGCAACGAGGGCTTCTTCGGTGAAGATCTTACCAAGATCCCCGGTTTGCTTGACTATGTGGGCAAGGCGCTGGAGGATATTCTCGCCCGCGGAATGAAGACTGTGATGAGCGAACGTTTCGGAGGCTGACAGCATGCGTGAAGTGTTAAAAATCAGCGCGGGCGACAGCGTGGCCGTTGCGCTGACGGCGTTGAATGCAGGTACCCGTGTAGATGTGGAAGGTCAGCCTGTAACGCTTAAAACGGATGTGCCTGCCGGTCATAAGTTTGCGCTGAAGCCGATTGCTCAGGCCGAACCTGTCATCAAGTATGGTTTCCCGATTGGCCAGGCAAAGTGTGAGATCGCTGAGGGCGAGCATGTGCATGTGCATAACCTCAAAACGCTGCTTTCCAGCGAACTGACCTACGAACATCATCCGGATGTGGCCGAATTGCAGCCCAAAGAATCAGAAACGTTTATGGGCTATCCGCGCAAAGATGGTCGCGTGGGCGTGCGCAACGAGCTGTGGATTCTGCCGACGGTCGGCTGCGTCAACGACGTGGCGCGTGCGCTGGAGCGCAGAGCGCAGCACCTTGTGGGCGGGGGAGTGGAGAATGTATATGCATTCCCACATCCCTACGGCTGTTCGCAGATGACCGAAGACCAGGAAAACACCCGTCAGATTCTGGCGGATCTGGCTACACATCCCAATGTGGGCGGTGTGCTGGTGCTGGGACTTGGATGCGAAAACAGCAGCATCGACCACATCCGTGAACACATGGGCGACTACGATGAAAGCCGCGTGCGCTTCCTCGTGTGTCAGCAGGTGGAGGATGAGATCGGTGCAGCGATGGAACTGCTTGAAGAACTGGCGGCGCAGATGCGCGATGAACACCGGTTGCCCTGCCCGGCAAGCAAGCTGGTCATCGGCCTCAAGTGCGGCGGATCTGACGGTTTCAGCGGCATTACGGCCAACCCGGCCATCGGTGGATTTTCGGATCTGCTCATTGCTCAGGGCGGCAGCACCATCCTGACAGAGGTGCCGGAAATGTTCGGCGCGGAAACCATTCTGATGGACCGCTGCCAGACGACGGAACTGTTTGAAAAAACGGTGGCGCTGATCAATGACTTCAAACGTTATTTTGAAGAACACCATCAGACCATCTATGAGAATCCATCTCCCGGCAACAAGGCGGGCGGAATCAGCACGCTGGAGGACAAGACGCTGGGCTGTACGCAAAAGAGCGGCTTTGCCCCCGTCAAGGATGTGCTGACCTACGGCCAGAAGGTCAAAAAGGCAGGCCTGAATCTGCTGTCTGCCCCCGGCAATGATCTGGTTGCAGCTACGGCGCTGGCGGCGTCCGGTGCGCAGATCGTATTGTTTTCTACCGGACGAGGAACGCCCTTTGCATCACCTGTGCCCACTGTGAAGATTGCCAGCAATGAAAAACTGGCCAATCACAAGAGCAACTGGATCGACTTCAACGCCGGACGGCTGCTCAGTGGTACGGAATTGCCGCAGCTTGCCCAGGATCTGATGGACTATGTGCTGCGTGTGGCATCGGGCGAACAGGTGTGCAGCGAACGAAACGGCTATCATGACCTGGCGATCTTCAAGACCGGCGTTACGCTGTAATCGTATAATTTTTGTTGAAAACCTGATAAATTCTTAAAAAGTATTGCAAACAAATCAAAGAACAGGTATTCTGTAAGATGGAAATGAAGGGCGCTTGCGTGCCTTTCTGCCAATGCCTGTTGGCCGGTTTTGACCGGTACAAATGATAGACAAACAGGGAGGAAAAACGATTATGGAAATGCTTGAGAAACTGTCCCTTGCCGGTATCGTGCCCGTGATCAAGGTTGAAGATGCTGCTGATGCTGTGCCGCTTTGCAAGGCTCTGGCTGATGGCGGCCTGCCTGTTGCTGAAATTACTTTCCGTTCTGACGCTGCCGAAGAAGCCATCCGCCGCGTGCATGAGGAACTGCCCGAGGTCATTCTGGGTGCCGGTACCGTGCTTACCAAGGATCAGGTCGACCGTGCTGTCAACGCAGGCGCTACCTATATCGTTTCTCCTGGCCTCAATCCCGAGATCGTCAAGTACTGCCAGGAAAAGAACGTGCCCATCGTGCCTGGCTGCGGCAACCCCAGCGACATCGAAGTGGCGCTTTCTCTGGGCCTGAAGACCGTCAAGTTTTTCCCTGCCGAGCCTCTGGGCGGCCTGAAGCTGATCAAGGCCATGGCTGCGCCCTACGGTGCCGTCACCTTCCTGCCCACCGGCGGCGTGAGCGAGAGCAACCTCAACGATTACCTGAGCTTCAACAAGGTCATCGCCTGCGGCGGCAGCTGGATGGTTCCCGCTGATGCTGTGGCTGCCAAGGACTGGAAGCGTATTGAGAACCTGACCCGCAGCGCTGTTAACAAGATGCTGGGTCTTGAGGTCAAGCATGTGGGCGTCAACAGCGGTTCTCCCGAACAGGCTGCCAAGGATGCCGGTCTGCTGGCCAAGCTGCTGGGTTGGGAACTGGACGAGCATGCCAACGCCACCTTCGTGGGCGAGGGCTTCGAAGTGATGAAGATCCCCTTCCGCGGCACGCACGGCCATATCGCCATTGCCTGCAACTCCATCAAGCGTGCCCGCTGGCACATGGAACGCCGCGGCTTCGAGTTTGACGACGAGAGCGCCATCATGCGCGACGGCAAGCTGCGCGCGATCTACCTCAAGAACGAGATCGGCGGCTTCGCTATCCACCTGCTGCAGAAGTAAGGCAGACTGGGTCTGCTTCCACTCCGCCGAACGGGCAGGACGCCTGACTGGACTTCCGCGTCCAGTGGTGGATGTGTGCCACTTTCCCAACATATTTGTCTTAAAAGAAAGGATGTTTTCCAATGGCCAAGGTAGTTACTTTTGGTGAAATTATGCTTCGTCTCAAGAGCCCCGGATATGAGCGTTTCTTCCAGTCTCCCAGTCTGGAGGCCACCTTTGGCGGCGGCGAAGCCAACGTGAGCGTTTCTCTGGCCAACTATGGCATGGAGACCGCTTTTGTGACCGTGCTGCCCAAGAACGATATCGGCGAAGCCTGCCTGCGTGAACTGCGCGGCTTTGGCGTTGACACCTCCAACATCGTCCGCAAGGATGGCCGCATGGGCATCTACTTCCTTGAGACCGGCGCTGTGCAGCGCCCCTCCAAGGTGATCTATGACCGCGCCGGCTCCGCTATCTGCGAAGCCAAGGTGGGCGATATCGACTGGAAGAAGGCCTTTGACGGCGCTACCTGGTTCCACATCACCGGCATCACTCCCGCCATCAGCGAAGGCGCTGCCGAGCTGAGTCTGGAAGCGGTGAAGGCTGCCAAGGAACTGGGCCTGCATGTCAGCTGCGACCTCAACTACCGCAAGAACCTGTGGAAGTACGGCAAGTCTGCCGACGAGATCATGACCGAGCTGGTCAAGTATGTCGATACCATCATCGCCAACGAAGAGGACTTCCAGAAGTCCCTGCTGCTGAAGGCTGAGAGCGCTTCTTCCGTGGAAGAGGGCGAGCTGAATATCGAGCAGTATAAGGCTATCGCCAAGCTGGCTATGGATACCTATCCCAACGTCAAGCGTGTTACCATTACCCTGCGTGAAAGCAAGAGCGCCAACCACAATGACTGGAGCGCCTGCCTGTACAATGGCAAGGATTTCTACCTCAGCCGCAAGTACCGCATCACCGATATCGTTGACCGCGTTGGCGGCGGCGACAGCTTCGGCGGCGGCCTGATCTACGGTCTGAACAACTACGACGACGAGAAGACTGCTCTGGAGTTTGCCGTGGCTGCTTCCTGCCTGAAGCACACTATCGGCGGCGACTTCAACCGCGTCAGCGTCAGCGAAGTGGAAAGCCTCATGAAGGGCAGCGGCAGCGGCCGTGTGCAGCGCTAAGCTTCTTTCAAAAGGAGTTTGATTCCAATGAACGAAATGTTCTCTCTGGAAGGCAAGGTTGCGCTGGTGACCGGCGGCAGCTATGGCATTGGTTTTGCCATTGCATGCGGCCTGGCGCAGGCGGGTGCTTCCATTGTGTTCAACGACATCAATCAGGAACTGGTGGATAAGGGCCTTGCTGCGTATGCGGAACAGAATATTCCCGTACATGGCTACGTCTGCGATGTTACGGATGAAAAGGCTGTTGGCGAACTAATTGCTACGATCGAAAAGGAAGTTGGCGTGATCGACATTCTGGTCAACAACGCGGGCATTATCAAGCGCATTCCCATGTGCGAGATGAGTGCCGAGGACTTCCGTAAGGTGATTGACGTTGACCTTACCGCTCCATTCATCATGGCAAAAGCGTGCATTCCTTCCATGATCCGCAAGGGTCATGGCAAGATCATCAACATCTGTTCCATGATGAGTGAACTGGGCCGCGAAACGGTCAGCGCATATGCTGCAGCCAAGGGCGGCCTGAAAATGCTGACCCGAAATATCTGCTCCGAATTTGGCGGACAGAATATTCAGTGCAACGGTATTGGGCCCGGTTACATTGCAACGCCGCAGACCGCGCCTTTGCGCGAGCGTCAGGCAGACGGAAGCCGTCATCCCTTTGACAGCTTCATCGTTTCCAAGACGCCTGCAGGCCGCTGGGGCGATCCGGAAGACCTGATTGGCCCGGCTGTGTTCCTGGCCTCCGATGCCTCCAATTTTGTCAATGGCCACATTCTGTATGTGGACGGCGGCATTCTGGCTTATATCGGCAAACAGCCGTAAGCAGCAATCTTTTCAAGTGCATCAGGGCGGGGCGAGTGCTCCGCCCTTTTTATACGACAGAAGGGGGAACATGCGTGGAGCGCGAAGAATTGATGATCAGGCAGATGGCCGGCCAACATTTGCTGCAAAAGACAGATGTGGCAACTGCTGTGCATGATTTGTGCGGCGTACAGGCGCAGTTTCTCTCCAACGCCTTGCATGCGCTCTCCATCCGCTGCACAGCAGTTGAAACGCGGCTGCTGATCAAAAGCTGGACGCTTCGCGGCACTATGCATGTGTTTGACCGTCAGGATCTTCCGCTGATGCTGCATCGAGGACGAAAACATTTTCTCAGGCCATGCGACACAATGGCTGATGATGAAAAGATAAGCGCTGAGCGGAAACGTTTTTTTGCTGACTTGGTTGTGCAACTGATCAACTCTGGAATCGATGAACGAGAACAATTGAAAGAACAGTGCTTTCAGATGGGAATGACGTCTGATGAAGCAGACAGTCTTTTTAACCCGTGGGGAGGATTGATCCGCGCCCTTTGCGAGGAAGGACGCATCTGCCACAAAGTGCAGGAGAAGAAGGCGTTTCAGCTGTGCGAACCGTTTGAACCAATGGAGGGGAAAGCGGCAGAACTGGAATTAGCACGCCGGTATTTCACCCATTATGGTCCGGCCACTATCCGCGATGCAGCCTATTTCTTCGGTACGACGCAAAGTCAGGTCAGACAATGGCTGGATGAACTGCCAGTCTCTTCGAATGTTTGCGAAGGAAGGACATATTTCTGGATTCCAACGGATGATGTATCAAACGACAGCATGCCGGCATGTATTTTTCTTGCCGGGTTTGATCCTCTGATGCTGGGCTATGAGAAAAAAGAAAGTTTGTTTTTACCCCCGGAGCATCTGCGAGGAATTTTCAACCTGGCCGGCATTGTAATGCCAGCTGTGCTTTTGCACGGTCGTGTGTGCGGACGATGGAAGAAAACGGGACGTAAAGTGCAGATCAGGTTGTTTGAGAATGTGTGCGATATACGGCTGATTGAGGAGAATGCGCGGCGTGTATGGCCAGACCTGCGAAGCATTGAGTGGCTGTGATGAAAAGGTGAATAACCAGTGTTCAAAAAGAAAAAATAAAAAAATACAGAAAACACTTGACATCATATCGGTGTGCGGGTACAATATGATTCGCGCCTGAAATGGCGAATCATATATCTGGGTGTGGCGCAGTTTGGTAGCGTGCTTGAATGGGGTTCAAGAGGCCGGAGGTTCGAATCCTCTCACCCAGACCATGAAAAAGCTTTGAAACGCAATGGTTTCAAAGCTTTTTTGCTTTTCTATACGGGAGCAACTGTGGGAGCAACGCGCAGATAATATCCGATTGACAGAGTGCTTGCATAATAAAATCCGGCCTGTTGCGAGGCAAACCGGATACTTGATTATTCACAGTAACGTTCGACTGCGTACAGCGCTTCTGTGAGTTGCTGAGGTGTAACTTCATAGGGCATGACCCGGGCATCGGTCAGAGCCTTAAGTGAGGCCGGTACGATTAGTGTGGCAAGCTCATCGGTAAGTTCGAAACCGGTATCTTTCAGTGTGACAGGCATGCCAAGGCTGATAGCAAAGCGACGCAGCTCACAGAAGGAATCCAGCTGATTGTCAAGCATTTGCTGCACCAGTACACCGTATCCGACGGCATCGCCATGCAAGCAATGCTGCTCAAAGTCTTTCAGACGGGTAAGCCCATAGAAAAGTGCGTGGGCAAGCGCGCCGTTATACTGTTCTTCAATCAGCAGAGAAACAAGGCCGGTACTGATAATATTGGATAAGACCACCTGCTTCAGTGCCTCAGTGGCTTTGCCGTTTTGTGCATCTTCCAGCGCCTGTTGCCCGTACTGGAGCAGGGGATAAAACGAGGTGCGACCAATGGTTACTGCCAGCGTACAGGTGTGCGAAAGGGTGCGGCCTCGAGAGGATAGAGAGCTTTCAACATGTTTGGCAAGCGCATCTCCCATGCCTGCACGCAGATAACGCACGGGGGCATGTGCAATGACGTCCAGGTCAATGATCGCACAGACGGGCGGGCGATCGTGAAACATGCTTTCAACGAAGACATTGTTTTCATCATAAACGACTGAAATAGCCGTAATTGCAGCGCATGTTGAAGCAATAGTGGGTACCGTCAGCACAGGCAGACCTGTTTTAGCTGCACAACCCTTTGCAGTATCCAGCGCCTTTCCGCCGCCGATACCAATGATCATATCAGCTTTTTTTTCGCGGGCGATGGCTGCAAGCCTCACCATATGGGCATATGTACATTCGCCGCCGTACCATTCTTCCGAAACGATTTGAACGGCTGCATCAGCACAAGCTTTGCGTACAGGATTCAAGGCGGCTGCAAATGCTTTTCTGCCGCCAATTACCAGTGCACGGCTGCCGGTTTGCGAAAAGGTCTGTGTGGATTGAAGAATGGCACTGGAGTCCACACGGTAAGATGGCAGATAGATCGCTTCCATTTAAGGGATGCCTCCTGTACATCAGAATCAAAACAATGATAATTTACCTGTACCTTACCACGGTGAAACTGAAAAAGTCAATACTTACGCACTTTTCAAAGCGGCAAGATTTGAAGCGTGATATTATGCAAAAATTTTTGGCAAAACACGAAAGACTGAACTGGCGAAAACTGCCATGGAAAAGAAAAAAGGAAAAACTGTTGACAAGTTTTGAAAACTGTGATAAAATATACTTCGTTCGCAAGAACAACGGTATCTGGGTGTGGCGCAGTTTGGTAGCGTGCTTGAATGGGGTTCAAGAGGCCGGAGGTTCGAATCCTCTCACCCAGACCACAAAAAGTCCTGAAATCATATGATTTCAGGACTTTTTTCTATTCGTTTTGAGAAATGGAAGAGGTGCAGTTTAGTCCGTCTGTCTGACAGCATATTTCCACCAGTTGTTTTGCACCAAATAACTCAGGTCAAACAGCATGCATCCGTCAGACTTTCGGAAGCACATATCAATGGCTCTTTGGATGTTTGCTGGATTGTCCTTGTACTGGAAAAGATACAAACTGCCAAGGATGGGCTTTTCATGCTTTGTTACAGCATAAGCAATGTCAGCGGAGCCTTCCACACTGTACCAGTCTGCGGGCTTTTGATGCTCCCGTGCTTCGCGGATTTCCACATCTTCATAATAAAAACCGGACAACATTCGGTCGACGTGTCGAATATAACCCGTTTTTGCGTATTCGGCTGCGTCGGTGGCAGGGTAGGCAACCTCCAAATGTTCCGGCGATGCCCAGTTTGCTGCCATCAGGTAGTACAGCGGATACCATGAGCCTGTGTAATCGAGAAAATCAATCTTTTTGTTGGCGTTATCGACACATTTGCGCACCTTCTGAATAAAATCATGAATCAGCTGCGCGCGGAAGGTGTTAAAGGAACCGAAGTATTTTCCGTATTCAATTTCGTTCTCGCCATTGACTTTCTTCAGTTTATAAATATCGTCAAGATTAATTTCGCCCTCAATGCCGCTCGCCTGTTTCCATTTGCTGATCGACAACTGACTGAAATCCGAACAGAGGCCTACATACCTGACGCGGTCCAAAACGATACCGTCGATTTCATAACGGTTCATCACCTCTTCGATCAGACAAAGCTCGTACTGGACGACCTCGTCATTGGCCGGATTCACAAAGATTTCGCCAAAATCATCAATGGAGCCGATCGTCTGGAGGGGCTTTTCATCGGCGACAGGCTGAACGACCGGCTTGTCGTCCTGATCAAGACCGTAAACTTCGCACATCCAGCCCTTTTTCGTCAGGCCTTTCATGCAGGGATTCTTTCTGCGCTTGTTGCCTTCTGTGAAAACGTCGAATGAAGCATAGATCTTCATTCCTTTTTCGTGGATGATTTCCAGACACTGCTGTAAATAGTCCTTTTCCAGAAAGCGTTTGTCATATTTCGAATAATGCGGGGCATATTGGCTTGGATACAGCACAAAGCCAGATGTATCCTTGATGCTTAAAATGACAGAATCAATCCCACAGTTTGCACACTGCTGCATTGCTTGGGCAAAACGTTCTTTTTCCAGAATCAGCTCCCGGTTTGCTGTGATTTCTACCCAGACGAAATAATTGTTCACCATCTTTTTCCCTTCTTCTTTTTTCGATATGGCTGTTGGCCGAAAGGTATGGTTTTTCATTATTATAGTCAATTCATCAGGCATATTCAATCGGGCGAATACATAAAAAACTGCAGAAAACAAAGCGTATGACGATTTTTGTGCTATACTGTTCGTATACTGTACAAAGGGGGGAATCTCATGCGGCAGGAAATGATGGCGTATATTCAGGCGCATCAGCAGGAAGCCTTTGATCTGCTGGTGGAACTGGCGCAGATTCCGGCGCCGTCCCATCATGAGGAGCGTCGGGCACGGTATTGCAAAGAGTGGCTTGAGAGGCAGGGCGCCCAAGGAGTATATATTGATGAAGCGCTGAATGTTGTATATCCTGTCGGCTACACGGAAGGGCCGCTGGTCGTCTATATGGCGCATAGTGACGTCGTGTTTCCAGATATGGAGAAGCTGCCGCTGCAGATTGAAAACGGCCGGATCTACTGCCCCGGCATAGGGGATGATACTGCCAATGTGGCTGCGCTGATGACGGTTGCAAAATTTATTGCTCAAAAACAGATTAAGCCGATTGGTACAGGCGTTTTGCTGGTGATCAATGCCTGCGAAGAGGGGCTTGGAAACCTGAAGGGTTCGCGCAGAATTATGCGGGATTACGGCGATCGTATAACGGAATGGGTCTCTCTGGATGGCCAGTATTCCACCTGTGTCAATAAGGCAGTCGGTTCAAAACGATACCGCATTGAGATCAAAACCGAGGGGGGCCACTCTTACAGCAATTTTGGCAACCGTAATGCCATTGCCTGCCTGGCCTCCATGATTGATGCACTGTATGCCATGAAGGCGCCTGCGAAGGGAAAAACCACCTATAATGTGGGGACGATCAGCGGTGGAACATCCGTCAACACCATTGCCCAGCAGGCGGAAATGCTCTATGAGTTCCGCTCAGATGAGCGTGAATCGCTTGAAGTGATGCAGGCCCATCTGGATGCAGCTGTGGCATTCTATCGAGCCAAGGGCATTGAAGTCAACGTGGAGCTTGTGGGTGATCGCCCGTGCTCGGGCGAGGTGGACCCCGAACGTGAAAAACAGTTGATGGATCGTGCAAGACAGGCGGTTCAAAAGCACTATGGCGCCGAACTGGAGTACCGTTCAGGATCGACGGACTGCAATATTCCGCTCTCTATGAGCATTCCGGCGGTGTGTTTGGGCTGCTATAAGGGCGCAGGTGCTCATACACGCGAGGAATATGTTGAGATTGATAGTCTTCTTCCCGGACTGGGTCTGGCGTTTGAACTGATTATGCATCATTTTGAATAACCTTTTAAAACACCCGCTCGTCGGGTGTTTTTGACTTGCGCGGCATTTGGGCATATGGTATGATGAATGCAGGTTTTGTACAATTGAAAAAGGGGCTGACCGCAATGAACCAAAGTACGAAGGGTATTTGCAAAAAAGGTCTTCCGGATGGCTTTTTGTATATTGATGATGTCATTGAGGACTGTATCATAGACGCCAAGTACGCAGGTACTGACAATTTTCTGGGCCGCAGAGTGGAGGGTTATAACGCGCCGTTGGTTGTAGTGACCCGTGAAGCGGCGCAGCGGCTGGTAAAAGCGGCTGCAATTTTTCGCGAAAAGGGTTATCTGATCAAGTTTTTTGATTCCTATCGTCCTCAGCGTGCCGTGGATGATTTTGTACGCTGGGGTGCGGATGTGGATGATGATCGCCGCAAACCCATCCATTATCCGCGCGTTGAAAAGGCCGATATGTTTGAAAAAGGCTACATTGCCAAAAAGTCCGGCCATACAAGAGGCTGCGCTGTTGATCTGACGCTGGTGGATATGCAGACCATGCAGGAACTGGACATGGGTAGCATATTCGATTTTATGGATGAAAGGTCCCATCATGGTGCAGAAGGGTTGACTCAACAGCAGCAATCAAACCGCGAACTGCTTTGCAGTGTGATGTGCAGCAATGGTTTTCGCCTGCTGAAAGAAGAATGGTGGCATTACATGGTCACGCCGGATCCTTATCCTGATACCTACTTTGATTTTCCCATCGAATGAAGGAGGATGGACGAATGCACAGGATCGCACCTGCACAAGCCGGCGTCAGCAAACAACAGCTGCAGCAGTTGTTTGACCGCTTTGAAAAAAATGGCATCAATCTTCATTCGGTTCTGATGGCAAGGGGAAACGGGCTGTTTTTGGAACATTACTGGAAGCCCTTTACCGCCCAGACGCCGCACCGTATGTATTCGGTCACCAAGAGTTTTGTGTCGGTCGCTGTTGGTCAGCTGGCGGCGGAGGGAAAGCTGTCGCTGGACGATCCGATCATCCAGTATTTTTCTGACAAGCTGCCTGCCGTCATACCGCCAGAACTGCAAAATCAGACCATCCGCCATATGCTGATGATGTGCACCTGCTTTGCAGACATCAACTGGTTTCATCCGGGCGTTACAGACCGCACTGCTTTCTACTTTGCGCAAAAGCCTGTTAAGCCTTCCGGCACGCTGTTCCACTACGACAGTACTGGTTCGTATATCCTAAGCGTGCTGGTGGAACGGGTGAGTGGCATGCCGTTTATGGATTATTTGCGTAAGATCGCGCTGAACCGGATTGGCGGCTTTGAAAATGCGCAGATGCTCGAAACGCCCGATGGCACGCCTTGGGGCGATTCGGCACTGATCGCTACGCCGCGTGCGCTGATGAATTTTGCCCGACTGGTTATGCACAAAGGCCAGTGGGAAGGAGAACAGCTGCTGGATGCAGACTACCTGACGCTGGCTACCACCAAGCGCACGGATAACAACATGGAAAACAAGCTGCATTATAACAGCTGCGGCTATGGGTATCAGTTCTGGATGACCTACCGCGGAGGCTTCTCCTTCAATGGAATGGGCAGTCAGTTCGCCATTTGTGTGCCGGATAAGGATTTTGTGTTTGTCTGTACGGGCGATAATCAACTGGCTGCTGAAAAAATGAACGCGTTGATCTTTGATTCTGTTTTTGAATGTGTTGTCGACCACATGACAGATGAGCCATTGCTGGAAGAAGGGGCCTTCGCACTGCCGGAAACAGGACTGCCAGTCGCTTTGGGAGAAACGTCGTCTGCTTTTGCAGATAAAATCAGCGGGCGTTGGTTTGAATGCAGGGACAATCCCATGCAGATCAGCCGTTTCAGACTGGACTTTGACGGAATGGGAAAAGGCGTTTTTACCTATATCAACCCACAGGGTGAAAAGCAGCTGCCCTTTAGCATGGGAGAAAACGAAATGGGGTTCTTCCCTCAGCTGGGTTATTCCGACTGGCGTGGCAACGTGCATGAAATCACGGATTTTTGCTATCGCTGCGCAGCGTCTGCAGCATGGGCAGCGCCACAGACACTTCGACTGAATGTGTGGATCATCGACCGCTATTTTGGACAATTGGTCGTGAGCTTTGGTTTTGCTGACGCAGATACTGTCGGTGTGAGAATGGTAAAAAAGGCGGAGGACTTCCTTACAGAATACGAAGGCTGGATGACTGCATACAGCCCAAAACAGGAGGACAGACAATGAAAGAACGTTTGCAGAGACTGATCGACCTTTCCAGAGATGCGCACAAAATCATGCCAATCGATGAGAATGAAACGACCGATGCTCGTCTGCGCGCAAAGCCGGTCATCGAAACCAGACTTCTGGACGATATGCAGTCGCTGGACGGCTGGAAGACTCTTACGCCCTATGCCGCGATCGAACTGTCAGACGAACATGTGCTGGATGGAAAGACAAGCCTGAAGTTTACGGCAAAATCGAATCTGCCGGACTGGCTGCCCGGGCGAGGGAGGGGACGTATTTATTCCGAGCCCGGCGCCATGCGCGTGATCGATCATGAAAACTGGCAGGACTGGAATCGCCTTTCTTTGTGGGTGTGGCCGCATGTGCCGGGCATGAAGTCCCTGTGTGTGCGTGTGCAGCTGTATAACGAGGGTGCGCATCCCGTGCCGGACAAGTATTTCCGTGAGGGCGCTCACAATGTAAACCTGAAGCCGGATCAGTGGAACCACATCACAGTGGAAATTCCGCATGTGCATCGCGACAATGTGGTGGGCGTTGCACTGGAATACGATATGTGTGGGCACGAGTTTGATACAGTGGATACCTGCACGTGGTATCTGGCCCGTCTGGAACTGCAGAAGGTAGAAGCTGATGTATGCGAAGGCTGGATTCCCGGTGAGGGTGTCATTGCTTTCAGCGGGAGCGGTTATCATCCGCAGGAGAAAAAACAGGCGGTTGCAGCGCAAAACCTTTCTGCTGAACAGTTCCATGTTGTTGAAACCGGCACTGGTCGTGTAGTACTTACCAAGCCTGTGGAAAAGCGTGAGGGACTGTGCGTGATGGATTTCAGCGAGATTACGCAGACTGGACGTTATCTGCTGAAGGCAGGGGATGTCAGCACACGTGCATTTGAGATTGATGAGCAGGTGTGGGACGCCTCCATCTGGAAAGTGCTCAATTTCTACCTGTCGCAGCGCTGCGGCGTGGCAGTGGAAGGAAAACACCGCGCCTGCCATACCGATCTGCTGCTCAAACATCCGGATGGACGTGCCATCGTGGCAAATGGCGGATGGCATGATGCGGCCGATCTGGCACAGGGTATGAACAATACCGCCGACGGTACAGCGGCGCTGTTCCTGCTGGCGAGGGCTCTGGAAGGGGAGGACGGTCTGCGTGAGCGGCTGTACGAGCGTGTGCTGGAAGAGGCTCGCTGGGGCCTTGACTATGTGCTGAAAGTGCGTTTTGGCGACGGTTATCGCTCTTCTTACTCGTCCCTTTCCATCTGGACGGATGGCATCATCGGAACGGAAGATGACGTCATTTCCATTCCGACCACCAGTCCCTTTACCAACTTTGTATCCGCCTATGCGGAAGCGTTGGGTGCTTATGCTCTGCGTGAGAGCGATCCTGTTCTGTCCCAATACGCTCTGCGCATTGCTCACGAGGATTTCCAGTTTGCAGTCAAGGCACAGCGTGATCAGACGGTTGATTTCTTTAACAACGATACGGGCGAACAGGATGTCAAGCTGTATGCGGCGGCCGTCAGCGCTGCAGCTGAACTATACCGCGCCGGCATGCAGGAATATCTGGAGGTAGCGGCTGAATATGCCCGCCTGCTGATGCAATGCCAGCAGACGGAACTTCCCGACTGGGATCGTCCGGTTCGCGGTTTCTTCTGGTGGGATACAAAGCATACCATGATCTGGCATCACGCCCATCATTCGTTTGAGCAGTACCTCACAATGGGCCTTTCCACACTGTGTGAACTGTGTCCGGATCATCCGGATCATCCGCTATGGATGAATGCATTGCGTTTGTACTGTGAATACGCTAAGACCTGTGCAGCCTATACCGATCCGTGGGGAATGCTGCCTGAAGGCGTGTATCACGAGGACGAGGCCATCGATCATCCGGAAATGGTTCTGCCGACCATTATTTGCGGTGATGAAGAAAATTTGCGTGACTTCAAGAAACAGGTGCAGCGGGGCATCCCGCTTGGCAAAGGATACTATCTGCGCAAATTCCCGGTATGGTTCTCCTTCCGCGGCAATCTGAACGTGCTGCTTTCGCAGGCGACGGCGCTTGGAGCAGCTGCACGCATTACCGGCGAAACGGAAGCTGCTTCGCTGGTGCAGCGTCAGCTGGAGTGGACAGTGGGCAAAAACCCATTTGCCCAGTCGCTGATTTACGGCGAGGGGTACGAATGGACAGATGAATATGCCGTGCAGCCTGGTCAGACCATCGGTCAGATGCCTGTAGGCATTCAGACGCTGGATGACGCCGACGCGCCCTACTGGCCGCAGGTTTGCACAGCCACGTACAAGGAAGTATGGATCTGTCCTGCCAACAAGTGGATGTGGACGCTGTCGCAGGTCTATGCCAACGGAAAATAAGGAGGATACAGCATGGAAAAGCGTTCTGTTTCATCTGATGTGATCACGAGGGCCTATCTGGACAGCCTGCTGGTTGAAATGCGCCATCTGGATGCGGTAATGCCATCTACGCAGATGACGCTTTATGGTAAAACATTTGCCACTCCTGTAATGACCGGCGCATTGTCTCATTTGGGCAACACATACCCCAACGGCATGGCTGAAATGGCGTGCGGTGCATCGGCGGCAGGCGCAGTGGTATGGAGCGGCATGGGTCCCAAAGAAGAACTGGAGGCAATGGTTGCTTCGGGTGCTTCTGTGATCAAGATCATCAAGCCCTATGCCGACCGCAGCAGCATTCGTGACAAGATCCGACATGCGGAGGAATGCGGCGTGCTGGCAGTAGGCATTGACATCGATCATGCTTTTGACGTACGCCACGGCTATGATGTGATCGAAGATATGCCCATGTTTCCGATGACACAGGCAGAAGTGGCAGAGCTTGTGAAAAGTACCTCACTTCCGTTTGTTATCAAGGGGGTATTGAGCAAACAGGATGCGCGCAAATGCGCAGACGCAGGCGTACAGGGTATGGTGATTTCTCATCACAATGGACGACTGGACAGCGCTGTGCCGCCGCTGATGATTCTGCCAGAAATTCTGCAGGAAACAGAAGGAAAGATTCCGCTGTTTGTGGACTGCAGCCTGCAAACTGGTCTGGATGTATTCAAGGCTTTGGCCTTGGGTGCAAAGGCCTGTTCCATTGGCCGTCCGCTGATGAACAGTCTGAGGGAAAACGGCGCCGCTGGTGTACAGAAAGCCGTTGAGGATATCACGCGTTCGCTTGCTTATACCATGGCCATGACATGTTCGAAGGATCTTGACAGCATTGATCCTTCCGTGGTTCGCATGGGTGCTTTCAACTGGTAATGAAAGGAGAGAGAACGATGAGACTTGGCGGTTCTGTGATGAAACCGTATGCTTCGCCTGCGGAGTGGCTTGCTCATGTGCGTGAACTGGGATATACAGCAGTCATCTTTCCTGTGGACAGCACCGCGCCAAAAAGCGTGAGGCAGGACTATCTTCGCTGTGCGCAGGACAACGATCTGCTGATCGGCGAGGTTGGCGTATGGCGCAACTGCATGTCGCGCGATCCGGCAGAAAAGGCGGCCAATATCGAATGGGCTATTCGTCAGCTGGAGCTGGCGGAGGAAGTGGGTGCACGCTGCTGTGTGAATATCATTGGTTCGTGGGCAAAGCTGTGGGATGGCTATCATCCAGAGCATGCATCAAAGGCTTTTTACGAAGACGCCATTACGACAACACAAAAAATCATCGATGCAGTCAAGCCTCAAAAAACCTGCTTTTCCATTGAACCCATGCCGTGGATGTGCCCCGAGTCGCCCCAAGAGTATCTGCAGATGATCAAAGATGTTGATAGACCGGCATTTCAGGTGCATCTGGATTACTGCAACATGATCAACAGCATCGACCGCTACAGAGATTCCTCTGCGTTTATCCACAAGTGCTTCGAATTGCTTGGGCCGCATATCCGCAGCATTCATGCCAAGGACGTGCTGATTGACGATCTGCGTCTGCCCCTTTGCATGGAAGAAGTGCCGCCGGGCCAGGGAAGCATTGATTTGCCGCTGGTGCTGAAGCTGGCTTGTGAATTGGATGGGGATGTGCCTGTTTTTGTGGAGCATCTGCCGGATCATGAGGCATATATGGCGGCATCTGCCTATATGCGTAGAGCAGCGGAAAAGATGCTTGCATAAGAGTTTTTAAAAACAGCATGCCTGACCGAAAGGTCTGACATGCTGTTTTTTGCATACAAAAAAGGAGCTTATCCTTGCGGACAAGCTCCTTGAAAGAATCAGCTTACTTGGAAGCTTCCTCAATAGCAACGGCCACGGCGACGGTCATGCCGACCATGGGGTTGTTGCCAGCGCCGATCAGGCCCATCATCTCAACGTGAGCAGGCACGGAGGAGGAACCGGCGAACTGAGCGTCGGAGTGCATACGGCCCAGGGTGTCGGTCATGCCGTAGGAGGCGGGGCCGGCAGCCATGTTGTCGGGATGCAGGGTACGGCCAGTGCCGCCACCGGAAGCAACAGAGAAGTACTTCTTACCGGCTTCGGTCATTTCCTTCTTGTAGGTGCCGGCGGTGGGATGCTGGAAGCGGGTGGGGTTGGTGGAGTTGCCGGTGATGGAAACGTCCACGCCCTCATGCCACATGATGGCAACGCCTTCACGCACGTCGTCAGCGCCGTAGCACTTGACCTTGGCGCGCTCGCCGTTGGAGTAGGCGGTCTCGCTGACGATGGTCAGAGCATGATCTTCCT
>JAFWYA010000089.1 GCA_017517815.1 Clostridia bacterium | reverse complement strand
ATGCAGAGGAACAGTGCAAACCGTTTGATCATACACAAACGCTCCTTATCAGGCTTCTTTGGATTGCGGTTCTTCCTTCTTTTCGATCTTGCGGCGGTTGGTTTTGGTGTACAGATAGTGATCGAATTCCACCTGCAGATTCAGGCCGCCATCGCGCGCATAGCCGGATGCACTGCTCTGGCTGCTCGCCTGCTTGAGCTGACCGATCAAACCGCCAACCACAGCAAACGACGCGATCAGTGCCACAATGCCTGCGATCAGCATCGTGCCGCTGGCCAGCTTACCAAGTGCCGCCAGCACGCCCGCGCCAACACCCATTACGCCTGCAAACACACCAGCGCCCCACACGAAAGCCTTGCCCTTGTCGGTAGGCACGTCACAGGTCAGCTCGCCGGTCTGGCCATTGATAGCAAAGGTATAAGTCTTGCCATCCTTTACAGTGGTAATCAGCCATACCGGCAGCAGCACAGGCGTTACCTTGCCTCCGGTCGCCATAATGGCTTTGCTGCGCTCTTTGACGGTCGTATAGCCTCTTACGGTATTGCGCAGAGCGTTCGTGATGCTGTTCTCCACACGCTTGATGGCGCGGCCTTCGCATTCGGCTGCGTCCACATCAGCATGATCAGCCATGGCACCGGCAAGCACGGCAGGCTGGAAGGGCACGGCTTTGCTCAGATCGTAGGGCTCGATGGATTCGGTGATCTTGTTATCCAGCTTCACGCTGCCATCCACGGGAATGTTTTCAAAGCTCATGGTGCCCACACGGCGAACGATGTAGTACTCGATGGTTTCGATCTCCCACTCATCCGTACGTTCCACCTTACGCTTTTCGGCGTTGTAGACTACATTGCCTTTTGCATCACAGTCAAAAAGCCAGTACGGCACATAGAGCTTGCGCATTTCGGCAATGTGATTGTTTTTCTTGAAGATATTGGGCAACAGCTTCTTGCCCTTGAAATACTCCTCAAACTTCTTCTGCGCTTCTTCCTTGGAGACTACGAACGGTACCACCATTTCAGGACGGATGCCGCCTTCAATGCGATCAGGCAGAATGGTGGGACTTCCACAGTAGGGGCATTCGGTAGCGGTGGTCGTGCCTTCAGTGATCAGAGCAGCGCCGCAGTTTTTGCAGTTGTAGGCCTGCATCTGTGCTACTTCGGAGGCATCATAGGTTTCATCTGGCGTATCGAAATCAATGCGGCTTTCTTCCTGAGGTGCATACATGGCCTCGACCGCTTCCAGATCAAACTGGCTGTCGCAGGCAGGACAGGTCATTTTGCCGCTGACTCCGTCGTAATTCATGGGGCATGCGCAGTTGGGACATTTGTAGGCAACTGTACTCATGATTTATGCCTCCTTCGCTTTTGCTTTGGGTTTGCGCAGTCCCAGAATGCCCAGAACAACGCCGATAAGTATCAATGCAATCGATCCGCCCATGAGACTGCTGGTATTGGAGGACAATACCTCCTCCTTGCTGAGCACGCCATTGCGTACGACCGCGCCCAGCGTTTCGTCCGCTGCAAGGGATGTACCCTGCTGAATGCCTGCAACGGTCACTTTTTCAGAGGGTAGTCCAGTATATACCTTGTAAGCGTACGCCTTTGCACCCTCGCGTTCTTGCGCAATGTCCCTGTCCATTTCGCGCGTGATGTGCGGGATGGACAGATCGTTGCTGTATTCAAACGAATCATAATAATAGGTGCCGTCAACGATCACCCACCAGCGATCCGTCCAGGCGCCTTCCTTTGTTTTTCCGCGGCCCACTACGTAACCTTTCGCGACGATCTCCGCCATGTCAAAGTCTTCGTATTCGCTGTCTGCCGCCAAACCGTTGATTGTCTTTTCATCCAGCGCAAATTCACCCACCGAAGCCTCGCCAGCGATTCCCTTTTGGCCGCGCGATACCCATCCATACTTGAATACGCCTTTTTCGCGGGAGGTCTGCTTGTATTCCTCGTCATAACGGTAAGCCTTGATGGTGTTCAAAGTGATGCCCAGTTCCTCGTCGTAGGCGGGAGCGGTCATCTCGGGCTTGCCGTGGATGATCACCAATTTGCCTTCATTTTCCGGCAGCACAACAGGTTCGTCCAGATAAACGGCGTTTTCCAGGATGGCTTTCTGTGCCGGGATGTCCATCAGCCCTTTGCCGCCCAATGCAATCAGGACAGCGCCCAGCACGATCAGTATAATCTTTCCTTTGTTCTTCACGATTTATCTCTCCTTCAGATGGCGCCGCTGAGCGTGATGCACAAATCAGAGCAGTGGTCAGCCAACATTTCCATCGCTTTTTCCAGCGCGGCCATGGAGGGACTTCCAAAGTGGGCGTTCCATACTGCCAGCTGTGCACGATAGTAATTCATAAATGCTTCCTGATGCTCTGTGATCTGCAGAGCATATTCAGGACGCAGATCGGCCCATTTCTGGTAAAGGCTTTTCAGTTCATTCATCCAGAATGTGATCCCTGCCTGCAGCCCTTCGATGATCTGCTCATCGTTTTCTCCGGCTTGATTCACGGCATCTGCAGCTTCAGTGTACACCTGCATGTGCCGTGAGCACAATACCACCGAGCTGGTACCGTTAGCGTAATGCTCTATATAGCAATACGGAAAAGGATCTTCATACTCCTCTTCGCCGCCCTACGGCTCCATGCTGTTTTCCCATTCTTCATCCAGCGCCATCTGGGTATTGGGGCACACGATGCCGGTCACCTCAATGCCATGTTCCTTCTGGAACTGTCGTACGGCAGCCTCTGTCTTCTGGCCAAAGAGGCCATCCACTACAGAAAGATCGTCTCCCAGATAACCGGCGTAGAACAGCTGATACTGGAGGTATTCAATTTCCTCGGTATATCCATAGATTCCCCGGTGCAGCGTGCCTTCCGGATACTCAACCAGTGGTTCATTCGTATAGATTTCCACCAGTTCCAGCGTTTCGGGCCATGCGATACCGTCAGCAGTCAGGCCACGATCCTTCTGAAACGCTTTGACGGCGCTTTGCGTATTCTGACCAAACTTGCCGTCCGCCTTGTCATCAAGGTATTCAAGATCAATCAGCCACTGCTGAAGCTGCCTGATCTCGGCAGCGTGGCCTTTCATGCCTTTGTACAGCGTACCCTCCGGGTACTTCTCCGCCAATGCGGCGGAGAAGCAGCCCGTGAACAGGATCATTGTCAGAAGCAGAGACAGTGCTTTTTTCATCAGCGTCTCCTTCGTTGTTTCTTACTGAATGCCATTTGCCTGTAGAACGATGGATTCCACCTTGTTATCGCTGCCTACCGTAACAGCCAGCACGCCGTCAAAGCCGTATTCATCAATGGCGAGAGAATCCGGCGAACAGATGATGCTGTAGATATACCCTTGCGCGTCTTTACCTTGAAGCACCAGATTGGCCTTATCAAACTTTTTCTGTGCGTCACGAATCTTGTCGCCAATCTTGACGCCGTAAACAGCATAGCCCGCGCCATCCAGCTGGATGAATTCCGTATACTGATCGCCTGCAATGTAAACGACGTCATTGGAGCCGCCCATGTCGTAGGCTTCAAAGCGGTAGTCTTCGTCCAGCTCCAGCAAATCCATCGCTTCATCAATGCTTCTGAGGTAAAGATGGCTCAACTCAGTTGCCTTGCCTTCAATGTAACGAACGCTTCCGTCCGGCGTTCCTGCAACAGCGTCGGCATAATCGCTGGTGATCCAGCCGGTCTTTCCCTTGTACTTGGCTTTGAACCACACAACATCTTTGTTGTCAGCCTTTGCATCCAACAGTTGACCGAGGCGGGTGCCGCGCTTTTCAACCTGAGTAACAACCTTGTTTCCTTTGCCGGGGCCAGAACGCATATTCACCTTACCGGAGGTGGTGAACACCTCTACGGTGCCATATCCTGCCTGATCATCAGCAGTGTAGCTACGACTGCCGGAGGACGGTTTGGCGGTGGGTTTGGCGGTGGGTTTGGCCGTAGCGGCCGGCGCTTCGCTGCTCCCAGTGGGGCTGACGCTTACACTGGGCCGCGTGCTGGGACGAGTGACCATAGAAGGACGGGTTACCGGTTTGGGCGTTGCCGTCGACGTGCTGGGACGGGTCGTCAAAGAAGGACGGGTTGCCGGTTTGGGCGTTGCCGTCGACGTGCTGGGACGGGTCGTCGAAGCAGGACGGGTTGCCGGTTTGGGCGTTGCCGTCGACGTACTGGGACGGGTAACCGTAGAAGGACGGGTTACCGGTTTGGGCGTTGCCGTCGACGTACTGGGACGGGTCGTCAAAGAAGGACGGGTTGCCGGTTTAGGCGTTGCCGTCGACGTGCTGGGACGGGTAACCGTAGAAGGACGTGTTACCGGTTTGGGCGTTGCCGTCGACGTGCTGGGACGGGTCGTCAAAGAAGGACGGGTTGCCGGTTTGGGCGTTGCCGTCGACGTGCTGGGACGGGTTGTCAAAGAAGGACGGGTTGCCGGTTTCTTCGTCGCCGCAGGCTCAGCAGTCGAAGTGCTGGGACGGGTTGTCAAAGAAGGACGGGTTGCCGGTTTGGGCGTTGGCGCGGGTGTCGGGGTGGCTTTTACAATCGGCCTTCGGGTTGCGGCAACGCCCGGAAGCTTGGGAAGAGGTGAGGCTGTTATTCTGGGAAGACGCGTAACCGCCGTGGCTCCCATTGGAACCAACAGCACTGCAACGATTGCTGAAATACCAAATGTGCGAAGTTTCATGGTTTCCACCTCTGTCTGATAGAATCTGGGGTTCCAATCCAAAGGGTGAGTGTGTGTGCTGCCTGCCTGTCAGCAGATTCATTATTCCGCCTCGTACGTACGAACCATGCCGAAGTAATCCATCAGCAGGCCATCCTCGGTGATGGCATAGTTGTAGATGGTGCCGTAGTAGTCGATGCTGAAGCCGTCGTAGTCCGTACCAAGCACATTCACGGTTCCGCGCTTCCAGCCGAGGTTCTGCACGGGAATGCCGCTCATCACCAGTTCAGCGCTGCCGTCGGCATTGAAGATGACGTAATCGCCCGCGCAGCCCAGCTGCTCGGCGCTCAGCTTCATGCCCTGCACGATGGAACCGGTGCACAGGAACTTCTTGTCCACGTAGGGATCGGAGGCAGGAGCGTCAGCAGCGGGAGCAGCTTCGCCGTCGGCTCTTTCATAGGTGCGCAGCATGCCGAAGTAGTCCATCAGCAAGCCCTCTTCAGTGATAGCAAAATTGTAATAGGTGCCGTAGTAATCAATGCTGAAACCGTCCTCGTACTCCTCGCCCAGCACAGTTACCGCGCCGCGCTTCCAGCCAAGGGTCTGCACATCAATGCCGCCCATCACCAGCTTGGCGCTGCCGTCGGCATTGAAGATGACATAGTCGCCCGCGCAGCCCAGCTGCTCAGCAGTCAGCGTCATGCCCTGCACGATGGAACCGGTCATTTCAAACTTGACGCCAATGTAGGGATCCGCGCTTTCATCGTCGGTTTCTTCTTCCATGGCCCCCAGCATGGCCATGAGCATCATCATGGCCTCTTCATCGCTCATTTCGTCAGAATCAGCGTCTTCGTTGCCATCTTCCATGGCGCCCAGCATGGCCATCAGCATAGCCATGTCATCATCCTCAGCCGTTTCACTGCCGGCTTCCGCAGCGCCTTCGGCCTTGACAAACACCATGCCCTGGGATTCCACCACCAGATTGCCGTCGCCGTCGATCACGATCTCGTCGCCCATCACATAGGCCTTGCCGTTTTCCATGGTCCACACGCCGGGTTCGGCTTCGCCCATCACATCCATCGTGCAGGTTCCATCCTGATTCAGGGTGAGAACCATTGCCATACCGGGCATAAGCTCGCACTGCCATGCGCCGAAATAGGGTTCGCCTTCGTCGCCGATGGGCTGGGCTTCGGGCAGTTCGTATTCTTCCTCTTCACCGTAGTAGGCAGACAGGTCGCCGTCTGCGCTGAAGAGCTGGAAGATGCCCTCATCGTTATCAACGAACACAATGCCATCTCTCATGTAGATGGAAGCGCCTTCCCAATTGCCTGAAGTAACGGCTGCAGCGCCATCCACCATGTCCCATGTGTAGGTATCAACCCAGCCGTCGGAGGCGTAGGTATGGGTCAGGACGCCATCGTTGGTAATGGTCAGCTTGTTGCCGATATCGTCCAGCCATTCGCCCAGCAGCTCATCCGCACCCTCGATGACCTTCACATCCACATGGGGCGCAAGCACAACCTTGGAGCCGTCCTGCATCATCTGCAGGTTACCGTTCATATCAAAGAAGATTTCCACCGCAGTGCTCATCGTCGGTCCCGCATAAGCGGAATAGCTTTCGGCATACCAGCGCAGCTCGTAGGCCTCCTCTTCTCCTTCGATCATCTGGGCGGTGCCGTCATCATTGAGAATCAGGGTCATGGAACCGACCAGTTCGGCATCGTAGGTTTCGCCGTCCACAATGTAGTTCACGGCATCCCAGGTGCCGATGTAGGCCGCAGCCTTTTCAGCATCCAGCTCGGGCCAGGGCTTCTCGGGAATGGCAGGCACAGCGTAGGTCTCGCCTTCCTTCTCCAACAGCAGGATAACACCGCCAAAGTCGATGCACATACGGCCATTTTCGTCCAGCGTAAGGGGAGCGGCCTCTTCCAGAACAGGCTGGCCGCCCTCTTCCAGAATGGGTGCAAACAAGGCCTTGCCTTCTTCAACGTACCAGCCGCCGGCGGTGTTTTCGGTATCCATAGCCAGTATGCCAGTGCCGTCATCCAGCAGCTCGACGTTCACGCTCATTCCCAGCAGATCCATGCCGAAGAAGTCCGTGCCGTCAGTGGCAGCTACGCCGTTCCACTTGCCGATAAAGGGGGCGCCGGCTTCAGCGTCCAGCTTGGGGAAGGAATAGGGCTCGATGATAGAGGCCTTGACCACGGCCTTGGGAGCGCCGGCTGCAATGTAAGCCGCGTAAGCATCCACCAGCTCCTGGCTGGAGCCGTAGGGCAGGAGTAGCTGCCAGGCATCGCTCTTGATGGCTTCGAAAGCAGCCGCTTCATATGCAGGCACGGAAGCGGTATTATGAGCGATCACGCTCACGTAGCTGCTGGCGAAGGCGCCGGTGCCCACATTCGTCAGGGTGGAAGGCAGGGACACGTAGCTTAGAAGCTCGCGTCCGAGGCTGTACTTGCCCACAGTTTCCACGCCCTCAGGGATGACAATGCAGCACACGTTCGTTTCGAACGCGTAATCCGCAATATGCTTCACCTGCACACCGCCGATGGCGGCAGGAATCTCCAGGTAGTCAGCGCTACCGGTGTAGCCGGTGATGGTGCCGGTGGAGGCGTCAAACGCAAAGTCGCTTTCGGAGACCGTCCGGGCAATTTTGGCTGCACTGTTGCCGCTGGGCTGGATGCGGGCCACCACGTCCTCACGGTCAGCAAAGGCCGCTTTGTAGGCATCCACCTGATTGTCGGGCACGTAGATCACGCAGTCTGCGGGCAGGTCGGTGAACATCCCGAAGGAGCCTTCCGTTACAAAGAGGGGGCACATACCCTCAAAGGTGATACTGGTGAGGCTTTCGCACTTGTTGAAGGAGCTATGGACAAGCGCTACAGAGGCCGGAATGACCACGCTGGTCAGCTTGGGCAGGTTGGTGAAGTTGCCCTCGCGGATGACCAGCAGGTTCTCGGGCAGATCCAACACTTCCAGCTTGAGCAGATCCCTCAGCACGCGGCGGTCAAGCATGACCGCGCTGTCCGCGATGGTCAGCTGCTTGAAGTTCTTGTGCATATTGAAGGCCATGTACTCAATGCCGCGCACGGCAAGGCCGTTGACCTCAGCCGGAATGACAATGCTTTCCAGCTTTTCCGCAGCGGATTCTCTGGAAACGAGCTGCGTATATTGATTGATCTTCCATTCGGGATTATCCTCCGCCATAGCGGGGATGCAGCCAAGCAGCATGATGACTGCCAGCAGGAGACTCAAGAATTTTTTCATGATTTTTAACTCCTTTCTTTGCTGAAAACGATGGATGGTCTGTTATTCATGATTGGCAACGATCACCAGACACTGGCCGGCGTGCGCCTGATCCCACACAACAAGGGTAAGCAGGTCTTCGCCATAGGCGGGCAACGCGCCCTCAGTGCGGGCGGCGCTCATGGTGAGAGCCGTCTGATATATGCTGAACAGGGCTGCATCGCTCAGGTCGGAAAGATTGGAAAGGTGGAGCGCTTCGTCAGACACACGCGTGCGCATAAGAGCGGTAATGCGGTAGGTATCTCTGTCGCCGATCGGGCCGAAGAGCACGGGCGTTTCTGTCAGGTCCATGCTGTAATCAAACAGGCCATTGATGCCCGCATAGAGGCCTTCACCATTCATATCGGCGATGTAGATGATCTGAGCGCCGTTCTCTGCCGCACTGTCAGCGGAAAGCATCATGCCGGTTTCAGACTCGCCGGACAACTGCGCCTTGTATAGTGCTGCGGAAGTACTGTAGGAGGTGCGTCCCACCAGTCCGTCCACAGGCGTGCCCACAACGGTCAGATACAGCGGAAGGTTGCCCACAGCGGGTGTAGTGTCAGCTGCAGCAGGAGAAGAAGAAGCAGTCGGAGCAGCCGAATCCGCTGCAATGCCAGTCAGCGCAGTGACAGCTTCCGATTCGGTTTCCCAGTGCAGACCAATATTGTTGACTGCATGAATGAGAGCGCTGTTGGTAACGCTGCCCAAAGCGACATCCGCTGCGGTAACGGTGTGAGAGAAACCGGTCGTTGAGCTTGCACCCTTGGTCCAAGAAGGCAAACTGGACAGGATGGTCTCGCTGTATCCGCTGCCGCTGGTCAGCATGTCGGTCACAACGACGTCAAACATTGCTTCGTTGGTGGCATTGGTATAGGTAATCGCATATTCGATGGTTTCACCCTCTGTGAAGAAGGAGCCGTTTGCAGGCGCATTGGCAATGGATTTGGTAATCTCAAGCGATCCATCGTTCAGGCCGATCCACACCTCCGCAGAGGAGCTTCTGGCATCGCTCGTCTGCGTATCCTCATAGGTAAAGGTAAACTGAGAAGTATTCACCAGCGGGCCGACCGCGTCGTCAAAGGTAGCCTGATAGGAATAAGGGCCGCAGACGAGGGTCTCGCCTGCTTCGATCCGATCACCAGAGAGCACATTTGCGCCTGGCAGGAGAGATGAGTCAATCGCTGCATTGGTCAGCGCAGTATCGCTCTTGTTTTCGATCACAGCCTCATAGTAGATGACCTCGCCCGGAACATAGAAGCCGGGCATCACTCCCGGTGTGGAGACCACGCGCGTTTCAAAGGTTACATCGTGCACAGCGCTGACAGGGGCGTTCACTGCGTCAGATTCGCTTTCCCAAACCAGACCGATGTTGTTTTCCGCATGGATGAGCGCACTGTTGGTAACACTGCCCAAAGCGACATCCGCTGCGGTAACCGTATGGGAATAACTGAGCGTCTGGCTGGCATCCTTAGCCCAGACGGGCGTTTCAAACAGAATGGTTTCAGCAGATCCGGATCCACTGGTCAGCCGGTCAGTCACAATAACGTTGCGCATTTCCTGATCGGTAGCATTGGAAACAGTGATTGAAAAGTCGATCGTTTCACCGATGGTGAAGAAAGAACCGTTTGCAGGTACATTGGTAATGGATTTACTGATATCCAATGTTCCATCATGCAATCCGATCCACACTTCCACAGGCGCGGCCGTCAGGGTTTCGCCGGTCTGCGTATCTTCATAATGAAAGGAGACCTGCACATTGTTGACAAGCGGACCAACGGCATCATCGAAGGTGGCCTGATAGGAATAGGGACCACAGATGAAGCTTTCACCTGCTCCAATCCGGTCCACGGTGACCACGCTGGAGGCGCTAAGAGAGGAGTTGACCGCAACGTTGAGCAGGTCGGTTTCACTCAGATTGTTGAGAACAACGTCGTAGCGAATGTCTTCGCCCGGAACGTAGAAAGCGGGGTTGACTGAGGGTGTGGAAACCACACGCGATTCGATCGTCACGTTATGTACCGGCGCAGTGCTGACAAGCGGGATTTCGTAACCGTCACTTACAGACCATCCGCCTTCTGACTTTCTGGTAGAGGGGGTGTTCAATTTCTCCTGATTGTTCATATCAATCATTTCGCCTGTGGCCTTGTTTACCCAAACTTCTCCACCTACCAGAAGGGTGCGCCTGACGGAACCGTTGGCAACATCCTGATCCGATACGTTGATCTGCTGCTCAAAGATGAAGGAATCGCCGGGAAGGAACCAGTACCGGTCGCCGCCAACCAGTTTTCCATAATCCTTCTGCGCGCCCTGCGAGCCGCAGTCGATGCCGAACCACGAGGTTCTCAGCACGGCGGTGCCATCGTTGGTTACAAGATACTCCACTTTTGCGCTCTGACCTGGCGACAGGCTAGCCGGCAGCGTAGTGATGCGTTCAAAACGCACAGACACAATGGCGGACTCTGCACCGGCTCCGATGGCGTCATCGGAAGGCCTGGCCTTGTTGAGAAGCAGCAATCCCTGCATCGAGGGCCATGCGATGCCATCGGCATTCAGCTCGTTATCCTGCTGGAATTTGCGCACGGCTGCTGCTGTCACCTTGCCGTAGTCACCGTCAATTTTGCTTTTCAGATAGCCGGCATCCGTCAGCGCCTGCTGCAGCTGCATCACGGCTTCTTCCCGGTTCTCAATGCCGGGATAAAGGGTGTCGGCGCCATAGAAGGTTTCTGTTTCCGTTTTGCCGCAGGTCTGGCAGGTACGAGCGCGTTCCCCGGGAGCACCATCGGAAGGCTCGCGGGTGACGACCCATTCGCCAAAGTTGTGCGGGCCTTTTTTGATGGTGTTGGTTCTGGTATAACCGCAGTTGCGGCATACGCCGCGTTCTTCGCCGTCGGTTTTGCAGGTGACCTGCACCACAACCGTCCATTCATAGTCGTGTCTGGCCTTGCCGATGGTGCGGGTCGTGGTGTCGCCGCATACCCGGCAGGTACCGCTCTGGCTTCCGGTTTCCGTACAGGTTGCCTGATGGATGGTGGTCCATTTGTAATCATGCTGATGGCCTGAATCGCCGGAAGAACCACCGTTACTGCCAGGACCGTTCGGGGGATTAACGGGAACAAATATCCCTCCTTCGGGCCAGATGTTGCCTGTGCTTGATGCCATCGCCGCTGCCGGGATGTACATCAGCATAAGCAGCGCCAACAGCAAAGAAAGCAGCCTCTTTGGATTTGTCATGTTGAAAACCTCCATTCCTGTGATTGATGACATATTCATTGTCGGGATATCTACCATTCAAATATCTCTTTGGGCAGCAGCTGCATGAAATGTGCGTCGATGGCAGAAATCGCTTCCCTGTAACCACTTGGAAACTTTCCGTAACCACTGGCACGAACAGCCGTTCCGTCCAAGAAGGAAAAGTTCATCTCAAACCGGGTGCCGTCCAGCAGTCCGGGAGCGGAACCGCTGAAGCCATCCCAGTTCATCAGGTTGTACTGTATGATGAAACCCTTCAGGGTGTTTACCCATGCCTGATCCACAGGTACGGGATAGGGCTCCTCCTCATTGCCAAGCCAGAAGAAAACGACGGGATCGCCTTCCTCCATGCGAAATTCATAGCTCTGTATCCGTTTGAAATAAGAACTGCTTTCACTGAAGGAGAGGTACGTTAAAGCTGCTTCCGGAACAGAGCGCGAAGGCCGCTCCTGCTGACACCCGCACAGCCAGAGGGAAGTTCCCATCAGAAAGCATAGCAGAATGGCATGTTTTTTCATGACCTCCCCCCCTTCCGTTTTTGCTGCTTGTAACAATGGCTGTTTCCAGATATCTTCTCATTTTCATTTTATCAGCAGCCATCTTTCTGCGGAACTACACGAAAGTACTGTTTTTCATGGGAACCATCAAAAATAAGTACTTTTGTGTAGTGTTCAATCACAAAAGGAGTTGCTATAATGAAACAGTAAAGGGCGAAATGCCTCATGAGTGTAAGGAAGAAGAAGTCATGTATTTATCCAAAAAAAGGTCTGTCTCTTATTTACTGGTGATTACAGCATTGCTGCTGTTTGCATACAGCCTGCGTTTTGTGTTTCATCCCATGACGGAAAATTCGCTGCTGGCCATCAGCATGATGACCCTGCGCTGGTCCATCCAGGTGCCGATGACAGTGCTGTGGACTGTGTCCATCCGGCGGCGCATTCTGAATACTGCCATACGGAAAATGCTTTTGAGTGTGGGCGGACTGCTTCTCTTTTGGCAGCTTGTCCGTATCATCAAATATGATTACGTCATCATCACCTGGCCTGTTGGCCGTTACTGCTGGTATTCCTTCTACATTGCCATGGTACTGGTACCGCTGATCGGTGTTTTCGTTGTCAACCATATTGGCAAACCCGAAGGTTATCGTTCGCCAGCATGGATGAAGTATCTGTTTATTCCGGCTGCGTTTCTGATCGGCGTCGTTTATACCAACGATCTGCACCAGCTTGTCTTTGTCTTTCATGATGGGTTTGAACTGTACAACAGCAATTACGGCTACGGCATTATGTACATTATCGTCATGGCGTGGTTTGTGATTCTGGCCATGTATTTTGTGATTATGCTTCTTCGCAAAAGCCGTGTACCCGGCAGCAGGCGGTTTCAGACCATTCCGCTGGTAACGGCAGTATCAGGCAGCTGCTTCTGGCTGTGCTACAGTCTGGGACTGATAGAATGCGATTTGACCGCCATCGACAGTCTGATCATTATCTTGATTCTGGAAAGCGCCATTCAAAGCGGTCTGATCCCCTCCAACATGAATTACAGGGAGCTATTTCTCCAATCCACCATTGCAGCGCAAATCGTGGACAGTCAGCAAAAGATCCATTATGCCTCTGCCAGCGCTGTGCCGATAGACCAGACGTTGATGGAGCAGGCAAAGCATGAAGCGGTAGATCTGGGAGACGCTATTCTGCATTCGCAAGCCATTCGCGGCGGTCATGTTTTCTGGCAGGATGATGTGAAAGAAATCAACAGTCTGGCAGAGCATCTGCGT
>JAFWYA010000088.1 GCA_017517815.1 Clostridia bacterium | reverse complement strand
GCGTTGGCCTCCGTCTCAAACTTCTTGACAGCAGTCTTCACCTTGGACTTCACGATACGGTTACGGAGATTCTTCTTCTCGGTCACCTTCACGCGCTTGATGGCGGACTTGATGTTCGGCAACTTCTTTCACCTCCTTAGGGTCATAAATCGCAAGGTTGAGTATACCATGGTTCGACCCAAAATGCAATACCCAAGACGCAATTTTCCTGCAAAAAGTCAGGTGTTTTTCCTTGACTGCGGTCAAAACACAAGTCCTGTAAGGAACGCCACCACGCAGGAAACAGCCGCGACTGTCAGCAGGCTCTTTCCCATCCAGCCCAGAACCAGCGCTGCAATGGTGCCGGCCAGCGCCGTAGGAAAGCTGCCCGTGGCCGAAAAAACAGCCGGGAAAGTCATCGCGCCCAATACTGCGTAAGGTACATAATACAGGAAGGACTGCAGAAATACGCTGCGCACCTTTCCGCGGATCGCCGCCAGCGGGATCATGCGGATCAGATAGGTCACGCCGGCCATCACCAGCAGGTAGATCAGAAACTTGCTCCATTCCATCAGGCCAGCGCCTCCTCTTCTTCATCCTTGACAGGCTGAGGCATCAGCCACGCGCCCAGCGCCGAGGCCGCCACTGCGCACACAATGATGCGGAAGCCGTCGGAGATAAAGCTGAACAGCGGCACCAGCGCAAACAGGCAGCTCATGGCTACGGCAATGAGGATCACCGCGCGCACCTCTTTGGAGCGGCGGAAGGGCGGCAGAATGATGGCGATGAACATGCCGTAGATCGCCAGCCCCAGCGCCTCAGTCACAGCTGCAGGCAGAATGCCGCCTGCCAGCGCTCCCAGCAGCGTGCCGCCCACCCAGCCCAGGAACGGGCCGTTGGTCAGGCCGTACAGATACGCCTTGCCCACCCTGCCGGGCTGCTGAGACGCTACTACGAAAACCTCGTCTGTGTTGCAAAACGACACAAGCAGCCTGTGCGGCAGCGTCATGGTTTTATCCAGCTTCTGGCTCAGGCTAAGGCTCATCAGTGCATAGCGCAGATTGATGGTCAGCTGCGTCAGCGCCATTTCAATCAGCGGCGCGCCGGCGGCCATCAGCTGCAGGCCTGCCAGCTGCCCGGCGCTGGTCACGTTGAAAAACGAGATCATCACCGCCTGCAGCGCGCTCAACCCCAGCGACGTCGCCTGAATGCCAAACGCAAACGACACCGACAGATAGCCCAGCGCAATCGGGATGCCGTGCTTCAAACCCCTTTTGTAATCTGAAAACATAGTTCTTATCGCTTCCTTAAAAGGAAAATACATGCAACACGCCCGCGCACAGCGGCGCGGGCATGTTGCGTGATGACTATGATATCACCATTCCGGTGTTTTTTCTACTGAAAAACAACAGAAAACCTTAATCTTTGTCAAACAGGATACCCAGACCCAGCAGGCCCAGAATCCATCCCAGCGGCGAGCAGCCGCAGCCGGAACGGCGGCGCTGTCTGCGATGCGGCGCATGTTTCAGCGGACGGGACTGACGGATAACGATCCATACAAGAACCAGCAGCACAATCCAGCCGCCGGCAGTCAGGCCATTATCCTGCTGCTCGTGCTGTTCATAACGTTGCTGATAATGCACGCCGGTGTCCTCAATGGCATCCATCATGTCCAGCCACAGCTGCGAGCCGTAGTTCTGCACATTGGCCGAAACCGATTCCTGCGCGCCGAAAAGACCGCTCATGCGGATGGTCTCGCCCGTCTGCTTTTCAACCAGTTCGTTGAAGGCCACGGCATAGGCGCTCATCGCAGCATCATACTGCTGGCTGCGAACCAGGCTGGAAAAGCTGGAGGACGTGTACATCAGGTTTTCAGCATTGGCTTTACCAAGCACTTCAGCCGCGTCCTGTCCCATCGCGGTGGCAAAGCTATCTTCACCGGCAGCCACCAGCAACAGCACAGCGTCCTTGTCCAGCTTCCAGTTTTCAAACAGCTGCGCCGCATAGCTCTGCGCATCCAGACCGTCCAGAAAATGAACGACCGCCACATGCAGCTCAACATCCGTTTCTTCCGAAAGCAGCTCTGCATATTCCGTCAGATCAGCGGTGATCTGCTTGCCCAGCACATTGGCGTCATCGGTCACAGCGCCGCGCTGCGCAGGCATGCGCACGCCCGCGAAGGCCGCGAAGGGAATCATCAGCGCCAGCAGAAGGCACAGAAAAGAAATCTTTTTCTTCATTTCTTATGCCTCCTCACTCAAACAGCGGACATTCCGTCACGCCCAGCAGCTGCGCCAGATCGCCCACCAGCGGCGACGCCAGCTGTGCGTTGAAATCGGCAGCAGCCTGATTGTATGCGCTGACCGTGGTGCTGGCCGACAGACTGTTCAAATCCGCCGTCAGCATGTCCAGATATTTCTGGTCGCGCTCACTCTGCTGAAAGGACGGGCTCTGCTGCAGCTTGGCTCTCACAGCCAGCACGGCTTCTTCCAGCGCTTTGTCAGCCGCAGCACGTTCGCCGATGGCAGCGTTGCTGCTTTGCAGTACAGCCGCAGCGTTTTGCATGTTCAGCACATCTTCATCGCCTGCATCCAGATGGCGCAGCGCCACCACACGCAGGTTCATTCCATCCGCGCCGCGATAGCTGAGTACGTCCATCAGGCCGTTTTCGCTTTCCAGCAGGCTGGTCACCTGCGCGCGGTCTTCACGGTAGCCGCTGTATGTGCCGTACAGCAGGCCAAAGGCCACCAGCACAAGCGCAATCAACACGCTTACGCCAACGGGCAGCTTGGTTTTCATGTCGTCTGTTTCCTTCCGGTATTAGTGTTTCAGCTCCAGCAGCTTCTGCTTGAGCTCGGCCTCCATGGTCAGCATCTGTTTTTCGGCTTCCATGCGCTGATTGCGTCCCTCGTCCTGAATCTTCATCACTTCGTTGATGGTGTCGATCAGGCTCTGGTTGGTGTTGACCAGCGTCTGCAGGTCAATGATGCCGCGCTCAGCCTCGCGGGCGGTCTCGATGGTGCCCATCTTGAGACGCTCGGCGTTCTTCTTGAGCAGTTCGTTGGTCATGTCGGTCACAGCGGTCTGTGCCTTGAGGGCCTCCTGACTGCGGTGCATGCCAAGGGCGATGACGATCTGGCTCTTCCACAGCGGCAGGGTGTTGGAAAGCGTGCTCTGAATACGTTCCACCAGCAGGCTGTCGTTGTTCTGCAAAAGGCGGATCTGCGGAGCCATCTGCAGCGCCACCTGACGGGTGAGCTTCAGGTCGTGCAGTTTCTTTTCAAAGCGGTCGCAGTTGGCGGCCAGGTCGTTGGCGCGCTGCGCATCCATCGCATCGCCGCTGGCGAGGGCCTTGTCCTTGAGCTCCTGCAGGGTGGTGGAGCGAACCTGCGCCAGTTTCTTTTCACCGGCGATGATGTACATGGTCAGTTCGCGGAAATACTCATTGTTGATGTCGTAGAGATGGTTGAACATGCTCACGTCCTTGAGCAGCTGCACCTGGTGCTTTTCAAGAGCAGTGGCAATCTCGTCAACGTTGGCTTCCACGTCGTCATAGCGGTCCTGCATGTCGGCCACAGCCTTCTTGGCGTTCCAGAACAGTCCGCCAATGCCCTTGGGCTTTTCGGCAGCCGCGCCAAAACCGCGGATTTCGCCCACCAGCTTCACAAGCATATCGCCTACTTCGCCGGTGTCCTTGGTGCGCACGGTTGCCAGCGCGCTGTCGCTGAAATCGGCGATCTTCTTCTGGGCCTCAGCGCCGTAGAGCAGCACATGGTCGGTGTTGTTAACGTCGATCTGGCCGATGAAGGCCTCGATAGCCTGCTGTTCGGCCTCGCTCAGAGATGCGCTGAGCTGTTCAACAGCGTTGCTGGCAGCCTCGGCCACAGCAGCGGCACTGGGTTCTGTGATCTGCTCAACGGCCTGTGCCGTCTCCTCCAGCACAGCCTGATCCTGCGCCATGGAAACGGAGGGCTCGAGGGTAAGGGTGGGAACAGCGGCAGCCTCGGCTGCGGCCTGATTCTGCTGGTTGTTTTCAGTCATGATTGCGTCCTCCTGTTATTGTTTCTTGGTGGCCTGTGCATTGCTATGGGAATACGTGGTGTTTTGAGAAACCCGCGTGCGTTCGCGGGCGATACGCGTTGCCTCGGCGTCGATGCGGGCAGCCTCGCGGGCCTGTGCGGCTGCGCGTTCCAGGTCGCTCTCGGTCAGTCCGTCGCGGCGAAGCATCTGCTCCAGCACGTCGATATCGGTGGTCAGGTCGAGCACGTCGTCCTGATAGAGCTTATCCATCATCTTTTCGCAGCCCTGCAGCACCACCTCCAGCGCATCGCTGATACGGTTTTTGGCGTTGCGGGCGTCGGCGCCGCCTACGCCGCGCTCATCAAGCATGCGGTAGCCCTTCACCATTTTCAGGGTGGTGGGCAGGTAATATTCCATAAACTTGCGGATCTGCGCCGCCTTGTGGGGCTTATCGTACACCGCGCGGAAGATCTCGGCGCACTTGTTTTCCAGCCGGTCCAGCTGGTCAGACAGGTGAGAATCCGGAATGAGATCGTTCTCAGTACGGATCTCCTGAATCATCTCTCGGCCCTTCTGCAGCAGCGCATCCACCTCGGGGTTGCCCGTATCGCCCTGTACCTTCTGCAGGCTTTCGGGCGTTTTTTCCGGCGTGCTCAGATCCAGGCCCTGCGCCATGATACGCACGATCGCGCCCAAAAATCCGCACAGTGCAAACGCCAGCACAAACCCGCCGATACTATGGGGCTTGAAAATGGCGGAATACAGCGCAAACGCCGCGCCAAACGCCACAATGCCCGATCCGATCCCCTTGGTTTGGTAGTTCTTCTTTTTAGCCATGTCCGTCTCCTTTGACCCATCGCCGTTTTCTCGGCATGGAAGTAATGTTTTTTCACCATTCCTTCCATGGTTTGCATTATAGCATAATTTTGCACCCATGAAAAGAAAATCAGACTGAAAGCCGATTTGGAGCGTCTGAAAAATACATTAGAATTTGATGATGAGCCTTGCGAGAGGGGATCTTCTTTTGCAAAAGAAGATCCCCTCTCGCGCTCTCCCCTAAGAAAACAGGGTTGACATTCCAAGACAGACGTGGTATTATGTTTTTGTAATTAGATAATTATCTAATTAATTAATCATCGAAGGAGGATCCTTATGGGAGACACGTGGAGCGCGCTGGCGGATCCAACCAGACGAAAGATCCTTTCATTATTGAAAGTGCGCGATATGAACGCCGGTGAGATCGCCGAGCAGTTCAACATGACCAAGCCTTCCATCAGCCACCACTTAAGCCTGCTCAAGCAGGCAGGGCTGGTAACGGCTGAAAAGCGCGGTCAGAATGTCGTCTATTCCCTGAACCTGTCTGTTGTTGAAGAAATGCTGCAGCTCATCAGTGAGCTTGCCGGCCGCAAGGAGGAGTAAAAATGCGTAAATTTGCCCTGATCTGTTCCATTCTCAGCGCTATTCTGGCGGTTGTTGTCGTTGCCACCATCCTTCCTGACACAGTTCCCACCCATTTCAACTTCCGCGGCGAGGCCGATAGCTGGGGCAGCAAGTGGAGCTATGTCTGGATGGGGCTGATTCCTGTTGCGATCAGCGTCATTTATGAGGTATACCGCCGCAAAGCCCCGGACGCCAAAAACCGCAAAATGGAAGATAAACTGATTCCCCTGATGTCGCTGTTTTTCATTCCGTTCCTGTGGCTCACGATGCCGCTGCGCGGCGAGCAGACCGCCATGGACGTGCGTTACTTCTGCGGCATCACGCTGCTCCTGGGCGTGCTGATGATCGTCATTTCCAATTATATGGGCAAGATCCGTCAGAACCTCTACCTGGGCATCAAAGTGCCGTGGGTGTACAAAAGCGAAGCCATTTGGAACAAAACGCATCGTCTGGGCGGTTTCTTCGGCATGTTGGGCGGCGCTGTGATGATCATTACCAGCATCATTGCCTTGTTCAATGCCCAAACTGCCTTCGCCTGGTGCTTTGGCGGCCTGATCGCCGGTATCGTGCTGACGGTGCTGGTGCCCACCGTGTACAGTGCATGGCTGTACCACAAGCTGAAAAAAGAAAACAAGCTGTAATAAGCACAGCCCCGGCCTGAATGGCCGGGGCATCTTTTTATTTCTTTTTCAGCTGTTCCAGCACCTTGCGATAGGGCATGATCATGCCTTCGTTCATCTGATTGCCGATCTTTCCGCGAATTTTGGGCGAAGAGATCAGCGCGCCCACCAGGTACATTTTGAGGATCGTGCCCTTGTTCTTCTGAGGGAAGTCGTACTGGCCGTGTTCTTTGTAGAAGCGGTGGTCGGCCTTCATCATGCCGCGCATCTGGTAGATGAGGTCGCGGAAGATTTTCATGCCGCCGATGCCATAGAAGTTCTGCGGCTGGCTGAGCTTCGTTTCCAGCGCATAGGTCAGTTCCTCCGCCATGCGGTCGATTTCGCCGTCAGGGTCGGTTTCATCCGTCGCCACACCCACCAGCGGATTGCCGCCCACCTGTGCACGGGCTTCCAGAATGGTCTGCAGGTTGGTTTCCACGCTGTATTCGCCGCTGATAAGATAGCCAAACGGCATACCCATGGTAACGGTACGATGGCCATTGCAGAACTGGCGGTCGTCATAGAGTTTGAACCTTGCGCCCATCGAATGGTCGCGGATGGTGAATGCATACACAATGGCCTGCGCCGTCTGGATTTCATCGCGCAGGAAACTGTCAAAACCATCCTTATACACACACTTGCCGTCTGCCGCGCAGTTGAAACAGCCCAGGCAGCCGCCCTTAAAAGGAACGTCCTGCAGATTGATCACGCGTGTTTTAAGCGGCAGCACCGCGCAGAAACGGTCAATCATGGCCGCAAGCTGTGCATCATCTTCGCGCAGATCGGCAACGATCACCACGTCGCCCGGCTTGTCGGCGGCTGCATCTGTTACAGGCGTCACCTCGACACGGCGGCCCTGCGGTCCGACAGCCAGCACAGGCTCAGCAAAACCCTTTTCCATCTGCCAGCAGATGTGGGTAAAAAACATTTCGGCCTCTTTGCGGCCCTTTTCCGTGGTCAGGTCGTCCATATCAGCAGACAGGCCGCGCAGCACCTTCATGCCCATATCCTGACAATTATCGCGGATGTAATTGTGCGCCGTGACGTCATAAAAATGTTTGGAGGTGCTGATCTGCGTCATATATTTGCCGCGCACCTCCGCCTTGTGCTCCTTCATCAGTTCAATGAAGCGGTGCAGCTGGGCAGGAGCAATAAAGGTATACACAGGGTAGGAAAACAGCACCAGATCTGCCTGTTCAATGGCCTTAAGCGCGGGCGAAAAGTCTTTTTCCAGCGCTTTGATACGCTGGCCGGCGTGCAGTACCTCAAACTGATGATCAGGATGCAATGCCTGCAGATACAGCGCCGTGTGCAGGGTAATGCTGTATGTTCCTTTGGGACTGCCGTTGACAATAAGAATCCTCATATAATCTACGCTCCTTCGAGGGGTCTGATCATGCATTCATTATAGCGTATTCATCTTTTTTTCTCAACCGTGCAATAGATTGCATAAAATCTTTTCGGATTTATCATGGTATGTTCACATTTCATTCATTATGCCTTCAGGATATTGGTATATTCTGTTTAATGGAAAAATGATGGGTTCTCAGTGGAGGTAGATCAATCTTGAGAAACAAAAAAACCCGCATTGGACGGGTTGCGCGGCGGCTGCTGATGCTGCCGGTCGTTCTGATTGCCGCTTTTCTGATATGGAACTATGTGCGGCCCCTTTTATCTGACGAAATGGTAACCACCTACGCGGCCCATACTGTCAGCCGGGGCGACATTGCAACCGACAAAAGCTTCAGCGCAACGCTGGATGTGCTTCACAGCGAAACCCATACCTACCAAACGGATTTTGCCGTCCGCGAAGTAACGTCCATCAAAAAACTGTATGTGCAAAGCGGACAGTACGTTGAGGAAGATGACAAGCTGCTGCAGCTGGAAAACGGCACGCTCTACCGTGCAGGTATCAATGGCACCGTCAACGACATCCGTTTCAGGGAGGGAGACTGGGTATGGCCAAATGTGAATCTGATCCAGATCTGCGATCTGACCAACCTGCAGGTTTCCCTTTCAGTGGATGAATACGACATTGACAAAGTCGCCGTAGGCCAGCCCTGCACCGTGACCATCGTGCCGCTGGGACTGGAATTTGAAACCGAGGTGGCTCACGTCGACCGCGTGTCTGCTTCCAGCGGATCAGTTGCCTATTACGCTGTTACAGCCGAACTTACCGTGCCCGAAAACGTGCTGCCCGGTATGACGGCCAGCGTATCCATCCCAGCGGATGAAGCGCTTGATGTACTGATGCTGGATATGCAGGCGCTTTCCTTCGATGAGGAACGAAAGCCCTACGTGCTTGTCAAAAACGGCGATGCCTACCAGCAGGTATTTGTTGAAACCGGTCTTAGCGACGGCGTGAACGTGGAAATCAGAAGCGGACTGCACGAAGGCGATATGGTATATGTTGTCACAGGCAGCGAAAAAGCTGTACAGCCCATTGCGCTGATGGATATTTACAAAAAGCTTGTCGGTGAAACCGTTGTCATCCGCGACCGCAGCGAAAAAGGCCGCACCAATCGCAGAATGCCAGAGGGAAGCCAGATGCCCGACAGATTCAAGCCTGATACTGAGCGCAGCGCAGACATCCCTGTAAAGCCGGAACAGGAGAATAAGCAATGAGAAAAAAGCGTCTTACATTTCTATCCATTCCGTTAGTCTGCCTGATGCTGACGTTTTCATCGGCATGGGCTGCAGAAACCTTTGAAGGCACCGTGGTGCCCGGCGAAACCATCAGCCTGACCGCACCCTACGGCGGCACTCTGAAAAGCACCGCGCTGCGCGCGGGTTCGCCCATTCAGGTGGGCGACGCGATCGCCGTGATGGAAACCACCAAAGTGCTGGCTTCCGAGGACGGCACCATCCGCGGCGTTTTTGCGCAGGAGGGCGACAGCGCCGAACAGACGGTTTTGTATCTGTCTCCGGTCAGCAAGTTCACCATCAACGCAAACATCGGCAAGGCTTATGACTCCGTCGACGCAAAGTACGTCACTCTCGGTGAAAAGGTGTATATCAAATGCGCGTCAGATGGTTCGCATAAAGCCATCGGCGTCATCACCTCCGTCAGCGGTTCAAATTATGTGGTACAGGCCACAGCCGGCGAACTGTACATGGAAGAGACCGTTTACCTGTACCGCACGCCTGACTACGACAGTCAGCAGCGCATCGGCAGCGGAACCGTCTCGCGCACGGAGGCTGTTGCCGTCAGCGGAAAAGGCAGCCTGCTCAAACTGCATGTGCACGACGGCGATGTGGTCGAACGCGGCCAGCTGCTGTTTGAAACCGTCGAGGGCAGCATCGACGCGCTCATTTCTCCCGGCAGCACCATTCGCTCCACCGCCGATGGCGTAGTGGCCGAGATTCGTGCGCAGGCCGGGCAGAAGGTCAGCAAGGGCGACGTGCTGCTGACAGTTTACCAGACGCAGGATTATCAGGTGTCGTTTTCCATTCCCGAAGATATGCTGCCCAGTGTATCTGTGGGCGACAGCGCTGATATCTATTTTAACTGGAATGAAGACAAGCAGCTCTGCTTTCCCGGCACTGTTACGGAGATCTCCTATGTGAGTCAGACCTCCGAAGAAACCGGCGAGGTGACCTACAGCGGATACATCGCCTTTGAACCGGACGAAACCGTTCGTCTGGGCATGAGCGTAAGCGTCATGCTGGACGAGTAAGGAGGGACGCATATGAAAAAATGGATTGCTTGTTTTTTGACTGTCTGCCTGCTCGCCAGTTCGAGCGCTCTGGCCAGTTCGCCCGTTGACAATATTGCACGCTGGCTGGAACAGCAGGCCATTAACGGCGGCTTCACCCAGGAGGAGGACATTCCCCTCTCTACTCCCGTTGTTCCCCCGGTCACGCAGCCTTCAGCGCCTCCTGCGGACAATCCGCCTGTTACGCCGCCCGCACAGCCGGACGTGCCTGCTGACGATGTCGTCCCTCCGGCTGAAGAAATTCCGCCCGAGATCAACTACGATGATCTGCCCGATTCCGAAAAGCCTTTCGATACCGGCACAGGCCGTGATGCCTATGTCATCAAAGACAACGGCTATCGCCATTACGGCACGCTCACCCACCTGTTTTCATGGAACCGAATGATCATTCTGGCTACTGCAGATGTGCTCACCACCCGTTACTCGGTGGAGGACGTCAAGTATTTCAACAATTTCTCCATTGATCCTCAGATTTTTGACAGCGATACAGAGTGGCATATCAACGTTTCTTCCACCGATCGCAGCGGCGAAGGTGAGGAAGGCAAAACCTACGTCTGGGTCGGTGACGAGAACGACTGGCCTGTCGCGCCAGCCCTTCCCGACGTACCCGAAGAGGACATCGTCGAATCCGAAGTGTATGCCGCAGTGGATGCAAACGGTCTGGTCACGCTGACCGCCTACACTGATAAAGAAGTCTATTCCTTCGGTGTGTACATTGAGGACGTGCTCTACGGCATGGAGGGCAATACCTGGCAGGCCGACAAATTTACCGAGTACCGCTTTGCCCTGCTGGACGAACTGGGCAATGTGCTGGCTGTGTCCGCCGCTGTGACCTACGAGCCTGAGGAAGTGCCTGAAGCGCCTGAAGAACCTCCCATTTTTGAACACGAACTGCAGGTCAAGCTGGACGAAGTCAACGGTCTGGTCACGCTGACCGCCTACACCGATAAAGAAGTCTATTCCTTCGGTGTGTACATTGAGGACGTGCTCTACGGCATGGAGGGCAGCACCTGGCAGGCAGAAAAGTTCACCGAGTACCGTTTTGCCCTGCTGGACGAACTGGGCAATGTGCTGGCTGTGTCCGCCGCTGTGACCTACGAGCCCGAGGAAGTACCTGAAGAACCTCCCATTTTTGAACACGAACTCCAAGTCACGCTGGACGAAGCCAACGGTCTGGTCACGCTGACCGCCTACACCGATAAAGAAGTCTATTCCTTCGGTGTATATATCGAGGACGTGCTCTACGGCATGGAGGGCAGCATCTGGCAGGCCGACAAATTT
>JAFWYA010000087.1 GCA_017517815.1 Clostridia bacterium | reverse complement strand
TTATTCCGTCAATGTACCGAATCTGATGTTTGCAGGCCGCAACATCAGCGCCACACATATGGCCATGAGTTCCACCCGCGTGATGGCCACCTGTTCCGTAATCGGACAGGCAGCAGGTACAGGCGCTGCGCTTGCCATTCGCCGCGGCTGTCTTCCGGCGTATGTAACAGCACATCACATCAAAGAACTGCAGCAGCAGCTTTTGGAGGATGGCTGCTTTATTCCCGGCCTTACCCGTTCTCTCAGCGGCAATGCGGATGTATGCCTGTCTGACGAGGCGAAAGCCATTCTGGAAAACGGATGGGAGCGCCCGCATAACCAAGAAGCCAATACCATCGCTGTTCCCGATGGAGAAGCGCTGAATGTAACGCTGCGCTCTCCTGCCCGCACCCTGCGGCTTGCCCTTGATCCGGATTTTTCAAGAGACAGCATTTCGGACATCAGCCAATACCGCAAATTCGCCATGCGCGCCCATGTGGAGTGGCCGGAAAAGCAGGTGTCCATGCCTGCCAACCTGCTGCGTGCGTGCCGCGCAGTGTTTACAGACGCTGACGGCAGAGAAACCGTAACGGAGGTTCGTGAAAACCGAAAGGCGCTTTTGCGAATTCCGCTTCCTGAACAAACGGTTTCAGTTCGTCTGGAGGCGCTTGAAAGCTGGGGCGGGAAGGAAACGCGCTTTTTTGGCTGTGACACGTCGGACTGATCGAAACGGAGTGTTTTTATGCTGAATCACCCTTTGCATGACCGCCTGTATACCATTGGACTGGACTACGGTTCCCTTTCCTGCCGGGGCATTCTGGCGGATGTTCGAAACGGATCCATCCATGCAGAGGAAACCTTTGTCTATCCGCACGGCGTGATGGATACATCGCTGCCGGATGGTACGCCCCTGGCGTCCGGCTGGTATTTGCAGCATCCTTCCGACTATGTGGATGCGCTGCAGGCGGTGATTCCGTCGCTGGTGAGAAAAAGCGGCATTTCGCCGAAACAGATCGTGGGCATCGGGGTGGATGCAACAGCCAGCACCGTCATTCCTGTGGATGAAACCATGCAGCCGCTTTGTCTGAATCCGCTTTTTTCCTCGCACCCGCATGCATGGCCCAAAATGTGGAAGCATCATGCCGCCTATCCTCAGGCGCAAAAACTGACCGCTATCAGCAAAGAACAGCAGCGTCCCTATCTGGACTGGTATGGCGGCGCTGTTTCCGCTGAATGCCTGCTTTCCAAAGTGGTGGAAACTTTTGAATGCGACCGGACAGTATATGATGCAGCATATGCCTTTATGGAACTGGCGAACTGGATTCCTTCGCGGCTTGCAGGGATGCCGGTATTCAGCACGCCCCTTGCCTGCGCCAAAGCCTTTTATGATCTGAAAACAGGATATCCGGACAGCGACTTTTTTGCAGCCGTCCATCCGGATCTTGCAGGGCTTCCTCAGAAAAAACTGATGAAGCGCTTTTCGCAGCATACGTTGGCACATTCCTGTCAAAAGGTCGGAGAACTGTGTTCCGAAATAGCTCAGGCGCTTGGCCTGTGCGCCGGAACAGTCATTTCAGCCGGCCATATGGATGCTTACACCCCCATGGCGGCGCTTGGCATCGATCACCCCGGCGCGATGATGATGATTCTTGGAACTTCCACCGGCATCATGCTGCTCAGTGAAAAAGAGCGCCCTGTCAGCGGTGTCACCGCCAGTCTGCCGGATACGTTTTTTCCGGGGCTGTGGGGCTATGCCTCCGGTCAGGCCAGCGTAGGAGACGGGCTTCAGTGGTTTGCAGACCATTGCGTTCCCGGCGAATACGAGAGAGAAGCCGAAAAACAAGGCTTGTCCGTACAGCAGTATCTTACACAGTTAGCCCAAAAGCTCTCACCCGGCGAAACAGGGCTGCTCTGTCTGGACTGGTTCAACGGCAACAAATCCTGCCTTGGCAATCCCAGATTGTCGGGTATGTTCCTTGGCCTGAGTCTGCAAACCAGACCGGAACACATTTACCGCGCCATGCTGGAAGCAACAGCATTCGGTGCACGCGTTATTGCAGAGACCTACCGCAATGCCGGTGTGCCTGTCCATGAGATCCGTGCCTGCGGCGGTATTGCAGGCAAAAATCCGCTGATGATGCAGATTTATGCGGATGTGCTGGGTATGCCAATCTCCGTCAGCCGTTGCAAACAGGCTCCGGCACTGGGCGCGGCCATTTATGCCGCAGCGGCAGCGAAAGAACAAACGGGATATCCGGATGTGTTTGCGGCTGTTGAAAACATGGCAGACCGGAATTTCACTGTCTATACGCCTACTGAGCAGCATCAATCCGTTTACGAGGCGCTTTATCGCGAATACTGCACACTCCATGATTATTTTGGCTGCGGCGAAAACCGAGTGATGGAACGGCTGTATCATCAGAGAGCAAAGGGAGGAAACCAACCGTGACTCTGTTTCATTCCTCTTATCCGGACAACTACGATGTGATCGTGGCAGGCGGCGGCCCCGCCGGCATTGCTGCGGCTGTGTCCGCGGCACGTCTTGGCGCCAGAACCGCGCTGGTTGAGCGCTACGGTATTTTGGGCGGCATGCTGACATCCGGACATGTGCAGCCCATCCTGGGCCATGCCGAAGGCAAAACCATGTATGATGAGATCGTGGCGCTGCTGCAGGAAGGGCATACGGACGTTCCTTCCATTGCCACACGAAACGGCAGGGAAGTTGGCATTGATCTGGAGGAAGCCAAACACCGGCTTCTGAAGCTATGTGTGGAAAATGGCGTTTTTGTTTATCTGCAAACACCCGTGGCCGATGTGATCATGGATGGAAACCGCATCACAGGGGTGGTCGTCCTGACTCCCAAAGGGCTTGAGGAACTGCACGCCTCTGTTGTGGTGGATGCTACCGGCGACGGTTTTGCTGCCATGCGCGCGGGTGCGCCTTTTGAGATCGGCCGTGCTTCCGATGGCAAGTGTCAGCCTGCAACACTGGAATTTACCGTTGAAAACGTGGATAACAGCCACCATTTCTTCTGCTATGGCGGCAGCGATCCCGTCACGCTTCCGGACGGACGGCGCTACAGCGAAGTATGCAAGGAAGCCTGCGCACGCGGCGAACTGCCGGAAAACGTGAGCATCGTGCGTATCCACCATACGCTTCGCTCCGACGAACGCAATATCAACGCCACGCAGGTAAACGGTTTTGATACCCTGACCCCGCAGGGCAATACAGCGGCGGAATATCTGCTGCGCGAACAGATCCCGATCGTGATAGACTTTCTCCGAAAGCATGCGCCGGGTTTTGAAAACTGCCGTCTGAAATCCTCCGCCACCACGCTTGGGGTACGCGAAACACGGCGTTTTATCGGCGATTATGTCATTTCAGATGAAGACGTGGAAAAAGGCGCGCGTCATGCTGATGTAGTGGTTCACAAGGCATGGTTCCTGATCGATATCCACAATCCGACAGGCGGCGGCCAGGCGGAAAAGCATTCTCAGCCTGCTACCCCCTATGATATTCCCTATCGCAGCCTGCTGCCCAGGGACGTGGAAGGTTTGCTGCTCAGCGGGCGAAACATCTCCGGCACTCACCGTGCTCATGCTTCCTACCGGGTGATGGGCGTAGCGATCCCGACGGGACAGGCTGCAGGAACGGCGGCGGCTCTCAGCGTGCAAAAGGGCTGCGCACCGCGCGAACTGGATTATCGTTTCGTACAGCAGGCGCTTAAAGCGTACGGTACCCGGCTCTTTGCAGAAGATTGAAAACGAGGCGAATATTTATGGCATATAACGATCCCATCCGTGTGCTCTGTTATGGCGATTCCAACACCTGGGGAACGATTGGCCTGTGGGAGGAATCCACCCTGCCGACAGACCGTTTTGACCGGAATCACCGCTGGACAGGTGTTTTGCAAACAGCGCTGGGCGATGGTTTTGAGGTCATCGAAGAGGGGTTGGGCGGACGCACCACGATCTATGAAAAGCCCGGCGAAGCCTGGAAAAACGGCGAGCCCTATCTGATCCCCTGTTTACACACCCACAGGCCGGTGGATCTGATTGTGATCATGCTTGGTACCAATGATCTGCAAATCCACAAAACCATCACTGAGGAAGAATTGCCTGTTGGTATTTCCCGATTGGTGGATCTGGTTCAGGCATACCCCAAAGCAGGCCGTGATGGTACAGCTCCCAAAATCCTGCTGCTTGCTCCGCTGGAGGTTTGTCCATCCGCGCCTGAAGGCCGCACCGCTGTTTTCCAAAAGTTCCGCTGTGATATCGGCCGGCAGCTGAGTTTAAAAATGCCGCAGGTATATGCACAGGTTGCCAAAGAAAAAGGCTGCTATTTCTTTAATACACAAGATGTGGCAGCACCTGGCCTGGCCGACGGTGTGCACATGGATGCCAAGTCCCATATCAGCCTCGGCAAAGCGGTAGCTGACTTCATCAAAAAGGAAATCTATCCGTCTAAGCCTGCTGTAGTGGACTACGATGGCAGCCGATCCAAGCTGTACATGCGTTTTCAGAAGCAGATGCACGCTGCACAGGGGATGGCCATTCACAATGAGCGGGCATATCTTTTGTATGATTCCGGCTGGTGCGCTGTCCACGATCTGAGCGAGCGCGATGCAAAGCCGCTGGACTTTTTCCCGCTTGGCTCCATGAACGAAGGAACGCCTACCAAGGACTACCGCAACCATGCCAATCAGGCTATGTTTGGCACCCTTCAGCACGGCGATAACCCTATTCCGCTTCTGTATGTAACCATCGGTAAAGGCATCGGCACAGATGAGGACGGTTTCTATTACCGCTGTGCAGTGGAAAACATTGTGCGTACAACGGATGAAAACGGTGTGGAACATCATCGGGCTGAAACGCTGCAAACCATCTGTTATCAGCCGGAAGGTATTGAGAATACAGCCTTTATGCCGCCCTGCTGGGGTTGCCCAGCTTTCTTCCCAGACACGAAAAACGGTTTTCTGTACATTTTTTCCGCGCGCTACCGCACCAAGCGCGGCTGTGTTCCCGAAGGCGAACAAAATGCGTTTATCATCACCAAATTCCCGCTGCCCGAGCTTTCTGCGGGTTCAATGGTGCATCTGACTCCGGCAGATATTCTGGATCAGTTTGCAGTACCTTCGGATACGCTGTTTACACAGGGCGGTCTGCTGGCAGGTGACAAGCTGATTTATACCTTCGGCCTCCCTGAGCAGAATTATCCTGATGAGATCATGGTTTTTGATCTCAAACAGAAAAAGCTCACAGCGCACATCCGCAATCTGGATGAAGCCCTTCACGGCGAGGAACTGGAAAGCTGCGCGATCTACTGCGGCAATCTGATGCTCAACACCTGCGCGGGCGGCATATACACCTTATGCGCACTCCCCAAAGAAGAGGAGCCTGCTGATGACTGATGAAATTCTGTTGCATAAAAAGGTACCTCTAAGTGGCAACTACGATGTGGTCGTTGCCGGGGGCGGCCCCGCAGGGTTTACGGCAGCCATTTCTGCTGCGCGTGCTGGTTTGCGAACGGCTTTGGTGGAGAAACTTTCCTTTTTTGGCGGCACAGCCACAGCAGGTTATGTGGTGCCCATCAGCGGCTTCTTCCATCAAGGCAGACGCGTAATTGGGGGCATTGCGTGGGAATTTGTTGAACGCCTGCAAGCCATGAACGCTGCGCAGGTGGAACTGCCCAAAGGTCATGTGTCCTTCCATGTAGAAAGCTACAAACTGCTGTGCGAGCGCATGCTTGTGCAGGAAGACGTAGCGCTATACACTAACGCCTGTCTGACGGACTGCATCATCGCTGACGACCGGATCACACACATCGTTTTTGAAGGTCCAAGCGGTGCAGAAGCACTTAGTGCCCGTTGCTTTATCGATGCAACCGGTGATGCTGTTCTGTGCCGGAAAGCAGGAGTTCCCATGCAGTCGGCGGATGAACTGCAGCCCATGTCCCTGTGCTTTTTGCTGGAAGGTGTTGATGTTACGACACCGCTTCTGCGTGACAGTATTCATCACGACGGTAAAAACGGACGAGGCTCCTGTCAGCAGGAGATTCATGCCTATCTCGCTTCCTGCATGGCAGAAGGCCGGCTTTCACAATTCGGCGGCCCATGGTTCAATTCGCTTGTGCAAGGAAACGCAATAGCCGTTAACATCACCCGCCGTGCCGGAAACGCTGCCGACCGTGCCGAACGCACCCGCACAGAGCTTTTGCTGCGGGAGGATATGTTTGCCATTGTTGCGCTGCTGCGCGAAAAATATCCCGAGTTCAAACACTGCAGTATTGCAGCATCCGGCGTAGGCGCAGGCGTGCGGGAAACACAACGCATTGCGGGCATTGGCTGCATGACGCTGGAATCCATGCTTTTGGAAATAGAACCTGAATGCGCCGTATCGCGCTGCGCTCACCCTATGGATATCCACAGTGCCACCAGTCAATCGCAGCAGCTTACACCGCTTGCTCATGCGCCTGGTATCCCTCATACTACGTTGATTCCTCAAAAGTTCTCCAATCTGTTGGTAGCCGGACGCTGCCTGAGCGCTGATTCACACGCATACGCATCACTCCGCGTACAAGCCACCCTGATGGCTACCGGTGAAGCAGCCGGTGTAATGGCTGCACTTGCCTGCGAAAAAGATTGTGCATTCGCAAAGCTTGATGCTGCCAAACTGCAAAGTATGCTCAAAAAACGCAGTTTGCTTCCTGTAACGGAGCAAAAAAGCGAGAAGAATCTTTGAGACATAACTGGATGAAGGACAGGAATATGGAGAATCACTTTGGGGCATAGATACGGATAAATCCCACAGGGCTATTAAAACCCCAAGGTTTTGTCCCCCCTGCAGAAGCGGCGCAGCAGTTTGTGACAAAAGGTATCCCCCTCAACCCCTTACCAAAACGCGCGCATATACATCATGCTGATTTTTCTTGTTCTGCCTCGCTGTAGCTGATTTTCCAAACAGCATTTTGAGAAGGCGGATTTGTAGGTTTGTCAAACATCTTGGACAGTAAAGGAAGAGAGTTTTTGTCTGGGAGAAAGCCAATTGAGAGGGCGCATGGGTCGGGAGTTGCTGCGACTTTGGTGGGCAGTTAACTGCCCACCAAAGTCGGCGAGGGAGTAAAAACGGCGAACGTCATAGAAACACTTTTGGTCTTCGCGGTGACTGCGTTCGACCTTGCCGTTGTGACGAGGTGTGTAGGGACGAATGAGTTTGTGCCGAATGCCCAGTGCAGCAGCGGTGTTTTCAAAGAGGGTAGGGATATCACGCTTGGAATTGGAAAAACGGTTCGTGAATTCAAACCCATTATCTGTTTGAACACATTCGACTTTCACACCCTTTCTTCGGAATGCTTCTGTGACTTTTGTGAGGAAATCTGCAGAAGAATAAGTGCTTTGTTCGGGATAAGCTCCAAGAATACGATATCGGGAATACTCATCGATTGCAGTATACTGATACATCTTTAGTTCAGGATCTGCAATACAGCGCCTGGGAACAACTTTGACGTCGATTTGGACGCGCTGCCCCGGATACTGCATTTGCTCGTAAGGCTTGGGACGGTACTTCTTTTGGGGCTGCTCCTTCGCTGTCATTCCCATTCGCCTCATAACCCGCCACAGGCTTTCAATGAAGCGGCTGTATCCGCGCTTGCGCAGACGTGACCACAGTTCCACAATTCCAAGTTTCGGATTTCGGCGGTGCATGTCACGGATCAGCTTCAGTTCCGACTCTGTGTGCTGGTTGGGATGACTGTGCGGTCTGCGCGACTGGCATGCCAGTGATTCGATGCTTCCGTCATGTCGTTCTTTCCAGAAGTAGATGTATGATCTTGTCTTGTTATACTTCTTGCTTGCTCGCGATACTCCGTATTTCTCAACGTATTTCATCAGAGAGTAGCGATACTTCATGTCTTGTGTTATACTGTTCATGAGACTTGAAGCTCCTTTCGTTATGTTGTCCGCAACTCAACT
>JAFWYA010000086.1 GCA_017517815.1 Clostridia bacterium | reverse complement strand
TCTGCAACAAGAAAAGGTCACTGATGGACTCGCACTCCACAGTGACCAAGGGTCGCAATACACGTCACAGGCATACTTTGACCTAAGCAAAGAATACCACTTTGCCCCTTCCATGTCCAGTCCTGGTTGTCCCTATGACAACGCGGCTATGGAAAATTTCTTTGGCACCTTGAAAACGGAGTGTTTGTATCGTTCGCATTTCTCTTCCATTGATGCGCTTCTTCAGCTCATCTCTGAATACGTTCATTTCTACAACTTTGAGCGTATTTCTCTCAAAAACGGCCTTACTCCTATTGAAATCAGGAGCAAGGCCGCCTAAACTTATCCTGTTCTACTTCAGGGCTCTTCTTTTTTCTGTCCGACAATTGGGATACCGTCCATACGGGAACGGTCCTTTTGTATACTCTTAGAACGCAATATCCTTGTTCTTGGAAAACTTCATGAACAGCAGCAGCGAGATCGTTGTCACCACAAGCAGGATCGTTGCCACAGCTGCCGCAACGCCGTCGTTGCCCTGCACAACGGAGGTGTATACCGTCAGCGTCAGGGTTTCGGTGTTGACGCTGTAAAGCACGATTGCCGTGGACAGCTCGGTGATGATCGTAATCCAGCTGATGATCGCGCCGGACATGATGCCATTGGTCATCATTGGCACGGTGATGGTGAAGAATGCCTTCAGTTTGGAGCAGCCGAGGCTGATCGCAGCCTCTTCGATCGACAGCGGAATCTGCTGCAGAATGGCAACCGATGAGCGGATCGTGTACGGCAGACGGCGGATGATCAGAGCAATGATCATGATCGCAGCAGTGCCAGTCAGAACCAACGGGCCGCGATTGAAGGTGATCACCAGCGCGATACCAACCACAGCGCCCGGAATGATGTAGGGCACCATGGAGAGTGTATCAATTACACCATTGATGGTGTTTGCACGGCGAACGACCAGATAAGCAATCAGGATAGCCAGGAAGATGACCATCAGCAGCGCCGTAATACCGATCAGGAAGGTATTGGGCAGACTGCGCTTCAAGATCTTGTCAAAGGCAGCAATGTAGCTGTCCAGGCTGAAACCGTCCTGAAACACGCCGCCCTGACATTTGCGGAAGGACTGGATGGCAACGAAGAACTGCGGCATCATCGCCACAAACACGATGAAGTAGCAGTAAATGTGCATCAGAATGCTGGAAAGCTTACGGGGCTTATGCGTTTCGATCGAGTGCAGCGCGTTCATGGTGAAGTTAAACTTCGCATTGGCGAATTTCTGCACAAAGAAGATCAGTGCCGTAACGACAATGCCAACCACACTGACTGCGGAGGCAAAGTTCTGGCTGCGCGACGTCTCGCCGACAAAGCTGTTGTAAATCAGCACCGGGAAGGTCTGGTAACCTTTGCCAATCAAAAGCGGAGTGGAGAAGTCTGCAAATGCACGCATGAATACCAGTAGGCCGGCGGCCAGAATGGTGGGCATGCAAAGAGGCAGAATCACCTTGAAGAAACGCTTGAAGCTGTTGCAGCCAAGACCCGAGGAGGCCTCGATCAGGGAATTGTCAATATTCTTCAGTGCGCCGTTGATGTAGAGGAACACCAGCGGAAACAGCTGGCAGGTGATCACCAGCACAATGCCGCCGAAGCCGTAGATATCCGGCATGCGGAAGGCGAAGGTGGATCGGAGGAACTTGGTGATGATGCCGCCGCGGCCAAACATCTGAATCCAGCTGTAAGCGCCGATGACGGGCGGCGACATGCAGGCGAGGATGGCCATGACCTGCAGGAAGGCTTTGCCCTTCAGATCGAACAGGCTGTAGAAGTAGGAAAACAGAATGCCGACGATCAGCGAAGTAACCGTTACGGAACAGGCGACCTTGAAGGAGTTGAATAGCGTGCCGTAATAGGTTTCACGACCGAAGAAGCGCTGGAAGAACTCCCACGTAAACTGGCCTTCGTCATTGATCACAGAGGAGCGCAGCAGCTGAAACAGCGGCAGCACCAGAAACAGCGCGTACAGACCCAGAATCACAAAGGAAATGATCTGCCACGTATCCAATTTGCGCGTTGCTTTCATCATCAGGCCTCCTGCGTGGGCACGTTGTCATTCGTAACGCCGCTGACAAGGTTGCGGCTGCCGTCCTCACAGAAGATGTTGATCTTTCCCTGCTTCATGCGCAGGCGAATCTTTGCGCCGTCAGGCAGACGGGAATCCAGCTCGGCTTCCTGAATAACCTGTATATCCTCGCCGCTGTCCAGTTTGAGGAAATAGTGCATATTCAGGCCAAGGAAGGTGGAGGAAGTGACTGTAGCGCCAACGCCTTCGCCGTCATGAGAAATCACAAACTCCTCAGGACGCACGGAAACGACCACCTTCTGGTTCTTCTTTTCCGCATCCAGCAGCGTGTCAATCTTCAGGCTGGTGCCGTCCGCCAGAACCAGCACAGCTTCGCCATTCTCCATGCGAATTTCGCCATTGAGCAGGTTGGTGCGGCCGATGAAGCTGGCGACAAACAGATTGGCAGGACGCTGGTAGATTGCCTGCGGCGTTCCGATCTGCTGGATCTCGCCCAGATTCATAACGGCAATGCGGTCAGAAACCGCCATGGCCTCTTCCTGGTCATGGGTTACATACACAGTGGTGATGCCAACATTGCGCTGAATGGAACGGATGGTTTCGCGCATCTCAACGCGCAGCTTCGCGTCTAGGTTGGAAAGCGGTTCGTCCATCAGCAGCACGTCGGGCTGAATGACCAGTGCACGGGCCAGCGCCACACGCTGCTGCTGACCGCCGGACAGGCGCTCGGGCTTGCGCTCGGCGTACTCCTCGATGTGCATCAGCTTCATGAATTTCTCGGTCTGCTCATTCGTTTCAGCCTTTGTCAGCTTCTTGGGCTGATTCTTGAGGCCGAACATCACGTTGTCCTTCACGCTCAGGTGCGGGAAGATGGCGTAGTTCTGAAACACCATACCGATGCGGCGCTTGCTGGGATCGATATCGTTGATGCGGGTATCGTTGAAGTAGAAATCGCCACCCTCGATGGAGTTAAAGCCGGCGATCATGCGCAAAAGGGTGGTCTTGCCGCAGCCAGAGGGTCCCAGCAGGGTAAAGAATTCGCCTTCGCGGATTCTGACAGACAAATCTTCAATGATGACATTGCTGCCGTAGCACTTGTGGGCATGGTCAATCTTAATGGTAACGCTCATGAAATCGCAAGCTCCTTTGATGCGTAAAGGTTAGTGATACTTTATCCCTGAACAGGGAACACCCGCCCGATGCGGATGCTCCACAAGGGGCGGGCAAATCAAATGTCAAATGACTTGAATTACTTGTTCCACAGATCGTTCCAGTGATCCAGAATGGTCTGCTTGTTGCCGGAGGTGTACTCGCTGTCTTCCTGCTTGAGGTTCAGGGTATCGAAGGAAGGCATGTACTCAGTGGGCACGAACAGGTCGGTACGGGTACCGCGCAGCACGGAGCCCTCAGCGGTGGCCATGGTGGTCTGGCACTCATCAGAGATCAGCCAATCCATGAACAGCTTGGCATTGTCAATGTTCTTGGCGCCATTGACGATGGCGGAAGCAACGGGAGTCCAGCACACGCCCTCGGTGGGGTACACAGCGCGAACGCCTTCAGCGCCGTTGGCAATGAAACCAGCAACGCCGACTTCGTAGCTCAGGCCGGCAACATATTCACCATTGGCAACGCCCTTGTACACGGCGGAGGAACCGCTGGTCAGGGAGCCGTCAAGCTGGTCAATCAGAGCAGCAACATAGTTCCAGGCAGCCTCGGACTCGTAGGGGTTTTCGCCCTCGCCGCGAGCCAGCAGGATGTTGGAGAGGTGAGCGAAGGAAGAGGAAGAGGCGTTAGGATCGGCAGAAGCGATCATGCCCTTCAGAGCGGGGTTGAGCAGGTCTTCGTAGCAGGTGATGTTGACGCCCAGTTCCTTTTCGAGCTCTTCGTTGACGATGATCACGCAGGAGCCGCCCAGGATGTAGTTGGTCATCAGGCCATCGGTGTTCTGGTACTCAGCGGGCAGCTTGTCGTTGTTGGCAGCAACGTAGGGCTGGAACAGGTCGGGATAGTCGTGGGTCCAGGTAGCTTCCACGCCGCCGAACATAACGTCAGCAATGGGAGCGTCCTTTTCAGCCAGCAGACGGGTGTAGCACTCGCCGGTGCCCATGCTCAGCATTTCGATCTCAATGCCATACTTCTCAGCGAAGGGATTGAGGATGTACTTGATCTCAGCGTCGGGGTTGGGGGTGTAGACAACCAGCTTGCCTTCAGCCAGAGCGGACATAGCCGTCAGGGCCAGAACCAGAGTCAGAACCATGGCGATCAGTTTACGCATTTTTTGATAACCTCCAGATGTTCTTTGGTTACAAAGTTTTGTCTGCCGGGTATTTCCCCCGCAGAACCTCCATTATTATAATGCTTTTCCCGACAAACGCAAGAGAAATTTGAAATTTTTATGGTTTTCTTAATAAAACGTTCGGATTTTTAGGACTCCTTGTGAAAAAATGGAACTTTTCTCCCCTTTTGTCCATCGCCTTACAAACGCTATTGACATCATGTCTTTTTCTGATATATGATACTTTCATCGTTTGACGAAATGTTCGGATTTTCCGAACATTTTTCCTCTTTCCCGAAAGGAGTCCCGCATGCGCACGCTCTACGTTACTGATCTGGACGGCACGCTGCTTAGAAATAATGAAACAACATCCGACTTCACGAACCAGACGATCAACGAACTGGTACAAAAGGGCATGCTGTTTTCCTATGCCACGGCCCGCTCCTACTCAACCTCTGCAAAGGTCACGCGTGGTCTGAGCGCTAAAATCCCGCTGATCGTTTACAACGGTGGATTTATCATCGATAACGCAAGCGGCGAAATCCTGCTGTCCAATTTCTTTGGTGCGGAAATTGAAACCATTTTGGATGATCTCATTTCCAACGGCGTCTACCCCATCGTTTATGCCTTTGTGGACGGCGTGGAAAAGTTCAGCTATCTGACGGAAAAATGCACACAGGGCATTAGGGACTTTGTCGCTACCCGAAAGGGCGACCGGCGCGAGCGTGCTGTTTCGACCGTGGAGGAACTCAGGCGCGGCGAAATTTTCTATTTGAGCTGCATTGGTCAGGCAAGCCAGCTTGAACCGTTTTTTTACAAGTACCGCGACGTCTGCCATGCGTTGTATCAGCGTGATATCTATTCGGGTGAACAATGGCTGGAATTCATGCCTGCCGCTGCATCCAAGTCCAACGCCATACGCCAGTTGAAGGAGCTGCTGCGCTGCAACCGTCTGGTGGTGTTCGGCGACGGCAAAAACGATGTGGACATGTTTGAACAGGCGGATGAAAGCTATGCCGTTGCCAATGCTGTAGATGAGCTGAAAGCCGTTTCCACTTCGGTTATTGACAGCAATGAAAATGACGGCGTGGCAAAGTGGCTGCTTGAAAACGCAAAGTTTGGAGCTGATGCTGATGAATAACCGGGAATGGTTCAAAAATGCAAAGTATGGCATGATGGCTCACTGGGGACTTTACTCCATTTTGGGCGGCGAGTACCGTGGCCGCAGGGTGGAGAACTACGCCGAATGGATTCAGAGCTACATGCCCATCCCCAATGCCGAATATGAACAGCTGGCCGGAATTTTCAATCCCATCTGCTTCAGTGCAGATGAATGGATTCGTTTGGCCAAGGAATGCGGCATGCAGTATTTCGTGTTTACCTCCAAGCACCATGACGGCTTTGCCATGTTCCATTCCAAAGCGGACACATACAACATTGTGGACGCTGCACCCTTTGGCCGCGACGCCGTTGCAGAGCTTGGCGAGGCCTGCTACAAACACGGGCTGAAATTCGGTCTGTATTATTCGCAGGAATTGGACTGGCACCATCCTCATGGCGGCGGATATGATCATCTGGAGCCCTGTTCAGGCGTGTCGTGGGACAACAGTTGGGATTATCCCGATCGAATGAAAAAGGATTTCTCTATCTGCTTTGAAGAGAAGATCAAGCCGCAGGTTCAAGAAATCCTGACCAATTACGGAGACTTGTGTCTAATCTGGTTTGATGTGCCGCACACCATCAGTAAAGAGCAGAGCCTTGAACTGAATGCGCTGGTTAAGCATTATCAGCCAGATTGTCTGATCAACTCACGCATCGGCAACGGCGCATACGACTACGTTTCGTTGGGCGACAACGAATATCCGACCGAATTCAGGCCTAATGAAAACGCAGATCCCAACAGCCTGCACGGTTTCAAACCTTCGCCCTACGGCCTGTACGAAACTGCCGGAACGCTAAACAGCTCGTGGGGTTTCAAATACTTCGATCAGAACTGGATCGCCCCGGAAGAAATCCGCGAACGCCGCGCAAGGCTCAACAGCCTCGGTGTAAATTATCTGCTCAACGTCGGCCCTGACGCGCTGGGCCGTATCCCCTCTTTTTCAGCGGAAGCGCTGAAAAACGCGCGATGAAGCACATGCAAAGACCGTTGAATCAAAATTCAACGGTCTTTTTGTGAAGTGATAAAAAGAAGGTAGACACGAAAGTGCCTGCCTTCTTTTTGCGCTATAATGAGAGATGGAGGTGGAAATATGGCAAGGAAATACACCATACGAAGCAAAGAAGAGAAGATGTCGATAGTAAAACAAGTTCTTA
>JAFWYA010000085.1 GCA_017517815.1 Clostridia bacterium | reverse complement strand
TGAGTATGAAACAGGGCGCACCACGCTGACCGGCTATATTTGGCATAGCTTTTTAGAGCCAACAAATGATTAGCTTCGAAAGGTGTTGCAGATGAAAAAACTGATTCTTCTTCTGTGTTTGATGTGTACTTTGTTTTCTGCTGGTTTTGCCTTTGCAGAACAAAGCGAAGGCATCGCTTGGATTGACGCCGGAACCTCAGATAGAGTGCATCTTCGGGCTGCGCCTTCTCAGGAGGCAAAGTCGCTGGGACTGTATTTCAGCGGCGTAGCTATTTATTATCATTCGGATCTCACGCAAGAGTGGGTCAAGGTGACCATCGGCAAAGAAAGCGGCTATATGATGTCACGCTATTTGTACAACGGCCCATATCCCGAAAATGTCCCATACGCCAAGCGTATCGGCGTTGTGAAGGCAAAAGACTGGGTAAACCTGCGCGAAGCTCCGACCACCAATTCAAAGCAGCTGAATAAGCTGTATGGCGGCGAAGAACTCACCATTCTTGGCGAAACTGCCGATCACTGGTATCTTGTATTTGCAGACGGATATAAGGGGTATGTTCATTCGGACTATGTAACGATGACCGGCGAGGTACGCGAACCAATACGCTATTTTCAGGGCAGAATCGATACCACTTCTCCTCTGCCCGCCAACCTTCAGGCGGTTCTGTATGAAAACGAACGCTTTTATCACGCACAGGCTGAAATGTATCTGAGCCTTTCAGAAATTGGAGAAAAACTCTTTGAGGGTGCAAGCGTAACTTTCCCGCGCTATGCATATGTCGATGTAGACAACTCCGGTGAGAATGAACTGGTTCTGGAACAATGTGTGAATGGGGATCATTATTACGGTTATTTGGTGCTGCAGCGCGCCGATTCCATTGTATGGGGATATGAGTTTGTCTATCGTTCCATGTTTGAGCTGAAGGAGGATGGTACTTTCTCCTTCTCATCCAGTGCGGCAGACAGCGGTTTTGGATATGCCCACTTTGGTGGTTCAGCTTTCATAGTTCCTCTGGCCAAGTCCCAAAGCGCCGGCGAAGCCATTCAATACTTCAAAGGTGACGAAAGCATTTCTGAGCCGTCGTTTCACGCTCTGCTTGTGGAGCAGAATGCAAAAAAGGATGCAGAATGGTTCCCGTTAGGAGGTATGCCTGAATGAAAAAATGTTGGAACTGGAAGCTTGCTGCGTGGGCGCTGATGCTTCTGCTGATTCTGGCTTTGATTCCTGCCTGCTTTGAGGCAACGCAAAACACTTCCGCAGACGGATCGTCTCTTCTGCTGGGACTACCGTTTGCTTTCTACACCATTCTTGTAACAAGCACAGGCGCATTTGCGGTTCATCTGAATATCGCCGCTTTGATCGCAGATGCATTGATCCTGTACTTCCTTCTTTTCTTCATTCGAAAACTTGTTAATTCCATCAAAGCGAAGTAATCCATCATCTGTTTCATAAGGAGAAGCATTATGAAAAGTATTAAACCCGGCAGAGGCCCATCCATGATGGGTGGGATCATGTGCATTGTAATCGCTGTGTTCGGACTACTATGGACAATCGGTGCGTCCAGTATGAGTTCATCCTTTGGAGGAATAGGGACTTTTCACGATCCAGCGTTTGGTGGAGGAATCGATGCGATCTTTCCGCTTTTTGGCGTTGTGTTTATCATTATCGCAGTTGTGTCTGCTGTTTACAATTTCAAAAATGCCACGGGCAAGAAACGTTTTTCGGAATATGACATCGTGGACAGCAGTGAAGAGCCCGACCCGCTAAACGAGCGTTTTGGAGAGCCTGCTTCCGCCCAGCACGAATCCGTTTCAGAAGCCGATGCCTTCTGTCCTTATTGCGGAACTCCGGTGGAGGATGATTACCGTTTCTGCAACAGTTGTGGAAAGAAGCTGCCGCAGAAACATACCTTCTCCGAATAAGGGGGTCTTTACATGAAGAAGAAGGTTACTGTGCTGGTAGCGATCTATATCCTGTTTTTCCTGCTGGGACTGTGGTTCAACCATCAAAGAGGCGTGGCGGACTACGATCAGTTCTGGAAGCTCAAGCAGGATGGCTGGTTTACATCGCCTGCGGGAGATCGAATTCGATATTCCTCTACATCTGGATTCGATTTGGTTTTGAATGATCAGTCTCTATCTGCTTCTCTCGAACGGCACAGTGACGGAGGATATCGTGTTACCTTTTCAGATGGATGGGCATTGGAAACAGTTAATTTTCCCTATCTGGCTATTGAGGTTGGCGGCGTATGGCTTTCACATGATCTTGTCTATGAGCTGAGTGATCTGGATGCCGCAGGGCTTAGCTTTGCGCCTGCTGTGGAGCAGACCGAACCTATCTATGATGGAAACAATCAGCAAATCGGTCAATTTGTTCACCTTGTCACTTCTACAGGAGAGACTGTTGACTATAGGGAAATCTATTTTGATCAGCCGGAGCTCAGCACGCCGGAAAGAGAGACCGTCGTTTTGAAAAACGGTGTCAGGATTCAGGATGCTGATATCCATAATGTACTGTTCACAAACGAGAAGGGTGAGTATTTGCTTCGATCTGATAAGTTGACAATGATCAACGTAAAGGGTGGTCAGCGAAGCCGAAGCACGCTCATCCCACTGATGATCAATATTTCTGAAGATAAAGTCGAGCAGCGCGGTCACATCGCTATGGTTTTTCCTTTCACGCTTCTTTATCTCGTTGGTGCTCTTTCTTTCCTATATCCTCAACATGCCGCCTTTTTTGGTTCGCGCTGGAAGTACCAGACTGAGCCAGAACTATCGGATCTAGGTCTATTATCTATACAGTTTGGTAGCATTTTGATGATAATTTTGGCTGTCGTTATGCTATTTGTTCCTTTGCTATAGGGAACAGAGGAGCTGCAAAGTTGAAACTTCTCATCACGAAAGGAACAAAATGAAATTATTGAAATGCCTCAAGTGGCTCCTGGTTGTTATTCTGTGCACAATTTTGTTCATTGCAGGTATCAATGCTTGGATGATCTACAGTACAAAGAATGTCGTTTCCACCTTGGAGGAAGCCAACCAGCTCACCGGTGACTGTATCCTGGTGCTGGGCTGCGGCATACGCAGCGACGGTAAGCCCAGCCATATGCTGCAGGACAGGCTGGACGTCGCCATTGCAGCATATCTGAAGGGACTCGCCCCCAAGCTGCTCATGAGCGGCGATCATGGACGCGAACACTACGATGAAGTCAACGCCATGAAGGACTACGCCATTTCCAAGGGCGTTCCTTCCGAAGATATCTTCATGGATCATGCCGGCTTCTCCACCTACGAGAGCATGCATCGTGCGCGTGACATCTTCCAGTGTGACCGTATCATCGTCGTTACACAGACTTATCACCTGTACCGAGCCATCCACAATGCAAGGGCATTCGGTATGGAGGCAGTGGGCATCTCCTCTGATCTGCGGAACTACGCGCGACAGACCTACTTCGATATCCGGGAAGCAGCTGCACGGGTTAAGGACTGGGCGTGGTGCATCGTGAAGGTTCCGCCTACCTATCTTGGTGAAGCGATCCCTATCTTTGGGAACGGAGATGTAACCAATGACCGATAGCACAACGCAAATAGAATTCAAGATATTACTTGGCTTGAAAAATGCACCTGTCTCAATATATAGGCAGGTGCTTCTTTTTTCCATGATACAAGATACTCATAGGCATTGACAAAAACCCGCCCCGGAGGGGGCGGGCGAGATAGGTCATGTATTAGGTTGAGATAGCCTCCACGCAAACCAATGGGTGTTAAGTCGTTTATTCAGAGACTGAACCCGGAGTATAGGTTCTGATTATTTCCCCAGTAGCGGCATTGATCGTGACTGTAAACGCCTTTACTGGTTGATCAAGATCGTCAAGGAAATAAATCACATAGATCGGATCAGTCATGGAGTTGTCTTCTTCTGCAGTACCGTTCACCATATACCATACACTGGTTTCGTGAGCGGTCATATCATAACCGACGGATGCAAGGCGGTTGTGGGCAATCTCAACTGCGTTGGTTTCAGAAATATCTTCGCTTCGCGGGATTCCATTATCATCTCCAAGCAATTCAGACTTCTCGACAAGCGTCAAACGCCAGATGCTACGAGTCCCAACAGTGTTGCCATATTGTTCATAGACCTTCGTGATTTCCGGATTGTCAGCATTTGCGATTGCTTCGTCACGGGTCTTCATACGCTCTACACTTTCTGCCGGATGGTCAATGCCAACATCAGGGTCGGAAATCACTTCACCATTCTCGTCTACAACGGCACTATACACCTTCTCCACATAGGTGCTGCTGCCTTCGCGGTACTTCTTGAACTGAATGTCCCAGCGTTTGTAGTCCGGGCGTTCATCTGTCGTGTAAAGGTTGGCGACAGGATGCAGGCTGCTCATGTAGGTATCATCGAAACCATACGCTTCTTGAATGGCTGCTCTGGCAATGGCAATAGCATCTTCCTCTGACAGAACATCCTTAGTCGGTACAATGAGGATGTCCGTAGCACCGTCGTCACCATACATCGTTTCAATGCCATTCCACCACACTCGTTGTTCAGGCGTCCAGGTATCTTCATGCCCCATAATGGCATAGGTGATCAGCGTAGAGTGAATCTCTCTCACTTCTTCCAGGCCAGTCAGCTTCAGCATCAGCCGATCAGCCGCCGCTGCCTTGTCCTGCTCGGTGGCCGTTTCACTGGACAGGATCTGCGTGTCCTCAGATTCATCCAGATAGCCCATGGCAACAATATCTTTCGCCAGCTGAATCCGGCGGGTTGCGGGCCACTCCACATAGTCGCCAATTTCATGCTCGGTCTGCTTCATCTGCGGTACATAGTCCTGCCACAAAAGGGTTGCTGCCAGTGCGACCGTACCTGTCAGCAACAGAATCAGAATAAACACCAAACCAAGGGATAGTTTCTTTTTCACAACAGGCACTCCTTCATCTCGCGCTGCGGCAAGCACACGCTGGGCGAGATAAGGATTGGGCTGTACGCCGAATGTGGCGCAATGCTGCTGAACAGCGGTGTGTACCTTGGCACGAACCAACTTATCGTCCATAAGCGCCCTCCTTTTCCAGCACTTTACGCAGCTTGGCGCAGGCTTGTTTTAGTCTGCCGGATACGCTTGATACAGCAATATCCAGCGATTCGGCTATTTCTCTCATTGTCATATCCTGATAGTAGTACAGCAGGATGACCTCTTTGAATTTCGCAGGCAGCTTGACAATGGCCTGTGCCAGTTCTTCGGCATCGTAGTCCTCGATCGGCTGAACAGGGATGGGCGTCATGTCCTCCGGGGTCACTCGACGATCCATATGGCGGAACCACGCTGAGCGTTTCATATCCCTGCAGGTGTTGATGGCGATCCTCGTCAGCCATGTCTTCTCGCTGCACTCGCCACGGAATGCAGTCATGGATCGGTATGCCTTCAAAAAGGTTTCCTGCACGGCGTCCTCTGCCATCGTTCTGTCATGCAAATACATGAAGCACATTTGCAGCAGGACAGCCTGGTATTGATCAATCAATTTGGTCAACAAGTATTCCTGGGAGCTGTCTGGGCCCTTGACAGTTTCCATCTGCTGCTCACCTCCTTACACTAATACTGACGATGCTCAATAGGCGATTTTCGGAATTTAAGAAAATTTTATCAGAAATATGGAGATATGAAAAGAGCGCCAGCCCTATGCGGATAGACGCTCATGATGTTTCGTATTCCGCTGTAACGCTGAATCCAAAGGTTGAAATACTCAGCTGATCATTTCGCCGGTACGTGCATCCACATACTGTACCCAGCTGTTGTATACAGGATCTCCGTCCTGCGCAGCGGAAAAATGCGCTTTGTACTCAAACACAACGGCCCAGACAGGAAAAGTGTTTCCCTGTGGTGTAAGTGCCAGGTTGGGTTCCACTGCAACGATGCGCAGATGCTGAAATCCATCCAGCCAATGCTTTTCATTGCCGGGGTATGTATGATGGATTATCCTGTCCAGCACAGCATCAACCGCAGTTTCCCATGTGCAAAGCGGGCCAGAATATGGTTCCAGCTCTTTGACAACCGCTGGCATATTCCACAGATCAAACTGTGTGATGAACCCGTCATCGCTGATGGTCATGCTGCCGTAGACAGGTGCAAGGCTTTTGTCTGTGCGCTGCTGGCCGGTTTCATCCAACAGCTCCACCGCGACCGGCAGACCGCCAAGCAGGAAGCGAAAACCAATGCCGGTATAGTGCTCGTTTTCTTCTGCGGGGTATAGGTTGAGATCAGCAATTGCTGTTCCAGCGCCGTCAAAGGTGCTGCTGCGGGGCGTATTACCACGTTGCACTCGGTAATAGGGTTCTTCGACTTGGGCAATATCAGCTTCTGTAAGGAAGCGTCGGCACATGGCAAGAGCAGCTTCGTTCTCCTTCTCATTGATTTGAGTACGAATGCCCCATGGATAGCTGTACAGCTGATACCGACCGTGGTTTATCTCACTGAATACATAGCTGCGTCCATTGAGTGGGTCAGATCCGTTGTGCCAGCGTTCACCCTCCGGCTTTGGCATGCCGTATGTTTCCAGCAGGCCGCGCAGATAGGCTTCGTCCAATTCGGCCACTCCGACTTCGAACATCGGCACATTAGAAGGGAAGGCCTTCGGTTCTTCCATGAGCATGTCAAAGACGATGCCTTCACACCACGGAGCGTTTGTCAGATCAGGCGAGATCATGCGCTCAATGGTTTCTGCACCTGCACAGGCAGGGAAAAGGCAAAGCATCAGCAACAAAGCAAAGATTCTTTTCATTTACATACCTCCTTCATCTCCATGATTACAGCGCCATCCATGGACAGGGGCGGTATCTCTCTTTCCCCTTCATAGGCATGCATGCCCCAGCGCGGACAATAGATCATTCCATCGGGATAGTCCTCGCGCGGATTGCCGCGCAGTTCCAGCGTGCAGGTCAGGCCATCTTCGCCCCACTGGACGGATTTGGCCATAACAATTTCCTCGCCTTCCCCAGCGACCGCATTGAGCTTTCCTTCGGGAACGCCAAGTCCGTCCAGATAGTCGGAAACGATTTCCCGCCTGCGGTTTTCCGGGAGACTTTCATCAAAAACAAGTTCCAGCGCGGCATAGGTGCGGAGTGCGGTTGCCTTGAAGTTTGTGACTTGCGCGGTGTACCCTTCAGCCTGCAGAACAGCAGAGGGCGCAAACACGCGAATCGTGCCAAAGTCAGGACGATGTACGTCGAAGTTCAGGTGCATCGTACCCTCGCTGCATACAACGGGGATGGTCACGGTGAAAGCGTCTGAGAGGCCTTCCACCGGCGCTTCAAGGGTAAACAGGATGGTATTTGGTTTTGTATCATCTTGCGCAAAATCCCAGCTTGCGCTTCCTGAATGTCCTTCGGAAAGCTGAACATCAGTGGGGCCATGGTACAGGGCGTAGTGGTTCACTCCGCCAAGGTAATCCGTGTTTGCTTCCAGGTTTTGCAGCGCCGGATCCGTCAGGCAGATCGAAACGTAGAGCGTTTCGCCATCGCACATCCATTCGGATATGGTAGCATTACAATCGCCCAATGCAGCAGAATCGGCATGGGTGTGCAGCATGTTTTGTGCATCATCCAGCACCCAGTTTTTCGCCATGGTCTGTGTGATGAAAGCAATGATCTGGTGGATGTTTGCAGCAGCAGCGATGGCGGAAAATAACATCAGCGCAGCAGCCAGCACAGCGGCCCATTGGATGCGCTTGATCGGGCGAGCCTGTGCGCTTTCCGTTTTCATTTGGATAAGCGTCTCCTGTACGCGACGGTGAAAGGCTTCCGTCGTGGGTTCATAAGCCAGATCAAGCTGATCGAAAACGTCCTGCTTTTCTTTCACAGCAGCGCACCTCCTTCTTTCATGTCCTGTTCCCATTGCTTGCGAAAGACTTTCCTTGCGCGGATAATGCGATGCTTGACCGTACCCAGCGGGATGTGAAGCGCATGGGCGATCTCCTGCAAGGTGAAACCTTCCAGATGGTGCATCACCAGCAACAGGCGCTGCGGTTCATCTAACTGCATCAACACAGCGCGAATGTCCTGTCCCAGATCAGGTTGGGTAGGCTGCTCTGGCAGGTTTTCCATCATGATGACTCTGGCGCGTTTGCGGCCAATGTTATGGCACTCATTGATGAGAATCCGCGTGAGATAGGCGCGGAATCGATTTTCATCAATTCTGTTTCGATGCTGCCAGGCTTTCATCAATGCTTCCTGCACGGCATCGCAGCAATCTGCCTCGCTGCGCAGAAGGGTGCGGCTGATACGGTACAGCATCCGTTCGCACCCTTCCACCTCGCGCATGAAAACCTCCTCACAAATCATGGGCTGTCCTCCTTGGGGATGGTTTGAAAAGCTTTTCATCTGTAATACGGTTTAGATAGGGAGAAAGTTGGCTGCACAAGAAATTTTGGACATTATCGCTTGTGTTTCATCATCCTTCAAAATTTCATTCTTTTGGAGAAAGATTGAAAAAGCACCCTTCCACCTGAAAAAGTGAAAAGGTGCTCTTTCTAATGTCCTTACTTCTCAGCAAAATCCAAAACCGTTGTGGTTGGGATCTCCTTCTGATAGTAGAACTGAACAGGATCATCAGGCATGGTGTAGCCATATGGCGCCTGATACCGTTCCACTTCACTCAGGCGGTACATGTACAGCTTGCTGAAGCTTGTCTGTTCAGAATCCGGCATGAAGTAGTAACGGTCGGCGGAGGTGTTCTGTGCACTTCTGGCCCACGCCACGGCTTCTTCGGGGCTGGATGCCAGCTTCACAGATTTCACTACATCGCGCTCATCCACATCTGCCCCGCCCAGTTCTGCGAGGTTCACGGAGTAGGTTACCTTCAGAGCGGCGATGTCTTCGCTTGCAGCATATCCACCAGTGGCGTAGGCAACGACTGCTTCCGCCTGATCGCCGAACACCGCTTTGAGGAAATGTTCATCGCCGGGATACACCTCAAAGGATTGATA
>JAFWYA010000084.1 GCA_017517815.1 Clostridia bacterium | reverse complement strand
TAAGAACTTGTTTTACTATCGACATCTTCTCTTCTTTGCTTCGTATGGTGTATTTCCTTGCCATATTTCCACCTCCATCTCTCATTATAGCGCAAAAAGAAGGCAGGCACTTTCGTGTCTACCTTCTTTTTATCACTTCACCGGTAAGGCACTGCTTGTTTTTTATCTTGCCTGCTGCCTACTTAACAACAGCAAAACCATCACGCTCATATCATCTTTCGGCGTGCCTCCGGCAGCCAGCAAAGCATTTCGCAAAATGGCGTCGGCCATACGCTGCGGCTGGATATACAAACTGTCCATCAATGCTGTGCGCAGCTGACTTTCTTCAGCAAAAACGTCCGTCACACCATCGCTCATCAGCACCAGAATATCTCCGCTGTGCAGCCGATACTGCGAGGCTGTGGGAGAGGCTTCCTCCATGATTCCCAGCGGCAAAGAAGAACCGCTGATCTTTTTCATGTGATTTCCGCGAATCACCCACGATGCGCACGCCCCCAGCTTTTCGGACGAAACCTCGCCTGTCCACAGATCTACATCTGCCAGATCAACCGTTGAAAACCGCTCTTCCTCCTGTGCGCCGAGCATTATTCCATTGACAGCCGTTATGGCCTGCTGGCGCGTATAGCCGACCTCCAGCAGCAACAGCAGAAGTTCAATGGTTTTTTCACTTTGCTGATGAGCCTTTTCTCCATGGCCCATTCCATCGCACAGCATCATCAGCAACCTGCCGCCCTCACAGCGTTTTGCAGAGAGTGCATCGCCGCAGTGGTTGCCCTGTGTGCCATCTGCACAAAGCGACGCCATTCCGACAGAAGCGCTGTACAGTGGAATTTCCTCCAGTTCGATTACACCTTTTTCCGCCATCGAAACCGAAAGCGGCATTTCCTGCTCCGTTTCCAGATAGGCGAGCAGTTGATCCAGCGTTTTCTGCGGCATTCCGCGGGTCTGCAGCGCCGCCTGCAGATGCCCTTCCACGCGTCTTGCATAGCTGAGTCTTGCCGGAATATTTAATTGTTCCAACGCCTGCGTAATCAAATGTGCTGCACGCAGATCGTCAAAGCTCTCTCCCACGGCCATATCGCTCAGTTCACCGAGCGTGCCTGACAGCGCCGCCAGATGCGTCAGCGTTACCTCGCGTTTATACCGTGCACGCCTCACAGCTGTATTGCGCTGCTGCTGACGGGACAGCGCATCTTTTACCAGCGACTGTGCCGCTTCTGCATGCAGACACCCATGTTCACCGAGAGCCGGAAGCGTTATTTCGTTAATTTCTTTCCCATTGCTGCAAATCTCCAGCATATCACTGAGCAGCCGTTCGGTGCTCGCCGGTCTGCGTCCCCAGCACACTTCCCTTTTCATGCACTGTCCACAAAGTATGCTTTTCAGTTCATCGGCAGGCTCCGTCTCGTACTCTGGAAGCGCCTGAGCCAACTGCCGGATTGCTTCGCGCATATGGAGGATCCGCTGGCTGACGTAGGCAGTGTCCGTCGTTCGTCCGCCTGTCTGTCCTCCGCGCAGATACGGTTTCATCTTTTCCAGCATCGCTGATGGAATCAGCATGTACAGAATACTTCCTGTTCCCGCTGCCCACAGATCAAGGGCTGATGTACCATCCAGCATTAACAGTGCCGCCGCAGCCCATGCGACCGCCACCGCCGGAAGAGCCAGCCATCGTTTGCTGACCACCACAGGCATAGCGCACAAAAGACCGCACAGACTGAGACTGACAGCAATCAAGCTGACATGTCCCCCAAGCGTGAGCGCAAGCCCGCACGTCAGTCCGCCAAGAACACCGAATGCAGGACCGGACGCCCATGAAAAAACACAAACTGCACATACTGCAGCCACCTGGCCCAGGTTCACGGAACCAACGCGAAAAAAACCCAGTCCCATCATCAGCAGCAGAACCGGCAGCAGCATACAGCAGCGTTCCACTGGACTTGCTGAAGCACCAGCCTGATGTACGGCTTCCTTGCCATAGCGAATCGCTGCTGCAAACAGCATTGCCAGCGGAAGGGCTGCACAGCTGTACATCACAGACAATGTTCCCCCAGTCATCATCGCCGCTGCAATCCGAGGCAGCATGGTCAATCCGCCCAAAGCAGCCGCTTCCACATTCGTACGCGGGCGGCACTTTTGCATCAGTATCCACAAAAGTCCGCAGCCCACATATTGCCACACATCAGGTTCAATATTCCAAAGCACACGCAGCCCAGCGCCTGCGGCAAGACCTGCCAGCAATACCGCAGGCGGCTTGTCCGGCAGTGCCGCAAGCAAAGCGGCCGCGAACGGAGAAGGAATCTGCCAGCAGCGGATAAAGCTGAACAAAAACAAAGTCACAGAAAGCAATGCCGGTCTGACCGCAGGGCGAATTGCCGCCAGAAATCCTTTTTTTCGGTAAAGCGATGAGGCCGCGGTTTTGCCCGTCGTGCCGGAAGATGTGACCATACGCTGCCTCCTGTGTTCAATATACGGTCAGTATAGCGTCGGCTGCGGCGGATGGCTGTCGGATGAAAATGCGAAAACTGTCGTTCCTGCCCCAATTTTCGACACTGAGGATAACGCATCGCTGCAGTGGGCAGACTGCGTGCAGAGGAGGCATGAACGAATGGATAAACAACGAAAATGGGCAGGATGGATCATTGCAGCCGTTGTTGCAGCAGTCGGTGTAACTGCGCTGTCTGCAGGCGGCAGTGCCGATGCAAAAACGGACCGCGATCTGCAGACGCACGAGGGACTGTTTCGCCAGCTGTTTCCTTATGCAGGCGAAGGAATGGACGCCTTTGAACGAATGACGATTGAGGCTAAGGACGGCCTTGAAATGGCCTATACCGTGCTTCGCGGCGGTGAACCGCTCGGCTATGCCGTCAAGCAGACCGTACAGGGCTATGGCGGCCCGATTGAGCTGATCGTCGGCCTTCGTCCAGATGGTACCCTTGCCGGTATTCATGTAGGAGGCGCTGATTTCAACGAAACGGAAGGTTTGGGTGCCAAAGCCAAAGAAGCGTCTTTTACAGACCAGTTCATCGGAAAACCCGTCCCGCTGACGCTTGGGCAGGACATTGACGGCATCGCCGGTGCCACCGTAACCAGCACGGCGATCATTGACGGCGTGAATGCAGCCGCAGCACAAATGAAGCCCTATTTGAAGCAAAACAGCGGCACCATACAGCAGGATGTGATGACAGCCAATGCAAGCGTCATCGGCTATGGCGGCCCGGTTCTGGTCAGGCTTACGCTTGATACCAGCGGGGCCATTCAAAAGCTGGACGTTGGCGGCGTGCGCTTTATGGAAACAGAAGGTGTTGGCAGCCGCGTAAAGGAAGATTCGTTTACCAGCCTGTTTATCAGCAAAGTTCCGCCGCTGGCGCTTGGGCAGGATATCGATGCCGTGTCCGGTGCGACGATCTCCTCTCAGGCCGTCGTAGATGCCGTTAATGAAGCCGCCGTTTTTCTGGCGCAGAACCAGTGACGTTTTTCGACAAAGCCTTTCTTTTTTCACGGCAGGAGCTAAAAGCCGCATGGCGTATCTTTTTCCTTGGGAGGTGCGCCCATGCGGCTTTTGATTGCTTTGTCTGATCAGGATATGGCCCGTGCCATTGCACAGACGCTTGTTTGCGAAGACTGGGACGTTGAATGGACAAGCGACGGTGCTGATGCTATCAGACGCCTCGAAACAGAACACTACAGCGTTCTTCTGCTGCATCAGTGCCTGTCCGCCTGCGAAGGAATGCTGGTTGGTCAAACCCTTTCCCAGCAGGTTTGTCCACCTCGCGTACTGTTTATATGCCCGCCCGAATGCTGCACTGCCCGGCCCGAATGGGCGGATGCGGTTGTTTGTCCGGGCACTACGCCGTTCCGGCTTTGCAGGCTGATTCACATTCTCAGTCAAAAACCGCTGCCAAAAGCGGCAGCGGTTCAAAACACGCAGGTATGTATAAGCGTAAATGCCTTTCTGGATGAGATCGGGCTGGCACAGCGCTACAAAGGCAGGCAATATGCTTCCTGGCTTTTGCAGCGATTGATCCCTTCGTCGGATTGGGAACGGCTGTCGCTGGAAGCGCTGTATCTTTCCTGCGCACAGCAGTTTTCAACAACCCCCGCTGCCATAGAGCGCTGTCTGCGCGTTGCTGTGGAAAGTGTGTTCACACAGGGAAGCCTTGCCGGGATCGAACGTCATTTTGGAGCGACCATCGATCCCGAACGCGGCAAACCCACCAACCGTGCCTTTCTGCTGCAGGCTGCCCAGCAGCTGCGCCTTGCGCTGCGTCATTCCTTCACAGACGCATGCTCGCCAAACAGCAGTGTGATGCACCACAATCCAGCTGCACCCACAAGCGTGTAGATCACCCGGCTGAGCATGGCAGACTGTCCGCCGAAGAGATAAGCAACCAGATCAAATTGAAAAATACCGATCAGCGCCCAGTTGATCGCGCCGATGATGACCAACACCAGTGAAAGCTTGTTAAGCATGTTTATGCCTCCTTCATATCCGTTCCCGTCAGTACAACTGGCGGGACTTTTCATGGAAAGGATGCGCAGCAAACACACAAATGATACACGCTTTTTACAGAAAGCATGCCTGTGCTGTTGTTCCCCGAAACAGGATCTGCTGCTCCCACGGTGCATTATGATTCATCAGACAGACTCGACCGTCCAACGTATCGCTGATAAGCACACGACTGCCTCGACATTCCAGCTGCATACACAAAGCCCATTCCGGACGGTTCCAAAGAACGATTCCGCTGCACAGATCCAGCTTCATCAGCCCATCGGGCGTGCTGAGCAGGGCTGTCTTTCCATCAGGACACACGCATAACCCTCCGGGCTGCCCAGGCAGTTCCGTCAGCTTTGCAGGTTTTACGCCACGCGCAGACAGCGTATAGATCACCGTATGGATATCGTCTCCCTCTGCCGCACAAACTAAAACGATCCCGCCTGCCCACAGATCGGCAGCAAAACAGGCGTGTTTGGTGTAAATCGTCCGTTCGTTCAGCAGTTCGGGCGCATTCAGTATGTAGGCTTCGCCTGCAGCACCTCCTGCAATCAGCAAATGTCTGCCCTGCTGAATCATGCGCATAGACCGCGGGAATACGCCAACAGGCGCAGCAAACAGCAACTCCCCCGTTGCAATCAGGCGCGTATGGATGCTGTCTGCCTCTGTACCAAGCTGATACAGGTATCTTCCGCAGGGAGAAAATGCCATGCTGCTGATCCCCGGAACAGCGGGCATACAGCTGACAGGATTCCAGGAGTGCCTTTGCAGGCAAATGCATTCGAGTGTTTTTTTGCAGCAGCAGGCGATCAATGCATGCGCCGCACACGGCGTACACGGGCATTCCAGTTTAAACGGAAGCTGTTTGGGCGCAGCTTCGCTGTGCGTGTATTTCCACACGCCTGATTCATCTGTCACAAGCACCCTCATTGCGCCGCTCCTTTTTCTGCCTGATAATCTCAGGGTATGCTTAATTCAGCGTAATGTGAAATGCGAAGAAGGAAAACGGGGTATGGTGTCGAAATAAATAAATTGGCTTAATTTGCAATAAGCCATATAAAAGGAGAGATTGTTATGCATTATAAAACCAAGGGCACCTGCTCGACCGCTATCGATCTTGAAATCGAAAATGGCGTCATCACAGAGTGCAAATTCACCGGCGGCTGCCGCGGCAACACCGTTGGTCTGGCGGCTGCTGTCGTCGGCCAGAATGCTGAGGAGATCATGAACCGCCTGCGCGGCATCCCCTGTCGCGGCGCCACTTCCTGCCCTGATCAGCTTAGCCACGCCATTGAAGAATGCCTGGCTCAGCAGTCCTGATAAGGAGAACCCGTTTTGGAAACAGAAGCTGTACAGACCATGAAATTTTCCGAAGCCGCTGATCTCAGTCCCGAGATCCTCAAGGCTGTTGAACGGATGGGCTTTAGCGAAATGACCCCCGTTCAGATGAAAACCCTTCCCCTGATGATGGAGGGCCGCGACGTGATCGCTATCGCCCCCACCGGCACCGGCAAGACCTGCGCCTTCGGCATTCCGATGCTTGAGTATGTAAACTTAAGCGATAAGCGCGTGCAGGAACTTGTGCTGGCGCCCACCCGCGAGCTCAGCCTGCAGATCACTGAAGAGCTCAAGGCGCTGGCGCGTTTCATTCCCGGTGTACGCATTGCCTGCCTTTACGGCGGACAGCCTATCACCAAGCAGCTGAGCCAGCTGAAGCAGAATCCGCAGATTGTGGTTGCCACCCCCGGTCGTTTGCTGGATCACATGAACCGTGGCAACATTCGTCTGGATGCCATCCACACCATGGTGCTGGATGAAGCGGATGAAATGCTCAATATGGGCTTTGTCAAAGACGTGACCAAAATCATCGAGGCCACACCGTCCGATCGCGAGCTGGTGCTGTTCAGCGCCACCACCAATCAGGATGTTATGACCATCGCATGGAAGTATCTGCAGGATCCTGCCGAGGTAACCATTCAGGCCACCAAGGAAAACCGCCCGCAGATCACCCAGTACGTCATCGCGACCGAGCGTGAAAGCAAGTATGATCACCTGCTGTACCTGCTCGACAGTGACGTTTACCAGCGCATCATGGTGTTTGTCAACACCAAGGACATGACCCAGCGCCTGTGCAAGCGCCTGCAGAACGCTGGTTATCCCTGTGAATGCCTGCATGGCGACATGCGCCAGTCCGCACGCAACCAGGTGATGCAGGGCTACCGCAAGGGCAAGTTCCAGATTCTGCTGGCCACTGACGTTGCCGCTCGCGGCATTGACGTGGACGACGTGGAGGCCGTTATCAACTACGACCTTCCCAATGAAAACGAGTACTACCTGCACCGCATCGGCCGTACCGGCCGCGCCAAAAAGCACGGCGTTGCTTTTACTCTGCTTACCTACACCGAGAGCGTTCGCTACGACACCATTCTCAAGTACATCATGGCCAAGCCCGTTTCGCTCAAGTTCAATGAGCTGGGCATTCTGGAAAACGAGGCCGGCGAACCCTTCTTCGAGGACATGTAACATTTGGAGGCGAATTCCATGGGCATCATTCCTTCCCGCAATCTGGAGGAGCAGCGCCGCGAGGAAAACGGCGTCGTCTATTTTGACCGCGGTACCATCGAAGGCAAGGACGGCCGCAAATACGACCGCTATGCCATTCAGACCCACTTTGTTCAGGTAGGCGAAAGCCAGAAAGAGCTTGTGGAAAAGTATGTGCGTCCCCTGTATCAGGAGGGCGACATGCTGTCCTTCGGCGCCAAGGTCATGTGCATGTGCGTCAAGTCCGTCAAGACCCGTGAGCAGGTCAAGCCCGGCTTCTGGGCCAATCTGCTGTGGCGCTTTGCCGGTATCAACACCACCGGCGTCGGCGCGCATGAGCCCTACAAGATGCAGATGATCATCGACATCTGCGGCCTGCCCCGCGTGCTGCTGGCTGCTGCGCTGAGCGCTGTGACCAAGCTGTTCGGCATGCACGGCGTGTTCTGGCGCGTATGCGGCCACGGCGTTGCCGGCATCGACGGCTTCTACACCCGCTCCAGCTTCCAGCTGTATCATGAGCTTGCGCTCATCAACCCCGATAATCCCAATGAGCTGTGCGAGCAGCTGTACAAGGAAACGGGCATCCCTGTCGTTCTGATGGACGCCAACGACCTGCAGCGCGACCAGCTGGGCAAAAACAAGGACTTCCCCCTCACCGACGAGCAAATTCAGGACGCCATGGCGGACAACCCCAGCGGCCAGGGCGACGAGCTGACGCCCCTGATCCTGATCCGTCCTGTCAAATAAGCCTGCCAAAGCCGTCTGCTGCATGGATTTCCATGTGGCGGACGGCTTTGGTCATCAAATACTGATTGCAAAAGAGACGATTGTATGAACGCCAAACTGCAACTGTTCCTGTCGATGTTTATCTTTGGTACTATCGGTCTGTTTGTGCGCATGATTTCTCTGCCTTCAAGCATGATTGCGCTGGTACGTGCTTTGATCGGTACTTTGTTTCTGCTGGGCCTGCTGTTGCTCAAAAAGCAAAAACCTGATTTTCAGGCCATTCGCCGCAATATCAAAACACTGGCTTTGACCGGTACTGCCATGGGCTTTAACTGGATCCTTCTGTTTGAAGCCTATCGCTACACGACCGTTGCCGTAGCCACGCTGTGCTACTATTTCAGCGCGATCTTTGTGGTGATCGCTTCCCCCATCGTACTGAAGGAAAAGTTGACGCCCTTCAAAGCCGTGTGCGCTTCCATTGCCCTGCTGGGCATGATTCTGGTTTCCGGCGTGCTGGAAGGCAGCGCATCCTTCAGCCCGGCGGGCGTTGCGCTTGGTCTGGGCGCAGCTGTTCTGTATGCTACAGTCGTGCTGCTCAACAAATGCCTCACTGGTATTTCCAGCTTTGACACCACGATTGCCCAGCTGGGAGCTGCTGCAATTGTGCTACTGCCCTATGTGCTGCTGACCGAAAACCTTACTTCACTTTCGCTTCATCCGACCGGCCTTGCCATGCTGCTGGTTGTGGCCATCATTCACACAGGCATCGCCTATGCCATGTATTTTGCCTCGCTGCAAAAGCTGAACGCTCAAACCATTGCCCTGTTCAGCTATCTGGACCCTGTGGTTGCTCTGCTGCTGAGCGTATTTGTGCTTGGTGAGCCCATGACGATGCTTGGCGCAGTTGGCGCCGTGCTGGTACTTGGCGCAATGCTCGTGAGCGAGCTGTTTCCTGTTAAACATTCAAAACGCTGATATACAGAAAGGATGATCCCCATGAGAGCCTACGAACGTCTGCTGCGCTATGTAGCCATCTCCACGCCTGCCTGCGAAACTTCTGGTGTTACGCCCTCCAGCGAGTGTCAGTTTGATCTGGCCCGTGTGCTGGCCGATGAAATGCGCCAGATCGGCTTTTCCAACGTGCGCCTGACCGACGACTGCTTTGTCTACGGCGATCTGCCCGCGACGCCTGGCATGGAGGAACTGCCCTGTCTTGGCCTGATCGCGCACATGGACACGGCCCCTGCGTTTAACGGCATTGACGTCAAGCCCCAGATCATTCCTGACTATGACGGCGGCGACGTGGTGCTCAAGGGCACAGGCGACGTGCTTTCCCCCGCGCAGTTCCCGGGGCTGAAAAAGCTTGTGGGGAAAACGCTCATCACCACGGACGGTACTACCCTTCTGGGTGCTGACGACAAGGCCGGCGTGGCCGAAATTCTCACTGCCTGCGAGCAGATCATCCAAAGCGGCCGAGCACACGGCAAAATCGCCGTAGCCTTTACCCCGGATGAGGAGATCGGTCTGGGCGTTCTCCATTTTGACGTAGAAGGATTTGGCGCAAAGTATGCCTACACCGTCGACGGCGGCGCAGTGGGCAGCCTTTCCTATGAAAACTTTAACGCCTGCGAGGCTGTGGTGGATGTGACCGGCGTAAGCGTGCATCCCGGCACCTCCAAGGACATGCTCATCAACCCCTGCCTGGTTGCCATGGAATTCAACAGCATGCTGCCCTCCTGTGAAACCCCGCGTGATACCGAAGGTTTCGAGGGTTTCTTCCACCTGTGCGACATGCAGGGTGACGCCATGAAGGCCAAGCTGGTCTACATCGTGCGCGACCACAGCGCTGAACGCTTTGAAGGCCGCAAGCAGCAGCTTAAGCACATCGAAAAGATTCTCAATCATCGTTGGGGCGAAGGTACTGTCAAACTGACCCTGCGCGAGCAGTACCGAAACATGCGCGAAATGATCGAACCCTGCTTCTTCCTGATTGAAAATGCCCGCAAGGCCATGCTGATTGCCGGAATGGAGCCTCGCGACATTGCTGCACGCGGCGGCACCGACGGCGCTCAGCTCAGCTACAGAGGCCTTCCCTGCCCCAATCTGTGCACCGGTGGATACGCCTACCACGGCCCGTTTGAACACATTGCCGCAGAAGACATGGATGCCTGCGTGACTATGCTTGCAGAACTCATCTGCGGTCCCCGCAACTGATGAAAGGAGAACCATCATGAAAGCATTGTTTATCGGCGGCACCGGTACCATCAGTACCGAAATTTCAAAGCTCTGCGTTCAGAAAGGCTGGGATCTTACCCTGCTTAACCGCGGAAACGCCTCCAGCCGTGTGCCGGAAGGCGCGCGCGTGCTGTGCGCAGATATCCATGACGAGCAGGCGGTCGCCAGCGTTCTGGGCGACGAAACCTTCGACGTTGTGGCTGACTTCATCGCCTTCACTCCGGAGCATGTGGAGCGCGATATCCGCCTGTTTACCGGCAAAACGCAGCAGTACCTCTTTATCAGCTCCGCTTCCGCCTATCAGAAGCCGCTTTCCTCGCCGTGGATCACCGAAGGCACGCCGCTTCATAATCCCTACTGGGAGTACAGCCGTAACAAGATTGCCTGCGAAGATGTACTGATGAAGGCTTATCACGATCATCTTTTCCCCGTAACCATTGTTCGTCCCAGCCACACCTACTGCGAGCGCAGCGTTCCCGTTGCCCTGCATGGCACTTACGGCAGCTATCAGGTGCTGGAGCGCATTCGTCAGGGTAAAAAGATCATTGTTCCCGGTGACGGCGCAACCCTTTGGACCGTTACGCACAGCCGCGACTTTGCCGTTGCTTTTGAAGGCCTGATGGGCAATGCGCATGCGATGGGTGAAATTTTCCATATCACGAGCGATGAAAGTCTGACCTGGAACCAGATCTATGAAACCATCGGCCGTGTGCTGGGCAAAGAGGTCAAAATGGTTCACATTGCCAGTGAAACGCTTGGTATGCTCAGCCCCGAATGGGTCGGCGCCCTGACCGGCGACAAGAGCAACACCGTGCTGTTTGACAACACCAAGATCAAGCGCGCTGTTCCCCAGTTCAACGCCTCGATCCGTTTTGATCAGGGAGTGCGTGAGGCGCTGGATTATATCTATTCTCACGAAGAATGCCAGACGCCTGATCCCCGTTTTGACGCCTGGTGCGATGAGGTCATTGAAAAGTACGAAAGCATGATTGCTGGCATGCCTATCTACATGGGTTAACCGCACAATATCACGCTGCAAAGGGGCCGGAAAAACCGGTCCCTTTTTCTGTTTTCTTGACGCATAAGGCTTTTCGTGTTATCTTTTAAGTTGCAGAATTTTTCACTGTTTTGAGGTGTCAGAATGTCTGAGAATCACTCCGCCCACAGAGGGCGTTCGCGCCGCGCAGAACGTGCGCAGCACATTTATTCCATGCGTGAGTTTGATCCCGCCGAGGAGCAGCCAGCTGTTTCCGGGCAGACGGATGACTTTGCCGGTTATACGTCCAATGAAGAACCGGTCGACGACTGGAAGGGCTATACTCCAAACGAAGAGAACGAAACTTCCGAGTGGGCTGGCTATACGCCCAACGAGACTGATTTCTCGGCTTATTACAGCCGTGAGGCTGCCGGTCAGGAAGTGGATGCCGAGCCTGCTTTTGCTCCGCCGCCCAAGATGGATCAGTATCTGGATGACAACTGGGCAGACGAAGAAGTGGAAGATGCTGCTGCCAGCAATGTTTACCATACGCGCAGCGTCAGCTGGGATGATGCTGCCGAGGAACTGATCTCAGAAAGTGAACTTGGCTATCAGGTACAGGAGGAAAACCGCACACCCCGAAAGCAGCGGCATACTCTGCGCAACCTGCTCATTGCTTTGCTGGTTTTGGCTGTGCTTTGCGGTGCGGCATGGTTTTTTCGCGAACCATTGATGGAAATGACCGGGTTGGAGGAGCTGCTCATCGAACCTACTGAAGAACCCTTTCAGGCAGTTGTCACGCCTGAACCCGTCAAAGCTTACGATGCTGCTCAAAAGACCGAAGTCGCCGACGGTGCCCGTTCGGCCATCAGTCATCTGAGCGGAACGCTGGAAATGGAAACCTTCGCCGTGACCGATGCCAACATCGTTACCCGCAATCAGCGTGCGGACGGCACTTATGATTTCTATGTGTTCACCTCTGCCGAAGGCCGGCTTCTAAACTATTTTGAGGGGCTTGGCCCGCAGGATCTGCTCCCTCAGGATGGCGGCTTTTATGTTGCTCAGTCTCCTTATCTGATCACTGCCAAGGGCGCAGCAAGAATACGTACCGCCAACATTGAAGCACAGCTTGGTGAAAAGGTGTTCCTGCACCCCCTCTACCGGGGCTGGGCCATTGTTGAAAGCGAGGCTGACGGCAGTTCCAACTATGTCAATCTCAGCGGCGAGCTTATCAATCCGCTTTGGTTTGCTCGCAGCTTTCCCTTTACCGGCGACCACACACTTGCTTACGTCGACACTGGTGCGACCGACCAGCGTTATCTGCTGTATGTGCTCAGTGTTGACGGCACGGTCAGCCGCTGGCTTGCCTGTGATGACATGACGGATGTTGTTGGTTCTGCCTGTTCCATGGCCTATATGGCTGATGGTTCTGTGTATCATCTGCCCGACACTTCTGCTCCCATTGCGCATTCATCCGAAGTCAGCATTTATCCCGATTGTGACGCCATGGTGGTTTGTGACAGTCAAACCGGAAAATATGGCCTGTTTGTGCGCGGCGAACAGCACTACGATTTTGCCTATGATTCGATCCGCCCGGTAGACAGCGATATCGTCTGGGAAAAGAAAACGCTGGACGGTCCTGATGGAAGCCTCACCATTTGCGCCGCCAGCGGCATCAGCTATCCGCAGCCGCTTTCGCATTCTTTTGTTCTTGAAAAAAATGGACAGCGAGAATACGTGGCGCTGTCCACCCTGTCTTCCTATCCCGTCCGTCTTGATGGCGAGTTTTGATCGGAGGTACCTGAGATGAAAAGATTTCTGGCCCTGACGCTGGCTCTGCTGCTGGCCGTCTGCCCTGCCATGGCTACAGAGCCGTCTGTGACCGAAGAAGGCCGCCACGGCAGTGTGACCATTTTGCGCAATCATATCGAAACGACCACTGCCACACAAAACATCGCCGTGGATTATCCCACCTTTTCCTGTAATGATCCGTCTGTCGAGGCATTTCTGAAACAGACTGTCACCGACCCAATTCTTGCGCTTACCCACGATACACAGCTGGCTGATGACGCAGCCTATGCCAATGGCAAGCTGGACGCTGTTCGCGGCGGTTACTGCATCTCGCTCGATTTTGACGGTATTCTCTCTGTAGAAGCTTCTGCGCGTACGCAGGCAGCCGGTGCTGAAACCTCGCAGATTTCTTTCCATTACAGCATTGTCGATCTCAACGGTCAGCGTGAGCTGGCTGTGGCCGATCTTTTCCAGGAGCCTGCTGCTGTTGTGGACGAGGCCATTTGCAACGCTGTTTTCGCCAAAGCGTCTGAAAATGGCATTCTGCTGGACACAATCACCAACAGCGGCCTGCTGCCTTTGCCCAATTCGTATTACATCACCCAAAAAGCGCTTCGCACGCTCTACGCTGAAAATACCCTTGGCGCACAGGCAGCGGTGGTTGACATTCCATGGAATGAACTGCCCCTGACATGGTCGCACCTGCTCAGCGGCAGCTCACAGGCTACGGCTGTACCCGGTACTGTGCTGGACGTGGATGACGGCCCAACTGCTGTTTATGTTGCCACAACACCTGCTCCGCAGCCCACACTTGTACCCCGCGTTACCGTGACTCCTTTCCCAGAGGAAACGCTCAGTCCTGATTTTTCTCTGGCGCCTGTGGTTACGCCTTCGCCCATGCCTTTGGCTGCCAGCGACTCTATTATGGTGGACGTACTCACTCATGGCCTTTGGAAACCGCTGGGCGGCGAAGGCGATGTGTACTACCAGTTTACGGCTGACGGTAAACTGCTGACCATTCAGGTAAGCGGCTATACCGTTGAAGACGGTGTGCTGTCCAGTGACGTTCTCTCCGGTGTGCTCGATATTGGCAGCGACAGTGCCTTTACCCTGAATGACGACGGCGACCTGAGCGGTTATGTGCTCAACCGTCAGGGTGAACGTGTTGCGCCGGAAGAGTTTGTCACGCCCAGTCCCACGCCCGCTCCTACGCCCACTCCTTCCCCCACGCCCACGCCTTCTCCCACGCCCACTCCTTCGCCTACGCCTACGCCTTCTCCCACGCCCACTCCTTCCCCCACACCCACGCCCTCGCCTTCACCCTATGAGATTGCGCTGAAGGAAGCACCCGTGCTGGCACCGCTGCCTGACGCTGCTTTTGAAAAAGCGCGCACCCTGAAGGTATACGGCGCTCCCAGCGAAAAGGCATGGAGCGCAAACGGCGCGCAGGTGACCACCGATGAAACCGTAGCTATCTATGGTATGGATGGCAATTGGGTACTGGTGAGCTATGCTATTGGCAACGGCTCGCGAGGCAGAATTGGCTATATTGACGACATGACGGTGGGTAAAAACGCTGTCATCCCGCAGATCAAGTTCTGCTCCATTCCGATCAAGCTAAGTAAAAATGCTGACGCCACCGATGACCCATTGCGCAGCCAGACGACCCTTGTAACTCTGAAAGCTGGCACGGAGGTTACTATGCTGGCTTTCATGGGCACTGAATGGGCCTATGTTGAAACCACGCTGAAAGGCCAACCCTGCCGTCTGTTCATCCCAACTGCAGCCCTTATGCAGGATTAACGAGAGGAAGGCGATACCATGGATCGCAAAGATGAAATCATCCGTCTGCAGATGGACGTGATCAGCCAGATGACCCGCAGCAACTTAAACCGCATTGCAGATGATCTGTGGGGCATGGGTTCAACACCGTCCACACCTTCGGCTCAGCCTGCAGAAATCCCTGAACACGTGCAGGCTGAAGCAGAAAAGCCCGCCGAAGCCGTTGAAGAAGAAAAGCCTGAGACCATCGAGGATCTCAAGGCTGAACTTGCAGGATACATCGGTCTGGAAACCGTAAAAAAAGAGGTGGAAAGCCTCATCAACCTCGTGACCATCCAGAACCTGCGCAAGGAAAACAATCTGCCTGTCAACGATCTTTCGCTTCACATGGTGTTTTCAGGCAATCCCGGCACCGGCAAAACCATGATCGCCCGTCTGATGGCACGCGTTTATAAAACGCTGGGCATCCTGTCTAAGGGGCATCTGGTCGAGGTGGATCGTTTCGGACTGGTTGCCGGCTTTGTAGGCCAAACAGCTATCAAAACCAGCGAGGTTATTGAAAAGGCCATGGGCGGCGTGCTGTTCATTGATGAGGCCTATGCGCTTACCAGCCGCGGCGGAAACGACTATGGTCAGGAAGCCGTCGATACGCTGCTGAAAGCCATGGAAGATCACCGCGACGACCTGATTGTGATCGTCGCCGGTTACATTGACCAGATGGAAGAATTTGTTCATTCCAATCCCGGTCTTGAAAGTCGCTTCAACCGTTTCCTGCATTTCCCCGACTACACCGTTGAGGAAATGATGGCCATTTTTGATATGCGCTGCAAGCAGAACAGCTACACGCTCAACGATGATGCTCGCGACCTGCTCAAGAGTCTCCTGGCACTGTACAGCATCGACGTCAAGGGCTTTGGCAACGCGCGCGGCGTACGCAACCTGTTTGAACGCGCCGTATCCGCCCAGGCAAACCGTCTGGCGACAGATCCTGACATCACCCGCGAAGATCTGATGATCCTGACGGCTGATGACATCCGTGTCGCAGGCGAACAGGAATAACGGAACTGCACAGATAAAAGTAACACCCCGCTGCTTGGCGGGGTGTTTGTTTGATTAATATTCGGCGCTGCCGGTGGTACGCGGGAAGGGCAGCACGTCGCGAATGTTGCTCATGCCGGTCAGGTACATCACCAGACGCTCGAAGCCCAGGTCAAAGCCCGCATGCGGGTTGGTGCCGAAGCGGCGGGTGTCGATGTAGTAGCCATAATCCGCCTCGTTCATGCCGCACTCGGCAATGCGGGCCTTCAGCACATCCAGACGCTCTTCACGCTGGCTGCCGCCGATCAGCTCGCCCACGCCGGGCACCAGCAGGTCGGTGGCGGCAACGGTCTTCTTGTCGTCGTTGAGGCGCATATAGAAGGCCTTGATCTCCTTGGGATAGTTGTACACGAACACGGGACGACCGAAATGCTTTTCACTCAGATAGCGCTCATGCTCGGTCTGCAGGTCGACGCCCCATTCCACGGGATACTCAAACTTCTGGCCGCAGGACTTGAGGATATCGATGGCCTCAGTATAGGAGCAGCGGGCAAAGTCGCTGTTGACGATGGCGGTCAGGCGGTCGATGAGGCCCTTCTCCACAAAGCTGTTGAGGAAGGCCATCTCTTCGGGCGCTTCGGCCAGAATGTGGCTGATGACGTACTTGAGCATGCTTTCGGCCAGTTCCATGTCGTCAAACAGGTCGGCAAAGGCAATCTCGGGCTCTACCATCCAGAACTCAGCAGCATGGCGGGGCGTATAGCTCTTTTCAGCGCGGAAGGTCGGGCCGAAGGTGTACACATTGCGGAAAGCCATGCAGTAGGTTTCCACGTTGAGCTGGCCGCTGACGGTGAGGCTGGTCTGCTTGCCAAAGAAATCCTGCGTGTAGTCCACATCGCCCTTGTCAGTCTTGGGCACGTTTTCAAGAGGCAGCGTGGTCACCTGGAACATTTCGCCGGCGCCTTCACAGTCGCTGGTGGTGATCAGGGGCGTATGCACATACACAAAGCCGCGCTCGGCAAAGAAGGCGTGCAGCAGCTGCGCAGCCAGCGAACGAATGCGGAACACCGCATAGAACGTGTTGGTGCGGGGGCGCAGATGGGCGATGGTGCGCAGATATTCGAAGGTGTGACGCTTCTTCTGCAGGGGGAAACTGGGGTCGCACATACCGAGCACTTCCACCTTGGTAGCCTTCAGTTCGAAAGGCTGCTTGGCGCCAGGGGTCAACACCAGTTCGCCGGTGGCACGGATGGCGCTGCCCAGCGTGGTCTTGACGATCTCGGCAAAGTCCTGCGTGATACCATCTTCAAGCACGATCTGCAGGTTCTTGAAGTAGGTGCCGTCGTTGAGTTCAATAAAGCCAAAGGCCTTGCTGTCGCGCACGGTGCGCACCCAGCCGGAGACGGTGCACTCCTTGATGCCGCTGGTCAGGTTTGCCTGAAAAAGTTTCCGAATACTCATATCCGCCATAGGATATGTCTCCTTTCATCAAAGCGAAGTTGTTTTTTCAGCTGCTGGTTTTCATCATACAACACATACAGGATTCCTGCAAGTTTTTTCTTATTCATCCATACCGCTATTCTGGGCAATGAGGGCATTCAATCGGCGATCCAGCTCATGCGCGGCGCTGTAGCCCATGCGCTTGAGACTGTGATTCCGTGCTGCCACCTCCACAATGACTGCCAGGTTGCGGCCCGGACGGACCGGCATCACCTGATAAGGCACCTTGACGCCGAGGATATCGGTATATTCCTCCTGCAGACCAAGGCGGTCGTATTCCTTATTGGCATTCCAGTTTTCCATATGGATAACCATATCGATGGACTTGTCGAGTGCAACAGCACCAACGCCATACATAGCACGGATGTCGATGATGCCGATGCCTCTGATTTCCATGAAATGGCGGACCATCGCAGGGGATTCTCCCAGCAGCCAGTCGTCCGCGACACGGCAGATATCCACCACGTCGTCGGCACACAGCTGATGGCCGCGGCGTACCAGTTCCAGCGCCAGCTCACTCTTGCCAACGCCGCTTTCGCCAGTAAGCAGCACGCCTACGCCATAAACATCCACCAGCACGCCATGTCGCGTCACATGAGGCGCAAGCTCGCGATTGAGATAAGTGGTGGTCTGGAAGGTGAGCTGCGTCGTTTGCAGCTTGCTCTGAAACACGGGAATACCGCGCTCGTTAGCGAGGGAAATCAGTTCTCTGGGCGGCGTCATGCCCCAGCAGACGATAATGCAGGGCAAGGGATAACTCATGTATTTTTCCAGCACGCTCATGCGCTTGTCTGGATCGAGCGACTCCAGATAGGTCATTTCCACCTTGCCGATCACCTGCGGGCGTTCATGGGCAAAATATTCATAAAAACCCGTGAATTGCATACCGGGGCGATTGATATCGGTAACGTTGATATCCATCTCTTTGCAGCTGGTATTGGACAGTTCCTCCAGCCCCAGTTTTTCACAAAAGTGTTTGACGTTGATCAACGTTCTCCCTCCTTCCTTACAGCACATGCTCTTCCAGGAAACGTGCAAGGCCGTCTTCCGCATTGGTGCGGCATACATAGGCAGCCTGCTTTTTCAAATCCTCGCGTGCATTGCCCATGGCTACGCTGTTGGGCGTAAAAGCCAGCAGCGATGCGTCATTCATGCTGTCGCCAAAGGCAACGGTACGCTCAGGAATGATATCGCCACGCATGTTTGCCAGCCGCACAAGTGCTTCGCCCTTGGTAGCACCCAAAGGCTCTGCCTCCAGAAAATTAGGTTCGCTGACTGTGAAAGTGGCGCGACCTTCAAAACGACGGCTCATGACGGGCCAGAAGCGTTCCACTTCAGCCGGGTCGTTAACACTGAGCACTTTCGGCGGAGCAAAGTTCAAAAATGCTGTCAAGTCGCCAACAGCCACGCCCTTCATGCCGGAGCTTTTCTTGTACCTTTCAGACTGAATGCATTCCTTTTCGTAGTAGAAAGCTTCGTTTCCATACACCTGTACATAGAAACCTTCCTGCTGCAATGCAGCAATGATCTCGCATGCCAGAGGAACATCCAGCGTAAGCTGCTCGATCAGTTTATGGTCTGCTCCGATGATCTCCGAACCGTTGCCTCCAATGTAAGGCATGCCGGTATTCAGCTTTTCCATATGGGGACGCATGCTGGGATGCGTACGCCCGCTGGCAGGGATCAGCCTGATGCCGCGCCTTTTGCATTCGCTCAGCACATCCATCGTATAGGGCGTAACGACCCGGTCGGGCGACAGCAGGGTACCGTCCATATCAGTTACAATCGTGTCGATCTTCAAATGCGTTCCCCTTTCTGACGACGGCTTTCAAAAAAGCTGCGCAGCATTTGTGAGGCTTCGTCTTCCAGCAGTCCGCCCACGCAGGTCAGGCGATGATAAAAAGCCGGATCACGTGTAAGGGCGTAGATACTCTCCGCACAGCCCTGACGCTCATCCCTCGCGCCAAAATAGCATTTTTTCAGGCAGGCCATCACCAGCGCACCTGCGCACATGGGACATGGCTCCAGCGTTACATACAGCGTGCAGTCATTCAAACGACGTGTCCCCAGTATCTGGGATGCAGCCTGAATGACCAGCATTTCAGCATGAGCTGTGGGATCTTTGCGCTGTTCACGCAGATTGTGGGCACAGGCAATGACGTTTTCACCCTGTGCAATAACTGCGCCAACGGGGATCTCACCCTCATCAAAAGCCTTCTGCGCCTCCTCAAGAGCCAAACGCATCATACGCTCGTGTACCATCATACGGCCGTCTTCCCCACTGCGCTGTTCACAGCATCCGCCTCACGGAAGGTGGGTACCAGTTCATGCAGGCACTTAAGCATATCGCCGTTTTCATCGATGCAGTTCTGCAGACGGCTGAGCATGTTCTGAAGCGTTTCAGGGCTGAAGACTTCCGGTTTGGCGATGAATATCTTTTCGTTTTCCGTTTTGGCAATGCCTTCACCAGCCAGCAGCAGCTCTTCGTACAGCTTTTCGCCGGGACGCAGACCCACATAAACAATTTCAACCTTGCGTCCTTCGCGCGGCGCATACAGCTGAATCATGCGTTCCGCCAATTCACGGATCTTGACAGGCTGGCCCATATCCAGTACAAACAGCTCGCCGCCGCGTGCGATGGAGGCTGCCTGCAGCACAAGACTGGCAGCTTCGGGAATGGTCATGAAATAGCGGATGATATCCGGGTGCGTCAGCGTAACCGGGCCTCCGGAACGGATCTGCTGCTCAAACAGAGGTACAACGCTGCCGTGAGAACCCAGCACATTGCCGAAGCGCACAGCGGTGAATTCCGTTTCCGTCTGCGCATTAAGCGCTTCGATGATCATTTCCGCCAGTCGCTTGGTCGCACCCATCACATTGGTGGGATTAACCGCCTTGTCAGTAGAGATCAGCACAAAGCGCTGCACCTGATGCTTCACCGCTGTCTGCGCCGTAAGCCATGTGCCAAACACATTGTTCTTCACGGCCTGCTCCGGGCAGTCCTCCATCAGCGGCACATGCTTGTGCGCCGCCGCATGCAGCACCACATGGGGCTTGTACTTTCCAAACACCTCATCCAGCCGCTGCTCGTCGCGCACAGAACCTACGCACAGAATGAGCTTTTCCTTTAGCTGAGCGCCATACTGCAGGCGCAGCTCGCTGTTGAGGTCATACATGTAGTTTTCGCTCACATCATAAAGCACGATGCGCGCAGGCTCCAGCGGAAGGAGCTTGCGGCATAGTTCGCTGCCGATGGAACCGCCGCCGCCGGTGATGAGCACCGTCTTTCCGCGGAAAAATTCTGCAACAGGCGCCATATCCAGCTGTTCTTCTGGACGGCCCAGCAGATCATTGATGTTGATATCGCGCACCACGGCCTGTACAGCGCTGTTTTCGCCCTTCACATCCTGCAGGGGATTGACACGGCGCACGCGGCAGCCGGTCGCCATGCACTTTTCGATCAGGGGTTTCAGATCTCCTTTGGGCGTTGCGATAGCAATGATGATTTCGTCCACACGGTAGTCGCTGGCCAGCTTGAGGATATTGCCGCTTCCGCGCGCCACCGGCACGCCGCTGAGCTGGGAACCGGTGCGGATGCGGTCGTCATCCACCACAACAACAGGAATGCAGTTGCCGTAGCTTCCGCGCTGGATCTCGTGCACAATGTTCGCACCCGTCCAGCCTGCACCAACAACCATCACACGCTTTGCCTCGTCCTTGCGGGAGGAACGCAGCAGCGATACACGCTCACGGGTGACCAGCATACGGTACAGCAGGCGCGAACCACCAACCAGCGCGAGGCTCATCAGCCAGTGCAGCAGATATACCATGCGGTGCAGCAAGAACAAGTTGTCCGGTTTGACAAACAGGTTTGCCACCAGCGAAAACGCATAGGTGAGCACAGCAGAAACCAGCGCGGCCACTGCGATGCGCAGCACGTCACTGGCGGTGGCGTACTGCCACATGGTGCGGTACATATCAAAGCCCTGAAAAACCAGCAGCGTGATCACAATCATCGCAGGCGCCAGACGAATGGAATTGGGGAAAAACGCATAATTGCCGTTGACAGAATAACGCACGATCTGCGCCAAAGCGAGAGAAGCAAGCAAAAGGACAATATCAATAAGCACCCAGGCAAGCGTGCGGGCGGCTCTTTGCAGTTTGGGACGGGAAGAAGTCACGCGATACCCTCCAATCAAAAGTTGCAAAATCGCATACAGGTTAGATTATACCACAGAAATCGACATCTGCAAAGTCTGCAATCACCGCATTGTCAGCGGATTCAAAAAATGCTACAATATAAATAGATTCATTTTTCTTTTCAAAAGGGAGCCAGCTTATGACCCTGCAGCAATTGATGAACCATGCCCTGCGTTACCCTGCCGCCTGTGCTGAAAATCCCTTCGGCCCCGACAGCATTTGCATTCGTATCGGCACGCACGGGCCGATTTTTGCCAATTTCATGCCCGTGAATGCGTGGGTCAGCTTTCGATGCGACCCTGTGCAGGGAATGGCATGGCGTGCAGATTTCCCTGGAACAGTACGGCGCGGCTATCATTGTCCGCCTGTACAGCAGCCATATAACAACACTGTTACTCTCGACGGTACTGTGCCCGACGATGTGCTTCTGGATATGCTTGCTCACAGTTATCAGCGTGCCGTGCGTCAACTGACGAAATCCCGACGCGCTGAGCTGTTTGCCATATCAGGCTAAACCAAGTTAAAAACCGGAGCCGCAATGGCTCCGGTTTTCTTACTTCAATTCAATTGTAGGAATGACATCCATATCGTCAAACGCCTGGTTTTCGCCGCCCATGGCCCAGATAAAGGTGTAATTGCTGGTGCCTGCGCCAGCGTGGATGGACCAGCTGGGACTGATAACCGCCTGTTCGTTCTGCATGACAATGTGGCGGGTTTCCTGTCCTTCACCCATCATGTGGAAAACCACGTTGTTTTCAGGCACTTCGAAATAGAAGTACACCTCCATGCGGCGCTCATGAGTATGAGCCGGCATGGTGTT
>JAFWYA010000083.1 GCA_017517815.1 Clostridia bacterium | reverse complement strand
GAGATGGTTATGCCTGGCGACAACATCGACATGGAGATCACCCTGATCACCCCCATCGCCATCGAGCAGGGCCTGCGTTTCGCTATCCGTGAAGGCGGCCGCACCGTTGGTTCCGGCGTTGTTGCTTCCGTGATCGAGTAATCTGGGTTGACTGAAGCCTTCATGGCTTGAGTGCGTTCAGAAAACAACATCCAAAGAACCCTCCGTTTCGGCGGAGGGTTCTTCTTTTATGCCTGTTTGCCTTGCACACCGTTCTGTGATAAGATATGGCTATCCCGTTGAAAGAGGGCGTTTTGATGGCACGCACTGAAAACCGCTTTTTATACATGCTCAAGGGCATCGCATGCCTGCTGGTGATCACCATTCATTTTCCGTTGCATGGAATGATCGGCGAATGGGTCAGTCTGCTTTCGCGCTGTGCAGTACCGTTTTTCTTTGTGGTGGCCGGCCGGTATGCCTATGGCGGTCGCACGGCTGATGCGCCCGGGCTGCGCAAAAAAATGCTTGCACGCCTGTTGAAGATCACTTGCACAGCCCTTGGCGTGCTGGCCGTGTATACGTTGTATTCCTTTGTTTATCACCGTGTGCAGGGCATGAGCGTTGCTGCATGGGCGCAGATGAAATATCAACCTCTCGAATGGCTGCGGCTGGCGGCGCTGAATGCCAGCAATATCATTTGGGATTCGTCCTATGTGTTTGATTTTCTATGGTATCTTTTTGCGATGATCTGGGTGCAGTTGTTTCTGATCGTCACGCTGCGCTGGCGCGCTGATTTGAAAAATGCTGTGTGTGTTGTGCTGATGAGCATGCTGTACCTGTGCCAGTATATGCCCTTTTCGGCAACTGTTCCGGTGCTGCGCATCTTCAGCGGCAGCACGCTGTTTTATCGCAACTGGCTGTTTACCGGCATTCCGTTTGCGCTGGTAGGCGTATGGATCGCCCAGACAGATGTGCGCAGGGCGGGAAGACCGTTTGCATGGTGGGCAGTGGCTGCCTGCGGTGTGATGCTTGCGTTGCGCGAGTCGAAGCACTTTGATTTGCATGACTTGCCGGTGGGACTGATCATGCTGACGATCGCTCTGGCCGTGCTGGCGGAATACTATCCGCAGCACGGCAGCCGTGCGCTGGCGTTTGTTGGAAAGCATCTGTCTGCAAACGTCTATTACTGGCATGTGCTTGTGGGCACGGTGCTCAAGCAGCTGCTTAATGGCAGACTTGATGCATGGCTGCCTTATTTGGTGATGGCATGTACACTGCTGCTTTCTCTTGCGCTGTATGGTGTTAATCGCTGGACCTATTCCCGCAAAAAAGCGGCTTGCGCATAATACAAAAGAGCCCCTCAGGGGCTCTTTTGTATTCATCCGTTCAGACCGGGCGTGGGTGTAGTGACAGGTAAGTCAGTCTGTACGTCGGGCAGAACGGTTGTGGTCGGCGCAGGCGTTGCATAGGCCGGAAGCGTTTCTACCGGCCATGGATCATTGTCGGTATGGCAGGCAGTAAACATCAGAACGAAAAGAACAAGCATGAGCAAAAGGACGATGCGTTTCATGCTGAAAGCCTCCTTTGGATGGGCTGATACCAGTATATCATAGATTCTGCGATTGTGCTTTACAAAACACGTCACGCTTGTTACAATGTGCTCGTAAAATGAAAAAAGAAAGAAGGAGAAAGTATGAGCAATATCTGGCACGACATCTCTCCGGCCCGCATTTCTGCCGACGACTTTATCGCCGTTATCGAAATCGAAAAGGGCAGCAAGAAAAAGTACGAGCTGGACAAGGAAACCGGTCATCTGATTCTGGACCGTATCCTCTACACATCCACCCATTATCCCACCAACTACGGCCTGATCCCGCGCACCTATGCTGACGACAATGACCCGCTGGACGTGCTGGTGCTTTGCAGTGAAAACATTCAGCCGCTCAGTCTGGTGCGCTGCTATCCCATCGGCGTGATCACGATGCTTGATCAGGGCCGTCTGGACGAAAAGATCATTGCCATTCCGTTTGAGGATCCTACCTACAACACCTATCATGATGTCAGCGAACTGCCGTCCCATCTGTTTACGGAAATGAGCCACTTCTTTACCGTATACAAAAATCTGGAAGGCAAGGACACCGTGGTGGATGAACTGCGCGGCGCCGATGCTGCACGCGAGGTCATCAACAAGTGCCGCGAGGCCTACATCGAGAAATACTGCCGCTAAGACAAAGGAGCTGAGCGCTGTGAAAATCCGTTCCATTGAGCTGTTCAAGGTGCCTCCCCGCTGGCTGTTTCTGAAAATGACCACCGAATCCGGCATTGTGGGTTGGGGTGAGCCGGTGGTGGAGGGCAAGGCGGATTCCGTTGCTGCCTGCGTAAAGGAACTGGCGGCTCAGCTCATCGGCCACAGCGCCGGCGACATTGAAGATGCTTTTCAGATGATGTACCGCGGCGGTTTCTACCGCGGTGGCCCCATCATGACCAGCGCTATTTCGGGCATTGAACAGGCCATGTGGGATATCAAGGGCAAATATTACAACGCCCCTGTGTATGATCTGCTGGGCGGCAAGGTGCGCGACCGCATTCAGGTCTACCGCTGGATCGGCGGCGATCATCCCCGTGATACCGCCAATGCCGTAAAGGAAGCCATTGCCCAGGGCTATCGTGCTGTGAAGATGAACGGCACGGATGAACTGCGCTGGATCGACAGCTATGACAAGCTGGACGCTACCGTGGAGCGCGTGGCCGCCATTCGCGAGGTGGACAAGAACATCGGCATTGCGGTGGATTTCCATGGCCGTGTGCACAAAACCATGGCCAAGGTGCTTATGCACAAGCTGGAGCCGTACAACCTGCTGTTTGTGGAAGAACCTGTCCTTTGCGAAAACGAGGATGAATTTCTGGAGCTTTCGCGCACCAGTCACATTCCCATTGCAACGGGCGAGCGCAACTTCACCCGCTGGGGCTTCAAGCGCATGCTCACCCGCGGCGGCGTGGATGTGATTCAGCCCGACGTCAGCCACTGCGGCGGTATTCTGGAAACCCGAAAGATCGCCGCGATGGCCGAGGCTTTCGACGTGGCCGTCGCACCTCACTGCCCACTTGGGCCTATCGCACTGGCCGCCTGCCTGCAGGTGGACTTCTGCACGCCCAACGCTTTCCTACAGGAGCAAAGCGCCGGAATCCACTATAACGAGGGATATGACCTGCTCAATTACCTCCAAAATCCGCAGGTATTCCAGTATCAGAATGGCTACTGCGACCTGCTGAAAGGCCCCGGCCTTGGCGTGGAGATCGACGAGGACTATGTTCGCCGCATGGCTGCCGAAGGTCATGACTGGCACAACCCCATCTGGCGCGACAGCGACGGCGCTGTGGCCGAATGGTGATCAATTGAAAAAACAAGCGGCGCTGCCCTGCGAGGCGGCGCTGTTTTTGTGTTGAAAACTTCGTCACATGTTTGTAAAAACTGATCCTGTACAACGAAGTTTGTGGGGCAAAAGGCTATACATTCATTGGGTTTTCATGTACAATAGAAGATGGAAAAATCGTAACATTTCATACCTTTCAGAAGGGAATGACCGCAATGAAACATATGCTTTGCTGCCTGCTTTCGCTCTGCCTGCTCTGCTGCCTTTTTCCGGCGCTGGCGGATGATGCAGGCGTGCTTTCCGAGGCTGAACTCAGCCAGTGGATCAACCAGGTGCTGCTTGAAAGCAGCACGCAGCAGCCCATGAACGCACCTGTGGGCGAGGAGTCGCTCACGCAGGACGGATATGCCTTTTTGTATGATTTTGCCACACTGTATTACGACCGCCCGCAGCTGGATGCAGCCAGCATTTTGCAGGCGGTGACGCTTACGGATGAAAGCTATGGCGCGCCGCGCGGGATCGCGTTGGGTACTTCACAGGAAGCGCTGATCAGTACCTTTGGCTGGCAAAACCCCATGCTGATCGGCGACGGTTCCTTTGCGACGTTCTACCGCCTGAATGAACTGCCCCGAGCTGCCTACTGGAGCTGGGCGCAGCATGACGGTGCGGGCGAGATCAGCCGCGTACAGTGCGCCATGCATGTGCAGGCCGGAGAGGATCGCTATACAGATGCCGGTATGATTTTTGAACTGGAAAACGGCGTGGTGACGGATATCCGCATTTATGGGCTGTACGACTTTATCACAGAAGCTGAGGTCCGGTCCAATCTGACGGCTGTGATGAACGTGGAGGCTGTCGGCGCGGGACATTCGCCGGCAGCGGAAGGTTACGCCATTCGCCATGATGCGCCTGTATTCGAAACGGCGGATCTGACTTTCTCGGGGGTCACGTTTCCCGCGCTGGATATCACTGCGCTTGAAAATGCACTTGGCGAGCAGGTGAACAAAACAGAGGAACTCACCTCCGGCGACGAGCAGATCATCACCGCTGAATGGGAGGATGCTTATCTCAGCGGAACGGCAGAGGGCGGCATGGATGTGCTCAGTCTCTTTTCCGGCCGTCTGGCAGGCCCGCGCGGCGTAACCGTGGGTCAGACGCTGGATGAAGTGATCGCCCTGTTCAGCGCAGACGGCGAAGGGCGTACCGAGGGTCAGCGCGCGCTGCTTTACGGCGACGGCGTGAACGCACCCTTTGGCACGCTGGAAATCAGCGGACAGGACGCTACACTGTCCTATGCGCTGCAAAGCGGCGAGGAAAACATCACGCTGATGCTGCAGTTTATGGACGGTATGCTTCAGGAGTGGACGCTTTTTACCTGGTAAACAACGCAACTGGGAGGACTTGACATGAAGATCGATCTGACTTGCCCGGTGGAATTGTGGCAGTATGCCATGCCCACGGAGGATGAAGCTGAGTGCACGTTTGTGATGAACAATCTCAGCGATAAGGTGGTCGTTTCCGTACAGGTCGCGCTGGCCTGCTATGACCGGCATGACGAGCTCATCTTCCGCCAGACTGAACGCGTGCAGGGCCTGAAGGCGGGCGTGGGCGAGCGTTTTACCATCGTTATCATGCCGTCGGAATGGCTGGGCGTGGAGGGCGTCGACCTTGTGATCGAAAAGGTCTGGTTTGACGATGCCACCGTCTGGCGCACTGGCGGTACGCCGCTTGCGCATTATCAGCCCAATGCCGTCAGCGCAGGTCGTGCGCTGGATGAACTGCGCTTTGTCGCCGGAAAGGACGCTGTGGGTTATCCGCAGGTACAGGAAGAGGTATGGGTGTGCGTGTGCGGCCGTGCCAACGCGCTGGACAGCGAACGGTGCTGCCGCTGCGAACGCAGACGCGATGCGGTGTTTGCCAGCTTCAGCCGCGAAAATGTGGCCCATGTGGTAGCGGCTCACGAGAAAAAACTGGCTGATGCCGCCCGCAAGGCGCGCGAGGAAAACAACCTGCTGCAGGAAAATGAAGAAAAGCAGCGCGCAGCCAAACGCCGCAAGCGCAAACAGAGACTGCGCCTGCTGACGGCGCTGCTGATCGCGGCAGCATTGACGGCTTTTGCGGTGCTGTGGGTCGTTCCCACGGTGCGCTATCAGACGGCGGTGGACCTTCTCAGCGACGGCCATTACGACCTTGCACGTGCGGCGTTTGTGGAAATGGCTGACTGGAAGGATTCGCAGGCCCAGGTGATTGAGTGCGATTATCAGAAGGCGCAGTCGCTGCTGACGGCAGGGGACCAGGCCTCGCTGGAACAGGCGGAAGCCATGTTCGCTGAGCTGGGTGATTATGCACAGAGTACACAGCAGGCAAAAGAGGCTTCGTATCAGCTGGGCGGCATTTATCTGGAGCAGGGCAGCTATGAGGCGGCTGTGGAAAAGTATCAGGCGCTGGACGGTTACCTTGACAGCGCTGATAAGTTGAAGGAGACCACCTATCTGCAGGCAGAACAGATGCTCAAAGGCGGCAGCAGCATGGCTGCGCGCATCCTGTTTGAGGGCCTGGGCGACTACAGTGACGCAGCTGCACGGGTGGATGAATGTACCTACGTGATCGGCCAGACTCATATGGACAGCGGCGAGTACGAGGCCGCCATTGCGCAGCTGGAGCCGCTGGGTGAGTATCAGGATGCTGCGCAGCTGGTGAAACAGGCCTATTATGCCATGGCTGAAAATGCCATGACGGAGGAAAACTATGCTTCCGCCGGGGAATGGTATCAGCTGGCAGGCGATTACAGCGACGCCGCCGCCAAGGCCAACGACTGCATTTATCAGCACGCTCAGCAGATGAAGGCGCAGGGCGATTACGCAGCGGCACAGCAGCTGTTTGAACGTATTCCCGGATATCTGGACAGCGATGGTCAGGTAATGACCTGCGTTTACGCGCAGGCGGAGGCTCTGATGCAGCAGCAGGATCATGCGGCCGCGGCAGAGCTGTTTGCTAGCATTGCCGCCTATGGCGACGCGCAGACCCGCGTGGATGAGTGCAACTACATCATGGCCATGGCTGCGCTGGAAAACGACAATGCAGCCGAGGCAGAACGAATCCTCGGAAAGATCGTTGATTACGAGGACGCGCGCACCAAACTGCGTACCGTGCGCTATCAGCTGGCTGAAGCAGACTATGAAGCCGGCGAATATGCCGCTGCTCTGGAACGCTACGAGGCGCTGGACGGCTACCGCGACAGCGCAACCAAGGCAAAGAAATGCCGCTATGCACTGGCTGAAGCTGCACTGGCAGCTGGTGAATATACCGCCGCTGCCGAAGCCTTTGAAGCGTTGGGACGCTATAAGGACAGTGCTGACCGGCTGGCGGAGGCGTATTATCAGCAGGCCCTGCAGCTGATGGAGCAGGGCGACAAGGCTGCCGCTGCTGCCATTTTGGAAACGCTTGATTCGACTGAAGCACAGCAGGCGCTGGAGAGCATCCGGCTTGAAGAAGGCGCTGCGCTGGTGGAGGCCGGAAAGCTGGAGGAAGCCATTGCACTGTACGATGCCATTTCCGGCAGCGAAGAAGCACAGACGCGGGTAAAGGCCTGCCGTTATGTGCTGGCGGAACAACTCAGGCAAAACGGCGATCTGCAGGCAGCTGGCGCTGCCTTTGAAGCGCTGGACGATTATGAGAATGCGGCTGCGCTGGCCCGGGAATGCTGGAACGAATATTACGGCGATGCACCTCAGACGGCGCACAGCGCCATGGACCGTGAGGACTATGCCGCCGCTGTGAAGGCGCTGGATGGTCTTGCGCTCAACGCCGAGCTGGAAAAGCTGTATCAGGAAGCCTGTTATCTGCAGGCTGAGCAGCTGTATGCTGAAGATAAACCTTATGAAGCGCTGCCCTTCTATCAGCGGGCGGGCGACTACCGTGAAGCCGCTGACAAAAAACTGGGCCGCAGGGCTTATCTGGTGCTGGGCGAGTGGCATTCCGCCACCGGCAAACGGGCTACTTTCCGCACTGACGGCACCTGCGACATCATGGGCGAAACGCTGTGCTTCCGCGTGGATAATTTCAGCCTGTACACCGGAGCGACAGTGGCGGATATGACGGTGACGCACAAGCTGAGCGCCATCGATGAAAAGGGCATGAGCCTGCGCGATATCCGTGACGGCGGCGATACGGTGTACAAGTTTACCCGCGTAAGCGCGTGGCCGCTGGAAATGGCACAGCTGCCCGAGCGGCAGGCACAGCCCGAACCTGTACCCACTCCGGCTCCCACGCAGGAACCCGTGGCTGAGGGTGAAGCAGAAGAAACCCTGCTTGTGACGGAGGAAGCCGATGACCAATGACGCAAGACGGCCCAAAAGGCTCGAAATAGGCGTGCTGTACGGCTTTCGCGTGCTGATGGTGCTGTTTGTGGTAAATTATCACTTCTGGCAGCAAAGCTGGATCGCTCAGCACTTTGAGTGGTTTGGCCAAATTATCAGCGTTGATTTCTGGACGCGATCCAGCTACGTGTTTGTTGACGGCATGATCCTGCTCAGCGGCTTTCTGCTTTATCTGCCCTTTGCCAGACGTAAGGTGGAACACACGCCTGTGCCGCGTACGGGTGAATTCTACCTGCGCAGGGTGGCGCGCATCCTGCCGTCCTATCTGGCGGCGGTGCTTATCGCGCTGTTTTGCATCGCCATTCCTCAAAAGCTCTATCCCAATACCGGCGCCATGCTGCACGATGTGGGTGCTCATCTGACGTTTACCTTCCTGTTTTGGCCGCAGACGTATATTTCCACGCCGCTGAATGTGGCGCTGTGGACCATCGCGGTGGAAATGCAGTTTTATCTGATTTTTCCTCTGCTGGCGCGCATCATGCGCAGGCGTCCGGCTATCACGCTGAGCCTGATGGCTGCCGCTGCGTGGATTTACCGTTTCTGTGTGCGCAGCTTTGCTGCAGATACTGCAATGCTGCTCAATCAGCTGCCGGCATTTCTGGATGTGTACGCGTTGGGATTCCTGGGCGCGATGATCTATGTGCGGCTGCGCCTGTGGTTTGCAAGGGCAAGCCGCAAATGGCAGGCGGTTGTTTGGGTGCTGAGCATTGCGGTGTTTACAGCAGGCGTGTTTGCACTGATCGACATTCTGAAAATCCAGTCGGCTTCGGGCGTAAACGGCCATAAGGCGCTGCAGCTTTCGCAGATGGCTGTGCGTCTGCCGCTGACGGTTACGCTGCTTTCGATGATGCTGGCCGCGGCATTCTGGCCGAAGGTACTGCAAAAGCTGCTGGATAACCGGCTGATGCGATTTTTGTCAACGATCTCAATGAACCTGTATATCTGGCATCAGACGCTGGCTGTGCAGATGCGGCTTGCATGGTTCCCCGATACAAATTTGCTGCATACTGACAAAAATCTGCAGGCAGCCTATACGCTGCTGTCCTTCAGCGTGGCTATTCTGATGGCCATGATCATGACCTATGGTCTGGAACAGCCTGCAGCCAGATGGATTGCAAAGCTTAGGAAAAGAGCAGGCTGAAAAAGGCTTCCCGTAAGGGAAGCCTTTTTTCAGTCTGTCCAGAACATGGAAACCTGATTTTCACTCATGCTGGTCACGGCGTCCTCTTCATCATCGTCATCTTTCAGCCAGTTGCGGATCCGTCCCCAAAATCCCTGCGGAGGCAGATTGGCCTGTGCAACCTGTACGCTCTGCACCCCCTCAAGCAAAATGCCGTTGTTGAGCAGCTCCGCATGTACGGGAATCACGCGATAGGTGTACACCACGCCGGGTTTGGCGCTGGTGTCGGTGTAGTACAGGGTTTCGCCCTGACCGCCGTAGAGTTCCGTGAGGATAAAGCTTTCGCCGTAAGTGTCGCGCTGTACGCGGTAGATGGCGCTGTCAGCCGGCTGCAGGCGCAAAAGCGGATAGCCGCTGTCGCTGTGGCCGATGGTAAAGCTGTTGAGAGAGCGCGGCGGCGTCCACACATCGCTCTTTTTAGTAGGCTTGTTGTCTGCGGTAAAGTATTCGGTGTAGCGGTAGGCTTTGGGCGTAAGATCCACCGCCAGCATGGGTTCGCCGCGCCACTTGATGGCCTGCTTGTCAATTTCCAGAGCCACGATGCCCTCCGGTCGGGTAAATTGGGGTTTTTCCTTTTCTTTGTAGAAATCGCGAAAATAATTGCGCGCCATGGCGGCTGTGTTATCGCCGCCAGATACCCATCCCTGCAGTTTGTGGTTTGCGTCCGGATCGTCGAAGCCCATCCAGAAGGCGCAGGAGATGTCGGAATTGTAGACAGCCATCCAGATATCGCGGTTGCCGCCGCCGGTCATGTTGACGGTGCCGGTTTTGCCGGCCACCGGCGTACCGGCAGCCGAAAGCTTTGCGCCTGTGCCGCTGGAGGTAACGCTTTGCAGCAGGCTGGTCATCAGATAGGCGGACGTTGCCTTCAGTACGCGTGTGCCTTCGTTGCGGTGTTGATACAGCACACGGCCTGTAGGGTCAGTAACTTTGCGGATGAGATGCGCTGCGTGGAACGTGCCGCCATTGCCAAAGGGTGCATAGGCAGCCGCCAGCTGCATGGGGGATACGCCGTAGGTCATGGAGCCAAGGGCCAGTGCAAGGTTGGCGTCGCGCGCATCCAGCGGGATGCCCACGCTTTGCAGATAATCGCGGCCTGCCTGCACGCCGATCTGATCCATCAGGGAAACGCATGCCACGTTCAGACTGCTGGACAAAGCAGAGCGGATGCTGACGTTGCCGTAATAGGTATAGCCCGCATTGCGCGGTTTGTAACCGCCAAAGCTGGTGGGCTCGTCCTTCAGTACGCTTGCGGTCATGTAGCCAAAGCGGTCGATGGCGGGCGCATAGGTCACCAGCGGTTTCAGTGCAGAGCCCGGCTGACGGCGCAGCTGAGTGGCACGGTTGAAACCGCGGCGGATGTCATAGCTGCGTCCGCCAACCAGCGCCAGCACCTCGCCGGTCTGGGTATTCACACAGGCGGCAGCTCCCTGTACCTGCGTGCCGTCAGCGGCATTGGCCGGAAAAACATCACGGGTGAACTGCTCTTCCAGCAGTTCCTGATGCTCACGGCTGAGTGTGGTGTCAATGATAAATCCGCCGGTCAGCACCTGATCGCTTGTCATACCCAGCAGATTTTCCGCCTCGTCCAGCACGGCGTCGACGAACCAGCCGTAGGCCAGCGCTTCAACAGGCTTTTCGGCAAGGGCAACGGTTTCAGATACGGCTTTGTCGTGCGCCTGCTGATCGATCATTCCCTGTGTGAGCATCACGTTCAGGATATATCCGCGCCGGTTTCGGTTGGCGCTTTCATTTGCATCCAGCGCATAATAGCTGGGTGCTTTGATGCCTGAGGCCAGCGCCGCAGCCTGAGCAAGGGTCAGGTCTTTTGCGTCGATGCCGAAGTAAGTTTGCGCGGCGGCCTGAATGCCGTACGCGCCCCGGCCAAAATAAATGTAATTGAGATACATTGCCAGAATCTCGTCTTTGCTCATCTGCCGCTCCAGCTGCACGGCCAGCCACATTTCCTCCAGCTTGCGGGCGATGGTTTTGCGCGTGCTCAGATGGCTCTGCCGGATGAGCTGCATGGTGATGGTGCTGGCGCCCTGGGCATAGCTGCCCTCGCGGATGTTGGCCAGCAGCGCGCCGAAGAGGCGCACCACGTCGATGCCGTGATGGTCGTAAAAGCGCAGATCCTCGGCTGCCAGAAAAACCTGGCGCGTGGGCAGGGGAATATCCTCCAGCGGGATGACCACGCGGTTTTCTGCTCCGCGGATTTTGGTGATAAGCACCCCGCTGTTGTCGTACATCAGGCCTGTTTGAGGTGCGGCAGTGATGCGGCCGATATCCAAAGGTTGCCAGTTGGGCACGTCAAAGGCGAAATAAGCGCTAACAAAGGTGAACACAGACAGAGTGAAAAGAACCGACAGCGTTGTGCGAATACGATGGGTACGGTGCGGCACGCCGGTTTTGCCGATATCAGGCGTGCCCATCCTGTGCGCAGCCTGACGGCTGGTGCGGGCGAAGCGACCGGATTGACGACGGTCAAGTGTATGTTCCCGGGCCAGCCATGCAGCATTGCGTTCTTTTTTTGCCTGACGGGCAGCTTTTTTTACCTGGCGGCGTGAAGGAACTTCAGGGTGTGCCTGGGGTTCTTCTTCCTTGGCAGTATTGCTTTCCATGGCGTTTTCGTCGCTGCCCGCATCCAATGCCTCGCTGTCGCCTGATCTGGCGGCATCCTCCGTCAGCGCTGCTTCGCGTGCGGAGGGATCGTCTGCCTGCGCAGCCGGGGGTACGCCCTGCGGCTTAAGGGTTTGACGGCGCTTCTTTTTTGATTTCTTCATCCAATTCCCTCCATAGCAGCTGCTGCATGGCACGGGCAAAAACAAATGCACAAGCCATGCGTGCTTACTATGCGCCGTTTGAAGGTCCAAAAACCGTGGAAACGGAAACAATAAGTACCATTTACAACAACAAATCATTTGTGTATACTGCATACCGAAACCGACATGGAGGTGTCTTTCGTGAAAACAGAAAGGCGAAACAGCTTCGCGCCGGTCTTGCTGGGACTGATGGCTGCGATGCTTCTGATACAAATGATGCAAAACGGTACATTCACCCGGAACCCTGAACTGGGGTATGCCCTTTTTCTGATGGGCATGGTACTGGCGGCGATGCTTTTCAGCCGCCGCAAACAGCAGCGCGAGCTTGCGGGCGGCGCTGCATACCTCGCAAAAAGCGAAATTCCGTCGACACGTTTCAAAGATGTGGCTGCCAATGATGAGGCGCTGGAAGCACTGCGCGATCTGGTCAGCTTTATCCGCGAACCAGAAAAATATGCCGGGCTTGGCGCGCGCATCCCGCGCGGCGTGCTGCTCTACGGCATGCCGGGTACAGGCAAAACACTGATGGCCAAAGCTTTGGCTGGTGAAGCGGGCGTGCCGTTTTTTGCCGTCAACGGCGCGGACTTTGTGGAAATGTATGTGGGCGTCGGTGCAAGCCGCGTCAGGACACTGTTTCACAAGGCGCGAAAGCATGGCAAGGCGGTCATCTTTTTTGATGAGATTGACGCCATCGGCAAAAAGCGCGACAACCGCAGTGACGAGCGGGAACAGACCCTGAATGCACTTCTGTCCGAAATGAGCGGTTTTGGCGAGCGTGACGGCGTGGTGGTACTGGCTGCCACCAACCGCGTGGATACCCTTGATGAAGCATTGCTGCGCGCTGGCCGCTTCGACCGGCAGATTGAGGTGCCGCTGCCCGGCGTGGCGGAACGGCTGCAGATTCTGAATGTGCATGCGGGACGGATCCGTCTGTCAGACGCTGTGTCACTTGACGCACTCGCCAGACAGACAGCGTTGTTTTCGGGCGCAAGGCTGGAATGCCTGCTCAACGAAGCGGCGATCCTGGCTGCCAAGAGGGGGGCTGATCAGGTTGAGGAGCAGGATGTGCAGCGCGCGATGGAGCGCAGCCTGTTTGGCGCAGAAAAGCATGGGCTTAGCCGCCATGAGCATGAACGCCATGTCACCGCTGCACATGAAGCAGGGCATGCCGTTGCAACAGCCGTACTGCTGCCGGAAAGCGAGCTGACGCGCGTGTCCATCATACCCACCTCACGCGGCGCAGCCGGTTACAGCATGGCGCTGCCGCCGGAAAAGATGTTTCATGAAAAGCAGGAACTGCAGCGCCACATCGCTGTGGCGCTGGCCGGGCGCGAAGCGGAACGCATGTTGCTGGGTGCTGAACGTGTAAGCACCGGTGCAAGCAACGACATTGAAAAAGCTGCGCTGATCGCACGGCGCATGGTAAGTGAATGGGGCATGCTGCCCAGCAGTGACGACATCTACCTGTTCAATCAGCAGCAAAAAGACATGGCGGCGCAGCAATGGCTCAAACAGGGTCAGCAGCTGGCATCACAGGTACTGGCAGAACACCATGTAGCCTGGACTGCCCTGACGCAGCGCTTGCTGGAAAAGGAAACTGTGGACGGCGAAGAAGTACGCCGCATCATGCAGTAAACAACAGGCCAGCCTCTTTGCGGGGTTGGCCTGAATGCTATTCGTGAATGCCGTTGCGTATGTATTCGGTCGGCGTCATACCGAACTGCTGGCTAAACTGGCGGCAGAAATAATAGGTGTTTGCATAGCCAAGAATTTCGGCTACCTCGCCTACACGAAACGTGGAATGTCTGAGCAGCTCCAGCGCATGCGACAGTTTCAGCTGTGTGATGTAATGGGTAACGGTGGTGTGCATGTGCTTTTGAAACAGGCGCATCACGTACTGGCGCGACAGACCAAAGTCCTGACTGAGGGAAGAAAGAGTGATTGCTTCGGTGTAGTGCTCGTGAATATACATCAGCATTCTGGAAAGCACTGAGGGATAACCTGCGCGATCAGCCTGAACACTGCGTGCATCCAGAAGGGCTAGCATTTGGGCAAACTGCAGGTCGATGCGCAGCTTACGGCTGGCACTGAGCGCATGGCGGTACATATCGCACTCGGTAAGCATGGGCCAGATTTTTTCCTGTTCACCTTCAAGCCTGCCACTGGAAGGAAGATATACCGCGTGATCCTGCTGTGCTATGGGCAGCGTGTATGGGAAAGCCTTGGAGCCGACTGCAGGGAAAGGGTCATCAGGCAGGTCTTTGACAGGCTCCAGCGGCGCTTGGAAATGAATAAAGGTATACTGACAGCCTTCGCGGCTGCATACATGGTATCCGCAGCCGTCTGGGATCACCACATAACAGCCGCTGGTAAGCATATGTGTATCCTTATCGACGCTAAAGGTCATATCACCCTGACGCACAAGGATCAGAACGTTGGGTCCGATGCTGGATACGCTGTTTTCCCAGCCCATGGGCTGGCGCACCTGACCCATCATGGTCACGCGGGGAAGATTCTCAAGATCGATGCGAAGGAACATGTTAACGCCTCCTGCTGTTTCATATTATACTATAAATATATCCCCGTGTCTATTTCATCCAACTGCCTGTACAGGTATAATAAAGGCAATAAACAACGCAGCGAAGGAGGCTGTTTGATATGTTCACAATCTGCAACGAGTATATTTCCCTTACGCTGGACGCACAGGCAAGGCTGACCGCCTTTGAAAACCGCAAAACCGGCAAGGGCAACATCATCGCACGCCCTGTTCCCATCTTCCGCGCAGTACTGAAGAACGGTGAAAACTGGGAGGACGTGGTGTTTGCCCCCAAGGCGGATCTGGAAATCACCGCTGAAAACGAACTGCTGACGGTAAAGGTAAACAAAGTGAACACCTGCATGGGTTCACAGGATGTGCTGATGACGCTGACCATCGCGCTGGACGGCGAAAAGGTTCGTTTTGGCGCGCAGATCGACAACCGTTCCCAGACCATGCTGACAGACCTGTTCTATCCCTGCATCGGTGCGATCAAAACGCTGGGCGTGGGAAAGCCCGGTCTGCTCTATCCTGACCTCTATGGCGAGTATCACACGGATATCATCGATGAATTGGCCAATATGCAGACCTGGGACGGCCAGTGCGAACTGACGCGCCCCTACCCCTACACGCTGAGCATGCAGTGGATGAGCCTCATCGACGGCGATCAGTGCCTGTATATGACCGGTCACGACAGCCTGTTCCACGCCAGCTCCCTGCGCGCCATCGGCGGTGAAGAAGAGGACGTAACGCTGGAGATGGGCAAGCTGGCCTTTGTGAAGCCCGGCGAAGTGTGGGAGTGCCCCGAGTATGTGGCATGGCTGTATGAGGGCCCGTGGCAGCAAGGTGCGGATGAATACCGCACCTGGGCAAAGACCTGGCGCAAGCCTGTGGAGCCCAAGCAGTGGATGAAGGACATGAATGGTTATTTCCTCGTCATCACCCGCCAGCAGTTTGGTGATATTCAGTGGCCGTACGACACCATTCCCGAACTGTATGAGCGCGCAAAGGAGCACGGCTGCGACACCGTGGGCCTGTTTGGCTGGTTTGAAAGCGGCCACGACAACAAGTATCCTGATCTGGAGGTCAGCGAGTCCATGGGCGGCGCGCAGCTGCTCAAGGACGGCATCAAGGCCGTGCAGGAAAAGGGCGGCCATGTGACGCTGTACTATCAGGGCCACCTGATCGACGTGGGCACGGACTTTTACAAAAACGGCGGCAGCGCCATGGAAGGCAAGTCCATTTGGGGCACGCCTTACTATGAAGAGTACAGCAAATATTCCGAAAGCGACTTCCTGCGCCGCTACAGCCGCAAGATCTTTGTGACTGTATGCCCCTGGTGCGAGGATTGGCACAAGCTGATGGCTGAACGTGCCGACTGGGTGCGCTCCTTTGGCGCCGACGGCATTCTGTACGATCAGATTGGCGGCATCAATCCCACGCCCTGCTTTGATGAGAGCCACGGCCACAGCAAGCCCTCGCTGTCCTACACCCAGGGCCGCCTGAAGCTGCTGCCCGCCATCCGCAACAGCGTGGACAAGTACGACGGATTTTCCTTCATGACCGAAACCATCACGGATGTCTATTCGCAGTTCATCGACTGCATCCACGGCATCGGCAGCAAGACAGGCGCCAAGGCCGAGCGCGGCGACTGCTGCAAACAGCCCCGCACAACAGTGTTCTCCTTCCCGGAGATGTTCCGCCACTGCTTCCCCGATAATATTTCCACTCTGCGCAACGCTCGTCCCTACCTGCATCCGCGCATGGCAAACTATGCGCTGGTCTACGGCTTCCGCTTTGAGGTGGAACTGCGCTACCTGAAGGACAAGCAGTTTGTAGAGGAAAACTGCCATGCCGACTGGAAGGAATACGCACAGGCCGTATGCGCGCTGCGCCGCAAGCATGCGCACCTGCTGCTGCACGGCGACTACAGCTGCGACCCGGCGCTGGCCAAGGCCAATCCCATGCTTATGCACGGCGTGTTCACCAACGGCGATGAGCAGTGCGTGGTGCTGTGGAACGACACCGACGATGAGCTGCCCATTGATCTGGCAGGCCGCAAGGTCAGCCGTTGGGAGAGCCCTGTGGCTGAAGGCGAAGGCGTGCCGGCGAGCATTCCCGCAAACTCCGCCATCGTGCTGTTCTGATTTTGAGAAAAAGGCCCGGATGATCGTCCGGGCCTTTGCTTTTTGATAGCCGTTGTGCTATGCTTTTGAAAAAACGTATGGAGGATGGAGTATGCCGCAGGATGCCCTGAAGCTTGCCCATAAGTATATCGGTCGCAAACCCATGCCTGCAAGCCTGAAAAAAGCCTTTGAGCGTAATGGCCTGGTGCAGCTGCTGCCTGGCGTTTATCAGCGTACGGCGCAGCTGATTGAAGAACACCGGCACGAAACGCCTGCAAAGATGGCGCATCTTGAGCAGGTGCTTCCGTCCATCGCGTTTTACGAGGCGCTGCTTGCCCATACGGGCGACAGGGAGAAGGCGCTTGCGCAGTTTGGCGGCTGGTGTTTTGAGAAGATCGAGCAGATGGCGGCAATAATTCCGCCGGTAATGAAGATTCCCGGCCTGTACAGGCTCATCCCGCCCCTGATGAACAAAATGCTTTACAGCGTGTTTGGCCGCGAAGCAGGGTTTGACTATGTGGAAAAGCAGCAGCCAAACGGCTTCGCGGTGGATATGACCCGCTGCCCCTATGTGGAAACCTGCAAGCAGCACGGCTGCCCGGAACTGGCGCAGTTTTTCTGTAAAAGCGATGATATCTGCTATGGAAACATGCATCCACGGCTGGTGTGGGGTCGTACGCAGACGCTTGGCACCGGCGGCGAAGTATGCGACTTCAAAATGTGGATACGGGAAAAATAGTCTGTGAACAGGAGTAAAACGTACATGAGAAAGCTTTATGAAAAAAACGAAGTGTACTTTGCACTGGTATGGATCGGCTTGTATGTGGTGGTTATGAACATCGCACTGCAGTTTTGCGGCGGTTTTGACGATCTGGCAGGCAAAACCGCAGGTCAGCTGATGGTACCGGTGATCTATGTGACTGTGCTGGCGGTAGCGTCCACCTTGTGGATCATGCACAATGGTCTGACGGAAAAGTATGGTCTATGCCGCTTCAAGGGCAGCGTAAAGGGGTTTTTGTGGTTCGTCCCGCTGATCGTGATGTCCTGTGTGAACCTGAAAAACGGCCTGGCACTTATGGCTCCTCTGGCATTGAGCCTGCTGATGATGGCCAACACTGCCATTGCCGGCTACGTGGAGGAGATCATCTTCCGCGGCTTCCTGTTCCGCGGCATGGCCAAGGACAACCTGCACAGCGCAGTGATTGTATCGGCCGTCACCTTTGGTGCAGGCCACATCGTCAATCTGGCCAACACGGCGGATACGGCTGGCGTATTGCTGCAGGTGTGCTATGCCATTGTGATCGGCTTCCTGTATACGGCCATCGTGTATAAAGGCGGCAGCCTGTGGCCGTGCATCCTGAGCCATATGTTCGTCAACGGCAGCAATGTGTTTGCACTTGAGCAGGGCCCATTTACGGAACTGGTCATCCGCCTGTTCGGCTCTGCCGGGATGGTGGAGGGCGTTTCAGCTGCGCTGCTGATCATCGTGTCCGGCGGCTATGCGCTGTGGCTGTGGAAAAAGGCATAAAGAAAAACGCGTCTGCAAACAGCAGACGCGTTTTTCTTTTGGCTTAGCGCGATACCGCTTCCAGCGCGGCAACTTCTTCAGCTGTCAGACTGAAGGTGAGGGCCAGGGCGTTGCCCTCGGCCTGCGCAGGAGATTTCATTCCGGCAATAACCACGCTGCCGGGCAGGTGGTCCAAAATCCAGCGTACAGCAACAGCGGATACAGTTACGCCGTGCGCTTCGGCAATGGGGCGCATCACGTCCACGATGCGCAGGTTTTTCAGCAGCTTGTCGCCGTAGAAATTGTCGTATACGGTGCGGCTGCGGCGATCGTTTTTCTCAAAATGAACGTCTGCGCCGTACTTGCCGGTCAGGATGCCCTGGCCCAGACTGCCCCACGTGAGAGCGGCGGCGTTGAGAGCCTGCGCGATGGAAAGCATATCAGCCTCGTCATTGCGATGGGCAAGGCTGTAATGATTCTGGAAAGAGGCAATTTCGTCCGCATAGGGAAGGAAAGCCTTTGCCTGTTCGGTCGTCACATTGCTCAGGCCGATGGCGCGAATCTTACCGGCCTGCTTCTGGCGGATGAGCGTTTCCATGATCGCATCGGCAGGCGTTACGCCGTCCAGATAGTGGATCTGATACAGGTCAATATAATCGGTATGCAGGCGCTTGAGACTGTCGCCCAGCGCTTTTTCAATGTAGGCAGGGCTGTTGTCAAAGAATGTGCGGCCGTTTTCCACGCGCACGCCAAACTTGGTGGCCAAAACCACACGGTCGCGCACATCGTGCAGCATTTCGCCCATGTTGATCTCGGAACGGCCCAGACCGTAGGTGTCGGCGGTATCAAAAAAGTTGACGCCCAGCTCAAATGCATGGCGGATAGCACCTTCGATCTGTGCATGATCCACGTTGCCCCAGCCGTATTCGCCGGCGGGGCAGCCGCCTGTGCAAAGGCGGGAAACCGGCAGATCAATGCCCTTCAAACAAATGGTATTCATAAGAAAGCTCCTTTGCATCAGGGCCGTCTGAGCCCTTTGGGATAGTGGTTTTTCAGCTGACCGTCGCTTGCTTTGCCAAACCCCAGCGCCAGCCCGTCCAGCGTGGGAAGCACGTAACCGCGCAGACTGTCGGGAACGGTCAGCGCTTCGCCGCTCTGGTATCGCAGCGCCTCTTCACAGCTGAGCGCAAACGTGGGAATGGAATAGGGTGCGGGCAGCGCCATAGCCAGCGCATGATCCGGCACAAACACCTTACCCTTGAGCACGCCCAGCTGCACACCGGCGCGCAGCACTTTGATGCCCTTCAGAGGCGGCAGATCCGGACAGCTGAGCAGCGCATCGCCAAGCTGGGCATTGGCCTGAGGCATGCTGCCAAATGGCTTTGCAAATGCGGCATAAGCGGTCAGCAGGGTCTTGTCAGGCGCGGAAAGCCTCTGGGCAGCTGGCAGGAAAAGGTCATCCGACTCACCGGTATCCTTTTCAAACAGCGCAACAAAATGACCTTCGCCGTCCAGTTCATGCGGATAAAGATGCGTCATGCCTCCGGGCGCTTCCAGCGTGCGCCCGGAACCGATCGGCATGGAAAAGGAAACGGTATGCATATGCGGATATTCATCCAGCAGCCACTGTACGACCTGCTCATTTTCGATCTGGTTCAGGGTACAGGTGCTGTAGGCCAGCCTGCCGCCGGGCTTGAGCATTTCAACGGCACAGGCGAGGATGCGCTTCTGGCGCGCAGCACAGCCTTCGGGCGAGCCTTCGTTCCATTCGGCTCTCGTTTCGGGATGACGGCGGAACATGCCTTCGCCGCTGCAGGGCGCATCCACCAGCACGGCGTCAAAGGCTTCAGGCCACAGGGGGGCCAGTTTTTCAGGATCGGCGCTTACGACCAGCGCGTTGGCAACGCCCATGCGTTCAATGTTGCGGCTGAGGATCTTTGCACGGCTGGAAACGGGCTCGTTACACACGAGCAGACCTTCGCCGCACAGTGCATCGGCGATTTGTGTGCTTTTGCCGCCGGGCGCAGCGCATAGATCCAGCACGCGCCAGCCGGGCTGGGGTGCCAATACGGCCACCGGAGCCATGGCGCTGGGCTCCTGAATGTAGTAGGCGCCGGCTTCATGCAGAGGATGCAGACCGGCAGTGCTTTCCTGCGTGAGGTAATGCCCGTGTGTGCTGTTCCAGGGTACGCACTCCAGCATGCCTTCGGGAGCGACGCCGGGTTTTCGTGGATTGAGCCGTACGCCGCGGCGGTATGGCTGATCCAGTGCGGAAAAATAAGCGTCCGCATCCGGGCCCAGCTGGGCGCGCATGCGGGCGATAAAAGCTTGAGGGAGCGGATATGTCATCAATGATACACCAACCGTTCAGGTGTGATCAGCGGTCGTCGTCCATGGGCTTGAAAGCCTGCGGATAGACCGGTTCGTGGAATGCCTGAGAAACGTCTACTGTGCTTTGCAGGTCACGGATGCTCAGGTTTTCATCGTCGTCACCCACAAGGTTGCGGGCTCGGCGTGCCAGCCGTGCAAAAGGGTTCTGTGCTTTGGCAGGGGCAACATCCTCATCACGCGGCGCGGTGAAAGGATGGAATGCCGGAGCACGCATCACGGGGATCGGCTGGGGCTCTTCCTCTTCAAGACCGAAACTCTGACGGAAGGCCATATCATCCAGACCGGGATGCACGGCTGTTTGCTGCTCCTGCTGATAAGTCTGACGCGGAGCGTAGAGCTGCTCAGGCGGAACTGCCGGGGCAAACCCTGCCTGCACGTCGCGGTAATAGCTGACGGGTTCGGGACGGGGCTTGCCGAAGGCCACCAGCGTTTCCTGCTGCCAGTCCTCCTGCTGTGCATCTTCCCAGTTCATGGATGGATCGTCAAATACAGGCTCATCTTCTTCAACAGGAGCATAATACTGCGTGGGCTGCTGTACCGGCTGGGAAAGAGGCGCATAGGCCATGGTGGGTGCCGGCTGAAAACCGGCAGTTTCATAGATGGGTTCGCTCTCTTCCCATACAGGCTGCTCCGCCTGAATGAGAGGCTGCTTTTTTTTCTGCCTGCTGCTGCGACGGGCATCGCGGCGGCTGGCCCACACATAATAGGGCCGCCAGCGCAGCAGGTAAACAATGCGGTCGATGATCAGACCGCCAACGCACAAAAACAGCAGGATTGTTTTCCAGTGCCCGGCCAGAAAAACAAAGGCAGCGCCGCCGTCGTCACTGTTGACAACAGCCCACAGGTTATACACCAGCGCGCGGATCCAGCTGAGCAGAAAGGAAAGTATGCTGTTGGCAACGCCGTTCATTCAGCGTCTCCTTTCGGGAAAGATCATTTTTCAGTGAGTGTTACGGTTACTGTGGCCGGGGTGGAAAGGGAACTGATACCGCTCATGTCGGTGTCTTCCATATGCAGCTGTACAGGCAGCACATGGTCGCCGGCTTTCAGACCAGCGGCATCCACATAGGCGCTTACCTTGGCCGGACGCAGCGCATCCAGCGTCAACTGCGGGCCGGTGACCACCAGCGTGAGCGCACGGGCGTCTACGCTGGCCTTGAGACCGCTTTCGATGCCGCGGATGGAAAGCCTGTTGATGTTGAAGGTGCGCGAAGTCACGACCGGTTCTACTTCCACCGTAACAGTGACCGTATCGGTGCTCAGATGCTGCACCTCCAACGGTTTACGGATGCGTACGGTTTTGGTGAGCGTGTCGGTGATGCCGGTAACATCCACCGGATCATAGGTAAACAGCTCTTCCAGAGAATTCAGCACAGTTCCATCGGCGGCGACGGTTACAGATGCAGGGGATACGGTGACATTGCTGATGCGATAGCCCTCGGCAGGCTCTCCTTCGGCCAGACCGTCTTTGGACATTTCCACGGTTTGCGTGGGGTAGAGGGTCTGCTCGACGATGATGGTGCGCAGCACCACGCCTGCACTGGTAACTTCCAGCATGGAGCTGTCTATGTCGTTGCCGTCGGCATCCAGAAAGCGCATGGCGCGCGCGGTGCGGATCAGACCGGCACGGGGTGTGCGGCTGGAAATGTCAAAGTCGACGCAGATGCGGGCTACCTGATCCACGATGGTTTTGGGTCCGCTGACGGCCACCATGGACGGGTCCAGCGAGATGGGGGAGCCGTAGAACGTATCGGGATATTCGCCGATCACATTCACGGAAACGGGCACGCGGTAGTTGGTGACGTATTCATCAACCACCACGTTGACGGTGGTAGGCCACACGTCCTCCACGGTGCCGTAGGTAGTGGTGGAAGTAGTAGAAATTTTGATCGTTTGTTCGCCTACGCCGGTGATGCGGGTGAGGTCGACACGGGGATTAAAGTTGGTGTACGTCACGTTGTTGTAGGAGCGCTGAGGTACTTCCACGCGCAGACGTGCCCGCAGGTTTTCCTCTTCCAGGCCGCTGAGCACCACCAGGCCGCTGTTGCGGCGCAGGGTATCGGCATTGACGATGGAAACGGGCACGTCGGTAAACACGCGTTCGCGCGTGAGCGTGGGGTCACGTGTGATCAGGCCTGCCCAAAGGCATACGGCCAGAAAAATAGCAAGCAGCTTCCATTGCCAGTTGTGGGATACAAATTTCCATGCGCGCGTGGGCAGGGTGGCAAACACCTGCAGCAGGGTGCTGCGGGTTTCAGTCTTTTTGGGTTCAGTATTCATGCTGCGCCTCCTTTGCGCCGCTTCGTCTTTTCCATCAGGCTCTGCCACAGGCCGGTTTCCTTCTGATGGTAAAGGGAGGAAAGCAGCTCTTCCAGAGCGCTGCGGTCAAGGTGACGGGTCAGCTTGCCGCCGCGCGCCATGGAGATGATGCCGGTCTCCTCGCTGACGATGAGCGTAATGGCGTCGGTGGTTTCGGTCACACCCAGCGCTGCGCGGTGACGCGTGCCCAGTTCGCGGCTGACACCTTTGTTTTCGGTAAGGGTCAGGATGCAGGCGGCGGCCATGATGCGGCTGCCGCGGATGACCACGGCGCCGTCGTGCAGGGGTGTGTTGGGCTCGAAGATGTTTTCAAGCAAAGCAGCGGAGATCTGCGAGTTGAGGGTGGTGCCGGTTTCGATAACGTCCTTGAGGCCGATGCGCTGCTCCAGCACGATCAGCGCGCCTACGCGGCGGCGGCTGAGGGTGAGCAGGCAGTTGGTCAGCTCGCTGACGATGTGTTCGCTCTTTTCCATTTCGGACGTTTGCGAACTGGTGTGGATCACGCCGCGGCCAATTTGCTCAAGGGCTTTGCGAAGCTCCGGCTGGAACAGGATCACCAGCACCAGCGCGCCGTTATTGACCACGTTCATCAGCAGCCAGTTCAGCGCTGTAAGCCCCAGCAGGTCGCTGACCCACGAAGCCAGAAGCAGCATGACAAGGCCCTTCAAAACAGCGCTGGCGCGCGTTTCACGGGTGAGCATGAGAAGCTGATAAAGCAAAAATGCCACGATGAGGATATCCAGTATATCGGCAATGGTGGGGCGGTTAAAAACGTTCCACAACACGTTGAGGAACTGTGTCCACAGTGCCTGCATGGCGGCCCCTCCCTTCATTCGCTTTCAAAAGATCATACCTTATTTATTATACAACAGGACTGCCAAACATAAAAGCCCCTGATGCGCTTTTTTTACCGCTGATAACCCGTAAAAACCTGCGCCGAAACGGTTTGAAAAGTTTAATTGTTACAAACTGGCGGGCAGTTTGTACAATCAGGCGGTTTATGATATACTGTCAGAGCAATATTTTGAGGAGGCGGGAAAATGGCTTCGGAGCATGCAGGTCACCGGCAGCGGATGAGGGAAAGGTTCCTCCGGCAGGGACTGGACGGCTTTGCCCCGCACGAGATCCTTGAACTGCTGCTGTTTTATGCCATCCCGCAGAAAAATGTCAATCCTCTGGCTCACAGCCTGATCGAACGCTTCGGCTCGCTGCACGGCGTGCTGGAAGCATCGGCGGAGGAACTGATGAAGGTGGACGGCATGGGTGAATACGCCGCCACGCTGATCCGCCTGATGGAACCTGTGGCCAGAAAGCTGGAGGAAAGCCGCGCGGAAAAGCTGACGGAGCTGAGCAATCACCGTATGGCGGAGGAACATTGCCTGCGGCTGCTGCACGGGCTGCGGCATGAATGCTTCTATGCCGTTTGCCTCAACGGCCAGATGCAGATCATCCACAATGCGCTGATCGCACAGGGTACATTGAGCGAGGTGCAGGCTTATCCGCGCCTGGTGCTGGATGCGGTGCTCAGGCATAACGCCCATGCTGTGGTGCTTTGTCACAATCATCCCGGCGGCCAGCTGGCGCCTTCGCAGGCGGATATCGACACCACTGCTGAGCTGGAGGCTGCGCTTGGGCATATCGGCGTGGTGTTGGCGGATCATATTATCGTGGCAAACGGGAATACGCTGAGTATGTCTGCGTATGGCTTTATCCGAAGCACGAGCGCCGGCGTTTCCCAGACACAGGCGGCTTCATCGGCCGGAGAGGTGCGCATTGCGCATGCGATGGCCAAAAACCGCCGGAAAGCAAAGGAATAAATCATGCAAACAAAAACCAGAAAACTGCTGCGGGCCGCGCTGTGGCTGGCGGCGGTTGGCATAGCCTGCTATGCCGCTTTGATCGCACTGGTGTATCATTGGGAGGTCAGCGTGCCACAGGCAAGCGGTTATGATGGAATCATCGTTCTGGGCGCGCAGGTGCTGCCCACAGGCAAGCCGTCTGTTCAGCTGCAATGGAGGCTGGACAAGGCAAAGGAATGCTACGACCGTAACCCCTGCTATGTGGTGGTGTGCGGCGCACAGGGCAACAACGAGCCTGCCCCGGAGGGCGACGTGATGCGTGAGGCACTTTTGGAAGCAGGCCTCCCGCCTGAACACGTCATCAGCGATCCTGACAGTGTAAACACCAAGGAAAATGTACGCAACGCCTGGGCCATCCTGCAGGAACTGGGCTGCGAAAAGCCTCTGCTGGTGACCAGCGACTATCATCTGCCGCGCGCCATGGCCATCGCGCGCGACGTGGGGCTTGACCCTCAGGGCGAAGGCAGCCCCTGCAAGCCCGGACTGAATTACTGGCTGAAAAATCATATGCGAGAGGCACTGGCATGGGTGAAATATTGGGGTATCAAGTACCTGAAGCTGCCGCTGTAAAAGAGCAGCAGGAAAAAGTAAAAACGATGATTGCGCAGCTGGGCATTGACTGCGATGATCGCATGCCTGAGCGCATCGTGCGCTATCACGCGATGCTTGCGGACTGGAACACGCGCATGAATCTGACCGGCGATACGGATTTTGATACCTCGCTGGACAGGCATTATGCTGATTCGCTGGCCCCTCTGGCGAATACAGAGCTGTTTGCACAGGGAATCCGCCTGATCGACGTGGGCAGCGGCGCAGGTTTCCCGGGATTACCGTTAGCCATTGCAAGGCCTGACATGCAGGTAACGCTGCTGGATTCGCTGATGAAGCGCATCAACTTCCTCGCTGCTGTGGTGGAGGAGCTTGGTCTTGAAAATGTCAAGCTGGTTCATGCCCGTGCAGAGGACGGCGGGCGCGACGCTGCCTTGCGCGAGCAGTTTGATCTGGCCGTGGCGCGTGCCGTTGCGCCGCTGCCGGTGCTGTGCGAACTGCTGCTGCCCTTTGTAAAGGTGGGCGGACGCATGGCCTGCTACAAGGGGCCTTCCGCAGCAGAGGAGATCGAAGCAGGCAGCAAGGCTGCCCGCATGATGGGTGCGGCGGAGATCACCACCATCCCGGTCGTACTGCCCTCTCAGCCTGAATGGCAGCACTGCGTGATCACCTGCGAAAAAAAGGTGAAAACCGTTCGACAGTATCCGCGAAAAGCCGGCACGCCCAGCCGTTCGCCGCTGGGCATGAACGCCAAAACAGAAAAATAAGTGACAAAAGGCGCGTTCCTTCGGGGGCGCGCCTGTCGTTTTGCGTCGCACGAATGGGGCGCAAAGCCAGAAGGAATCAGCCTTTGCGGCATGGAAACCCTTTGGCGAGGATGCGCCGGGCGGCCCGCAGGTCATGGGGGAGGGCATGCGGGCTGCCGGACGTGTCCCGGTTTTCAGAGCAAAGGAGGCTGAACCATGCAAGCGTCAGCCGAACAGGTACAGTGGATACCCATCGATGAGATCACACAGGCGGATGAAAACGCCGATGCGGGCGACGTGGTGCAGGTCATTCGCAGGGCGGACGGCGGCTATACGCTGCTGTCCGGTGGCGACAGGCTCCGACGCATGCGTGAAGCCGGACAGCTTTGCGTGGATGCGCTGCTCAATCCGTCCGTGCGCATGGAGGAACGCATCAGCCGCCTGCTGGACCAGTTGGTGCGGGGCACGATTCATTATCTGGATGAGGCCGAAAGCTACCGTGAACTGCTGGACAGCGGCATCTGCAGCGTACAGCAGCTTTCCGATCGCATTGGACGCACGCCGCAGACTGTGCGCCGAAAGCTCAGACTGATGGAACTTGGCGAGGACGTTCGCGAGCTTTTGCGCCGCCACGCCCTGTGCGAGGCCTATGCGCATCAGCTTCTGAGATTGCCGGGGCAGCAGGGGCGCGCAAGGGTCATCCGCCATGTGACAGAGGGAGGACTGAGCGTGAAGGAAACGGAAAAACTGGTGGACGACGTGCTTTCGCGCATGCCTGTGCCGGTGACAGGCCAGCGGCGCATGAAGCCTGTGATGCGCGATTACCGGCTGTATCTCAACGCCATCCGCAGCATTGTGGAACAGATGGAGGAGGCAGGACTTGAGGCGCATATGCAGGTAAATGTGGGCAGATATGTGGCGGAGGCGCGCATCACCGTGCCGGTGTTTGCAAACCGTGAGCGCTGAGGGCGCTTGTTGACAAGAAAGGCCTTTTTTGATACACTCTCAACGAGGCGGCGGACGTTCGCCTCGTTTTTCGCTGTTCAAAAAAAGGAGCCTGAATATATGATATACGATCCCATTCGCGCCAGCCGTGAGCTGGGCCTGAAACGACGCTTTGACTGGAGTGGCTTCGCGGCGCTTGCCGTTCTGGCTGTTATTTCCGTGCTGCTGTTCTATAAGGAGAGCTTTGTACAGTTTGTCGACTTCAACGTACATATGAATATCGCCGGTGAATTCGACTTTGCTGATCCGCATTCCATCACCAGCCGTCTGGCCTATCCCATGTGGCATATTCTGGTCAGCATCCTCTTTCAGCTGGGCCTGCCGCTCAACTGGGCGGCGGTGGCTGTCAGCACGGTGTGCAAGCTGGTCACCTATGTGCTTGCATGGTGGATTATCGACATGTTCAGCGCCCGCCAGGTGAAAAGCTGGCTGGTGAGCGTGCTGGCCTTTGCGGCGGTCATCACCACCGGTTTGTGGATTCGCTCGGTGTCCTACTATGTGTACAACGGCGTAGGCTCGCCCAATGTGTGGCACAATCCCACCCAGCTGGCGGTGAGCGCCGCCATGCTGATGGTGATCCCGTGGCTTTTGCACTGCTGGTATGAATTTGAGCGCATGCTGTCTGAAGGCAAAACCAATGTGATGCTTCCCTGGTGGAAGGTTATCGTGCTGGCGGTTTTGTGCATGGGCAGCCTTGCCTGCAAGCCCACCTTCATGCAGGCGCTGCTGCCGGCGGCGTTTGTGATGTATCTGGTGGAGCTGATCCGCCACAAGAGCGAATGGCGCTACTTTGGGCAGATTGTGCTGGCGTTTGTGCCGGCGGCGGGATATTTCCTTCTGCAGTATCTGTACTACACCGGCGTGGTGGTGGAATTCACCAGCGGCGTGGAATTTGGCGTAACGGCGCGCAGCGCATGGCTGGCCGTGCGCAACACGCTGATGATGTCCGCCTGCCCGCTGGCAGCGCTTGTCGCCTGCTGGCGCAAGGGCATGTTTAAGGACCGCGCAGTCGTGCTGGGCGTGCTGATGACCATTTTCAGCGTGCTGGAGGCCATGGCCTTCCGCGAGACCGGCATGCGTGAAGGACACGGCAACTTCAACTGGGCGGCGTATTCCAGCTCCTTCTTCATGTGGGTGACGATGACCGGCGTGTTCCTGCGCTGCTTTATCAGCGACTTGAAGAATGGCATGTGCCTTGTACGAAAGGCTAGTTATGCGGTGACGCTTGCGCTGTTTGCCTGGCATATGGTGTCGGGCGTATACTACATCTACCATCTGCTGACGCATCCCAGCGCGTTCTGATCCTGACAGAAGAAGGGTGAAACGGTGGCTTTCCAGACGTTTGGTTATTTTGTGTTTCTGGCCCTGATGACGGCGGGTTATTTTCTGCTGCCCGCAGGTCTGCGCTGGGCGCTGCTGCTGGCCGGAAGCTATTACTTTTACATGTGCTGGAACGCCGCTTATGCGCTGCTGATGCTGACCTCGACTGCCGTCACCTATCTGTGCGGTCTGGGGCTGGGCAGGGCAAAAACCATCAGGCAGAAAAAGCTGTGTGTGGCCTCCAGCCTGGCTATTAATCTGGGCATTCTGTTCTTTTTTAAATATTATGGCCTTCTGTCCGGCACTCTTGCCAGCATACCGGGCATGCCTGTGCGCCTGCCGCAGATCAACGTGCTTCTGCCGGTGGGCATTTCGTTTTATATTTTTCAGGCGCTGGGCTACACCATCGACGTCTACCGCGGCAATATCCAGCCGGTCAGGCACTTCGGCAAGTATGCGCTGTTTGTGTCGTTCTTTCCGCAGCTGGTGGCCGGTCCCATCGAGCGCAGCGGAAACCTCATCCGCCAGTTTGACGAGGTACACCGTCCGGATTTCGAGCAGATGCGCCGCGGCGCGCTGCTGATTCTGCTGGGCCTGCTCAAAAAACTGGTCGTGGCCGACCGCCTGGCCGTGCTGGTGGATATGGTGTATGCGGATGCGGCGTATTACGGCGCGCCAGCGATCATCGTGGCGACTGTGTGCTTTGCTTTCCAGATCTATTGCGACTTCTCCGGCTATTCCGATATGGCTGTGGGCAGCGCATCGATTTTGGGCTTCAGGCTGATGAAAAACTTCGACCGGCCGTATTTCTCGCGCTCCATTGCGGAGTTCTGGCGCAGATGGCATATTTCGTTGTCGTCCTGGTTCCGTGATTACTTGTATTTCCCGTTGGGAGGCAGCCGTGTAAGCACGTTGCGATGGATATTCAACATCCTTGTGGTGTTTCTGGTCAGCGGCCTGTGGCATGGCGCTGCGTGGACATTTGCAGCCTGGGGGCTGATCAACGGCCTGTATCAGGTGATCGGCCGGTTCACCAAACCTGCGCGCGATGCGCTGTGGAAGAAGGTGGGCATTGACCCTGATGGCAATGTGCGCGCTGTTTTTGCGACGCTGTGCACCTTTGCACTGACGGTTTTTGCGTGGCTGTTCTTCCGTGCAGACAGCTTTGAACAACTGCGTGTTATTTTCGAAAAGCTGGCATCTGGCTGGGAATTCGGTACGCTGTTTGAACTGATGCATCAGGTCAACGGCCGCGAGTGTCTGCTGATGGCGCTGCTGGTGTGCGGTATGCTGGCCGCTGAATGGCTGTGCCGCAAAAGCAGCTTTGCAGACAAGCTGTTTGCATCGCCTGCGGTGATCCGCTGGACGGCGGCGCTGGCGCTGCTGTTTTTACTGATCCTGTTTGGCAAGTACAATGAATCGCCCGCGTTTATCTATTTCCAATTCTGACACAGGGAGGGAACGGCATGCACAAACCCGGCTTTACGCGCCGCCAGCTGGCTGCGGTGATTTGCTTTGCGCTGCTGTTTGCAGGGCTGTTCCTGTGTGTGGAAAAATGTCTGTTTTCGGATATCTTCTTTTCGCCCACGTGGATGCGCATCCGTGAGGAACGCAAGGCCCCGCAGGTGCTGGTGATGGGCAACTCGCACGCGTTCTGCTCCTTTGCGCCGCAGATCATCAACGGTGCGCTGGGGGTGGACAGTGCTGTGCTGGGAGCCTCCGGCCAGAATGCGGCAGGCGCGGTGGACAGCTTTGAAGCTGTTCTTCGGGTGGATGCGCCGGAGGTTTTAGTGGCGGAACTGAATGTGTTTCTTTCGCCGTATGATTCCATGGCGGTCAACAGCAAGGCCAGCGCGCTGAGCAATATCAACGGCATGCCGCATCTGTGGCAGCGCGTGAAGAGCGCATACCACGAGCTGGGCTTTGAAAGTATCCCGCAGGGCGCGTTCCAGCTGCTGCGTGCAGACCTGATGTGGGCGCGCTGGAACCAGACCACCGAGATCCATTTTTCACCCGACGGCAGCAGCCATCTCAACTGGCATGCAACTGGCGAATATGACGCCGCCAGCCGTCAGGCAGATGCGCTTTTGCACCTGTCGCAGGCAGAGCCTATGGAGGTGGAAAGCCGCAATGTGGCCGAGCTTCGCCGCATGATGAATCTCGCTGAGAAGCACGGCGTGAAGGTGGTGCTGGTCAAAACGCCGACCATCGCTTCCACGCAGGAAACCTGCAACCGCACGGTCTATCTCATGAATGTGGCCGCTGAATATGGTGATACGCTGCTGGGTGCGCGCGACTTCCATCAGGAACTGGGCGATATGGGCTTTGTGGTGGAGGATTTCTATGATAAAGGTCACCTCAGCCGCAGCGGCGCCGCCAAGCTGACCATGGCTGTGGTGCGCTGGATGGGCGGACTGCTGGGCACGGAACCACGTTTCGAAAATGCTTTTGCCTATGCCGGCGAGCAGGTGGAAGCTGTGAATGACAGCACCTGGCGCTACAGCATGACGGCGCTGGGCCGCGACGTGCAGTACCGCTTTGCACTGGATGAAGAAATCCTTCAGGATTGGGGAAGCCTGAACGCCATCACGCTTGCCCTTGCCCCCGAGGAGGCCGGCAGGCTGCGCGTGGACATGCGTCAGGCGGCGCAGCCGGAAAATGTTCTTACCATGTCTTTTATGACCGCCAACACCTGCGTGATCAGGTGAAGGCGGTTTTTTGTGTTGACACGGCCTGAAGAATAGAGGTACAATAAAATATAGAGCATTTTCTATACAAAGAGTGCATATTGTGCCACTCTGAAACGAGGCGTCAGTATGAAACACCCCAGAGGAAAAACCGTTCGCACCGCTCTGGATGATTTGGATTACGGTCCGTTGAAATCCCCCGATGCATATGGAAAAGTAAAGAAGGCTGTCGTGCCGGAGGGCGTCAGCCCGGGAAGGCTGAGGCGCGACATCATGCTGATTGCATGGCCCAGCTTTGTGGAACTGCTGCTTACCCAGCTGACCAGCATGGCAGACCAGATCATGGTGGGGCAGATGCCCGGCGCTATGGGCGTATATGGTCTGACCGCTGTGGGGCTGGCCTCCATGCCGAAGTTTTTGATGATGACGCTGGTAACGGCCATGAACGTTGGCACCACGGCCATTGTCGCCCGCGCACGCGGCCAGCAGGACCGCCGCATGGCCAACCGTGTGTTCCGTCAGGCGGTGTTTTTTAACCTGCTGCTTTCTGCAGTGCTGATGGTTTTGGGCCTTGTAAGTGCCGAATGGATGATCGGCTTTATGGGCGGCAGCGGCATTACGGCTGAAACGCTGGCACTGAGTACGGAATATCTGCGCATACAGTTCTGGGGCTTTGTACCGCTGTGCCTGAACTTTACCATCACAGCTGCGCTGCGCGGCGTGGGCGATACGCGCACGCCCATGATTTACAATACCGTAGCGAATGCGGTCAATCTGTTCTTCAACTATGTGATGATCTACGGCAAGCTCGGCTGCCCGGTGATGGGCGTGGCAGGCGCATCGTGGGCTACAGTGATCGGCCAGACAGTGGCCTTTGCCATGGCGGCAAAGGCGGTTTTGGGCCGCGGACATTATCTGCGCATCCGGCTTGGCAGGCGGTTCAGGTTCAACTGGAATATCATCCGGGATATTGCCGCCATCGGCGTGCCCTCGATGATTGAGCAGCTCATCATGCGTCTGGGCATCATCCTGTTCCAGCGTTCGGTCGCTGGTCTGGGCGACAACATGTATGCCACGCATCAGGTGGTGTCCAACATCCAGTCGATGTCGCTGATGATCGGCCAGTCGTTTGGCAATGCATCCACCACGCTGATGGGGCAGAGCCTTGGCAAGCGTCGCTTTGACATGGCAGCCGTTTACATGAAGCTCACCCGTTCACTGGGACTGCTCGTATCCTGTGCCGGCGCATTGCTGATGGTGATCTTCAATGAAGAATTCATCCGTCTGTACAATACCACGCCCGAGGTGGTCGCCGCCGGTGCGAATCTGCTGTGGATGATCGCCTTCCTGGTGCCTGTGCAGGGCGACCAGTTCATCGTGTCCGGCGGTCTGCGCGGCGTGGGCGATACGCGCTATCCGGCAATGGTCGCGCTGGTATGTACCGTCGTGGTGCGCATGAGCATCTGCTGGGTGATGGTGGATCTGCTTGAACTGGGCCTGTACGGCGCATGGGTGGCCATCATTTCGGATATGGTGCTGCGCGCGGTGCTGATGCTAAGACGCTATCGCAGCGGCAAATGGAAAGCCCGCGTACGCAAACGCAACCGTGAAGAGGCGGCTGCTCAGAACTGTTAAGAGGGGAAACAAATGAAACACGAACAGGCAAATGCGAGAACCGTGCGCACTGCGCTGGACGAACTGCCGTACGGCCCCATGGAATCTGAAGAGGCTTATGGCAGAGTAGGCAAGGCCAGCGCGCCGGAGGGTGTGAACAAAAGCCGCATGTTCCGCGACGCCGCGCTGATTGCATGGCCCAGCTTTATTGAACTGGTACTGACGCAGCTGACCGGCATGGCTGACCAGATCATGGTGGGGCAGATGCCCGGCGATGCGGGCGTGCAGGGTCTGTCCGCCGTGGGCATTTCCACATTGCCGAAATTCCTGCTGTTGACGATGATCATCGCCATGAACGTGGGCACCACAGCAGTGGTGGCCCGCAGCCGCGGCCAGCAAGACCGCGAAAAGGCCAACCGTGCCTTTCAGCAGGCTATTGTGCTCAACCTGATCCTTTCCACGGTAATCACGGTATTCGGCCTGCTCATTTCCCGCAGTCTTATCACCTTCATGGGCGGCAATGGCATCAGTCAGAGCACGCTGGATCTGGGCGTGAACTATCTGCGCATCCAGCTGTACGGTTTCATCCCGCTGTGCCTCACCTCCACCACTACGGCGGCGCTGCGCGGTGTGGGCGATACCAAAACGCCTATGGTTTACAATACGGTCGCCAATGTGGTCAATGTGTTTTTCAACTACGTGATGATCTACGGCAAGTTCGGCTGTCCGGTAATGGGCGTAGAAGGCGCGTCGTGGGCCACGGTGATCGGCCAGACGGCTGCGTTCTTCATGGCCATGCATGTGGCGCTTGGCAAAAAACACTACCTCTACCTTGATTTGAAGCAGCGCTTCCGTTTTGACGCCGACATCATGAAGACCATCGCCTCCATCGGCCTGCCTTCCATGATTGAGCAGTTCATCATGCGCACGGGCTTTCTCATTTTCAACCGCACGGTCGCCAGTCTGGGCGATGCAATGCTTGCCACCCATCAGGTGGTTGCCAATATCCAGTCGATGTCCTTCATGGTGGGGCAGGCATTTGGCAATGCATCCACCACGTTGATGGGCCAGAGCCTGGGCAAGCGCCGCTATGATATGGCCGCCATGTATATGAAGGTCACCCGCATGCTTGGCATAGCGGTATCCTGTGTGACGATGATATTGATGGTGCTGTTCAATGAGCCGATCATACGCCTGTACAACAGCACGCCGGAAGTGGTGAACACAGGATCGGCTATCCTGCTGATGGTGGCATTGCTGCAGCCCCTGCAGGGCGACCAGTTCATTGTGTCCGGCGGCTTGCGCGGCGTGGGCGACACCCGCTATGGCGCAATGGTGGTGCTGATCACTACACTGGGCGTACGCGCCATTCTGTGCGTGATTGCAGTCAATGTGTTCCACTGGGGCCTGTTTGGCGCATGGATCGCTATTATTTGCGACCAGCTGCTGCGCTCGCTTCTCATCACCCGGCGCTACCGCAGCGGCAAATGGAAGGTACATGTGCGCCGCAGGGCTGAGGCAGAGGCACAGGCTGCTTAAAAAGGGAACAAAAGAAAAACAAAATTCGCAAAAAACAGCGCCGCACCTCTTGCAACAGGTGCGGCGCTGTGGTATACTAGCAAACGATTACGCACCTTTGTCGATCGCGTGTTTGTGCTGCGCACGTGTGCAGTGGCCGCGCGGGACGACACAAAGGGTGGAAAAAACAAGGAGGAACCCCAAATGGCAGTTATTTCTATGAAGCAGCTCCTGGAAGCGGGCGTGCACTTCGGTCACCAGACCCGCCGCTGGAACCCCAAGATGGCTCAGTACATCTTCACCGAGCGCAACGGCATCTACATCATCGATCTGCAGAAGACCGTTCGCAAGGCCGACGAAGCTTACAACTTCGTGCGTGACCTGGCTATGGAAGGCAAGTCCATCCTGTTCGTCGGCACCAAGAAGCAGGCTCAGGAATCCATCGCTTCCGAGGCTCAGCGCTGCAACATGTACTACGTCAACAACCGCTGGCTGGGCGGCATGCTGACCAACTTCCGCACCATGCGCACCCGCGTGGAGCGTCTCAACCAGATCGACAAGATGGAAGCCAACGGCCAGTTTGAAGTGCTGCCCAAGAAGGAAGTCATCAAGCTGATCCACGAGCGTGAAAAGCTGGAAGCTAACCTCGGCGGCATCCGCGAAATGAAGAAGCTGCCCGGCGCTCTGTTCGTCGTTGACCCCCGCAAGGAGCACATCGCTGTGGCTGAAGCCCGCGCTCTGAACATCCCGATCGTGGCCATCGTCGACACCAACTGCGATCCTGACGAGATCGACTACGTCATCCCCGGCAACGACGACGCCATCCGCGCCGTGAAGCTGATCGCCGGCAAGCTGGCCGACGCTGTGCTGGAAGGCAAGCAGGGCGAGCAGGATGCCGCCAATGAAGCCGCTCCCGCTGAAGAAGCCGAGAAGATCGCTGAATAAAGCTATTCAAGGAGGGCTTCAAAGCCCTCCTTTATCCCCTTTTATTAGTATAAGTTAAGGAGAGATTTACAATGGCCAACATTACTTCTCAGATGGTCAAAGAGCTGCGCGAAATGACCCAGGCCGGTATGATGGACTGCAAGAAGGCTCTTGTGGAAGCCGACGGCAACATGGACAAGGCCGTTGAGTGGCTGCGCGATAAGGGCCTTGCCGCCGCCGCCAAGAAGG
>JAFWYA010000082.1 GCA_017517815.1 Clostridia bacterium | reverse complement strand
TATGATAATCAGATTGAAGCTTTTCAGCTACTTTTCTATAATTCCACCAAGACAAACCTCCGCCATGTAAGAGGATAATTACGTTACTATTCTTTTTTCCGTACTCTATGTAATTCAAACGCTTTCCCCCACTGCGTAATTTTCGTTTATCGCCATAATTCTATTACAAGTCATGATGGAATGTGGAGGATAAACCCTTCCTTTACATCATATTTCCTGTAAGGGGAGCTTCTTTTATTTCAGATGTTCGTCGAGCAGGAAGCTTTCCAGCGGGGACAGGGGCCATGGTTCGCTGCCTGCTTCTGCTTTGAAGCACATGCGCTGCGGGTTTTCCTCCGTCAGTTCGGGCCAGTTTGGCAGGGGATTGCCATGGCTGTCCTCGCCGTTGGGGTCGCCCGTGCGGATGAAGTTGGCCCAGTAATCGCACATCTGCCGGGCAAGATCGTAGTGTTTGCCGGTGAAGGGCCGCCAGCACTTGGCCAGCGTTTCAAAGAAGAACCACAGATCCACCGAGTGGAACGTGCCCGGGTGATCCCAGCCGGGGATATCCGCATCAAACAGGTAGGCATACAGGGGATGATCGTGTTTGCGGCGGCTGGCGGAGCGGATGGCAAAGCCGATGGTATGCAGGTTTGCGTCGTTGGCTGCGATCAGCTGCCTGAGTTCATCCGCCTTGTCGCCGAAGCGCGCGGGGGCGTCATCGTCGGGCGAGGCCATGAACTCGCTGCTGGTTTCGCCCAGCAGCACCGGGCACTGGATGCGCTCGTCATGCAGATACCATTCGCCGCTGGGATAGGTGCTGAACGTGCCGTCGATGGCCTCGCTCCAGCAGCCCCACGGCCAGCTCAGCGACACATCCTCGATGGTGCGCGCGTCCAGCTGACGGGCCTCTTCAAGGGTCTTTACGCCCAGTGCCTCAAAGAACTGCTTGCCCTGCTCCTCAGCCTCTTTGAGCGTGCGGGTGAAAATACCCATCCTTGCGCGGTAGGGCTGGGCGAAGGTGCCGCTCTGCACGATGGCACGCCGGAACAGGCCCTCGTTGGCAGGGCAGGTCATCTGCGCGCACACGCTCATGCCGCCTGCCGACTGACCGCCGATGGTGATATTTTCCGGGTCGCCGCCGAATGCCGCGATATTGCGCTTCACCCAGCGGGTGGCGCACTGCTGGTCGAGGAAACCAAAGTTTGCCGCTGCGTCCGGCGCTTCCCTGGTGATCTCCGGGTGGCACAGGAAGCCGAAGGCATTCAGCCGGTAGCTCACCGACACCACCACGATGCCGCGGCGTGCGATGCGTTCGCCGTCGAACTCCATTTCGGCGGTATTGCCCACCTGCAGTCCGCCGCCGAAGTACCACACATACACCGGCAAATTCTGCCGCCCGTCAGCCGGGGTCCAGATGTTCAAATACAGGCAGTCCTCGCTCATGGGCAGTTCGGGGTCGACATGCCATTCGCGGGCGTAGATATCTTTGGCCGGGTCGCCCGCGCAGTTGGCCTGCATGGGGATGGGCGCAAAGGCATACGCCTGCAGATCGCCCTGCCAGTCAGCGCAGGGCTGGGGCGCGCGCCAGCGGTTGTTTCCCACAGGCGGCGCAGCGAACGGGATGCCCTTGTAGCTGGTGATGCGCGGGTCGGCCGCGGGCAGGCCGCGCACCCAGCCGTTTTCGGTTTTGACGCGTCGGATCACGGGTGGTCAGCTCCTTTAAGGCGTAAGAAAGAAGCGTCCGGCGAAAGTCGGACGCTTGTGAAGTTTTGCAATCAGCCCTTTACGCCACCCAGCACCATGCCGGTGACGAAGTAGCGCTGCAGGAAGGGGTATACCACCAGAATGGGCAGCGCGCTCACAACCGTGATGGCGCAGCGCACCGTAACGGGGGTGGACTTGGTGGCAGCGGAGTTGGCCAGCGCGTCAACGGACGTATTGGCCATATTGGTCGTGTTCATGGATGTGGCCAGCTTCATCTTCAGCAGGTACTGCAGCGTGTACAGGTTCTTCTTGCTGCCGCAGTACAGCTGGGTATCGAACCACTGGTTCCAGCTGCCAACCGCCACGAACAGGGCGACCGTCGCCAGCACCGGCGTGCACAGCGGGAAGATGATCTGCCAGAAGATACGCAGGTCGTTGGCGCCGTCGATGCGGGCGCTTTCAGCCAGTGCCTCGGGCAGGCCCATGATGTAGGTGCGGATGACGATCATGTTGAAGCAGCTGAACATCGTGGGGATGATGTACACCCAGAACGTTTTGCTAAGCTTGAGCGTCCGGTGGATGAGCAGGAAGTTGGGGATGAGGCCGGCGTTGACGTACATGGTAAGCACCACCATCAGGGTGATGAACTTGCGCAGCACATACTCCCTGCGGCTCAGGGCAAAGGCCAGCATGGAGGTGAAGAACAGGTTCAAAACCGTGGTGATCACCGTGCGCGCCACGGAAATGCCGAATGCATTGTATGTCAGCTTGTCAGACAGCAGCGACTTGTACGCCTCTGTGCTGAACACGCGGGGCCACAGGCCAATGCCGCCGCGAACGGCGTCGATACCGTCGTTGAAGGAAATGGCCACGGTATTGATGACCGGGAAAAGCGTGACAAACATCAGCACGCACAGAATGACCGTGTTGACGATCGGGAACACGATGTCCTGTCTTTTCGCCTTGCGTTTTTTCATAGGAACAGCAGTCACAGCATTTCCCTCCTTTACAGCAGCGTATCTTCATCCAGCTTTTTGGCCACAAAGTTGGCGGCAAACAGCAGGATAATGCCAACCACACTCTTGAACATGCCGGCGGCGATGGCACGGCCATACTTGTTGTTCTGAATGCCGAACTCCAGCACGAACACGTCAAGAGTCTGGGAAAAGTCGTACACTTGCTTGTTGCCCAGCAGGTACTGGATCTCGAAACCGGCCTCCATCAGATGGCCGATATTCATAATGAGCAGCACCACGAACGTGGACTTGATGCCGGGCAGCGTAACGTTGAGGATGCGCTGGAAGCGGCCTGCGCCGTCGATGGCGGCAGCCTCATACAGCGTGGGGTCGATGCTGGTCATGGTGGAAATGTAGATGATGGAGTTCCAGCCAACTTCCTTCCACACATTGATAATGCCGACCAGCCACCAGAAATACTTGCCCTCACCCAGCCACCACACCGGCGAATCGATGATGCCAAGCGACATCAGCACGCGGTTGATGGGGCCGTCGGTGATGAACATGTTCTGCGCCATGCCAACAACGATAACCATGCTCAGGAAGTGAGGCAGATAGGTCACCGTCTGCACGGTGCGCTTGAAGGCACGGTTGCCCACTTCGTTAAGCAGAATGGCCAGCAGAACGGAAGCGGTGGTGCCAAAGATAAGGTTGATGATGCTCATGGCCAGGGTGTTGCGGAAGCCCAGCCAGAACAGCTTTTCAGAAAACAGCCATTTGAAGTTGTCAAGACCAATCCAGCTTGCGCCTTTTTTGATGGTCATCAAATCCAGGTTCTGGAACGCATAGCGCCAGCCCCACAGCGGATAGTAGTTGAAAAGAAGGACATAAAGAAGCACAGGCACGCTCATCAGCATCAGATACTTCTGATCCCACAGCACGCGCCATATGGTCTTTTTGGTCGACGGAGGCGGAATAACGCTCTTCTGCACTGCTCCGTTCATCGTGTGCACCCCTTTCTGAAAAAACCATGGGGAGAGGCAAACCTCTCCCCATGGCGCGAAGGATGATCAATTACTTGGTGGCCTGTTCCACGAGCTTGAGAACTTCAGCCTGCATATAGTTGGTGTAAACTTCGCAGTAGGGGTTGATTTCAGCGATGAAAGCATCCCAGTTGGCGTCGAGTTCAGCCTGATCGGCGCTCATGATGACCTTGGGCAGCCACTGATCCTGCAGCAGGTTAAACTTGTCGTAGTCGTCCTGGATGGGGGTCTTGTCGATCTGCCAGGCTTCGCCGTAGGGAGCCAGCTCGATGGGAGCGTTGAAGAAGTCAGCGGGCTTCTTGTAGCCGTAGGCGGTCAGGAAGGCCTTGTCGTAGTCGCTCATCAGCGCGAAGTAGTTTTCGCCCTGATCGCTGTGGGCCCAGGCGTTGCCGTCGTCCTGAGTGCCCTGCTTCTTGGGAGCGCCTTCCCACAGGGTCTTGGCGGTGTTCTTCATCTGCCAGCTGGCGTCAGAACGGTTGTTGTACTGCTCGGTGGTCATGAGCATGCGGCCGTTTTCTACGTAGTAGTCTTCGCCCTCGATGCCCCACTGCAGCAGCTTCTGCCACTTGTCGGACAGCAGCTCTTCGAACATGGCGATCATGCGCTCAGGATCCTCGCAGTTGACGGAGATGCCGAAGCCGCGGTCCTTGTTGGGCACAGCGCCGTTGAGGTAGTGCTCTTCGATGACGCCGTAGCCGTAGCTCTCGTCATACACCAGGGGCAGAGCGCAGAAGGTGTTCTTGTACATGCCGGCGGTTTCCAGAGCGGCGGTGGCGGTGCCGAAGTCCCAGGTCTGGTCGAACATGCCCAGGATGGTGCCGGCGGACAGCTTGGCGATGTACTGGTCATAGGTCATAACGAAGGTATCGGGGTTGATGAGGCCCTTCTTGAAAGCCTCGTTCAGCTTGGCATAGTAGGGCTTGGCATAGGGCTGGTTGATGAAAGTGGTGGTCTCCCAGTTGCCGGAGTTGATGTCGATGATGACTTCGCCGTCGTTGGGGCGGCCCATCAGGTGCTGAACGGGGTTGATGAGGCAGAAGTGACGCCAGTCTTCGCAGAGGATGGCAAAGCCTTCATAGGCAGCGCCGTTCTCGTTGGTGGGGTTGGCGGCGAGGAACTTCTCGATCAGGTCGAAGTACTGGTCGAGGGTCTTGATCTGGGGATAGCCGGCCCACTCCAGAACCTGCTTCTGGATGAAGAAGGACGGGCCGTTGCAGTAGTTCTGGATCTGGGCATTGTAGTGAATGCCGTAGTTGGGGATGATGTACAGTTCGCCCGCTTCATTGACCAGCTGGGGCAGCAGGTCCTTGATGTGGTTGTACAGGTTGGGGGTCTTTTCTTCGCTGATGTAGGGCAGCAGGTCGATCAGAGCGCCGGCGGCGATAGCCTTCTCAGCGCTGTTGCCCGCGTTGAACAGGTCAGCGTAGTCTTCACCGGCGAACTTGGTGCCGAGGGTCTCGTCCAGGTCGCCAGCCAGGAATTCGATTTCGAACTTGACGCCAAACTCTTCTTCGATGAGTTTGTACATCTTGTTGTCTTCAGTGGGCTGATCGCCGGGTTCACCGACGAACATGGTAACGGTGATGGGTTCCTCCGCCATAGCGAAGCTCGTCATGGACAAAAGCATCGTCAGGGCCAGGATTGCTGCCAACAGTTTACGCATGGTATCCACTCCTTCTTATTGACTTTTTGGGAATTTCTCTCCCATAACTTATATTCTATTATATGCCTTATGAAACATTCGTACAATACCCTTTTCCACATATAATAGGACAAAAATATCCTTTTCATCTTTACTTGGGACATTTTTCAGGGTACAATGTAGAAAATGTTTTTCCGAAGGGAGCTCACCAGCCCATGAGCGGACTGTTTTACGAAAAACGCAGCGAAAACCTGTTTGCCGGTTTCATCTGCGACCATCCGTTTCCCACCCATGTGCACGACCCGGTGGAAATGGTGTACATCACACACGGCAGTGTGCGCATGACGGTGGACGGCCTCAGCCGCACGCTGGGTCCGGGCGAAACGGCGGTGATCTTTCCGGTCATCGCGCACAGCTACGACGAGGTGTCGCCCGACGCGCAGGGGCTTACGCTGATCTTCCTGCCGGAAACCATCAGCCAGTTCACGCGGGTGTTCCGCACGTCGTTTCCCGCCTGCCCGTTCGGCAGGCTGGACGTAAATAACAAAGAGCTGATGTGGACCATCGGCCAGCTGTCGCAGCCGCGCGAGGATGAGGGGCTGACAACGGCCTACCTGCATGTGTTTCTGGCGCATGTGCTGCCCACGCTTACGCTTCAGGGCACGGGCAGCCACATGGAAAGCGGGCTGAGTTACCGGGTGCTTCATTATATATCCGAGCATTTTACCGAGGATATCTCGCTGGAAAGCACCGCGCAGGCGCTGGGCGTGAGCCGCATCCACCTGTCGCACATCTTTTCGCAGAAGCTGCGCATCAACTTCCGCCAGTACATCAACACCCTTCGCATCGACCAGGCCTGCCGTCTGCTGGGCGAGCCGCAGTATTCCGTGGCGCAGGTGGCCGAGGAATGCGGCTATGCAAACCCCCGCACCTTCCACCGCGCGTTTTTGTCACAGTGCGGCATGCCGCCCAACCAGTTCCGTGCGCAGCTGGCCTCCGTCAAAACGGAGTTCAGGCAAAACAGATAAATCCCAGCATGGCGCTGCCGCCGCCTTCATAGGCCAGGTACAGCGCCTGCTTTCCGTTTGGAATGCTGACGGGCGCACTGTACTCCGCCCACAGGTTGGTGTTGTGCAGCTCCATCGTGGCCAGGTTTTCGCCGTCCGGGCTCAGGCGCACATGGATGCGTCCGCCGGTGCCGTAGCCGCGCAGCTTGAGGGTGATGCGCTGAACATCTTCAAAATCAAAATATTTGAAGCCCGCAACGACTGTATCATGCAGGTTGGCGATATAGCCGGGGATCTCGTCGCCGTCGCGCCCTTCCTGCGTGATGTACGCCGCGCCCGGGGCGTTGCTGATCCTATCGCGCTTTGCATCGTACAGATGGCAGGCGATATACGCCGGGTACTCGCCCTTTGCCGGCAGCGGCCCGCCGTTTAAACCGCAGGATGTGATCTCCACCTGCGGAATGCTGCCGTCGGGCAGGATGGCGATGGGCTCGGCGCAGCCCTGACGGCTGAACCAGGTGTTGTTGGTCTGCCGGTGATAGATCACATACCACTGCCCGGCAATTTCGATGATGCTGCCATGGTTGTTGCCGCCCAGCGCCATGGGCAGCTGGGGCCTGCCGGGGAACAGGTCGCAGTTGCTGACGATCACGCCGCCGAACACAAAGCCGCCGTCGGGCCGGTCGCTGACGGCATAGCACAGCTCGTGCATGACCACCGAGGAGTACACAAAGTAATACTTTTCGCCCACCTTACGGATGGAAGGCGCTTCAAAGAAGGGGTGCTGCTCATACATCGTGCCCTTTGCATATTCCACGCCGGGCACCACAAACTGCGGCCCCTCCAGCACGGTGAGCATATCCGCCGCCAGCTTCGTGACCATCGCGCCGTGGCGGTCTTTTCCGCCATGCGGGCAGAAGCCCGTATACAGCCACGTGACATCGCCCTCGGTGATCACGCCGGGGTCGAACTGCGGCTCGTCGCCCTGCGCCCGGCCCAGATACGTGCCATCAGCATGATGCACATACCCGTAGAACTGGTAGCGTCCCGCCGGTTCGTCGCACACCGCCACCGACACGATGTCCAGATGATCCAGCACATAGTACAGGTAATACCGCCCGTCCGAGCCCACGGTCACGTCCGGCGCATACAGGCACATCTCACCGTCGGCGTTCATGGGATCGGCGTTGCGCGGGTAGATGACGCCCTCATACCGCCAGTCGGTCAGGTCGTTCACGGGCGCAGACCAGCACACATAATCGCCCATGCAGAACACATAGCCGTTGAAGAAATCATGCGAGCCGTACACATACACCCGGTCGCCGAACACATAGGGTTCGCCGTCGGGAATGTACTCCCACGAAGGCAGATAGGGGTTGAAGCCGGGCTTTTTCATGGCGAAGGCCTCCTGTGTGGTTTTTCGTGTTTTGTTTATCATAGCATAAAGCAGGCGATTTGCAAACGAAAAAAGGCTCCCTCTGCAGGGGAGGGTTCTGAAGGAACCGTTTATCCAGCAACCAGCAAAGGAGCATCCGACGCTCGGATGCTCCTTTGCTTATGTGGGTGTACAAACGCAATGCACCGAAACGGTGCGTATAATTGCGCCCTCCTAAGAGGGAGAAAATCTGCTTTGGTTTGCTCAACAAATTGGAATTTGCATGGTTAAAATTCGTTTTTCTTAAGAGCGCAAACAAGTGCAATTACATGCACAATTATGCCAGCAAGGACAATGATACGAAATGCCGTAATTGATATGAGCTCAAATCCATTGCAAATCAGTCCTACAGATAAAATCAATGTTCCTATAAAACTAATAAGGCGGCCAATATTGATGTTTTTCATCATAGTTACTCCTCTGCGCCAAATTCAAGTTTATCTAACAGTTCGACAAGTTGAAAATTGTCTATCCAATTAAAAAGTCATATACAATTTGATTAAAGTCCTTCGCCTCTTCATACGCAGCGTGTCCTAAGCTATCATACATATGTATTTTACATCCGAGTTTCGCTGCGATCTCCTCGGAAGCGCTGCCCGTAACAACTTTATCCTGCCTGCCGCCCAAGACAAGCACGGGGCATTTGATTTCATCCAAAACTTCGTGCGTATTGCAAGTAAGGCAGGCTTTAGCCAGTATAACAAATCGTCTCACATTCTTTGGCTTTTGCAGAATCGTCAGCAGCGGTATAAACGGACGATACCTTTTTACATAGGCATCAGAATACATTTTTTTAGCCATATCTGCAACAAGCTCTTTCATGGCTCCCAGTTCCGCCATTTCAATCCAGTTATTGACAACCTTCTCTACCGTATCATTATTTTGGGAAAGTGTCACAGCAAGAACCAGTTTCCTTACCAAATCAGGTCTGTCGATTGCAAGATATTGTGCAATCATTCCTCCTTGCGATACACCAAATGCATCAGCATGTTTGATGTCTAATATATCCATGGCCATTGCAATATCCAAAGCCATATCTCTTACAGTAATACCTTCTTGAACAACCGGTCTTCTGTCAAACAGATAAACTTTGTAATCCTTTGCAAAAATGCGGTACATATAAGCAAGGGACAGCCCAGCACCTTTTATTCTGCGTGTATTAAGCCCCTGTATCATAACTAATGGCTTCTTTCCGTTGCCGAATGTAATATAATCAAACTGCATATTCTGAACATTTAGCTTTAATTCTTTGGCATTGTACATCATAAGTATTACACCTGCAAATTCAAGTTTATCGCTTTCATTCTATCACGCAGAACAAGAAACAGCTAGCCTTGGCGGGCTTGCTGTTTCGGTATTTCTTTGGTGCAATGTGAAGGATAACTCTATCCTTTCCATCCCCCTCACTGCAGGGGAGCCTTTTTGCTCAGAACACATTGGTAATAAAAATCTCCAGCCCGATCACGATCAGGATCACGCCGCCCAGGATGGACGCCTTGCCGGCCAGTTTGGTGCCGAACTTCTTGCCCAGCATCAGTCCGCCCATGCAGATGAAGAAGGTGACCACCGCGATAAGCAGGCAGCACACCAGCGCCATCAGCGCGCCGTAGTCGGCAATGGTGAAGCCCACCGACAGCGCGTCGATGGAGGTGGCCACGCCCTGCACCGCCAGGCCCATCAGGCCCACCGGGCAGTGATCCTGCTCGCCGCCCTGCTCGTGCAGGCCCTCCCACAGCATCTTGCCGCCGATGTAGCCAAGCAGCAGCAGCGCGATCCACGGGATGAAAGTTTCAAACGCGGCGAAGGTATTGACGATGGTGTGCACGCACACCCAGCCGATCATGGGCATCAGGAACTGGAAAAACGCAAACGTGCCCGCCATGGCGCTCATGCGGCCCTTTTTCATGCCGGGCTCGTTGAGACCGTTGGCCAGCGACACCGAAAACGCATCCATCGCCAAACCCACGCCCAAAAGAATGCTGTTGACAAAAAACCTCAAATCCCACGCCATTGTTCTTTTCCCCCTGTATGTTGATGAAAAACCCCGGGCACAGCATCTTTGGCTGCGCCCGGGGTGAATGTGCGAACGGGCAGACTGCATGCATAGCCAAAAAAGCTGCACATGAGTCTCGCATATTAAAGCAAGCCAGGCCTTTGGGCCAGTATGTTGACTTGCTGCGCGCCGTTTGGCACGCTTGCTACTCCCTCACAGGACGAGGATATATATACCATCTTTTGCATCTGTTAGTCAACACTAACAAACTTGTCATTCAGACAACAAAAACCTCCCGCAGCCAAAACCGCGGGAGGCAGAAAAAGCATTCCTTACAGACGGGCCACGCCGGTATCGCGGGCAGCCTGCGCAACGGCAGCCGCCACAGCGGGGCCAACGCGCTTGTCGAAGGCCTTGGGCATGATGTAGTCGGCAGACAGCTCCTCGTCGCTGACCAGGGAAGCGATGGCGCGGGAAGCGGCCATCTTCATTTCCTCGTTGATGTCAGAGGCGCGAACGTCCAGCGCGCCGCGGAAGATACCCGGGAACGCCAGCACGTTGTTGATCTGGTTGGGATAGTCGCTGCGGCCGGTGCCTACGACGGCAGCGCCGCCTTCCTTGGCCTTGTCGGGGAAGATTTCAGGCACGGGGTTGGCCATGGGGAACACGCAGGCGCCGGGAGCCATGGTGGCCACCATTTCGGGGGTGACAACGCCGGGGGCGGACACGCCGATGAACACGTCGGCGCCCTTCATGGCGTCAGCCAGGGTGCCCATGAGGTGCTCGCGGTTGGTGACCTTGCTGATGGCTTCGTGAGCGGGGTTGAGGCCTTCCATGCCTTCGCAGATGATGCCGAAGCGGTCCACCATGGTCAGGTTCTTCACGCCCAGGTTCATAAGATGCTTGCCGATGGAGATGCCGGCAGCGCCAGCGCCGTTGATGACGACCTTGATCTCATCGATCTTCTTGTTCACCACGCGCAGGGCGTTGATCATGGCGGCGGCCACAACGATGGCGGTGCCGTGCTGGTCATCATGGAAAACGGGAATGTCGCAGATCTCCTTCAGGCGGCGCTCGATTTCAAAGCAGCGGGGCGCGCCGATGTCCTCCAGGTTGATGCCGCCGAAGCTGCCGGAGATCAGGTACACGGTACGCACGATCTCGTCAACGTCCTTGCTGCGCACGCACAGGGGGAAGGCGTCAACGTCGGCAAACTCCTTGAACAGGCAGCACTTGCCTTCCATAACGGGCATGCCGGCCTCGGGGCCGATATCGCCCAGGCCCAGCACGGCGGTGCCGTCGGTGATCACGGCCACCATGTTGCTGCGGCGGGTCAGATCCCAGGACTTGTTGTAGTCGTCCTTGATCACCAGGCAGGGCTCGGCAACGCCGGGGGTGTAGGCCAGGGACAGCTCTTCAGAGCAGGTAACGGGGGTACGGGAAACGACTTCGATTTTGCCGTTCCACTCATAGTGCTTTTTCAGGGCTTCGGCTTTAACGTCCATGACGGGGAACCTCCTTCAGTATGTGTTCCTGCAAAAAATCAGGCATTACTTGTAGCTGGATTCCAGACCGGCCACGTCCACCTTGCCCAGATACTTTTCAGCATCCATGCCCAGGTACTTGGCCATGTCGATCATTTCCGCAACGGTGTTGATGTTGACGTCGATGCCGTTGGCCATGCGGTCGGCATAAGCGGCAACTTCCTTCTCGCCGTGGGTGTAGATGCGGGTAGCGCCGTCGGCCTTGGGCGTGTCGCGCAGCTCCTGCAGGTAGGCGGAGAAGTGGGCCTTGATGGCCTCGGCGTCGCCGAACACGCTGGGATCCACCGCCATGAAGCCGTGGCAGGTGCCGGACTTGTTGCCAACGTTGACGTGGCTGGAGGGAGTGCCCTGAGACAGGATGGAGCAGAAGATTTCGCACATCATGCCGTAGCCGTAGCCCTTGTGGCTGCCCAGCGTTTCGGTGCTGCCGCCCAGAGGCATGATGCCGCCGCCGTTCTTGGCAACGATGTTGGCCAGAACGTCCTTGGCGTCAGAGGAGGGATGGCCGTCCTTGTTGAGGGCCCAGCCTTCAGGCAGGGGCTTGCCCATCTTGTTGTACACTTCCAGCTTGCCGCGGGTGACCACGGTGGTGGAGGCGTCGAAGAAGAAGGGATAGGGATCGGCAGGCAGAGCCAGCGCGATGGGGTTGGAGCCGATCATCGCCATGCGGGCGAAGGTGGGCACCATGATGGCTTCGCTGTTGGTCATGGCCATGCCCATCAGGCCCTGGTCGCAGGCCATCTTGGCATAGTAGCCGGCGATGCCGAAGTGGTTGGAGTTACGCACGGACACGATGGCCATGCCGGTCTTCTTGGCCTTTTCGATGGCCAGTTCCATGGCCTGATGGCTGACCAGCTGACCCATGGAGTCATGAGCGTCGATGACGGCGGACACGGGGGTCTCGTGAACGATTTCGGGCTTGGCGTCGATCTTGATCAGGCCCTTTTCGATGCCCTTGTGATAGCGCACCAGGCGCTGCATGCCGTGGCTTTCAATGCCGTACAGGTCAGACAGCAGCAGAACGTCGGTGATGATGCGGGCTTCGCTCTCGTTGAAGCCAAAGGTCTTGAAAGCGTCCATGCAGAAGGTGTTGAGTTGTTCATATGTATACCGGATCGATTGAGCAGCCATGTCGGATGCCTCCTTTATATGATACCCCTATTATATACCACACAGGCCGGTTTCTCCAACCCCAAAAGTGATGATTTTGTTAAATCGGGGACATGTTTTTTCAAAAAAAGCACTTTCCGGATGGAAAGTGCTTATCAGATGGCGTGATGTATGCCGCCTGCGCGGCGGGTGAAGCGGCGGCTGCGCCGCCAGTGAAGGGTTTCGCTTCGCGAAACATGAAGCGAAGTGTGCCTTCGGTGAAGCGCGCTGACTAAATCTTTGCGCAGCAAAACCTCACCAGCGCAGCGTCTTCACGCGCGCAGCGCTCTTCACGTGCCGAAGGTACACTTCACTCGCATCAAGAAAAAAGCACTTTCTTTCGCAAGTGCTTTTTTCTTGAATTGTTCGGGACTGAAACTATGCTGATCCGTTTATCAAATTGGAATATATTATTCTGCAGTTATCTCTCTGATTTTATTTGAATAATCATTGCCATGGTTTATGGAAAACTCGCCGTGATATAACTTAGGAAAAACTTGCAATACACTCTCTTGCAATGCTTGATGAATTATTCTAGCAGATTTTTGCATTGCTTTATTTTCTTTTCCGCCAACAAAAATATAAACCTTTGCGCTACAGTTCTTTATGGATTCCTTTAAGGAATATAACGAATTTGCCTGTAAAAAAGCAATCATATCTTTCTTAGATATGGCACAAGTATCTCTAAAATAACAGTCAAATAAATCGGATTTTATTTTAAGTGACTTGAATTGTAATTTAGAGAACCATTTATACTGTATTAATCCAAAACTACTTCCAAATGCAGGCTCAATCATAGAATGTGTTAGTTTTGAGGGTATAACCAGTGCACTTTCAATGATGGCATAATTACAAACATCGTTGCGTTGCGACAAAATCTCCAGTAAAATCTGCCCACCCAAGGATAAACCACCAATTAAAAAAACAGAACCTCCAAAATGTGCATCAATAAAAGCGATGATTTCAGCAGCATTATCTTCTATGGTTGTAAAAGATTTATCACTTTCTGCGTGACCATCCAGTATAGGCAGGATTATATGATAATCTTTTTGAAGTGATTTTGCTACGTC
>JAFWYA010000081.1 GCA_017517815.1 Clostridia bacterium | reverse complement strand
GAGCGCCTGCTGCGCGCCATCTTCGGTGAAAAGGCCCGCGAGGTGCGTGACACCTCCCTGCGTGTGCCTCACGGCGAGGGCGGCATCGTTGTCGACGTCAAGATCTTCACCCGCGAGAACAAGGACGAGCTGTCCCCCGGCGTCAACATGATGGTGCGCGTCTACATCGCCCAGAAGCGTAAGATCAGCGTGGGCGACAAGATGGCCGGCCGCCACGGCAACAAGGGTGTTGTTTCCCGCATTCTGCGCGAAGAGGATATGCCCTTCCTGCCCGATGGTACGCCGCTGCAGATCGTGCTGAATCCTCTGGGCGTTCCCAGCCGTATGAACATCGGTCAGGTGCTGGAAGTCCACCTCGGTATGGCTGCCAAGACTTTGGGCTGGCACATCGCCACCCCCGTGTTTGACGGCGCCACCATGGACGACATTGCCAAGTGCCTCGAAATGGCCGGCAAGGATCCCAGCGGCAAGACCGTCCTGTACGACGGCCGTACCGGCGAGCCCTTTGAAAACCCTGTCACCGTTGGTTACATGTACTTCCTGAAGCTGCACCACCTTGTCGACGACAAGATGCACGCCCGCTCTGTGGGCCCCTACAGCCTTGTCACGCAGCAGCCTCTGGGCGGCAAGGCCCAGTTCGGCGGCCAGCGTTTCGGCGAGATGGAAGTCTGGGCGCTGGAAGCTTACGGCGCAGCCAACACCCTGCAGGAGATCCTCACTGTGAAGTCCGACGATATCGTGGGCCGCGTCAAGACCTACGAGGCCATCGTCAAGGGCACCAACATCCCCGCTCCGGGCGTGCCCGAGAGCTTCAAGGTGCTCATCAAGGAACTCAAGTCTCTGGCGCTGGATATCCGCGTGCTGGATGCCGAGAAGAACGAGATCATCATCCGCGAGCTGGATGACGACGATCTGGAGATGGATTCCACGCCCTCCGGACGCTTCGAGGAAGAGGAAGAAGAGCAGCATGAAGAGCCCGTGGTCGAACTGGCCGACGAGGATATGGATGTTGACTTCAGCCTTGACGATGATTTGGATGATTTTGATATGGATCTGGGCGACGACCTGGGCGCGATCGATCTTGACGCGATGCCCGAGGATGAAGAGTAAGCCGATCCTGCCTCATAGACCGAAAGGGAGTGCCGTATTTTGTTTGACCTGACAAACCTTGATTCCATCCAGATCGGCATGGCCTCGACCGAGCAGATCCTCGAGTGGAGCTACGGTGAAGTTACCAAGCCCGAAACCATCAACTACCGCACGCTCAAGCCTGAGCGCGACGGTCTGTATTGCGAGCGCATCTTCGGACCTACCAAGGACTGGGAGTGCAACTGCGGCAAGTACAAGCGCATCAAGTTCAAGGACAAGAACAAGATCTGCGACAAGTGCGGCGTGCAGGTGACCCGTTCCAAGGTGCGCCGCGAGCGCATGGGCCACATTCAGCTGGCTGCCCCTGTAAGCCATATCTGGTACTTCAAGGGCATCCCCAGCCGCATGGGCATGCTGCTGGACATCAGCCCCCGCACCCTTGAAAAGGTGCTGTACTTTGCCAACTTCATCGTGCTGGATCCCGGCGACCCCGCCGTGACCGGCCTGAAGAAGCACGAGCTGATCACCGACGCGAAGTACCGCGAGGTGGAAAGCAAGTGCGGCGTTGGCAGCTTCCGCGCCGGCATGGGCGCCGAGGCTGTGAAGGAAATGCTCATGGAGCTGGATCTGGACGCCATCAGCCAGAAGCTGAAGGCTGAGATCGCCGCCCTGGCCGAGAAGGAACGCGACCGCGATACCGAAGGCCAGAAGCGCGCCCGCGCCGTGAAGCGCCTTGAAGTGGTCGAGGCCTTCCGCATGAGCAACAACAAGCCCGAGTGGATGATTCTGGACGTGGTGCCTGTTATGCCCCCGGACCTGCGCCCCATGGTGCAGCTGGACGGCGGCCGTTTCGCCACCTCCGACCTCAACGACCTCTACCGCCGCGTCATCAACCGCAACAACCGTCTGAAGAGACTGCTGGAGCTGGGCGCGCCTGATATCATCGTGCGCAACGAAAAGCGCATGCTGCAGGAAGCGGTGGACGCTCTCATCGACAACGGCCGCCGCGGCCGCCCCGTCACGGGCCCCGGCAACCGTGCCCTCAAATCCCTCAGCGACTTCCTGCGCGGCAAGCAGGGCCGTTTCCGTCAGAACCTGCTGGGTAAGCGCGTTGACTACTCCGGCCGTTCTGTTATCGTCGTCGGCCCCGAGCTGAAGCTCTACCAGTGCGGTCTGCCCAAGGAAATGGCGCTGGAGCTGTTCAAGCCCTTCGTCATCGAACGTCTGGTGACCCTCAAGAAGGCGCACCACGGCAAGAACGCCAAGCGCATGGTCGAAAAGGGCCGTCCCGAGGTTTGGGACATTCTGGAAGAAGTCATCAAGGAGCATCCGGTGCTGTTGAACCGTGCTCCCACGCTGCACCGTCTGGGCATTCAGGCCTTCGAGCCCATGCTGGTTGAAGGCAAGGCCCTCAAGCTGCATCCGCTGGTTTGTACCGCGTACAACGCTGACTTTGACGGTGACCAGATGGCTATCCACGTGCCGCTGACCATGGAAGCCCAGGCTGAAGCCCGCTTCCTGATGCTGGCGCACAACAACATCCTGAAGCCTCAGGATGGTAAGCCCGTCATGTCCCCCTCTCAGGACATGGTTATCGGCTGCTATTATCTGACCATCGACAACCCCGACGCCAAGGGCGCCGGCCGCGTGTTCACCAGCCCCGACGAGGCCATGATGGCCTATCAGCTGGGCGAACTGAGCCTGCAGGCCCCCATCAAGGTTCGCGTTGAGCGCGAATTCAATGGCGAAAAGGGCAGAAAGATCATTGACTGCACGCTGGGCCTGCTGATCTTCAACGAGGTCATCCCGCAGGATATCGGCCGCAAGCCGCGTACCTGCCTGGAAGAGATGTTCCCGCTGGAAATCGACAAGCTGTGCGGCAAGAAGGAACTGGGCAAGATCGTCGATGAAGTGTACCTCAAGCACGGCATCCACGACACCGCTCAGGTGCTGGACAACATCAAAGCGCTGGGCTTCAAGTATTCCACCCGCGGCGCTGTCACGGTTTCCGTCAGCGACATCAAGGTGCCTGTTGAAAAGCCCGAGATCCTGGCTGCTGCCGATGCGCAGGTCGCCGAGATCAACAGCCTGTACCGCATGGGTATGCTCTCCGAAGACGAGCGCTACACCAAGGTGGTTGACATCTGGAACAGCACCACCGCCAACCTGCGCAACCGTATTCTGCCGGGTCTGGACAAGTTCAACCCCATCCGCATGATGACCGACTCCGGCGCTCGTGGTAGCGCGGCGCAGGTCTCTCAGCTGGCCGGCATGCGCGGCCTGATGGCCTCTCCTTCCGGTAAGGCCCTCGAGCTGCCCATTCGCGCAAACTTCCGCGAAGGCCTGAAGGTGCTGGAGTTCTTCCTGTCCTCTCACGGTTCCCGTAAGTCTCTGGCTGATACCGCTCTTCGTACCGCTGACTCTGGTTACCTGACCCGCCGTCTGGTGGACGTTTCTCAGGAAGTCATCGTGCGCGAAGTGGACTGCTTTGCCGAGCGCGGCGAAAAGGTGCGCGGCATCACCGTGCAGGAGATCACCATCGGCAACCAGGTCATCGAAAGCCTAGAAGACCGTCTCATCGGCCGTGTTGCCGCTGAGGATATCATCCATCCCGAGACCGGCGAGATCATCGTCGCTCTCAACGAAACCATCAGCAACGATAAGGCCAAGCAGATCGCCAAGGCCGGCATCAAGAAGGCTCAGGTTCGCAGCGTGCTTACCTGCCGCAATGAAACCGGCGTTTGCGCCCGCTGCTACGGTTCCAACCTTGCCACCGGCGGCAGTGTGGACGTCGGCGAGGCCGTCGGCATCATCGCCGCACAGGCTATCGGCGAGCCCGGCACGCAGCTGACCATGCGTACCTTCCATACCGGCGGTATTGCAGGCGGCGACGATATCACGCAGGGTCTTCCCCGCGTTGAGGAACTGTTTGAGGCCCGCAAACCCAAGCGCGACGCCATCCTCACCGAGATCAGCGGCCGCGTAAGCCTGGGCGAGAACAAGAAGAAGCGCGAGGTCACCGTTGTCAACGAGGAAGATCCCTCCGAGACCAAGACCTACCAGATCAACTATGGCAGCCGTCTGAAGGTGACCGATGGTCAGCATGTGGAGGCTGGCGACGAACTGATCGCCGGTTCCATCAACCCGCATGACCTGCTGCGCATCCTCGGCGTGAAGGCCGTGCAGGACTACCTGCTGCGCGAGGTTCTCAGCGTTTACCGTCAGCAGGGCGTTAACATCAGCGATAAGCATATCGAGATCATCGTCAAGCAGATGCTGCGCAAGGTGCGTATCGAAGACAACGGCGATACCAACCTGCTGCCCGGCTCTCTGGTCGATATCTACCGCTTCGAGGAAGCCAACCGCTCGACCATTATGGCCGGCGGCCGTCCCGCCATCGCCAAGCGCGTGCTGCTGGGCATCACCAAGGCCTCTCTGGCCACGGAAAGCTTCCTGTCCGCTGCGTCCTTCCAGGAAACCACCCGCGTGCTCACCGATGCTGCCATCAAGGGCAAGATCGATCCGCTGCTGGGCCTGAAGGAGAACGTCATCCTGGGCAAGCTGATCCCCGCCGGTACCGGTATGAAGCGCTACCGCGATATCAGCCTTACCGAAAACTTCTAAGGAGCTTTGCTCCATGCAAACAGCCCCTGTGCTCTGAAAAGAGCGCAGGGGCTGTTTTTTGCAATCAAAAAGACCGCAGCCAGCGAGTGCGGTCTAAAAGAATTATTCCTGTGTTACCGGCGGTTTCACAAAGCGCGACAGCTGCGCGGATACCTCATAGAGAATGTACATGGGCAAGCCAAGCATGCACTGCGATACCACGTCCGGCGGAGTGAGTACGGCAGCGACCACCGCAATGATGAGAACAACATACTTGCGCAACGAGGACAGCTTTTTGTAATCCACCTTGCCGCGGCGCGCCAGCATGTAGATGACCACCGGCAGTTCAAACATCAAACCGAAGGGCAGCACGAAGCTGAGCACAAAACTAATGTATTCCTTCACCGACCACATAGCGGTGGCAACGGTGTCGCTGGCAGCCCAGAACAGGTCAATCGCCAGCGGGAAAACATACACATAGCAGAACGCCACACCTGTGAGAAACAGCAGCAGCGCCACGAAAAACAGTGCGGCAAACAGCTTCTTTTCGTGCGGATACAGGGCAGGAGAAATGAAGCTCCAGATCTGCCAGATGATGACGGGCATTGCCGCCACAACGGCTGCGATCAAACAAACCTTGAACTGCGTCATCAGCGCTTCGCTGACCGCCATCGAAATCATGTCGATGCCGCGCATGCGCACAGGCCGCAGCACAAAATCCACCAGCGGATCACACGCCAGATAGAACAGCAGCAGAAACAGAACGGCTACCGCCGCGATTGATATGATGATCACACGTCGCAGCGCCAGCACATGTTCCATGACTGCCTGCTTTTTTTCGGTGCTCATGCGTCCTTCTTTTCCTCGCTGTCTTCAGCAGCCTTTTCCTTATCAGAGCCAACTTCCTTCTTGAATTCACGAATGCTCTGGCCCAGTGCCTTGCCAACGCCGGACAGCTTGCCGCCGCCGAAAACCACCAGCGCGATCACCAGAATCAGCAGAATTTCCATAATACCCAGTCGCATATATATGTCCTCCTCATTATTTGGTTTCTTTCAGGCTGAGCGCATCCTGCGCCGTTTTGACAGTATCCTCTACAGCCGTTTCGATCTCCTTTTGCGCCTGCTTTAATTCAGCCGTGGGATCGGCGCTGCGGAAGGTTTGTTCCAGCTCGCGCGAGGTTTTTTTGAATTCGTTTACAGCCTCGCCCAAACCGGTTTCGTCCTGAACGTCTTTGATGAACTGCTTGACCCATCTGACGCCTCGCCCAAGCGCTCGCGCAACCTTGGGCAGGTCTTTGGGGCCTACGAAGACAAAGGCTACCAGCAGGATCAGAAGCAGCTCGGAAAAGCCGATGTTGAACATTTGCCTCTCCTCGTTTATTTGATGTGTATGTATCATTATAACAAACAAGACGGTGGAATGCAAATCTCATTTCCTAATGTCGAAAAATGCGTTGACGCATATTTGTTACAGGTGTTATGATGAAACCATCCATTCAGATGGGGGAAGAGAAATGCTGAAGATCACCAAAGAGCAGGCCTGCCGCTTTTTGCTGTATAAAAACGGGTTGCTGGGTTCAACACAGTTTGAGGGCGAGGACGGCGTGGTGGATTATGTGCGTCAGGCTGGATGCGTGCAGTTTGACCCCATCGACGTGTGCGGACGCAGCCACGAGCTGGCGTTGTTGTGCCGCGTAAAGGGATTCACGCGCGAAATGCTCGCAAGTCTGCTGTATGAAAAGCGCGAGCTCATTGACTTCTTTGACAAGAACATGTGCATCATGAGCGTGGACGACTGGCCGCATCTGGGCTTTATCCGCGAGGGATTCCGTCATCAGACGCGCTCGCGCGAGGCGGTGGATCCCATTGCTGATGAAGTGCTGGCGCTGGTGCACGAAAAAGGCCATTTAAGCGCCAAAGACCTGGATATGAAGCAGAAGGTAGACTGGACCTGGAACGCCTCTTCTCTGGGCCGTGTGGCGCTGGAAACGCTGTATTTTCGCGGTGATTTGGTGGTGCATCACAAAACCGGAACCGTCAAAAGCTATGCGCTGGCATCTGACTGCCTGCCGGCAGAATTGCTGAGCGCACCGTCACCCTTTGCAAATGATCATCAGCGGCAGATGTGGCAGGTGATGCGACGCATCGGTGCGGTGGGCATGCTGTGGAATGCGCCCAGCGACGCGTGGCTGGGTATTGAAGGGCTCAATGCGCAGGCGCGCGACGAGGTATTTGCCGATCTGGTACAGCTGAATGTGATCACCCCTGTGCAGGTGGAGGGCATCACGCGTCCCCTGTTTGTGCAGGTGGAGGATTTAGAAGCGCTTTATAAATGCCTGCAGCCTATCACGGCGGATAAAAAGGCACGGCTGCTGCCGCCGCTGGACTGCATGCTGTGGGACCGCAAGCTGATCGCCGCACTGTTTGATTTCAGCTATAAATGGGAGATCTATACGCCCGAAGAGCAGCGGCATTACGGCTATTATGTGCTGCCTGTTGTGTGGGGCGAAGGATTCATCGGCCGCATTGAGCCGGTATGCGACCGCCGCGCAGATGCGCTGGTGGTGCAGCGCTTCTGGCCTGAGAAGGATGTACGCGTGACAAACCGTATGCTTTGGGATGTGGAGGATGCGCTGCATAAGCTGCGCCGCTTCCATGGACTATCACAGCTGGTGTGGCAGCAGGGCTGGATGCAGCTGTAAGAACTGGAAAGAAGTTTCTATTTGCAAATTGCACCAACCATTGAAATTTAACTGGTGACATTGTATAATAATACTGTATCTTTCTGACCTTACGACATGGAGGTAACTGAGTGTACAGGCTGTTGATCGTCACAGATGCCCAGAATGTGAAGGACATGATTTCAGCAATGCAGGGCTGGGAGGCCATGGGCTTCAAACCGCCGCGCGTTCGCTGCAGCATGGAAGAGGCTGTAGACTGCATCCACCGTCACCATCTCGACGCGATCGCGGTTGATGAAAACCCGCAGCTGCAGGGGTTTCTGACCTACCTTGACGAGCATTTTCCCAATATCCCGCTTTTCCAGATCGGCGAGGATGCTCAGCAGCAGCAGGTGATTCTGCACGAGCTTTCGGGTGTTTTGTCCCGGCTTCGCGCTGATGACACCAATGATGACTACGATGAGAATTCCCGCATGGCCGAGCAGCGTGAGCGCTGGATCAAAAAGGTGATCGGCGGTCTGGTCAGCCAAAACGACATGGCCCGTCAGCTGCGCCTTTACCGCTGCTGTGAAAAGCTTAGCGTCCCCTGCGTGTTGGCCCGGCTGGAGATGCAGCAGGACGACCGTTTCTTTGGCGAACGCTGGCACTACGGCAGCGAACGGCTGGAAACGGCGCTGCGCAATTTCTTCGGTACATCTCACGATCGCATGCGCATCCACGTAGCCGTTGTTTCTCCGCAGGAAGTGCGCGTGCTGTGCTATCCCGCTGAAGAGCCGGAGGCGCTTACCGAAAGCGTTGTCTACGAATATGTGCAGGAGACCGTCGAGCAGATCGACCATTATCTGGGCCTGAGCATGCGCGTTGCCGATGTACGCAGCCTGCCGGGACTTGCAGCATTTGCCAGTGATATTTCCGCTCTGTGAGCGTTGAAAGGAGACCGTTAACATGGGACTGTTTGATATCGTTCGCGGCCAGTTGATTGACGTCATCGAATGGACTGACAACAGCCGCAACACCATGGTGCACAAGTACGACATGAACGGCAAGGAAATCATGATGGGCGCGCAGCTGACTGTGCGCGAAAGTCAGAGCGCCGTTTTCGTCAACGAAGGCCAGCTGGCCGACGTGTTTGCACCTGGCCGCTATGAGCTGACCACGCAGAACATGCCCATTCTCACCGCGCTGAAGGCATGGAAGTTTGGCTTCAACTCTCCCTTCAAGAGCGACGTTTACTTCGTCAACACCCGCCAGTTCACCGACTGCAAGTGGGGCACCGCCAACCCTGTCATGATGCGCGACGCCGAGTTCGGCATGATCCGCATCCGCGCGTTCGGCTCCTACTCCTTCAAGGTGAAGGATCCCGCCGTGTTCATGAAGGAAGTGTTTGGCACCAGCGCGCTGTTTACCGTGGACGGCGTGGAAGGCCAGATCAAGTCCATCGTGGTCAGCGGCCTGAGCGACGCCATCGCCCAGAGCAAGATCCCCGCGCTGGATCTGGCTGCCAATTACAGCGAGCTTGCCCAGTATGCCATGCAGACCCTCAATCCCAAGGTTGAGTCTCTGGGCCTGACCCTTTGCAACTTCGTGATCGAAAACATCAGCCTGCCCGAGGATGTCGAGAAGGCGATGGACAAGCGCACCTCCATGGGCGTGCTTGGCGATCTGAACCGCTACACTCAGTATCAGGCTGCCGAGGCCATGCGTGAATCCGCCAACAACGACTCCACCGGCATGGCCGGCATGGGCGTTGGCATGGGCGCTGCGGCCATGATGGGCCAGATGTTCACCCAGAGCATGGGCGGCATGAACGCCATGCAGCCCCAGATGCAGCAGGCGCAGCCCGCTGCTGCCCCCGTTGCGCAGAAGACCTGCTCTGCCTGCGGCGCTGCCATTTCCCAGACTGCAAAGTTCTGCTCCGAGTGCGGCGCACAGCAGAACGCTGCCCGCTTCTGTGCTGAATGCGGCACCAAGCTGGAAGCCGGCGCCAAGTTCTGCCCTGAGTGCGGCACCAAGGCATAATGGAAACCAAATCAAAAGCGGAACGCTTCGGCGCTCCGCTTTTTTTGTACAAAAAAACCAGGTCTGTGCACTGCACAGACCCGGCATAAGCTGAAATTACTTCTTGATCTGAGCCAGAGCGTTGTCGATGGCTTCGATCAGGCCCTTGGAGGAGAAGGTAGCGCCGGACACGGCGTCCACAGCGGTGGACTGAGCAGCGATCACAGCGTCGGGGATGGTGTTGAAAGCGCCGTCGCAGATGCCGGCGGTCTCGCCATGCTCCAGCACGTCGATCTTGGCGATCTTGTCGCCGTCCATGGTGACCTTCACCTTGATGTCGCCGCCGAAGCCCTTGCCAACGCCGATGTACTCGTTAGCGGCCAGAGCGGGTTCCTCGGCAGCCTCTTCCACAACGGGAGCGGCCTCGTAGCCGAAGTGAATGTTGAGCAGCTCGATGGTCTTGGCAGCCACGTCAGCAGACAGGCAGGCGCAGCGGGTAGCGCGCTCGGGAGTGCCGAACTCGAAGCCGGAAGCGGCCATCCAGTTGCCTACGGAGTCCTTGCACAGCTCGCTGCCGGCGACGGAATGCACGGGATGCTCGGCAACGCCTTCGGGCTGGTAGATGGGGAATGCAGCAGACTCGTACCAGGCATAGATCTCGTTGCGCAGCTTGCCGCTGTCAGAGCCTTCCAGGAACAGGCCCAGGATGGCGAAAGCGCCGCCCAGAGAGCCGCACAGGTTGCGACGGCCATAGCCACCGCCGCCGTTGGCGAACATGCGGCCGTTGATCTGGTTGTAGGGATAGCCGTACTTCTCAGCCAGCAGCTCCAGAATGCCGGAAGCAACAGCAGCGCAGCAGCCGCCGTGGGTGGAGAAGTTGGCGAAAACGCGGGCCTTCACTTCTTCCTTATCCAGGGGCTGGTAGGTCCACGGCCAGGCGGGAGCCTCAGCGCCCTCAGCCAGAGCTGTGGTGAAAACAGAGGGAGCAGCGGTCAGAGCGGCAGCACCCAGCATGCCCTTACCGGCAGTGCGCAGGAAATCGCGGCGGGACTGTTCGAAGCATTTCATGGGAAAGACCTCCTGTTTGTTTTTGTGGTATTTTTATATACCGAGTCCTATACATATTGTAATGGAATCCAAATCAAATGTCAATGTTTTAACAATGGCCCCCTCATTGCTTTTCTGCTGCTTGTGCGGTATACTTTTGCTGTGAAAGACCATTCGAAACTGCTGTAAAGGAGGCGTTTCCCGGTGCGTATAACGATGATCTGCATCGGCTCAACGGGTGACGTGCGCCCTTATATCGTTTTGGGGCGCGAACTGAAAGCGCGCGGTCATGACATCTCCATTTGTGCTTTCAGCGACTTTGAAGCCGCCGTTCTCAAAGAGGGCTTCCGTTTCAAGCCCGTAGCCGGCGATGTGAAAAACCTGATGGGCAACCTGATGAACGGTTCTACCGGCGTTGGTTTCCTCAAACAGGTGCATGATTCGCTGATCGATTGTATCGATCCGTTTTTGACCGATATTGAAGCTGCCTGCGAGGACTGCGACGCCATCATCGGCACCTATTTCGGGCAGGTGTTTCAGTCGCTGGCTGAAATGCACCACATTCCCTATATCCAGACCCATTATTTCCCCATGGATAAAAACCCCGAAACGCCCATTACCTCGGCTCCGGGCCAGCATGCGGGCAAGGTATGGAACCTGGCGTCCTATCAGGTGGGCCATCTGGTGGTGAGCGCCATGGAGAAATATTACCTGTCTGACTGGCGCGAAAAGCACGGCATGACGCCCCGCAAGCTGAAAACCACCCCGGATTATCAGCTCAACGGCCATACCATTCCGGTTTTGTATGCGATGAGCCCGCTGGTGATGCCGCGCCCGGCAACATGGGGCGAAAACATCCATATGACGGGCTATTGGCTGGATAACAGCTGCAGCGACTATGAACCCACCCCTGCGCTGAAAGCCTTCCTTGAAGCCGGTGAAAAGCCCATTTATGTGGGGTTCGGCAGCATGGTCAGCGGCGACATGGGCGAAACGCTGGGCATGGTGCTGGACGCCGTGGAGCAAAGCGGCGTGCGCGCCATTCTGTCCACCGGCTGGGGTGGTGTGAAGATCCCCGAACGTGAGGATGTTTTCGTGGCCGATTTTGTGCCGCACGACTGGCTGTTCCGCCACGTAAGCGCGGTGGTGCATCACGGCGGCGCGGGCACAACAGCAGCAGGCATTCAGGCGGGTTTGCCGTCGCTCATCATTCCCTTCGGCGGCGACCAGCCCTTCTGGGCCGGCCGTGTGCAGGAACTGGGCATCGGCCCCAAGGCCATCCCGCGCGACAAACTCAGCGTCAGCCGCCTGACCAAAGCGTTTGTTGACCTGACTACCACCAAAAAATACCGCGTTGCCGCCCGCGAACTGGGCGAGCGACTTGTGCTGGAAAACGGCGCGGTGATCGCTGCCAACATCATTGAGCACGAGCTGCGCAAATGGATGCGCGAGGAAGGCCGCGAGCCCATCCTCGTTGCAAAGGAGGAAAATGCAGATGGCTGATACCATCCGCCTGTTTGGCCTGGTTGAAGAATCCATCGTAGACGGCCCGGGGTACCGCACGGCCATTTTTACTCAGGGCTGTCCCTATCACTGCGAAGGCTGCCATAATCCCGAAAGCCAGCCCTTTGAAGGCGGCACCCTGTGGACGCTGGACGACGTGGAGAAAAAATTCAGCAGCAATCCGCTGCTGAGCGGCATCACCCTTTCCGGCGGAGAACCGGCTGAGCAGGCGCAGGCCTGTGCCGAGCTTGCATACCGCGCCCATCAGAAGGGGCTGAACGTGTGGACGTATACCGGCAGCACGCTGGAAAAGCTGCAGGAGCGCGCACAGAGCGACGAGGCTCTCAAACGCCTGCTGGACGAGACCGACGTGCTGGTGGACGGCCCCTTTGTGCTGGCGCTGCGCTCGCTGGAGCTGGATTTTTGCGGTAGCCGCAACCAGCGCGTGATCGATATGAACCTGACCCGCAGGCAGGGCAAGGTTGTTTTGTACACACCGCCTGAGTGGTGAAAGATGAGGATGGCATGAAAAAGCTGATGCTACTGGCAACAGGCGGCACCATCGCCTGTACGCCTACGGAAAACGGTCTGGCTCCCACACTGCATGCGCAGGATCTGGTTGACTGCGTGGCGGACAAGCTGCCCTGCGAGATCAGCGCACGCGACGTGTTTATGATGGACTCCAGCAACATGCAGCCGGAGGAATGGAGCGCGCTGGCGCGTGCTATCGACGAGGCGCTGAAAGACTGCGACGGCGTGGTGGTTACTCATGGTACCGATACCATGGCCTATACGGCTGCGGCGCTGTCCTATATGCTGGCAGGCGTTGGCAAGCCGGTTATTTTAACCGGCTCGCAGCTGCCCATCAGCCATCCACTGACGGACGCCCGCCTCAATCTGCTGCGTGCATTTACCGCAGCCATGCAGGGCACGCCCGGCGTGTATGTGTGCTTTCATGATCAGCTCATCTCTGGCGTGCGCTGCGTCAAGACCCATACCAGCAGCATGAACGCCTTTTCAAGCGTCAATGCGCGGGCCGCCGGTTTTTTTGACGTGGAAGGCCTGCACATCGTATCGCCCCAACCTCAGCCTGCAGACGAATATCGCCTGCGCGACGGCATCGATCCGCATGTGTTTCTGCTCAAGCTGGTGCCCGGCACCTCGCCCGATGTGCTGCGCTTTGTACGGCAGGCAGGCTATCGCGGACTGGTGATCGAGGCTTTCGGCCTGGGCGGATTGCACTATATCCGCCGCAACCTTGTGCGCGCCATGGAAGAGCTGGGCGAAAGCGGCATTTACGTGCTGGTGGTCAGCCAGTGCCTGTATGAAAAGGCGGATCTGTCCGTATACGAGGTAGGACGCGGCCTGATGAAGGACTACATCCTCAATGGGCGCGACATGACCACTGAAGCCGCCGTGTGCAAGATGATGTGGGCGCTGGGACAGGAGGACCCCGTAAGGTGGCTCAAACAGTCGCTGGTGGGCGAATACAGGTAAATCATAAGCACTCTGCAATGTGGCAGGGTGCTTTTTGCTGTTGACAGGGCTGCATGGCCGTGTTACCCTTCAGGTAATCACAAAACCAAAAAAAGAGGGATGGAAATGCTGAACCTTCCATATGAACGGGCGGATGCAATTCTGAAGCATATGACCACGGCGCAGAAGGTGGGCCAGATGGTCATGGCCAGTATTGAAGTGACCGAAATGGACGACAAAACCCGCGCTTTCCTTCGGGACAATTTCGTGGGCAATGTGATCCTGTTTGGCAAAAACTGCGTCAACCGCGCGCAGCTGGCCAAACTCAACACGCAGATTCAGGACGAGGTCATCGCATACACCGGCGGCGTGCAGGCGCTGTTGTCCATCGATCAGGAGGGCGGCAGCGTAACGCGGCTGCGAAACGGCGCGACGGTTTTTTCCAGCGCGGCGGCGGTGGGCGATACGGGCGATCCGGATCTGGCGTATCTGGCCGGGCATATCATGGGTAACGAAATGCGCGCATTGGGTATCGCCTACGATCTGGCCCCGGTGCTGGATACGGATGGTTCTGGCATCGGCGATATTCCAGGCCGCCGCAGCTATGGGTCAACGGCGGAAAAAACGTCGCTGTTTGGCGGCGCTTTTGCACGCGGCCTGCGTGATACCGGCGTGATCGATTGCGGCAAGCATTTTCCGGGCAGCGGCGACAGCCCGGTGGATACGCATTTTGGCACCTCTGTGGTGCATACGCCACGCGAGGAAGCCATGGAGACCTCCGTGCAGGCGTTCCGTCAGGTGATGCAGGAGGGTATGCGCTCCATCATGATCGACCATACCTGCTACACCGGACTGGACCCTGCCTGCATTCCGGCCAGCCTGTCCAAGCCGGTCATTCAGGAACTGGCGCGCGGTGAACTGGGCTTTGAAGGGCTTATCATCAGCGACGGCATGCAGATGCTGTCCATCGCCGATGTATACGGCGCGCCCAAGGGCTGCGTGATGGCGGCGGAGGCCGGCTGCGATCTGGTGATCACAGGCAACGGCGGCGACAATGCCGACCCCGACGGCGAGGACGTGCAGACGCCATGCATCCGCGCAATGCTCAAAGCGGTGGAAACCGGCGAACTATCGATGGAACGCGTGAATGAATCGGCGCGCAGGATCATTGCATTCAAGCTGCTTTTGGGCGATATGTACCCTGCAAAGGACGTGGTCAGCCGTGACTGGAGCGCTCATGAAGCCTTCGCGCAAGCGCTGGCTGCCATGGGTGTGAAGGTGCAGCGCGACGACGCTCATATGCTGCCCCTGCCGCAGGGCGCGCTGTTTCTGTCGCGCATTTCCCGCGCACGGCTGGGCGTGGAAGAGGGCGACAAACTGGTGGATGGCTTCGCGCCCATGGCCGCACGTTTGTGTAAGGGCGAGGCAGTCGAGTTTGCACAAAGGCCGGATCTGAATGCGCTGGAAAACCGCATCAGGAACGCCCCGGCGGTGGTGTTTGCCGCTGCCAGCCGCGTTGAGGTACGGGAACTGTTGGAGGACTTGCGAACGGTGTGCAGACTGAATCCGCGTACGTGTTTTGTATGTCTGGATGTGCCGCAGGCTGCGCAGCCGGCGGACTTTGCGCCATGCGTGATCACCAGTTATGATCAGACGGCCAATGCCATCCGCGCGGTGTGCAGGGTGCTGAAAGGATAAAAAAAGAGGACTCAAAAGAGTCCTCTTTTTTACAGCTTTTTCTCCATTGCGTCAAACACGCAGTCGTACAGCTCCGTACGGCCTGCACAGCGGTAACCGGCCCGATCGTACAGGCGGCGGGCGATGGGGTTGTCCACGTCCACCAGCAGGTGCATTACTTCATAACCCAGCTCGCGCGCCTGCTGTTCTGCCTGCGCGAGCAGCAGCTTTCCTTCGCCCCGGCCCTGATGATCGGGCGCAAGGCAGATGCGGCACAGCACACAGGGCTTGCCGGGAAGAATGAAGCCTAGATCCTGCTCCTCCAGATCATCCCATTCCAAAAGCGTCGCAGAGCCGCAGTCGTCGTACAGGTACAAAAGACCGCCCTCGATATCGCTGCGGGCAATGTCTTCGCTGGGATATTCGTCGTCCCAGCAAGAATTGTCCTGTGCGGCACAGGCGCGGTAGAGCTTCAGCACATGGGAAAGATCCGCCATGGTTGCCTGTTTCATGCTTCCAGCCTCCTTTTGTTCATGCGCCCAAACCACCACAGGCACAGCAAGATCTGCACAAAAGTGGAGCAGGGCGTGGCCATGCCGATGAGGAACAGCCGCTGGGTGATGCGGCTCATGAGGAACGACACGGGGATGCGCACCAGAAACGCGCCCACAAAGCCCTGCAGCATCACAAAGGTCGTCTGACCGCAGCCGTTGAAATAGCCCACAAAACAGAACATGAAGGACGTAAGCAGCGTGTCGATGGCATAGGCGCGCAGATAATCCGCAGCTGCAGCGTTGACCAGCGGGTCGCGGGAGAACAGCGATGCCAGCATTTCACCGTGGAAGAAGCCCAGATAGCCCAGCACAAGGCTTACGCCAAAGGCTGTGACCATGCCGTATACCATGGCGCGTTTGGCACGGTCCTGACGGCCTGCGCCAATGTTCTGGGCCACAAATGCGCTCATGGACTGCATAAAGGCAGAGGGGAACAGCATGATGAAGCCGCATAACTTTTCCGCCACGCCCACGCCGGCTGAGGCGATCACGCCCAGAGCATTGACGATGGCAATGAGCACCAGGAACGAGCAGCTGACCAGAAAATCCTGCAGGGCAACGGGCGCGCCCAGCTTGACCACTCGCAGGATGACAGGCTTTGAAAAGCGGATCTGGCTGCGTGAGAAGGGGAAGGACAGGCCTTTTTTGCGAATCAGCATCAGCGACAGAACAACGCTCAGCAGCTGCGCCAGCACCGTGGCCAGTGCCACGCCGCGCACACCCCAGTGAAACACAGCTACAAACAGCAGATCCAGCACAATGTTGGTCACGCAGGCGACCGTCACCGCAAACAGAGGCGTTTTGGAATCGCCAATTCCGCGGAAAACGCTGCCCAGTACATTGTATGCCACAATGCACAGGCATCCGGTGCCGCAGATGAGCACATAATCAGTGGTGGCGGCCAGCGCTTCGGCAGGCGCCTGCATCAGCTGCGAAAGGGGGCGGGCAAAGGGCACAAGGATCAGCGTGAGCAGCGCGCCGCCGGCTGCAAACAGGCAGATGGAGCCGCCCGCTGCATCGCCCGCGCCCTGCAGGTCGCCCTGGCCCAGCTTTTGGCCCAGCAGCACCGTGGTGCCCATGGAAAGACCTGTGATGATCACCGTGACCATGTGCATGATCTGGCTGCCGGTGGATACGGCGGATACGTCCGCCGCTGAACAGAACTGGCCGATGACCAGCAGGTCGACCGCGCCGTACATGGTTTGCAGAATGAGCGCAAAAAGCACCGGAACCGTGAAGCGCAGCAGGGGAGAGAGGATCTTTCCCTGCGTGAAGGTGTTGGAAGACTGCATGAAAAAGCCTCCTTGTGTGAAAAACAACAGCAACTATCTTAGGGCATGCGCATGCCAAAGTCAAGCGCCGGGCAAAATAGGAACCTTTTGAAAGGAGAATGTCTGATGAAACATCCTTTTCTCACAGGCGCGGCGGTGTATCCCCTCATTGAGATAGCTTGGCGGGGCCGTACGCATCCGGCCATGGCGCTGGCTGGCGGGCTGGCTATGCAGGGTTTAAGCATCATCCAGCGCACACAAACAGGCCGCCCTTTGTGGCAGCGTGCGCTGCTGGGCGGCCTGATGATCACGGGAATCGAATATGCGATCGGGCGCACGATGAACCGGCGCTATCAGATCTGGGATTACCGGCGCACGCCGCTCAATCTGCACGGGCAGATCTGCCTGCCCTACAGCCTGGCATGGTGCGTACTCAGCGCTGCCGGGTGCTGCCTTACAGCTCGCGGGCAAGAATGTCGGCGATATACTGGCTGGCATGGCCGTCGCCGTAGGGGTTGACGGCGCGGCTCATTTCCATATAGGCAATCTCATCCGTCAGCAGTTCTTTAACAGCGGCATAAATGGGCTCTTCGTCAGTACCCACCAGCCTGAGCGTGCCGGCGGATACGCCCTCGGGGCGCTCGGTGGTATCGCGCATGACCAGCACCGGCTTGCCCAGCGCAGGCGCTTCCTCCTGAATGCCGCCGCTGTCGGTGAGGATGAGGTAGGCGCGCGCCATCAGGTTGTGGAAATCCAGCACGTCCAGCGGCTCGATCATGCGGATGCGGTCCTGCCCGTCAAAACACTCATGCGCTACGGCACGCACGGCGGGGTTCAGGTGCATGGGGTAAACCACCTTCACATCCGGAGTTTCATCCACGATGCGGCGGATGGCGGTGAACATGCCGCGCATGGGCTCGCCCAGATTTTCGCGGCGGTGTGCCGTGAGCAGGATCAGACGGCTGCCGTGCGCCCATTCGATCTCCGGCTGCATATAGTCAGTGCGCACGGTGGTATCCAGCGCGTCGATGACAGTGTTGCCGGTCACAAAAATGCTCTCATCCGGCTTGCCTTCCTTCAGCAGATTCTGACGGCTGAGCTGGGTGGGGGCAAAATAGAACTTCGCGATCAGGTCGACGGCCTGACGGTTGAACTCCTCCGGGAAGGGGGAATACAGGTTGTAGGTGCGCAGGCCCGCCTCCACATGGCCCACAGGGATCTGCATGTAAAAGCATGCAAGCGCCGTTACAAAGGCGGTTGAGGTATCGCCATGCACCAGAACCACGTCAGGCTTTTCGTTTTCGAGAATCTCGCGCAGACGGTCCAGAATGCTGATGGTCACATCAAACAGGGTCTGTTTTTCGCGCATGATGCACAGGTCATATTTGGGCTCCACATGGAAGCATTCCAGAATCTGATCCAGCATCTGCCGGTGCTGACCGGTGACACAGGTAACGGTCTCGAATTCAGGCCGTCGTTCCAGCTCCAGCACCAGAGGACACATTTTGATGGCTTCCGGCCTGGTGCCGAAGATGAGCATCACTTTTTTCATTTGAATACCCCGATCTGCCGCCCCTGCGGCGTGATTATTGGTTGGCAGTCAGCTGCTGCCACTGGCTGAGCATGTGCTGCATCTGACGGATAGGAGCGTCGCCCTCCATGGAGGAAAGGAAAGTTACCTTTCCACCCGGGCCAGTCGAACGCAGGCCCTCTTCCTCCAGCCTGCGGCCCAGCTGGCGCGCAGTGCCAAGGCTGCCGTCCATCAGCTGCACATGCGGCTCAAAGAAGCGCGCAATGGTCTTTTTGAGGAAAGGATAGTGTGTGCAGCCAAGCACCACCGCCTTGACCGGCATATCGCGGTAGGGCTGCAGCAATTCCTGCAAAAGCCCTTCCACGCGCGGGCCGCTGAGCTCACCGGCCTCCACGCATTCCATCAGCCCGGGACAGGGCACGCGCACGGCGTCCTGGCCGAAGCGCTCCATCAGCGCCTCAAACTTGGGCAGCGCCAGCGTAACACGCGTGGCCATCACCAGCACCTTGCCCTCGCCCTCCAGAAGAGAGGCAGGCTTGAGCGCCGGTTCCATGCCGATGACGGGGACAGTGAGTTCCTCACGCAGGCGTGTAGCGGCTACGCTGGTAGCGGTGTTGCATGCAATCACGATGGCCTTGCAGCCTGCGTCCAGCAGCTGTTCCACAGCGGCATGCGTGTAACGGTATACGGTTTCCGGCGGTTTGTCGCCATAGGGAATGTGCTTTGTATCGCCGAAATACACAAAGTTTTCATCAGGAAGCACGCGTAGGGCCTCGCCCAGTACGCTGATGCCGCCCAAACCGCTGTCCAGAAAGCCAACAGGGCGATTATCCAAAGCCATCCACCTCCAACAGTTTATTATACCCGCTTTTAAGGCAGTTTTCAACCAAACAGGATTTTTGCGGTTTTTTCTTGCCAAATCTATACCAGAACGGTATAATCCGAACTACAGAATGCTTTTTTCTGAAAGGGGAAGATTTTTGATGGCTCAGTTTGTAAAGCTTGATCCTGCAGCTTTGAAAGCGCTGCGCACGATCGACGAGCGTCTTGTATCCTACAATGTGGAAATGACCGAGGTCACCGGCGGCACCTTCTGGAAGGCCTATACCGAGGCGCAGGTGGACGGCACCGAGCCCTTTGACCAGATCCTCGACTGGCGCAACATGGGCAACCTGCAGCAATGGTACGATCCCATCGACACCACCCATCCCCGCCTGATCAAACTGGCGAAGGAGCTGGGCACGGCTTGGGTGCGCGTATCCGGCACCTGGGCCAACAAGACTTATTATGACTTTGACGGCCACACCGGCGGCAAGGTGCCTGAGGGCTACCAGAACCTGCTGACCAAACAGCAGTGGCTGAACCTGCTGGATTTTGTGCGCGCCATCGACGGCAAACTGCTGGTTTCCGTGGCCAACTGCCCGGGTACTCATGCAGCGGATGAACCGTGGCCCACCGAGCAGGCGGAGCTGCTGTTCCGCACCAGTCAGGAATACGGCGTGCCGATCGCTGCGGCAGAGTTCACCAACGAGCCCAATATGATGGTCATGTCCGGTTTGCCGCAGGGCTACACCGCCGAGGATCACGCCCGCGACCATGACATTTTTGCCCGCTGGCTGAAGGAAAACTACCCCGACTGTCTCATGGTTGGCCCCTGCACCTGCGGCGATGTGGCCATGTTTGGCGAAATGAGCACCGGCGGCGGCATCGCGTCGGCGCTGAAGATGGTGACTACCGAAGAACTGCTGGGCGATTACGAGAAGCGCCTGGACGTGTTCAGCTATCATTACTACAACGGTGTTTCCGAACGCGGCGCGGCCATGGGCGGTCATTGGCCCTACGAGGCGGCGCTGAGCGAGAAGTACCTGTGCGTAGCCGCCAACTGTGCGCGCCAGTATCTGAACCGTCGCGACACCTACTGCCCCGGCGGACAGATGTGGGTGACTGAGAGCGGCGATGCCGGCTGCGGCGGCAACACCTGGGCCTCCACCTTCGTGGATGTGTTCCGCACCCTCAACGAGCTGGGCGAGTTTGCCACCGTGACCGACGGCGTTGTGTTCCACAACACGCTGGCTTCTTCCGACTATGGCTTCCTCAAGCATGGCACGTTTGAGCCCCGTCCCAACTATTTTGCGGTGCTTCTGTGGAACCGCCTGATGGGTCAGACGGTGTATGCTACCGGCGAGGAGATCCGTGAAGGCGCGCATGTGTATGCTCACAGCCGCAAGGACGGCAAGGAAGGCGCGGTGTATCTCATCATCAACAACTCCGAGGACGTGACCATCGTCGACCTGCCTGTAGATGCCGTGCGTTACACTCTCAGCGGCAACGGCAAGCTGCGCAGCCGCACGATGCTGCTCAACGGCCGTGAACTGGTGCTGGGCGAGAACGACCAGTTGCCCGAACTCAGTGGCGTCCAACAGTCTGCCGGCAAGGTGGAGCTTGCGCCCCAGACCTGCACATTCCTGGTTGTGTAATGCCAAATACAAAAGAGACTTCCCTTTCGGAAGTCTCTTTTTGCGTGCTCATTCCCGCGTTTCCAGCGTGCCGCTGACGGCAAAGTGCTGTTTGTCGCCCGCAAAGCCAAAGAAGGAGAAACGGTTCTCCTGCAGTTTCAGCTCGGTGCGTACTTCTGTGCCGGGCAGGATTTCCGCGTCGTAATTGACGTCGAAGCTCTTCAGGCATTGGTCAGCCAGCCGCTCATGCCCCAGTGCGTTGAGACACCAGTCCAGATACTTGGTGTTGTTGACGTGCAGATTGGTATCAAAGTCGGTAAAGGCCGGCTGGAAGACCTTCTGCTCAGCCTCGCCATCCAGAGCGCGAACTGTGGCCGGAAGGCCCAGCGCAGGCTTCAGATCGCTGTTGTCCGGCAGGCGGGCGATGACCTCGCTGCTTTGCGTTACGCGGCGCGACTGAATGTCCATCAGCATCCACAGGCTGTTGGCGCTGCCAAGTACCTTGCCTTCACCGTCGCGGAAAATATGCGTGCGCGGGAAAAACATGTGCCGGTTGGGCGTGGGATAGGGTTCGATGCAGACGGTTTCGCCTACTTTGGGCAGGCGCTGCATCTGCACCTTTACGCGGGATACGACCCATGCAAGGCCCATTTCTGTCATGACAGGGGTCGTCAGGCCGCAAAGGGCGCTGTGCTCGCCGGCGGTTTCCTGCATGGCCTCCAGAATGGCACTGGGCCGCCAGCTGCCATACATGTCGCAGTTGCAGGTGCGCAGCAGCAGCCGGGTCTCACGTTTCTTTTCCATCAAATGATCACCTCGGCGTCTATTATACCGTATAAACGTGTGACTGCACATAAAAATGGCGTTGTTTTCAAATCGTTTACCAATGGTTCATTTTTAAGGAAGGGTTTTACAGCAGTGGGGGAGAATTGAAATCAAGACCATATTGCAACAATTGAGGCTGTGTACCAATGACGACTGAATGGAAACAAAAGCTGAAGCACTTTTGTAAAAAAGCGTTTTGGCTGGTGATGAACCCGCGTTTTCTGCTGTGCTTTGGCCTGGGATGGATGATCACCAACGGCTGGTCCTACATCGCGTTTGCGCTGGGCACTTATTTGGGGATCGGCTGGCTTACAGCCATTGCATCGGGCTACATGGCGCTTTTGTGGGTGCCATTCACGCCTGAAAAGCTGATCACGCTGGGTATTGCGATCGTACTTTTACGCTTTCTGTTCCCCAATGATCAGAAAACGCTGGGCATTCTGCATGAGATGCACGCAAGCGCCAAACGCAAATGGCATGAGTTCAAGGAAAAACACCAAAAGCAGAAGGGCAGCGGGGAGGAAAAGCCATGAGGCTCTCTGTACTGATGGAAAACACCGCCGGCTGCGAGGGCGCGGCGGCGGAGCATGGGCTGAGCCTGTACCTGCAAACAAAAAAGCACTGCATTGTGTTTGATATGGGCCAGACGGATGCCTTTGCAGCCAACGCATCGCTGATGGGCGTTGATTTGGCTGGGGCAGATATTGCGGTGCTTTCGCATGGACATTATGATCATGGCGGAGGATTGCAGCGGTTTTTGCAGCTGAATGATACGGCGCCGGTCTACCTGAGCCGCCATGCCTTCGGAGCGCATTATCACGGTACAGACAAATACATCGGGCTGGATGGTGCTTTGGCAGATCAGCCGCGCCTGCGGTTCGTGGAGGGACAGCTGCAGCTGGATGACGAGCTGGCACTGTATGACTGCAACGATCAGCCCTGTACGCTGCCTATCGAGAGCTTCGGATTGACCACATGCACGCAAGATGGCTTCGCGCCCGAAAAGTTCCGGCATGAACAGTATCTGCTTGTTAATGAAAACGGGCGGCGCATTCTGGTCAGCGGGTGCGCGCACAAGGGCGTCGTCAATCTGGTGCGCTGGTTTGAGCCGGATGTGGTCATCGGCGGTTTTCACATGATGAAGCTGGATGTGCAAAACGCCGACGACAGGCAAAAGCTGGACGCGGCAGCACAGGTGCTGCTTCAGTCCAACGCACAGTATTACACCGGGCACTGCACGGGCGATGCGGCGTTTGTATACCTGAAACAGAAGCTGGGAGACCGTCTGCATGCCATTCACGCAGGGCAGACGATGGATATTTAAACAAAAGCGCGAAACGGAATGAACCGTTTCGCGCTTTTCATGTATCAGCACCGCTTGCGGCGCAGCGCGCACAGGCCCAGCAGGCCAAGCAAACTCAGCACCGCATACAGCATAGGCTGTGCAGGGTCACCCGTTGTGGGCGGATCGGGGAGTATACAATGATTGAAGAAACGGACAGTCTGGGCAGCATCGGCCGCGATGATACCGGTTGCGTTTTCTGCAACCGTCACGTAGCCGTTCAGATCCGCCTCAAGCTCAATCACCTCATAAGAGGCTCCGGCAGGCAGGCCGTAGAGCATAACGCTCTGCCCATGACGCAGCTGGACATGGCCGCCGTTTGCAATGGTGCCACTCATGGGGGCAGGCCCGGAAGACGATACGATCTGCCAGGTATATGTACTGTCGTGCATTTCGCCGCTGTACATAACGTTAACAACAAAGGTAAACGGCTGCAGCCGGTCGCCCTGTGAGCCGGTGACCTCTTTGGTGATGAGCAGGCCGCCGGGCTGATAATGGTTGGTGAACACGGGATCGCCAGCCTGACCATTGCAGCTGTACGCGCCGCTGGCGGACAGCACACTGTCAGTTTCGGTGACGGTTACAGTGAGCGTCCACTCGCTGCTGTCGTAGGTGCAGGCAGGATCAGCACCTGCCATTTCCGTGATGGCGAAGGTATACACGCCCTTGCGCAGGAAGAGGATCTCCTCAAACACAGCCTGACCCGCGCCTGTAACGGAAGCGGTTTTGTCAGCAGGCATGACCACGCTGCCATCGGGATGGGCGCTGGTCTGACGAATGGTGAACTGGTGGCATTCATCGCGCAGCGGAACGCCGGTCACAGCCTTGGTGACAGCAGGGGTGAATGGGACTGCCGTCACGCTGAAAACGTTGGTGAAGGTGGCCTTTTCGTCAGAGGCGAGTCCTTCGGTCATCTGCTGAACATAGCTGTGGCTCCTGACGGTAAGCAGACTGTCCACATCCTCCACAACAACGGTCAGCAGCCAGCTGGCCTTGTCGTAGTAATAGCCTTTCACACCGTCATCGTTTTCGGCAATGGTGAAGCGGTAAGTGCCGGCCTTCAGGAAGGTGATTTCACCGAAGGAGGCTTCGCCCGCACCGGTCACAGTCGCCGTTGTACCGGATAGCTGAGCGCCGCCCTGCGGATTTTGCTCATCCGCCGTTAGGGTGAAGGTGAATCTGGAGATTTGCGTAGGCTCCTCGCCGGTCAGCTGTTTGGCGGCTTTGGGCGTATAGGTGATGGGGGTAACGGTGTAGACGTTGGCGAAGGTTATATTCTGGCTGTTTGCCGGCAGTTTTGCATTGCCTTCACCTGGGACGGTCGCCTCGGCCGACAGCGTGCCGTTGCCATTGTCCTTCACGGTGACGGTTACGGTGTACTCCGTATCGTCGTAGGTGTAGCCGTTGGCGCTTCCCTTGACCTCGCGGATGGTATAGGTAAAGTTGCCGCCCACATCGGCCTGTTCGTAGGTGAGCGCGTCGAAGGTGATGAGACCCGTGGCGTTGTTGGTTTTGGTCTGCAGCACCTGTCCGTCAGTTCCGACCAGTTCGAAGGAGAACTGTCCGTCCTGCAGTTCCCGGCCTGCGAGGGTCTTGCTGGCAGTGAGCGTTGCGCTGCCGCTGGCGGCATAGCTGTTGGCGAAGGCGATCGTACTTACCGTCTCCTCGCCTTTTTTGATGGTGGGCGTAGCAGTGAGACTGCCATTACCAGCGTCAGCAACCTTGACGGTGATGGTATAGCTGGAACCGTCGTAGGTGTAGCCGGCGGCGCCTGCATTCACTTCGGTGACGGTGTAGGTATAGGTCTTTCCGGCATCTGTTTCGTTGTAGCTGATGGGGGAGAAGGAGATGTTGCCGTCGGCGTCGTTTTCGACCGTTTCGATCACGTTTCCTGTACTGTCTTTCAGCTCGAAGGAGAACTGTCCGTCTGCCAGCATACGGCCGCTGAGCGTCTTGCTGGCCGTGAGCGTTACGCTGCCTTTTGCCTCATAGGTATTGGTGAAGGTGATCGCACTGACTGTCTCCTCACCTTTTTTGATGGTGGGTGTGGCAGTGAGACTGCCCTTGCCGTCGTCGATAACCTCGACGGTG
>JAFWYA010000080.1 GCA_017517815.1 Clostridia bacterium | reverse complement strand
GGGGGAAGTCCAGAGGGGGGTCTCGGGGGGACCGGTGCGGGGTCCCCCCCCGACCGCCCCTCTGGCCCAAGCGGAGCGGAGAGAAACCGAAGCGCACCGGCAGTGCGCACAACAGGCTGAGAAGCCAAGCCACATTGGCGGCGCGAAGCTGCCGCCGTCAACGACTAAGCCACTTGGCTTATACCGCAAGGTACAACCCTCCGGCCCTTCGGGTCACCTCCGCAACCTCAATCGTCGCAGCGGCCACTGCCGTAGCCGCCGCTCGTTTCGGTTGATATCCTCCGGGTCGCTTTGCCCCTACGGGGCAAGTGCCCACTGGGCACACGCTTCCCTCCGTCAACCCCTTACACAGGGGAGGCAAGTGGGGGGTAGGTACTCCCCTTAAACAGGGGAGCTTGCGATGTTGGCTGCTTCCAAGCAGCTCCCCTTGCACAGTGGCACCTGCAGGGTGTCCTCCGGATACCCCTCCCCACCCCTCCCCAGCCCTCCCCTGATGTGAAAGATGGATAAAAACCATAAAAAAATTACAAAAATATATTGACAAACGTTTGCGCAAGGATTATCATGGAGATACTGCAGAATACTTCCAAACGCGCAAACGTTTGAATCCTTCTGCTGACGACATACCGCGGCATCGCCGCAGTAAAAACTTCAAAGGAGTGTACCACTATGAAGAAACTCTTTGCTCTGGTTCTGGCTGTGGCTATGCTGCTGTCCATGGTCACCGTTGCCTCCGCTGCTGAAGGCAAGGTTTACTACCTCAACTTCAAGCCCGAAGCCGACGAAGCCTGGCAGGCTCTGGCCAAGACCTACACCGAACAGACCGGTGTGGAAGTCAAGGTTGTGACCGCTGCTTCCGGCACCTATTCCGAGACCCTGACCGCTGAGATGGACAAGGGCGCCAACGCCCCCACCCTGTTCCAGTGCGGCAACCAGGCTGGCGTTGACACCTGGGTCGACTTCCTGCTGGACCTCAACGGCACCGAGTTTGCCAACGAGCTGACCACCGGCGACTTCAACCTCTACGGTGAGAACGGCGAGCTGTTCTGCGTGGGCTACTGCTACGAAGCTTTCGGCATCATCACCAACAAGGCTCTGCTGGAGAAGGCCGGCTACACCGTGGCTGACATCACCAACTTCGAGTCCCTCAAGAAGGTCGCTGAAGACATCCACGCCCGCAAGGACGAACTGGGCTTCGACGCTTTCTCCTCCGCTGGCCTCGACGGCAGCTCTTCCTGGCGTTTCTCCGGCCACCTGGCCAACATGCCCCTGTACTATGAGTTCCGTGACAACGGCGTGACCTCTCAGCCCGCCACCATCACCGGCGCTTACCTGGACGGCTTCAAGAACATCTGGGATCTGTACATCAACAACTCTTCTGTTGAGCCCAGCCAGCTGGCTTCCGCCACCGGCGACCAGTCTCTGGCCGAGTTCGGCGAGGGCAAGGCTGCTTTCTATCAGAACGGCACCTGGGAATACGCCAACCTGACCGGCAAGTACGGCATGAAGGCTGAAGACCTGGTCATGCTGCCCATCTACATCGGCGTTGAAGGCGAAGAGAACGCTGCTCTGCCCTGCGGCACCGAGAACTGCTGGGCCGTCAACAGCCAGGCTTCCGAAGCCGACCAGAAGGCTACCCTGGACTTCCTGAAGTGGGTCGTCACCTCCGAGGAAGGCACCACCATGATGGCCGAACAGTTTGGCCCCATCCCCTTCAAGGCCGCCAAGGCTTCCAGCAACGTGTTCTTCAACGATGCCAACAAGTACATCGCTGACGGCAAGTACGTTGTGTCCTGGGCCTTCAACTACACCCCCAACGTTGACACCTGGCGCGCTGGCGTCGTGGCTGCCATGACCCAGTACTCTGCCGGCACCGGCAGCTGGGACGACGTGGTCACCGCTTTCGTGCAGGGCTGGGCTACCCAGTACGCTCTGCAGTAAGCAGCGTTAAACCCCGATTTGTCTTTCAGGGGAGCGGGCGCAAAACCCCGCTCCCCATCTTTCTGCTTTTTACCGATTCAAAGGAGCGGCTGCTTATGAAGAAGCAAAAGCATAGCGAAGCGGCGCTGAACTCACAGCTCATCCGCCGCCCCATTCAGAAACTGTTCCCCATTTTCCTGCTGCCCACGTTTGTGGCGTTCTGCATTGGTTTCCTGTGGCCGTTCCTGCACGGCATCTACCTGTCCTTCTGCAAGTTCACCATCACCTCCAACGCCAAGTGGATCGGCATTGACAACTACGTCAAGGCCCTTCAGGACGCGGGCTTCATGCACGCCTTCTGGTACACTGCGCTGGTGGCCCTTACTTCTCTTGTCATCATCAACCTGCTGGCCTTTGCCGTTGCCTATGCCCTCACCCGCGGCATCAAGGGCTCCAATGTGTTCCGCGGCGTGTTCTTCATGCCCAACCTCATCGGCGGCATCGTGCTGGGCTATATCTGGTCCACCATTTTTGACGGTTTCCTGTCCCACTACAACACCTCCATCGTGCTCAACTCCACCTACGGCTACTGGGGATTGATGATCATGCTTTGCTGGCAGCAGATCGGCTACATGATGATCATCTACATCGCCGGCCTGCAGTCCGTATCCGAGGACATGCTGGAGGCTGCGCAGATCGACGGCGCCAACGGCTGGCACAGCCTGTGGCACATCACCATTCCCACGGTGATGCCCTCCATCACCATCTGCACCTTCCTGTCGCTTACCAACGGCTTCAAGCTCTTCGACCAGAACCTCGTGCTCACCGGCGGCCAGCCCTTCAACTTCCAGCCGGACGGCACCATCATCCGTTCCACCGAAATGCTTGCGCTGAATATCTATAACACCTTCTACCTCAACTCCAAGTCCCGCGGCGTGGGTCAGGCCAAGGCTGTGCTGTTCTTCATTCTGGTTGCAGTCATCGCCATCGCCCAGCTGCGCGCCACCCATTCCAAGGAGGTGCAGCAGTAATGAAAAACCGCAATCTTGGCAAGCAGATCCTCTCCATGGTGTTTGTGGTCATCTGCATCGTGTACATGATGCCCATCGTGGTGGTGGCCTACAACTCCTTCAAGGAAAACGGCTCCATCAACACCGACACCTTCGCCCTGCCTAACGAAACCACCTTCATGGGCTGGCAGAACTACGTCAACGGCATGACCGTCGGCGAGTATCCCTTCCTCAACTCCGTGGGCTACAGCTTTGTCATCACCATTCTGTCGGCTGCGCTCATTCTGATCTGCACGTCGATGGCTGCGTGGTACATCTCCCGCGTGGACGATATCTTCTCCCGCATCGTGTACTACCTGTGCGTGTTCTCGATGATCGTGCCCTTCCAGATGGTCATGTTCACCCTGGCCAAAACCGCCAATGTGACCGGTCTCAACACTCCCTGGACCATCCCGGTCATTTATCTGGGCTTTGGCGCAGGCCTTGCGGTATTCATGTTTGTGGGCTTTGTCAAGGGCATGCCTCTTGCCATTGAGGAAGCTGCCGCCATCGACGGCTGCGGCCCGCTGCGCACCTTCTTTGGCGTGGTGTTCCCCATGCTCAAGCCCATCTTCGTTTCCGTCGGCGTTCTTGAGATCATGTGGGTCTGGAACGACTACCTGCTGCCCTACCTGGTGCTCGACCGCACCCAGTTCCGCACCATTCCCATCCACATCCAGTATCTGCAGGGCAGCTACGGTCACGTTGACCTTGGCGCTGTGATGGCCCTCATCATGATGTCCATCCTGCCCATCATCATCTTCTACCTCACCTGTCAGAAGTACATCGTGTCCGGCGTCATGGCCGGCGCCGTGAAGGGATGAAATCCCTTCACCCATCTCCCGTGCCGCTTTGCGGCACGGGGGCTTTTTTTGTTTGGGGCTGCTGCTAAGACCGCCGACGCACATACGGGTGCGTCGGCTAGCCTGGCGGTGTGTTGCCTCTTGCTGGTTGGCTTATACAGACCGCCGCTCCCCGCACCTGCGGTGGGCGAATGTAGCGGTACAGGTGCTCCGCGCAGCGGGGTCGCGGCTCGCTTGAATAAAAAAATCTGCGGCCCATCAAATGGGCCGCAGAGATGGGTGCAGGGCGACAGCCCTGCTTACTCCCCGTACAGTACCTTGAGCGTCTCCGGATACGCGATGCCGGTAACTTCGAGGCCTTTAAGCTGCTGGAACTTTTCGACAGCCTGGCGGGTTTTGTTGCCGTAGTTGCCGTCGATAGCGGTTTTGACGATCTTCTGATCGACGAGGGCCTTCTGCATTTTGCGGATCTCCTCGTTGTCAGGCATGCCCTGATAGAGGGTGCCTTCGGGGTAGTAGGAGGTTTCCTCGGTGAAGGCGCAGCGGGTGCAGGTGTGGGTGCGCAGGCCGGTGGCGTTGTCGGTGGCTTCCTTGGTAACGGTCCAGCCGTCGTAGGCATGCATGGAATGCACGGCCTCAAAGGTGCCGTCAGCGGCGTAGCTTACGCACAGGATGTTTTTGAGCGTCTGGGGATAGGCGATGCCGCTGGGGGTGTAGCCCATGGCCTGCTGATAATTGATAACGCCCTGAGTGGTCTTTTTGCCGTAGTCGCCGTCGACGCGGCTGACGAGATAGCCGTTGTCGATGAGGTACTGCTGCAGAGCGCGCACGCTGTCGTTTTTGGGCATGCCCTGATAGAGCGTGCCATCGGGATAGAACTCGGCCTTTTCAGTCAGACCGCAGTAGGTGCAGGTATGCTCGCGCACGCCGCTGGTGCAGTCGGTGGGCTGCACGGTGATGCTCCATTCACCGAAGGGATGGGGCGTTTTGGCGATGTAGCTGGTGCCCTTGCGGTTGCAGTAGCGGCAGTAGGCGTTTTTGATGCCGCGCTCGGTGCAGGTGGGCTCCTGGGTCACGGTCCATTTGCCGTAGTAGTGGTTACCCAGGGGCAAGGTTTCGGTCTTTTCCTTGGCGCACACGTCGCACAGGTAGATGGTGTAGCCGTGCTCAACGCAGCTGGAATCGACGGTGTAGTATTCCTTCCAGGTATGCGCCTTGGGAGCGATGGGGGTGGTTTGGGTCTTTTTGCAGGATGCATCTGCACATTCGTAATAGATCAGGCCCTGCGCGTAGCAGGTAGAGTCCACACGGGTGACTTCCTTCCAGGTGCAGGTGTGCGCAGTCTCGCCGTCCGCCAGCGCGCAGGACGCCGTCAACGCAAGGATCAGCGCGGTTGCAAGCAGGATTCGTTTCAGCATGGGAGATCCCTCCATGGTTTTTTCTGGTACTATTGTATCAGGGTGCGAGCAAAAAGAAAATGGTTTTGGAACATTTTACAAGCAAAAACCGGACCGCATGCACACGGTCCGGAATATGCGGGGCTGCCGCCTTACAGCAGCGTAATGCCGGCCTCGCGGCACTTGCGCTGGGTGTCGGCGTCCCAGATGGAAGACTGCACCTCGCCGATGTGGGCCTTGCCAAGCAGCAGCATGCACAAGCGGCTCTGGCCGATGCCGCCGCCGATGGTGAGGGGCAGCTCGCCCTCGAGCAGCATGCGGTGATAGGTCATGCTGCGGCGGCTGTCGCAGCCGGCCAGGGTGAGCTGGCGGTCGAGCACCTCGCTGTCGACGCGGATGCCCATGGAGCTGAGCTCGATGGAGCAGTCCAGCGTGGGGCAGTAGTACAGCAGGTCGCCGTTGAGATCCCAGTCGTCATAGTCAGGCGCGCGGCCGTCGTGGGGCTGGCCGTTACTCAGCTTGTGGCCGATGCCGATCAAAAATGTCACCGGATGCTCGCGCACAAACAGGTTTTCGCGTTCTTTGGGGGTCTTGTCGGGGTAGAGCTGCAAAAGCTCCTCGGAGGTCACGAAGGTCACGTCGCTGGGCAGCTGGGTGCGCAGCTTGGGATAGCGGCCGTTGACGATGAGCGACGCATCGGAGATGCACTGCACGATGTCGCGCACGGTATCCTTCAGATAATTGATGGTGCGCATCTCGCGGGTGATGACCTTTTCCCAGTCCCACTGGTCCACGTAGATGGAGTGCAGGTTATCCAGCTCCTCATCGCGGCGGATGGCGTTCATGTCGGTATAGATGCCCTTGCCGGGGTACACGTCGTAGCGGTAGAGGGCCATGCGCTTCCACTTGGCCAGTGAATGCACGACAGCAGCATCCATGCCCACGGCGGGAATGTCAAAGCTGACGGCGCGTTCCACGCCGTTGAGGTCGTCGTTGAGGCCGCTGGCGGGGTCGACGAACAGGGGCGCGGACACACGCTTCAAATTGAGCGACTGCGCCAGATGGTCCTGCACGGTGCGCTTGATAAGGCTGATGGCAGCCTGGGTTTCATATAGCGAAAGCCGGGGTTCGTAGCCCTGCGGAATGACGGTGTGGTTCATCACAAAAACCTCCTTCATGATTGGCTCGTCGAAAAATCTCGCCTGCGGCGATCTTTTTCGCCGGTTTTGCACCGTTTGCCTGCTCGCCTTCGGCTCGCCGGGCGGCAAACGGCGTAAGGAAAGCCTTGCTGCGCAAGGCAGCCGAAACCACCGCACATGTCGCTGGTTTCGGAATGAAAGTCAGAGGGCTGCGGCCCTCCGACACTTCCCAAATAAAAAGGCAGGCACTATTATACCATATTTCCCCTGTGAAAAAACTTTTTTGAAAATTTTTTTGAAAAACAAGAAGGAATTCAGGGGAATGTCGGCGTAATATACATAGGTACCGCGCGGGAATGGCGGAATTGGCAGACGCGCATGATTCAGGTTCATGTGTTCTCACGGACATGCAGGTTCAAGTCCTGTTTCCCGCACCACGAAAAAGCACTTGCTTTCGCAAGTGCTTTTTTCATTGCTGAGCGCAGTGAAACGCTTCGTTAGCTGCGAAGCAGCGTCTTCATTCATTCGTTCCTTTCTTCTTCCCTGGTGATCACGACGCCGCCTTTGCGGGTATAGCTGACACACCAGTATGCTCCGGCATGGCGCAGGTGGCTTACGCGGAACCAGCCCCAGTCGTCAGGCACGATGGGGTCGGCGGTCAGATGGCCGCTTTTGTCCGTGCCAATGCCAAGCAAGCCGGACAGCACAAGGTCGCAGAAAAGGGAATGGTTGTAGTCCTTGCCGCGCTCATAGCCGCCGCGCGCGGGCTTCCAGCCGTCCTCCATCAGTTCTTTGCGGGCGATCCACTCGCCGGTGAAGGGGTCGTAATTTTCGTCGATCCACGGTTTTCCGTCCAGCTGATGCGCATCGGCGTACTGCTTGAGCAGCGTCCAGTAGTCCTGTTTGGTAAAGTGCGGCGTGGCGGGATATTCACGCAGCAGCCGTGCCGCAGCTACCAGCGTCTGGGATGTGGCAAAGGGCCACGAGGGTCCGTTCCACAGGCATTCGTGCTCATGGGCGAACATAAAGCGCGGATGGCGGCGCTCGGCGGTGGTCAGCCCCCGCGGCGCAAAGAAGCCGTCCGTCTGCATCAGCTGGGCGAAGGTATCCTCGCGTCCCTTGGGCGCAAGGCCGAAGGCCCAGGGGATGAAGCCCAGCAGCTCGCGCACGCGGTTCCTGCCGCGCGGCTGAAGCTGACCGCCGCATTCGCAGGGCACAACGCGGTAGAAGTCGCCGTCCCACAGGTATTTTTCGATCAGGTCGTACAGCACGTCGGCTTTTTGCTGATAGAGCGCGGCCACGTCGTCGCGGCCTGCGCGGCGGGCCATACGCGCGATGGCGCAGGCGTCGCTCCACATGTAGGTGTTCAGCGTAGGCCTAAGCCCCGAGCCGCTGATGGAAATTTCCATGCCGTCGCGGCCATCCTCGGAATAAAACAGGCCGCAGGGGTGCTGCTGATGCTGCACGCGTTCCTCGTACAGACGGCACAGCGGGTCGATGCATTCGGCCTCAAAGGCGTATTCGCCGCGCAGGCGGCAGTATTCCTCCACGGCGGTAGCCAGCCATGTGCTGTAGGACAGCGCGTCGCCGTGGCCATCCAGCCAGAAGCGGATGTATTCCTTCATCCACCCGGCTTCGTCGCTCAGCCAGCGCCCCTCGCGGATGTGATGGCCCAGCGGGCAGTTGATGGTGTTGAAGGGCCCGGCCCATGGCACGTCGGGCAGAAATTCCGTCATCACATGGCCGTGGGGCGTTTGTTTCCAGTGCTTGCGCAGCGTCCACCAGCGAAAGTGATAGGTCTTTTCCAGTTCCTTGTCGGGGCATTCCAGCACGGGGATCTGCTGTCTGAGCCACTCAAAGGCGTCTGCGTTTGGAATGCACTGCCGGAAGATCTCCTCATCTCCGGCGTTGAAGGCTTCCACATATTGCCTGAGCATCGCATTTCCTCCTCAGAAATCAAATAGCTCGCCTTCGTGGTACGCCATGCCGATCTGCTCCTTGTGTTCTCTGCGGCCGTTGTACCACAACATCCACTTGTCTTTCACGCGCATGACCACGGGTTTGTAGCAGGCGTCGCCGTCCCATGCGTCCCCGTCGGGAGCGATGATGGGATTGTGCTGCGACCTCTGCCAGCCGGTCACGCCGTCGCGGGAACGGGCGATGCCGATCTGTGCGTAATCCTCGTTTTCAAAGCCAATATAAAACATCCAGTACCAGTCGTCGTGAAAAAACACATGGCAGGCGGTGGTTTTATGCTGCTCCCATTCGTTTTGAGGATCGGCGCAGAACACCGGGTTGAACGGGCTTTTTTCCCACGACAGACCGTCGCGGCTTTCGGCATAGCCAATGGCGTTGGGCTCGTACTGCTCGCCGCCGGAATACCACATGCAAAACTTTTGCTGTTCCTCATTCCAGATCACGCTGGGGCACATGACGTTGCGTTCCTCCCAGGGCAATTCGGCACGCAGCACAGGCTGGTCGCCCGTGCGCACAAAGTGCACGCCATCCTCGCTTACGGCATGAAAAATGTCCGACGTACCCTCGTTGCGGCGGCCGGTGTGATACTGGCCCGTGTACCACATGTGATAAATGCTGCCCACCTTGACCACGGATGGGCGGTTAAGGCTGTTTTCCCACTGCCGGGGCGTTTCACGGGGTACGATGCACAGTTCGGGCGCGGACCAGTGCACGCCGTCGTCGCTTACGCAGCGGGCGATGCTGTGACAGTCGCGCCATGAAAAATACATCAGGATCTTCCCGTCGTCCTCCAGCATGGAGATATCAAAGCACGTTCCCAGATCGCCGCCCAGCAGGGGATTGAGCTCACACTTTTTCCATCCGCCCCGCGTTCCCTTGCAAAACATATTTTTTCATCCTCTCTATTGCCAGATAGGCCCTGATAAGCGTATCATAAGCGTACACACCGCACATTTCTGCGCACAACAGAGGATAAACTATGCAAAATCGCTCATTTTTTCCTGTACATACCGATGTAAAGCAGCTTCCTGCGGACTATCCGGTGCTGTTTCAGTCCTACACGCAGCGCTGGCATGCCCAGCCCAGCCTGCACACGCACAACTGTCTGGAGCTGGGGCTGTGCACGCGGGGCGTGGGCAGCCTGTTCATCGGCGGGGTCATCTGCCCTTTTGAGGCGGGCAGCGTACAGATCATTCAGCCGGGCTGTCTGCACGATTCGCAGGTGCTGATGAATAACCCCGACGAGCCGCCCAGCGAATGGCTGTACATTTTTGCCGACGCCGACGCGCTGGGCATGTGGCAGGGCTGCAGCGGCAGCTTTACCGTCAAACGCGAGGAGCTTGCTTTTCTGTTTCGACTTTTGTATACTGAACTGGCCGCACAGGCTGAAGGCTGGCAGGCGCAGGCCCGCCGCCTGATGGAAAGCCTGCTGTGCATGGCCGGGCGTTTTGCGCCGTGCACCCCTGCACCCGCACCGCAGAGCCACGAGATGACCGCCATCCTGCACTACATTCTGCTCAACTATGCATCCGACCTTACGGTGGAGAAACTGGCGCGGCGCTGTCTGATGAGCGTGAGCCATTTTCGCAGGCTGTTTACGGCGCACACGGGCATGGGGCCGCAGCAGTACATGATCCATGTGCGGCTGTCCATGGCCGAGCAGCTGCTCAGGCAGAGCAAAAAGCCCATCCTCGCCATTTCCGAAGAGGTGGGTTTCAAGTCGCTCAGCTCGTTCAACCGGCTGTTTCACAAGGCCTACGGATGTTCGCCGCGCCAGCTGCGCGCACAGCCGCAAACCAACGTTCAAATGGAGGATGTATGAAAAACCGCATTCGTGAGTTCGCTGCCATCTGCTTTGGAACGCTCGTCGTTGCCTGCGCCATCTACTTTTTCATGCTGCCCAGTCAGGTGTCCATCGGCAGCGCGCCCGCCCTGGCCATGATCATCAGCAACTTCATCCCCCTGCCGGTGTCGGCGCTGACGTTGATTTTGAACGTGTTTCTGCTCATTGTGGGCTTTTTGCTGGTGGGGCCGGAGTTTGGCGCAAAGACGGTGTTCTGCGCCATCCTGATGCCCGGCTACATGGCGGTGCTGGAGCAGCTGTTTCCCAACTTTCAGTCCATCACCGGCGACCCCATTCTGGACGTGCTGTGCTACACGCTGATCGTGGGCATGGGCGTGTCGGTGCTGTTCAGCCACAATGCCTCCTCCGGCGGCATGGACATCGTGGCCAAAATCATGAACAAGTATCTGCACATGGAGATCGGCCGGGCGATGTCGCTGGCCGGCATGCTGGTGGCCCTGGCCTCAGCCCTGTGCTACGATTCCAAAACCGTGGTTCTCAGCGTGCTGGGCACCTACTTTGGCGGCATCGTGGTGGATCACTTCATTTTCGGCATGAACATCAAGCGCAGGGTGTGCATCATATCGCCCAAGGTGGATGACATCGTCCACTACATCCTCTACGACCTGCGCTGCGGCGCCAGCCTCAACCAGACCATCGGCGCATACGAAAACGCCGTTCACAAGGAGATCATCACCATTGTGGACAAGCAGCAGTACCGCGCGCTGATGGACTATGTGCGCAAAGTGGACCCGCATGCGTTTATCGCGGTGTACTCCGTGAGCGATATGAGATGTAAGCCCAAGGCGTACTGACGCTGAACAAACCGGCATGCGCCGGTGGCACATCTGGAAAAGCGAAGTCCGTCTCACGATCCATACCTGGTTTTTCCGCAACAAAAGAAACACGCACCCGCGCACTGTCTTTCGGACGGTGAACGGGTGCGATTTGTTTTGCGTTACGTCGGAATCTGGCTGTTATCCCTTCTATTTTTCGCTATCTCCAACCATAAATAGAACTCCTTGTCTAATGGGATGTCATTTGGATATTTATCTCTAAACCAGTTCTGATATTCAAGATACTCGCAGTAGTTATTCAGTTTGCTCCATGTTTTGCTCATAGTATAATTGGTGATATTCAGCATGTAACTATCAATGGGAATATGGCAATATTCATACACCTTTTCCACTTCTGGACAGTCTAACAGATGTATGTACTTGAAGGTCATATTTATCCATTTTTGTGCCTGTCCCACTGTAAATGTCTGTTCTTTAAATGATGAAATCAAGTTATAGCAGGTCGTTTTATGCAGTTCATCAAATTCTTCCTGAGTAGTTATTTCGGAAGAAAGTATTGCTGTTATGGATGCATGGAGTGTTTGTTTCGCATTTTTCAAAATCATATCATGCTCTGGATTATAAGAAAAACCTCGAATCGTTCGCATTAAATCACGATATGCTTTGTCTATAGCCAAGGCGACCATATCATCAACAAAGAAATCGCCTTTCCACCAGCTCATCTTTTCATCGAAACGGATGATGCTCTTTCTCACGCTCGCGCCTCCGCAAACTCATTTTGACTGCATTCATTCTATCACAGCCGTATGAAAACCGGCAAGCCATTCCCTTTTCTTCACGTTTCGCGAAGCGATACGCTTCACTGGCGGCACAGCCGCCCTTCATTCGCCGCAAAGCGGCGGCTTCATTCACAAAAAGGACCGCTTCGCCGAAGCAAAGCGGTCCTTTTTGTGAATCAGTCTACGGTAATGCCCGTCAGGTTCTTCCACGCCTTGCGGATGGCCTTCTGGTTGGTCACGCCGTAGTCGGGGTCGTTCTTTTCGCATTCGTCCATGTCGCGCAGGAAATGCACGCAGTTCTGGCCGTCAAAGTCGTTTCCGCTGATGACCTGGCTGCCGTGAGCCACGTTGTGCATGGTGGCCAGCGACCAGCGGCCGTCGGGCAGTTTGATGTAGACGGTCTTGGGCGTCCAGGTGACCTCGTTGTTCCAGGCGCGCATCATCTTGGCGGTGTCCTCGGCGGTGAGGGGTTCCACGTCGGCATGACGGCCGCGGCTCATGACATAGAGGGTGAAGCTGATGCCGCTTTGCGGTTCGTAGGCGATGATGTTCTGGCCGGTCTTGAGGTTGGGCTTGACCTCGTTGAACCAGTGCAAAAGTTGCACTTCGCTGCCGCTGGGGCCGCTGACGGAGCCAAACGAGCCCGAGCCAGCCGACGAGGACGTGCCATTGGATTCGTACTTTTTGGCATTTCCACTGTAGAGCACCGTCTGGGTCTTGGCGCCGGCGATGCCGTCGGCGGTCAGGCCGTTGACGCGCTGGAAGGTGGCGACGGCCTCCTTGGTCTCGTTGCCGTACTTGCCGTCGGTGGATACGCTGTACTTCAGGTCCTTGAGAGCCTTCTGCAGCTTTTTCACGCTGTCGCCGGTATCGCCGGGGCGCAGGGTGACGTAGGTGCCCGAGGAAGAACTGGAACTGCTGCTGCCGGACGAACTGCCGGAGCTGCTGCCTGCACTGGGTGCGGAGGAGGCAAACAGCTTTTCAAACGTTTTGGTACCGGCGTTGCCGTCGGCGGTCAGGCCCGCGGCCTTCTGGAAGGCCTTGACCGCAGCGATGCTGCCCGTGCCGTACACGCCGTCGATGCTGCCGGTGTAGTAGCCCAGTTCCTTCAGGCGGGTCTGCACCTTTTTGACGTCCTCGCCGGTGTAGCCGCGGCGCAGCGTGCGCGACGGCGTACTGGAAGACGAACTGGACGAGTTGGAAGACGAGGACGATCCGGACGAACCGGCGGCTTTGCTTTCCAGCAGCTCCAGCGTCTTGGTACCGGCCAGACCGTCAGCCGTCAGCCCGCAGGCCTTCTGGAAGCTGATCACCGCGCGCTGCGTGCCTGCGCCAAAGCGGCCGTCCACCGTGCCGGTGTAATAGCCCAGCTTTTTCAGGTTGGTCTGCAGCTCCGTCACGCGCGAGCCGCTGTCGCCGTACTTGAGCGTGTTGGGGTTGGTGGTCGTGGGCGTCGATGCGCTGCCGGATGAACTGCCCGAGCTGTTTTCCAGCTCGGCATACAGTTTGGTCAGCGTCTGGGTGCCTGCCTTGCCGTCGGCCTTCAGCCCGCGGGCGCTCTGATAGGCCTTCACCGCGTTTTCGGTGCCGCGGCCAAACTTGCCGTCCGTACCGTTGGGATCAAAGCCCAAAGACTGCAGCGCCTTTTGCAGGGCCAGCACGTCCGACCCTCTGGAGCCAAATTCAAGCGTTTTATACTTCGTTGCCGCCAGCGCTGACGAAAGCAGCAGCACCAGCACGAGGGCGCACGCAAGAATGGAGCGCAAAATGCGTTTCATGATGAGTCCTCCCATGATGATGGATTGAAAAGGGCGTGAAATGCCCGTGAAAACAGTATAGCAAAACGTTGCGTAAAAGTAAATGATATGTTACACTCTTGTTACGAAAAAGTCATCTTTTCATTTCGAAATGTGAGAGAAAGGACGCACATTCCGTGCATGAAAATGGTAAACTGAATCGTTGGGATAGATGAACGAGCATCTCATCCCCAAGGAGGAACAACATGCTGCGACGCATTTTTGCAGCCGTGCTGGCAGGGCTGATGCTGATGGGCTGCGCCCTTGCGCAGGACTGTTTTACCATCGATATCGACACGCTGGACCTGAACAGTCTCAACAGCGACGACTATGTGGCCCGCAAGCTGTCGGCCAGCACGCAGGGCGTGCGGGTGGTGAAGTATCTCAGCGACTCCAGCGAGCTGGCGGCCGCCGTGCGCCTCACCCTTACGCAGATGGATTCGCGCACCATCGTTTACGACCGCGACTACGGCTACCAGAGCGGCACCTTTGACAGCGGGGTCATCTACCTGCCCTATGCAGGCGACCGCACCGCGCCCTACCTGATCACCCTGTATGTGGGCGACTATGTATACGCCCTGCCCTTCATGCAGCTGCAGCCGCGCCTGCAGGGCAACAGCGCCTGCACCGCAGGCCTGCGCCTCACCGACGTGGGCGTTTCCCTCGGCGGCGACTGGCAGATGGGCACCATGGTGGATCTGTCTTCTTCCGCCACACTCTCGGTGGACATCGTCGCCAGCAACCACTACCTCGTCGGTCAGGCCACAATCACCACAAGCGGCGCTTCCCTCAAGGTGGATCTTTCCTTTTACGACAGCGCCAACGTATCCCTGGAACGCTCGCCCCTCTACGTCATCACCGACTGTCAGGCCTTCCAGTCCGGCAGCACCGGCCCTGCTTACAGTGTAGGCGAATGGATCGACGTAGGCGGCGCATCCACCGCCATGATCTACCTGCCCCTGCGCCTCAGCTACGATCCTTCCGGCCTGCCGGTCTTTGCCTACGGCCACGGTATTGACGCTCAGCGCCGCCTGTGGCAGCAAAACATCGGTTCATCACCCGCCACCGAACCCTACGTTCCCTCTGCCCCCGTCTCCTCCTGGGATGACGGATGGTCCTCCGGCTGGTCCGAAGGCAGCGGCTGGGACGACGGATGGTCCGGCAGCGGCGACGGATGGCAGTAAGGGCTGATGCCCTTAACCCATAGCCCGCGCCATTTTATGGCGCGGGGTGTTTTTTGTTTGGGGCTGCTGCTCAGACCGCCGGTCGGCAACAGGCCTCCCGGCTCGCTTGGCGGTATGTTGTTCTTTGTTTGTTGTGCTGTACAGACCGCCGCTCCCCGGAAGGAGTCGCGGCTCGCTTGGAGGTTGATGGGAAACGACCAATTGACTCCCCTGTGTAAAGGGAGATTAAAAAAGGAGGGGCTTCACCCCTCCTGTAACTCTGCTGTGCCATCCGCGCGCTGACAAACGCGCAAAAACTGATCCGCCTTCGCCCCGGCGGCATCCGCCCTGTCCGTGCAGGACAATAAGGTCTGAATCCCCTCGGTGGACTTGAGCAGCGCATTGCGCCGCTTCAAATCCAGCTCGCTGAAAACATCGTCCAGAAGCAGCGTGGGCGGCTCGCCCATCTCGTCGGTGATCAGTCGAATTTCGCCCAGCTTCATGCTCAAAACCGCTGTGCGCAGCTGGCCCTGACTGCCAAAGGCGCGTAAATCGTGCGAAAACAGCATCAGCGCCACGTCGTCGCGGTGCGGGCCAAAGGTGGTGTACATGCGCTGCATGTCCTCGCGCCGGGAACGGCTCAAACCTGCAAGCATCTCCTGATACGCATTCTCCGCCTGCGCAAGCGGGCCCACATAGCGCAGTTCAAACGGCTCGTTCGGGTTTTCCGATATTGCCGCATACTGCGCCGACGCGTTGCGGCTGAGCTCGCTTAAAAACCACCGCCGTGCCTTCACCAGCGGCACGCTGGCGCGGGCGAGCTGATCGTCCCACGTTTCCAGCTGGGTGAGAAAATCGCTCACGCCAAACAGCTTGTTCTGCTTGAGCAGGGCGTTGCGGCTTTCCAGCACGGTCATGTAGGTTTTCAGCGCCTGCAGATACGCCGGGCGGATCTGCGACAGCTGCATGTCCACAAAACGCCTGCGCGCGGCCGGGCCGTCGCGTACGATGCGGATGTCCTCGGGCGAAAACATCACCACCGTGGCATGCCCCATCAGGTCGCCGATGCGCTGGGCGGGCTTGCCGTACAAAAGCACCTTCTTATGCGGTTTTTCGTGCGGATGCAGGCGAATTTCGATGTCGTGCGCGCCGTCTGTGCGCTGCGTGCGCCCCTGAATGATGGAGCTCTGCGCGCCTGATGCCACCATTTCGCGGTCCTGCGCAGTGCGGTGGCTGCGGCCCAGCGACAAAAGGTGCATGGCCTCCAGCAGGTTGGTCTTGCCGCTGCCGTTGGGGCCGTAGAGCACCGTGATGCCCGGATGCGGCTCAATGGCCAGCGACTCATAGTTGCGGAACCGCTGCAGTTTGATGGCTGTAAAACGCATGGGCTCCGCTCCTTTCAGGCTGAAAATGAATGTATACAGTATAGCACATTTTGCCGCCTTGTGGGAGAGGGCATTGATTTTCAGATGATTATCAAGTAAACTAAAGAAGTAACTATTTTCCCGAAAGAAGGATTATTTATGCTTTCTACCCGAGCATGGCGTATATATCGTCTGCTGCTGGCGTTGATTTTACTTGCTGTACTGGTCCCTACCACTGCAATCAGTTTTTACATGCGTCCTCTGGCTGACGATATGACCCAGCCGTATCCAGTACTGCTCACGTGGCGCGAAACCGGCTCGTTACTGAAGACGATCAGCACAGCATTTCGTGTCACATGGGATATCTACAATGACTACAGCGGCATTTTCTTTTCCATGTTTCTCTCGACGCTGCCGTTTTCCATCTTTGGCGTAAAATGGACATGGGTCAACGCTGTAATCGCCATTGTGCTGTTTTTGTGGGCAGTTTGGCGTGCTGCAGGTATGATTCCCCTGTTTTGTAAGGGCATCCGTCCGGAGGTCACACACTGTGCGGCAATGCTTTTGACCCTGCTGATGCTGCTGTTTATGCCCAGTTATCATGAAGCGCTATACTGGTTCAGTGCCTCGATCAACTATACCTGCGTTATGGCGATGGGGGTTGGGCTGTTCACCAGCCTCATCCGTGCGCTGTTCACCGGCAAAACTCCATGGTGGAAGATGGCGCTTTGGTGCCTGGGCTTCTTCCTGATGGGCGGTGGCAACTGGATCACCTCCACTACCTCCATCGTGGTATGGGGGGCGCTGTGCATTTATATCGTGTGGAAAAAGCAGCCCAAACGCATGATGCTGCCCTTTGCCTTCCTGCTGGCGGGCTATCTCATCGCCATTCTGGCGCCGGGCACAGCCAACCGTCAGGCTTCAATGAACGTAGACGTAGGCCTGATTGCAGCCTTTATTGACTCCTTTGAGGAAAGCCTGGCATTTCTGCTGCGCGATACACGGTGGTATATTTTCATGCTGCTGATGATCCCTGTGGCAGTAGAAATTGCCGCACGCAATCAGCTGAAGTTCCGCTTTGCCCTGTGGCTACCGTTGCTGAGTCTGTGCGTGCTGGCCGCGTCGATGTTTCCCCTTCTGTACCAAAGCTCTTACTGGGGCGAGCGTCACACCGACGCCTGCTACCTGATTTTGATGTTTTTGCTGCCTATCAACCTTTTTTGGCTTGTGGGATGGCTGTTCAAGCGGCTGAAGATCCGCCTGCAAAAGCCGTTTGACGGCAGGGTGATGCTGGCAGCTGCAATGGCTGTAATGCTTGCAGTAGGCGGAATGTCGGTGAATTTGCAGTTTAATCCCCTGCGCTTCAACTGTAATCTGCAGGCAGTAACGGCATTCATGCACCTGCTGGACGGTCAGGCCAGAGAATATGCTGATTGGTATGACAGCGTTGCAGAACTGGTGAGAACCCATCCCGGCGAAGATATTGTTCTCACAGACATGAGAGCCAACAAACTGCTCAATCCCAGCTATCTGGTGAATTTTGAAACGACCGACTGGATGAACGAAGCTTTTGCTCAGTATTACGGTGAAAACAACACGATCGTCTACCAGCCCTGATCAACACAAAAAGACCCGCCGTCGACATGGCAGCGGGTCTTTTTGTATCTCGTTTGACGGCCGCACATCCCACAACAGGATTCTAAAGCGAGGCAGTCCTCTTCCACGAAAAAAAGGAAGGACCGAAGTCCTTCCTTTGGGTTGTCACGAAGATTATTCGTACAGAACGGTCACGTTCTCCAGGGGCATGTTGACGATGTTGCCTTCGGTCACGACTTCGTCGCTGATGACGAGGGTTCCGTCAACGATAGCAGCCAGCTGAGCTTCGTACTCTTCAATAGTGTAGGTCTCGAACCTCCAGGTAGCGGTGGGCAGGCGGGTGGAGCCGTCCTTGGCGCCCAGCACGGTGCCGTTGTTGCCGATGGTTTCCCACTCGCCAGCGTGGAACTTGTTCAGGGCCCACTGCACGGAGGTGGGCAGGTCCTTCATGGCGGAGGTCACGACGGTGTCGCTGAGGGGGCTCTGGTCAGCGTCAACGCCTACCACGAAAGCATCGTTGGCAGCAGCAGCAGCGGTGACGGAGTCAAACATGGGGCCGCCGCAGACGAAGATGATCTCGGTGCCGGTCTCGTACCAGCCAGCAGCCATGGTCTGCAGTTCGGGAGAAGCGCTGAAGGTGGAGCCGTACTGCCAGGAGTACTTCAGCTCAACCTGCTTGCCCATTTCCTTGGCAGCAGCGCTCACGCCCTGGGCGAAGCCGTAGCCGTAACGGCAGCAGGCAGAGTTGGTGCCGCCGCCGCCGCCCATGAAGCCGATCTTCTCGAAGCCGTCCTTTACGATGGCATAGCCGGCCATGTAGCCGGACTCCTGCTCAGCGTAGGAGATGGCAGCGACGTTGTCCAGTTCCAGATCCCAGCCGTCGATGAAGACGAACTTCACTTCGGGATACTCCTGAGCAACCTTGGTCAGAGCGGCAGCCTGCAAGTAGCCGGGGGTCACAATGATCTTGGCGCCGTTGTCGCAAGCGGCCTTCATGGCGTCGTAACGGTCGTCGTCAGTCGCCTGGTTGCCGTTGGCGGGCTGGTAGTACTTGTAGGTCATGTTGTTGGCGTTGGCAAACAGCTTGATGCCGTTCCAGGTGCCTTCGTTGAAGGAGCCGTCCTTCAGGCTGCCGATGTCGGTCACCAGACCGATATCGTACATGCCGTTGGCGGAAGCGGGGTTGTCATCGATGGTGTTGGGGTCCACGGTTTCGGCCACAGCGCCGAAGGTGAACACGACCATCATCATGGCAAGCAGCAGAGCAAGAAACTTGTTCATGGGGGTGTTCCTCCTTACGTAATTCATGTGCCCACAGGGGGCTCAGTATGTACAGTATAACACAGGTACACGCCATGTTTCAAGGCAGTTTCTTCCACGTATAAAATTATTGTGCGCAAAGCAGCCCGCAGGCAAAGGCGAACATCAGGTTGAAGCCGCCGCACGCGCCGTCAACGTCCAGAACCTCGCCGGCGGCGTGCAATCCGGGGCACAGGCGGCTTTCCATGGTCGCGGGATCAAACTGCGCGCAGCTGATTCCGCCCGCGGTGACCTGCGCCGCCTCAAACCCGCGCGTGCCGGTGACGCTTACTTCAAACCGGCGGATCACCTGCGCAAGCGCGTGGATGGACGCTGCATCAGGCGCGCTGTCGGGGCGGATGCGGGCCGCGCGCAGCAGGGCGCTTGCCAGCTGCGGCGACGCAGCGCCGGTGAGCAGGCTGCTCATGCGCCGGGCCGGGCGCGAAGCAAGCCAGGCATCCACATCCATGTGGGCTTCTTCGCCCATGACCGCCTCGCGCAGGTCGATGACCAGCCGGCTGCCGGGCTTCACAAACCGCGCCAGCTGCATGGCGGCGATGCCGCTCACGCCGTCGTCGGCAAAGAGGATCTCGCCCTGGCTGGCAAACTGGCCGTCCAGCACAAGCGCAGCGCGCGCACGCTGGCCGCTGAGGCCCTCGATGGGCGCTTTTTCGGTGGTAAGGGCGCACAGCGCCGGGCGGGGGGGGATGAGCTCGTGTCCAAAGGCAGTCAGCAGCCCATAGGCCGTGCCGTCGGTCAGATGCGCAGGCGACGCCGCGCCGCCCGCCGCCACGATGACGCGGTCGGCTTTGAGCACCGTTTCCTGTTCGCCGATGGGGGCGCCGGGCTTCACGCGGCCGCTTTTGAGCACCGTATCCGGCGCAAACTGCGTCTGAACGGCATGCACGGCAAAGCCGGGCTCGACGCGCGTGACGCGGGTGCTGAGCACAAACGAAACGCCCAGGTCCTGCGCGGTGTTCATCAGCGCATCCACCGCAGACGCAGCCAGGAAGCTTGCCGGGTAGATGCGGCCCTCGTCCTCCAGCGCAAGCGCAATGCCGCACGAGCGCAGAAACGCCGCGATGTTTTCATAGGGCATATGACGAAGAACGTCCAGCGCGAAGTCCTCGCTGCCATAGTAGCAGGGTGCGCCTGCATTGAGCAGATTGCCGCGCCCGTTGCCGGTGACGCCCAGCTTTTTCATGGGCTTGCGCCCGCGCTCCACGACCGTCACGCGGTCGCCCTTGCGCGCGCATGCGATGGCCGCGGCCATGCCCGCCGCGCCGCCGCCGATGATGAGCGTATGCATTACAGATGCCTCGTTTCGTCGATCATGCGCTGTTCGTTGAGCAGCGCTTGAAGCGTGGTTTCGTCCTGCACAAGGGCTTCGCCCGCCGCCTTCACCGCAGCGATGAATTCGCCGCTCATGGCGCGCATGCCGCCCTGCTCCAGAATGGGGCAGATGTACCACGCGCGCGGGTCGGGCTCGGGGGTGACGACGGGCTTGCCGTCCGTCATTTCCATCCGCATGCGCAAAGGGAAGATGCGGCACGCCAACGGACGGTGCTCGCGTACGCATTTGCCCTCGCATACCAGCCGCTTGCCGCCGGGGAACAGCGTGTCGTCGTCGGCCAGATGGAAGGGGAAGCCCTCGATGGGCTCGCGGTACAGCTCCTCCTCAAAGGGGAACAAAAGCATGCCGTTTTCGCCGTCCTCCTCGGGGTCGGGCTGGCAGCACGCGCCGCCGCAGAGCTTGCCGCAGTTCATTTTGAGCGGCGTGAGGGTGGTAAGCGCCTCGCGCGCGCGGATGATTTCGTTCATAGGGATGCCTCCTGAATGTTACTCCCCCGCCTTCGCCAGATACAGCGCCAGACCGCACAGCGTGAGCACGCCGCCCAGCGCCACCGGCAGGGTGGGGATCTCGCCGAAGAGGAACATGCTGAAGATCATCGCGCCCACGGGCTCGCCCAGCAGCGCAAAGCTGATCACGCTGGCCGACACGCCTTCCAGCGCGTAGGTGAACACCGCATGGCCCAGCAGCGTCGACCCGATGATCAGTCCGGCCATCCACGGCAGGGCTGAAAGCGGCATCACAAATCCGCCCGACATGGGCAGCGACAGCGCCAGCACCGCCGCCGTGGCCAGATACAAAACGGGCGTGAAGATTTCCGCTGCAAGCGTGCGGCGGATCTCGCGGTTGGTCAGCCAGTGACCGGCCATGAGCACCGCGCCCAAAAGCGCCAGCAGGTTGCTTTTGAGCGCCTCCGTGCCATCAGCCTGACTGCCGCCCGACATACCGGCCAATGCGATGACCAGCGCGCCGGCCAGTGCAAGCCCCGCGCCCGGAAGGGCACGACGGGGCGTTTTTTCATGGAACAGAAGCCAGCTGAACAGCGCCACGAACAGCGGCTGTGTGCACACCAGCGCGACGGATGCAAAGGTGCTGGTGCCCTTGAGCGAGGTGATCCACGTCAGGTAATGCAGCGCCAGAAACAGCGCCGACAGCGCGGTGAGCTTTCCCTCGCGGGGGCTGATGGCAAACTTCAGCCCCTTTTTGCGCATGCCGTGTACTTCCAGCGGGGTGATGAGCACCGCCGCCATCAGCATGCGCAGAAACGCCACCGACGCGGGGTTTGCGCCCGCGCCCAGCGCGCCCTTGACCATGGGGCCGGAATAGCTGACCATGCACACGGCAAAAATGACCAGCGCCATGGGCGGTATCTTTTTAAGCATTGCCTTCTTCCTTTCGGCGCTGCGTATCGCGCAGGCGCTTGAGCCATACCATCAAAACGGCCACATCCGCCGGGTTCACGCCGGGAATACGCCCCGCCTGGCTGAGGCTGCGAGGCTGCTTTGCCTTCAGCTTCTGCCGGGCCTCGATGCGCAGGCTTTCGATCTGGTCGTAGTCCAGATCCCCGGGGATGACCCAGTCCTCCATGGCGCGTGCGCGGGCCACCTGCGCGCGCTGCTTTTCCAGATAGCCTTCATACTTCACGCCAAGCTCGGCCTGCACGCGCACGTCGTCGGCAAAAGCATCCGCCTCCGGGCAAAGCGGGGACAGCGACGCCAGATCGATCTCCGGGCGGCGCAGCAGATCCTCGGCGGTAAGGGTGTCGCGGGTGAGGGGCTGACTATGCTCCGTCAGCCACGCGTCGCGCTTTTCGCTCACCGGCAGGCGGCAGGAACGAAGCGTTTCGCGAAGGGCCTTCGTGCCCTCGCGCTTCTTTTCCATCAGCTGCATGCGGCGCTCGCTTGCCAGCCCGCGCCGGTAGCTCAGCTCCGTCAGGCGCAGGTCGGCGTTGTCCTGCCGCAGCAGCAGGCGGTACTCGCTGCGGCTGGTCATCATGCGGTAGGGCTCGTCGGTGCCCTTGGTGACCAGATCGTCCACCATCACGCCAAGGTAGCCCATGTCGCGGGTGATGATGAGGGGCTCCTTTTCCTGAAGGCGGCAGGCGGCGTTGATGCCGGCCAGGATGCCCTGCGCGGCGGCCTCCTCATAGCCGCTGGTGCCGTTGACCTGCCCGGCGAAGAACAGGCCCGGGATGCGGCGGCTTTCCAGCGTGAGCTTGAGTTCCGTGGGGTCGATGCAGTCGTATTCGATGGCGTAGGCCAGCCGCACCAGCACCGCGCGTTCAAGGCCCGGCACCGTGCGGTACATCGCCCACTGCACTTCCTCCGGCAGCGACGACGACATGCCCTGCACATACCATTCAGGGCTGTTCAGGCCCTCGGGCTCCAGAAACAGCTGGTGGCGGTCCTTGTCGGCAAAGCGGCGCACCTTATCCTCGATGGAGGGGCAGTAGCGTGCGCCCGTGCCCTTGATATCGCCCCGGAACATGGGCGAGCGGTGCAGATTTTCGCGGATGATGCGGTGCGTTTCCTCGTTGGTGTAGGTGAGGTAGCACATGCACTGGTTTTTCAGCGGATACTTAACTCCCGTGTTTTCCTCGCCCGCAACGGTGAGGAAGCTGAACGGCACGATGGGATCGTCGCCGGGCTGGGGCTCCATTTTGTCAAAGTCGATGGTGCGCACGTCGATGCGCGCAGGCGTACCGGTTTTGAAGCGGCGCAGCTCAAACCCCAGGTCGATCAGCGACTGCGACAGCCCCTCGGCGCGCAGCAGCCCCTGCGGGCCGCTTAAGCGGCTGTAATCGCCGATGATGATGCGGCTTTTCAAATATACGCCGCCGCAGATGATGACGCTCTTGCAGGGGATGACCTCGCCCGTCATGGTCTTTACGCCGCTGACTTCACCGTTTTCGGTGAGAATTTCGACGGCCTCGCCCTGACGGATTTCAAGGTTGGGTGTGGCAAACAGGACATTCAGCATGTCCTCATGGTAGCGCTGCTTGTCCGCCTGCGCGCGCAGGCTGTGCACCGCGGGGCCCTTGCCGCGGTTGAGCATGCGGCTTTGCAGAAAATTGCGGTCGATGGCCAGGCCCATCTCGCCGCCCAGCGCATCCACCTCGCGCACCAGATGGCCCTTGCCCGTGCCGCCGATGGCCGGGTTGCAGGGCATCAGCGCCACCGAGCCGATATCCAGCGTGAGCAGCAGCGTGGAAATACCCATCCGCGCGGCGGCCAGCGCCGCCTCGCAGCCCGCATGTCCCGCGCCGATGACGATGAGTTCGTATTGCATATTGATCGCTCCAAAAAAGAATTAGCGTACCTTCTGTTCCACAAAATGGTGCACCATCCACGCAAGGCCTGTGCACACCGCAAACGGGATGAAGATGATCCACATCTGATGCAGCCCGGCTCTTTCAATGCCCTGCAGAATGGCCCAGCCGATGTACTGATGCAGCAGATAGAACGGGTAGGAGATCGACGCAAACCACGCAAGCCCCTTCAGCGGCCCGCGGTCCAGTCGGTCGACGGCTGCGCGGTAACGTTCGCCGGTTGCGGGCAGGCTGCGCAGAACCACCGCTGCAAGCCCTGCGCCTGCCGTGCACAGATGCGCCGTAAGGTGATTGGACGGCTGTGAAAACACGCCCAGCGCCACCGCCAGCCCCAACCCGATCCAGGCCGTCCAGTCCCTGTGGTTGCGAAGCAGGCAGGCCAGAAAAATACCGCTGATGAACGGCGCGCTCGAATCCGCCATCAGCCAGATGGCGGGAAGGCGCACCAGCCTGCGTGCAACGCCGTCCCTGAAGAAAAGCTGATACAGCACAAACGAGGCGATCACCCAAAGGAAGGCATACCACTTGATGTTTTTGTGCTGGCGCAGCAAAAGAAGCACGGCGATGAGCAGATAAAAGCGCAGCTCATACTGCATGGTCCAGTAAACACCGTCCACATTGGCATAGCCAAACAGCCACTGCAGCATGGTAAAATTCACAGCGATGGTTTTGGCGTCGGACGCATGGCTGGGCAAAAACAGGTGCGTGACAACTGCGGTCAGCACGATGCACACCCAGTAGCCCGGATACAGCCTTTTGACGCGCTTCCACAGGTAGCCTCCGGCGCGGTCGCCTTCTTTGAGGGACAGCACCGTCAGCATGCCTGACAGCAGAAAAAAGATGCTGATGGCCCCTTCGCCGCCTTCCAGCTTAAACGTCCACGGATACGGAAAATGGTGGGAATAGCACGTTGTGTAATGAAACAGCATAATGATCAGCGCAGCGATCCCGCGGATCCAGCTCATCTCCGGCAGACGGGATGATTTAGAAGCAACAGCAGTCATGATCATTCCTCCCAAATGCGCATAATAACGCATATTCTGTTTTCTGCGGAAACGGCCGAAATCCTGCACTTCCACGCACCAAAAAAGCGCCTTTGCAGGCGCTTTTTGCACTTAGCGGATGAAGTTGGTAAACACGCCGGGTTCGCGCTGGGGCAGGCCGTACTTTTCCTTGCCCAGTGCGATGGACTTCATCAGGAAGCTCATATTGCGCGCGAGGGTACGCATGATCTGCAATCCCTCAGCGTCCTCAGCCGCCTGACCGGGCGCGCCGCCGTGGATGCTGTTCCAGTACTGGCTGGATGCCACGGGCATGCCGCTGATGGTGAAGAACTTGTTCAGCTCGTCAAACGCAGCCGAGCAGCCGCCGCGGCGGGCCACCACGATGCCTGCGCCCACCTTCATGGCCTTGGAGAAGCGTGTGGAGTAGAACAGGCGCGTCAGCAGCGCCACCAGCGTAGCGTTGGCGGATGCATAATACACCGGGCTGCCCACGACCAGACCGTCTGCCTGCTCGAACTTTTCCGCGACCTCATTCACGATATCGTCAAACACGCATTTACCGGTTTCGCGGCACTTCATACAGGCGATACAGCTGCGGATGGGCAGATGGCCCACGTGGATGACTTCAGCCTCGATGTTTTCTTCTGCGAAGATCTTTTGCATTTCGGCCAGCGCCAGCGCGGTATTGCCGTTTGCCTTGGGGCTGCCGTTGAGGAGAAGGACTTTCATCGGCGGGATGCTCCTTTCAATGGGGTTTTGGTATATTATAGCAGTTTGAGCGGACTCCATGTCAAGAGGGGGGAGGGGGAGGCTCTCACAGCTCCCCCTGAGTTGATGCTGCCGGTGGGGCGGCGGCCAAGTTTGCGAGCTCCCCTGTGTAAGGGAAGGTTGCCCGAAGGGCCAGAGGGGTTGTACCTGTGGTACAGCATAGGCAAGCGCGTTGCTGACGGCGGCAGCTGACGCGCCGCTTTATGAGGCAGGTTGCCTCAGCCCGTTGACTTTTCTAAGCTGCGCTTAGGATTCTCTTCCGCTCCGCTCGGGCCAGAGGGTGAGGGGGAACGTCGAGGTTCCCCCTTACCCTCTGGACTCCCGCACCCCCTCCTTCGCCGGGGCAAAGCCCCGGACCCCTTGAGTTGGATGCAGCTCAAATACTCTTATGACCCGGGCTTGGCCGGTGCATATTCCGTCCTGCCGGCACGCTTCGCCGCCGGCAATGCAACGGGTTTAGTGCGTAACTGCACCCAAGCGAGCCGGGGCACCCGTATGTGCCCCGGCGGTCTGCGTTCCCGCCCCAAACAAAAAACCACCCCTGCGGCCCATAAAATGGGCCGCAGAGATGGGTCAAGGGACGAAGTCCCTTGTGGGGTCCAGGGGTGAAACCCCTGGTTACTTCGCGTACTCGGTCGACCTCGTCTCGCGGATGACGTTCACGCGGATCTGGCCGGGGTATTCCATTTCGCGCTCGATGCGCTTGGCCACTTCCTTGGCCAGCACCTTGGTGCCCTCGTCGGTGATATCCTCGGGCTTGACCATGATGCGCACCTCGCGGCCGGACTGGATGGCAAAGCACTTGTCCACGCCGGGGAAGGAATTCGCAATTTCTTCCAGCTTTTCAAGGCGCTTGATGTAGTTTTCCAGGCTCTCGCGGCGGGCGCCGGGGCGCGCGGCGCTGATGGCGTCGGCGGCCTGTACGAGCACGGCCTCGATGGTCTGGGGCTCCACATCGTTGTGGTGGGCCAGGATGGCATGGATGACGTCGGGGCTTTCACGATACTTGCGGCAAAGCTCGGCGCCCAGGGTAACGTGGGTGCCTTCGGCCTCGTGGTCGACGCCCTTGCCGATGTCGTGAAGCAGGCCTGCGCGCTTGGCAAGCGCCACGTCGGCGCCCAACTCGGCGGCCATCATGCCGGCGAGGTGGCTGACCTCGATGGAGTGCTTCAGCACGTTCTGGCCGTAGCTGGTACGGTAGCGCAGGCGGCCCAGAATCTTGACCAGCTCGTGGTGGATACCATGCTGGTGGGTTTCAAATACAGCCTGTTCGCCGGCCTCGCGGATCTGCTGGTCGACCTCCTTGCGGGCCTTTTCGACCATTTCCTCGATGCGGGCGGGATGGATGCGGCCGTCCATGATGAGGCGCTCCACAGCGATGCGGGCGATCTCGCGGCGGACGGGATCAAAAGCGGAAACGATGACGGCCTCGGGCGTATCGTCGATGATGAGGTCAACGCCGGTGGCAGTTTCAAGGGCGCGGATGTTGCGGCCCTCGCGGCCGATGATGCGGCCCTTCATATCGTCGTTGGGCAGGTTGATAACAGAAACGGTGGTTTCAGCCACATGGTCGCTGGCGCACTTCTGAATGGCCAGAGCGATGATGTTGCGGGCTTTCTTTTCAGCCTCGTCACGGGCACGGCTTTCAATGTCGCGCACCATGGCGGCGGCGTCGTGATAGGCGTCCTTCTGGATGCGGGCGATGAGCATCTGGCAGGCTTCGTCCTGCGTCATGCCGGCAATGCGCTCCAGCTCGGCGATCTGCTTTTGCTGGCCTGCGTCAAGCTCTTCCTGCTGACGCTGCAGCTCCAGCTGCTTTTCAGCAATGGCTTCTTCGCGCTTTTCCAGCTGGTCCTGCTTTTTGTCAAGGCTTTCTTCCTTCTGCAGGATGCGGCGCTCGCTGCGCTGCACTTCGGCACGGCGGTCCTTGCACTCGCGGTCCAGCTCGGTCTTGAGGCGCAGCACTTCTTCCTTGGCTTCCAGAATGGTTTCTTTTTTCTTCTCGTCGGCCTTGCGCTGAGCGTCCTCAAGCAGATTCTTAGCATATTCCTCAGTGCGGCCGATCTTCTTTTCGCTGGCCTGCTTGCGGTACTGGTAGCCGCAAACCGCGCCGATGGCGGCCGTCACAAGAGCAATGATGGTGGTTAAGATCACGTTCATGAGCTCTGTTTCTCTCCTTTCATAAATTTTGCTGCTGGCTTTTGAATTGATTGCTTCCTTTGGTTTACGGCCTTTTTCTTTACGAAAAAAGCCGACGAGACAAGCTCGTTCGGCCATCGTTGATTCGCTTTTCGGTTACGCGCGGGCACTTCTTTCACACATCGAAAGAAGTGTAGAATACACCCACTGGGAGATATTCTTTATTTTTCAGCATGTGGAAACCACACACAGCACGACCCCCGGAAATTTTCATATACCCATAACGCCCTGAGGCATTGTATAAGCAGAACCTGCACACGCAGGGAAACTCAGTTGGGAATATATTTGCAAAACAGCGCAGCATTCGCCTTTTTAGCGATATGCCTATTCAGCCGACTACATCATTATAGACGCTTGTCAATGCGATGTCAAGGCGAAAAAGAGGGACGGACGGGCCGTCAGGGCAAAAAAACATACGGAGCGCAGTTTGGCTCCGTATGCTGAAAACCGTCGAAAAAGCTTGCTTCGCGATCTTTTCCGACGAAACGGGTTTCTCCTGTTCGCTTTGCTCACGGTCTGAGAAACCTGCAGGGAAACCTTGCTGCGCAAGGTTTCCGAAACTGACGCACATGTCGTCAGTTTCGGAACAAGAGTCGGAGGGCTTCGGCCCTCCGACACCTCCCATAGGGTTTGTCAGCAAGATGTATCATACGGAGCGAGGCATGCTCCCCATATGTTTTTTTGATGTTTTTATTGAAGGTTCACATTTTCGCCGGCAGCCGCGCAGCGATCCGGCAGGTCAGCGCAGACCGTCGCCGCCGCACGCCGTGCAGCGCTCCCGCTTCTTGCCCGTGCCGCTGCAGGAGCCGCAGCGTTTTTTGCCCGACCCGCCGCATGGGCCGCAGTTGGCCTTTCCGTCGCCGCCGCAGCTTATGCAGCGCCTGCCGTCAGCTTTGCTGCCGTCACCACCGCACAGGGTGCAGCGGTATGTTCCTTTTCCGGAGCAGCTGGTGCAGCGGGTTCTGCCTCCGCTGCAGTGCGGGCAGCTGACTTCCCGTTTGCCGTCGCCGCCGCAGGTGCTGCAGCGGTGGGTGTTTTTCGAAGAGGAGGAAGACGAACTGCTGCTGCTCTTGGAAGAGGAGGAAGACGAGCTGCCGCTATTCGAAGACGAGCTGCTGCTCTTGGTGCTGTCATCCCCGGTACCGGCGGCTCCCAATTTTTCACCGAAGGGAAAACCAAAAGCATTCTTCTCCTCCAGCGTGGTGATGTTGGCGGAGACATAGCCCTCCTGACCGTTGAAAGTGATGCAGTACCACTTGCCCTTGGTACGCACATAAGGATGTTCACTGCCGGAAGGGACTTCGCCGATCACCCCGTACTTTGTGCCGGGGCCGCTGCGCACGTTGACGGAACGCTCGTTCGTTATCTTCACAACCGTTATCTTTTTGGTCTTGATAGATTCCAGTGCCGCCAAAGCCAGCGCAGGCAGCAGCGTTATGCACAGAGCCAGCAGGATCGAGATCAGCTTTTTCATCATGGTCAGTTGTTCCTTTCAGAATGCTGAAGCATGTATTCAGGTTTGCAGGCGATTTCCGTATGTTTCCATTATAGCAGAAAATGGAAAAACGATCCGCTGGATATGCTTAAAGACAGAAAAAGAACAAACAAAAAAGGCTCCTCCCGCTGAATGGGAGAAGCCTTTGATTTACTTCAGGCACACGTTTCCGTCGGCGGTCACGCAGATATCGGTGTTATAGAACGCCGTGAGCGCATCCACCATATAGCCCACGTCCTGCTGACCAGCGGTCTCGTAGGCGGAGTGCATGGCCAGCTGCGCCAGGCCGATATCCAGCGTGTTCATGGACAGCTGGGTGTTGGCGATGTTGCCCAGCGTGGAGCCGCCGGGCACGTCGGAGCGGTTGGCGAAGTGCTGCACCGGCACGCCGGCATTCTGGCAGATGGTTTCAAACACGGCGGCGGACACGCCGTCGGTGGTGTACTTCTGGTTGGCATTGTGCTTGATGACCACGCCCTCGTTCATAAAGGTGCGGTTGCCCGCGTCGTACTTTTCAGGATGGTTGGGGTGCACGGCATGGGCGTTATCAGCCGACACCATGAAGCTGGCGGCAGCGGCGGCGCGGAACTGCGCGTCGGTCAGGCCCAGGCAGGCGCTGGCGCGGCTGAGCACGTCGGTCAGGAAGGTCGAATCGCCGCCCTGCTTGGTGGAGGAGCCGACCTCTTCATTATCAAACACGGCGTACACGTTCACGTGATCGGCGCTTTCGGCATTCAGGAAGCCCTGCAGGCTGGTCCACGCGCACTCGAGGTCATCGATGCGGGGGCAGGCGAAGTAAGCGTCCCACGCGGTGCCGGGCATGCGGTTATACAGGAACAAATCCGAACCCACGATGCTGTCGGCGCTGACGCCCGCGGCAGCGGCCACGTCGTCCGCCAGCTTGCCCTTTTCGCCGCCCTGCGCGTACAGGGGCAGCAGATCGGTCTGGGCGTTATACTTATAGCCGTCGTTGATATCGCGGTTAAAGTGGATAGGCATATTGGGGATGATGGCGGCGTCGCGGTCAAGGTCGACCAGCTTTGCGGTGATGCTGCCGCCCTCACGCACCAGCACCCGGCCCGCGATGGACAGCGGGCGGTCGAACCAGCTGGACATGATCATGCCGCCATAGCGTTCGGTATTCAGGCGCAGGTATTTGCCGCAGGCCACGTCCTCGCAATGGGGCTTGAGCTTGAACATGGGCGAATCGCTGTGGCTGGCCACGATCTGGAAATGGCCCACGCCCTTTTGCGGCGTGGTGAACGCGATGACGGAGGACTGGTTACGGGTAACATAATATTTGCCGCCGGGCTGCACGGCCCAGTCCTGCATTTCGTTAAGCGGCTGGAAGCCTTTGGCCTGAAGGGCGAGGCAGATCTGTTCCACGGCGTGGAAGGCGCTGGGGGATTTCCGGATGAAGGAAAGGAAATTCGAAATCATGGGGATGGCCTCCTTATAAAAAGGGAGTGGGATTTTTTGTTTTTTATTATAGCGAAGTTGGCGGGGGAGTGCAAGGGGAAGCAATCCCCTAAAAGGCTCCCCTGTGTAAGGGGAGCTGTCACCGAAGGTGACTGAGGGGTTGTACCTTGCGGTACAGCATATGCAACTGCGTTGCTGACGGCGGCAGCTTACGCGCCGCCGGAGGGGGTAGGCTGCTCAGCCTATTGAGAGTACTAAGGTACTCTCAGACTTCTCTCCGCTCCGCTTGGGCCAGAGGGGCGGTCGGGGGGACCCCGCACCGGTCCCCCCGAGACCCCCCTCTGGACTCCCCTCCTCCCCCCTTCCCGCGCCGGGGACACCCCGGACCCCCAGACCCCAGCATGGGGTTCTTACCTTTTGGGCGGGTAGGAGGAGTTGCTATGTCCATTCCCTGCTACCGTCAAGCGAGCCGGGAGGCCTGTCGCCGACCGGCGGTCTGAGCTGCAGCCCCAAACAAAAAAATCCACCCCTGCGGCCCATAAAATGGGCCGCAGTGTGGGGTCCAGGGGCTCAGCCCCTGGTGGGGTGCAGGGGTGAAGCCCCTGGCGTTCTCTCAATAATACTCCCCGTCGCGCGCCATGCGGTAGATGAGCACCACGGCGCTGTCGCCGCCGAGGGTGGACAGGGTCAGCAGGCGGTCGGAGGGGGCAACTTCGACGTTGAAGGGGTACAGGCTGCGGGAGCGGGCGGTGTTGACGTAGTTCATCATGGCCTCGTCGGTGGCGAAGGTAGGGTGGCTGGCGTAGTTAAAATAGCCGGGATCGCCCGCGGAATTGGAGGCATTGATGACGGCGAACAGCACGTACTGCTCCTGCTCGTAGAGGGTGGTGAGGGTGGCGGTGGCGGCGGTGGATACAAAGCTCGTGCCGCCGGTCACGTACTGGTACAGGGGCGCGAAGGAGCGTCCGGGCACGCTGGCCTGTCCGCGCAGGTGCAGGTTTTCAGGCGGCATGCGGAAGGAGCAGCTTTCGTCCACGAACACGCTGCCGCCCTCGCGGGGCAGGCCTGTGTAGCTGCGCGATAGGTAATAGGTGTTGTTGCGCTGCACCACCACTTCGTCCAGCACGCCGGGGATGACCAGATGGCCCACCACGTCGGCATTTTCGGCGATGAGGTTTTTCAGGCTCTCCTGCACATTGCACAGGGGATTTTTGGGATAAATGCTCAAGCGTGTGCGCGCAGGAACCGGGGTGGACTGTACGTCTGCCGCAGCTGCCAAAACGGCGCTGCCGGCCACGGCGGGCTCGTTGATGGGAATGATGGGCGCGGGCTTGGGCGTGGTCACAAAGATGGTAGGCGTGGGTGTTGCGGTGGGCGCGAAGGTCTGGCCGTTTGGCAGCAGGTCGACCCTTGCGGCGCCGTGCTGCAGCTCGGTGCCGGTCTGCTCGCGGTATTCGTTGCGCGCCTGCTCAAAGCTGCGCTCGCTGCGCACCAGCTGGGCGATCATCCGTCCGCCTGCGATGGCGCAGAACAGCACCATCGCCACAGCGAGGGTGAGGAAGATCACGCGGTCGACGCGCACCGGCGGGCGCTGCGCCTTGCGGGGCTGGGCAGACTCGACGGGGTTTTTGGTTTCTTCTGCGGGCGTGAAGGGATCCTTCAGCCCGGTTTCATCCACAGGGTGATCCTCTTCGGGCGCAGGCTGCGCCGTTTCCTGCTGGGGCTGAGGCTCGGCCCACTGCCACTGGGGCTGAGCTGCATCCCACTGGGACTGTTGGCCAAAGGGCTGCGGCCCATTCTGGTAGGCATTCATGCCATAGGGCGCGCCGGGGGTGAGCTGCGGCACGTCATAGCTTTGCGGCTGCATATAGGCAGGCGCTTCGCTCTGGGGCGCGGCTGCGGGCGGCGCGGAGTACACCGGCGGCGCATACAGCTGGCCGGGCTGGAAACTTTCGCTCTGCGCGCGCCGTCTGGGCGTTTGGCTCAGGCGGGCTGCGTAGTCGATGGGCTGATAGGGGTTGGACGCTTCCTCACAGGCCGGCTGGCGCGCTGCGCTGCCCTGTTCCCACTGCTGAGGCATGTGTTCGACCCCCTTTCCATACAGATACTTCTACAAAATAATATGATACCGTTTTCGACACAAAATGTCAATTTACTTTCCCGCCTTCCGGCTTGACAAAAATTTGACAGTTTTCCCCGCGCCCTCTACCCAAAAGCGCGAAACTCTGCTATAATGTATTTGTGCTAATATGCATTCAGCAAGGAGGAATTTCCAATGCCGATCGTCAATACCAAGGAAATGTTCAAGAAGGCTTACGAAGGCGGCTACGCCATCGGCGCTTTCAACGTCAACAACATGGAAATCGTGCAGGGCATCACCGAGGCTGCCAAGGCTGTGAACGCTCCTGTCATTCTGCAGGTCAGCAAGGGCGCCCGCGCCTACGCCAACCACACCTATCTGGTCAAGATGGTGGAAGCCGCTGTGCAGGAAACCGGCCTGCCCATCGCTCTGCATCTGGATCACGGCCCCGATTTTGAGACCTGCAAGGCCTGCATCGACGGCGGCTTCAGCAGCGTTATGATCGACGGCAGCCACCTGTCCTTCGAAGAGAACATCGCTCTCACCAAGAAGGTCGTTGATTATGCTCACGACCGCGGCGTCACCGTTGAAGGCGAGCTGGGCCGTCTGGCCGGCGTGGAAGACGATGTGAAGGTCTCCGCCGAGGACAGCAGCTACACCCGTCCCGAGGAAGTCGAAGAGTTCGCCACCCGCACCGGCTGCGACAGCCTGGCCATCGCCATCGGCACCAGCCACGGCGCTTACAAGTTCACCGCTGCCCAGTGCACCCGCAACGAAAAGGGCATCCTGGTGCCCCCGCCCCTGCGCTTTGACATTCTGGAGGAAGTCTCCAAGCGTCTGCCCGGCTTCCCCATCGTTCTGCACGGCGCTTCTTCCGTGCCCCAGGATTTCGTGAAGATCATCAACGAAAACGGCGGCAAGATGCCCGACGCCGTCGGCATCCCCGAGGAACAGCTGCGCAAGGCTGCTTCCATGGCCGTTTGTAAGATCAACATCGACTCCGACCTGCGTCTGGCCTTCACCGCCATGCTGCGCAAGCACTTCGTTGATCATCCCGATCACTTTGACCCCCGTCAGTACCTCACCGACGCCCGCAAGGCGCTGGGCGAGATGGTGCAGCACAAGATCGTCAACGTTC
>JAFWYA010000079.1 GCA_017517815.1 Clostridia bacterium | reverse complement strand
TCATCCCCGGCAACGACGACGCCATCCGCGCCGTGAAGCTGATCGCCGGCAAGCTGGCCGACGCTGTGCTGGAAGGCAAGCAGGGCGAGCAGGATGCCGCGAACGAAGCCGCTCCCGAAGAGGAAGCCGCTAAGGTCGAGGAATAATGTTTTCTTATGCGGGAGGGCAATTTGCCCTCCCACATTCCCGTCTGAATCATTCAATTGATATGTAAGGAGAGATTTTCAATGGCGAACATTACTTCGCAGATGGTTAAAGAACTCCGTGAAATGACCCAGGCCGGTATGATGGACTGCAAGAAGGCTCTTGTCGAAGCCGATGGCGATATGGACAAGGCCGTTGAATGGCTCCGCGAGAAGGGCCTTGCCGCCGCCGCCAAGAAGGCCGGCCGCATTGCTGCTGAAGGCGTTGTCGCCAGCTACATCACCGACGACTCCAAGGTTGGCGTCGTTGTGGAAGTCAACTGCGAGACCGACTTCGTTGCCAAGACCGATAACTTCATCAACTTCTCCAAGAACGTTGCCAAGCACATCGCTCTGGCCAACCCCGCTGACGTTGACGCTCTGATGAACCAGAAGTTTGTGGATGATGAGTCCAAGACCATCACCGACCTGGTTTCCGACGCCACCGTTTCCATCGGCGAAAAGATCTCCATCCGCCGTTTCGCCCGCTACGAGACCGATAAGGGCGCTGTGGAAAGCTACATCCACATGGGCGGCAAGATCGGCGTTCTGCTGCTGGTTGAAAACGACAACGCTGAAACCCTCGCCAACGATACCTTCAAGACCTTCTACCATGACGTGGCCCTGCAGATCGCTGCTGCCAAGCCCACCTACGTGAAGAAGGAAGAAGTGCCCGCCGAGAACCTGGCCAAGGAACGCGAGATCCTGCGCGCTCAGGCTCTGAATGAGGGCAAGCCCGAGAAGATCGTTGACAAGATGGTCGACGGCCGCATCCAGAAGTACTACAAGGAAGTCTGCCTCATCGAGCAGCCCTTCGTTAAGGATGGCGACAAGAGCATTTCTCAGCTGACCGCTGAGGTTGCCAAGGAAATCGGCGCCAACATCAACATCGTTTCCTTCGAGCGTTTCGAGCGCGGCGAAGGCATCGAGAAGCGCAAGGACAACTTCGCTGAGGAGATCGCCGCTCAGATGGCGACCATCGGCAAGTAATCAGGGGTACGTTGGGAGGCTCTGCCTCCCAAACCCACCGCATAAGGGTCAAAACCCTTATGAATCCCACATTTTGAGCGCTGTGCGCTCAAAGGGCAGGGTTTGTGATGACCTTGTGGCACGCGGGCTTTGCCTGCGTGCCTTTTTTCTACTTTTATCTGAATGCAGGAGGACGATACCATGCCGGTTTCTTACAAGCGCGTAATTCTCAAGCTCAGCGGTGAAGCACTGGGCGTTGACGGTAAGGGCTTTTGTCATGAAAAGTTTGAGGACGCTGCCCGTATGCTGATCGATATCAAGAACACCGGCGTGGAGCTGGCTGTGGTTATCGGCGGCGGCAATGTGTGGCGCGGCCGCCGCGGCGCTGCCATGCGCATGGGAACTGTAGCTGCCGACCAGATGGGCATGCTGGGCACCCTGCAGAATTGCCTTTATATGCGAGATACCCTCGCACATATGGGCGCTAAGGCAACGGTAATGACGGCTGTGGATATGCCTCGTTTCGCCGAACCCTATAACACTGTTAAGGCGCTGGAGCTTTTGGAACAGGGCCATATCGTGCTGTTTGCCTGCGGCATCGGCAGCCCCTGCTTCTCTACTGACACCACGGTGGTGCTGCGCGGCATTGAGCTGGAGTGCGACGCCATTCTGATGGCCAAGAACATCGACGGCGTGTATACCGCTGACCCGCGCATCGATCCCACCGCCACCATGATCCGCGATATCACCTATGCTGAGGCTTCCGCCCGCGGCCTGAAGGTGATGGACGCTGCTGCCTTCACCATCCTCAGCGATAATAACGTGCCTCAGGTGCGTGTGTTCGGCCTGGAGCCCGCTGAAAACATCATCAAGGTGTTGGAAGGCGACATGATGGGCACCGTTCTCCATCCGTAAAAACGGTTAAAACGAAAGTAACCTGACTGAATGACAATGCGGTCAGCAATGGGATTTTTAAGGGCGACAGCCCTTAAGCAGAGGGTGCAGGGCGGCAGAGCCCCCTGCTGCCGGAAAGGATTTTCATGCTGAAGAAACTTCAAGCGCTGTTTGCTCCGCGTGATCTGACTGTGGGCAACACGATGTCGGGCATTGTGATGTTCGCCATCCCGCTTTTGATTGGTAATCTGGCCCAGCAGCTGTATAACACGGTGGACGCCATCGTGGTGGGCCAGTATGTAGGCGACGCCGCACTGGGCGCAGTGGGCCTGGCCGGCCCTGTTATCAACCTGATTCTCGTGCTGTTCATGGGCATTTCCAGCGGCGCGACCATCGTGGTTTCACAGTACTTTGGCGCAAAGGACCGCAAAGAACTGAGCAATGCTGTTGGCACCACCATCATGCTGACTGTGATCAGCGGCCTGGTGATGTCGGTCATCGGTGCGCTGCTGGCACGCCCCCTGCTCATTTTGCTTGATACGCCTGCTGACATGCTGGATATGGCTTCGAACTATCTGATCATCATCATGATCGGTCTGGTGGGTTCGGGCCTGTATAACATTATGAGCGGCGTAATGCGCGGCATGGGCGACAGCGTGAGCCCACTTTTGTACCTGCTGGTGGCGTGCGGATTGAATATTGTGCTGGACCTGCTGTTTGTGGTCGCTTTTGGCATGACCACTGACGGCGTGGCATGGGCTACCATTATTGCGCAGGCCATTTCTGCCTTCCTGTGCGTGAGACGCCTGTACAGAATGAAGGAGAACATTGACCTCAACCGTTCCACTCTGCGCGTGTCCAGGCACATTATGAAGCGCGTGGTGCGGCTGGGCGTACCCTCCGGACTGACGCAGATGATTTTCTCGCTGTCCAGCATTCTGGTGCAGTCGCTCACCAACTCGCTGGGCGGCAGCATCGTAACCGCAAACACGATGGTGATGCGTATCGACGGCTTTGCCATGATGCCCAACTTCACCTTCGGCATTGCAGCGACTACCTTTGCCGGCCAGAACGTTGGCGCGCGTCAGCTGGACCGCGTGTTCAAGGGAGCGAAGGAAACGGTGCTGATCGCTTTGGGAACCTCAGCTGTGATGGTCAGCGCCATTCTGCTGTTTGGCAAGAACCTGCTGTATATCTTCACCCAGACGCCTGAGATTATCGCGCTGGGCCAAACCATGCTTCGCACGCTGGCGGTGGGCTACATTGCCTTTGCTGCATCGCAGGTGCTGCAGGGCATCATGCGCGGTGCGGGTGAGACGGTGATCCCCATGTGGATCAGCATCATCACCACGGTCATCATTCGTATGCCGCTGGCCTACATCTGGGCATTCCTCAGCCGTTCGCCGGAATTCCCCAACGGCGACCCCATGTGCCTGTATGGATCGCTTCTGATCTGCTGGCTGTGCGGCTGCGGCATAAGTATCTTTTTCTACCTGCGCGGTAAATGGCGCAAGCGTCTTCTTGAGACCATAGGCACCTGATATTTCCCCCAACGCAACCGAAGGGAGCAACAACGATTATGGATACCAAACAGAGTCTTGCCGCGCTGATCGCGGAGACGATCGAAAACTGCTATATGGGCATTGACGGCCTGCCCACTGCGGCCGATATTGCCGGTTTCCTTGAAATTCCCCCGCAGAAGGAGATGGGCGATTACGCCTTCCCCTGCTTTAAGCTCAGCCGCACTCTGCGTATGGGCCCGCCGCAGATCGCCGCTACTCTGGCCGGCGCCATCGGCGAGAATGATCTTGCCAGCGCCAAACAAATGGGCGGCTACCTGAACTTCTTCCTGCAGCGCGACAACTTTGCCCAGAAGACGCTGGAAGCTGTGCTGGCTGCCGGTGAAAGCTACGGCAGCGGTGAAGAGGGCAAGGGCAAGACGATCTGCCTGGACTATTCCTCCATCAACATCGCCAAGCGCTTCCATATTGGCCATCTGTCCACTACGATGCTGGGCCACAGCCTCAGCCGCATCTATCGCTTCCTGGGCTATCAGGCCGTGGGCATCAACCACCTTGGCGACTGGGGCACTCAGTTCGGCAAACTGATCTACGCCTACAAAACCTGGGGCAACCGTGAAGAAGTCGAGCAAAAAGGCGTGCCGGAGCTGACCCGCCTGTATGTGAAGTTCCACGAGGAAGCCGAGAAGGATCCCGCCCTGGAGGACGAAGGCCGCCGCTGGTTCAAGGCCATCGAGGATGGCAACGAGGAAGCCCTGAGCCTGTTCAACTGGTTCAAGGATCTCACCCTGCGCGACGCAAAGCCCGTCTATGATATGCTGGGCGTGGAGTTTGACAGCTACAACGGCGAAAGCTTCTACGTGGACAAGACCGACCGCGTGGTTGACGAACTGCGCGAAAAGAACCTGCTCACCCTGTCCGAGGGCGCTTCTGTGGTCGATCTGGATGAGGAAAACAGCGGCATGCCGCCCTGCCTCATCCTCAAGAAGGACGGCACCACCATCTACGCCACCCGCGATATCGCAGCAGCGCTGTACCGCAAGGAAACTTACGACTTTGACAAGTGCCTCTATGTTGTGGCCTATCAGCAGGATCTGCACTTCCGCCAGTGGTTCAAGGTCATCGAAAAGATGGGCTACGACTGGGCCAAGGATCTGGTGCACGTTGCCTTTGGCATGATCAGCTACGAAGGCCAGAGCCTTTCCACCCGCAAGGGCCATGTGCTTTTCCTGGAGGATGTGCTCAACAGCGCCATCGAAAAAGCCCGCGCCATCATCGAGGAGAAGAGCCCGCAGCTGGAAAACAAGGAAGAAGTCGCCCGTCAGGTGGGTATTGGCGCTGTGATCTACGCCGACCTGCAGAACGGCCGCATCAAGGATATCGACTTCTGCTGGGATCGCGTGCTCAGCTTTGACGGCGAGACCGGCCCCTATGTGCAGTATACCCATGCCCGCTGCTGCAGCGCACTGCGCAAGGCTGAGGGTCTGGAGGCTGTCGAACCTGATTACAGCGGCTTGGGCGACGATTACGCTCAGGAGCTGTTGCGGCAGCTCAGCCGTTTCCCCGAAACGGTGCGCGAAGCTGCCAATCGCTACGAGCCCAGCATCATCACCCGTGCGGTGACCGAGCTGTGCAAGGCCTACAACAAGTTCTACTATGAAAACCGCATTCTGGATGACAATGCCGGTGTGCGCGAAGCCCGCGTGCGCCTGACCCGCGCTGTCAAAAACACCATTAAGACCGGTCTGTACCTCATCGGTATGGAAGCTCCGGAGCGCATGTAAATGAAAAATATCACGAGCTTGAAAAATCCCGCCGTGCAGGATGCGCGCGCGCTGGCCACCGCCAAGGAGCGGGCGCGCCAGCGCGCTTTCCTGCTGGATGGCGAACATATGGTGGGCGAGGGCCTGCAGATGTGCCCGGAACGCGTGCATACGGTGTTTGTCGATGAAAAGCGCATCGAAAGCTATGCCGCACTGCTTGCGCTTGCGCAGGGTGAAGTATACGCTGTGCCGGAGCATGTGCTGGCCGCTATCTCGCAGGTGAAAACGCCGCAGGGCATTGCCGCGGTGTGCGAATTGCCCGAAAGCCGCGAACTGAGCAGCATGGGCGACAGGCTGATTCTGCTTGAAAACGTACAGGATCCCGGCAATGTGGGCACTGTGCTGCGCACGCTGGATGCAGCCGGTTTCAACGGCTGTGTGTTCACGCCCGGCTGTGCTGATCCCTACGGCCCCAAAACGCTGCGCGCCACCATGGGCAGCGTTTTCCGCGTGCCCATGTGCACTGTGCCGGATGCTGCCGAAGCAGCTGCGCAGCTGGCGGCGTGCGGCTATGCCGTCATTGGAGCTGCGCTGGACGGCGAGCCGTTCTATGAGCGCGGAAAGCTGCCCGAGAAGCTGTGCGTCATTATCGGCAACGAGGGCCAGGGCATGACGAAGCAGACGCTTCGAAACTGCACGCACCGCTACCGTCTGCCCATGCATGGCGGCGCTGAATCGCTCAACGCGGCGGTTGCAGCGGCGATTTTCATGTACGACCTGATGAACCACTGAGGAGGTACGTATGATTCGCAATATTGTGTTTGATATGGGCATGGTGCTGCTCAACTGGAAGCCCATGCTGCCCTGCCTGCGCATTGCCGGTGATGAAGAAAAGGCGGATGCGCTTTGCAAGGCGGTTTTCCTTCATCCTGAATGGGGACAGATCATCGACGGCGGCACGATGCCTGAGGCGGATTACTTTGCCCGCTGCCGCGATCGGCTGGAAACGGAAGAACTGAAGCAGATGTGCGACCGACTTTCTCAGGACTGGTGGCTGGATGCGCTCTATCCCATGGTGGGTATCGACACCGTGATTGAAACGTTGCTGGAAAAAGGTTTTGACCTGTATATTCTCAGCAACTGCGGTCACCGTTTCCATGATTTCAAGTACAAGATCCCGTATATCACCGCTTTTAAGGGCATTCTGGTCTCTGCCGAGGAACGCATGCTCAAGCCTGAAAAGAGAATCTATCAGCGTTTGTTTGACAAGTTCGCTCTCAAGCCGGAGGAATGCGTGTTTGTCGACGACCTGGCCAGAAATATCGAAGGCGCTGAAGCGGCAGGCATGCAGGGTTACTGTCATGCAGACGGCGATGCAGCGAAACTGCTGGATCATCTGCTGAATCTGAAGGGAGATTGAGTTATGCTTCGCCAAGCGGCTTTTGAAGGAAAACGCAAAATGCTCAAGGGCGGCCTGCACTGTCATACCACCCGTTCCGATGGTGTGCTCAGTCCTGAAGATACCATCCGTCTGCATGTGGAAAACGGCTATGACTTTCTGGCGCTGACCGACCACCGCTTCTACAACTATGCCAACTATGGAGAGGCGCCTATCACCATCATTCCCGGCATGGAAATGGACCGCAACTTTGAAGGCCCGGGCGTACACTGCTTCCATACGGTGTCTATCGGCCCCTCGCGCGAAAATGGCAACGGCTTCAAACAGGACGAACGCTTTGAAGGCGGCGTGATCCATCAGCCGGAGGAGTATCAGCCCATTCTGGACTGGCTGCACGAAAACAACAACCTCACTTTCTACTGCCATCCAGACTGGAGCAGCACGCCGGCGCGCGAATTTGAGAACCTCAGGGGCAATTTTGCCATGGAGATCTGGAACAGCGGCTGCGTCATCGATAACGAGATGGACGTGAACGCTCTCTACTGGGACGAAGTGCTCGGCGGCGGACACAGGCTGTACGGCGTTGCGACTGACGACGGACATCTGCCTGAGCATCACTGCAAGGGCTGGGTGCGTGTGAATGCTGAAAACAATATCAGTGCCATTCTGCAGGCACTGAAAAACGGCGCGTTTTATTCCTCCTGCGGCCCGGAAATCCATGATTTTTACATCACGGATGAGGGCGTGGCTGTGGTGGAATGCTCGCCCTGCCGGTATGTTAGCTTTATCAGCATGGGCAATCCGGCATGCGTGGTGCGCAATGCTGATGGACTGGTGACCCGCGCTGAGTTCAAGGTGCCTGAGCATTATCAGTACCTTCGCGTCAGCATGATTGACGAGCTTGGCCGCCGTGCGTGGAGCAATCCCATCTTTCTGAAGTAAAAAATCGGTTAAAAAGTACAGCCCTCGTTCACGATGAACGGGGGCTTTGCCTTTACGCTTTGCTCAACATGTGGTATAATATACAGATGAGACCCTTTTTGCAAAAGCAAACGAGAGGACGTAGAAAAATGGGTACGGCGCACAAACGCAAGGCGGAACGCAAGGCCATGGACAACCGCGAACTGAGCTGGCTGAAATTTAACAGCCGCATTCAGGACGAGGCGGACAATCACGACAATCCGCTGCTGGAAAGGGCCAAGTTCCTGGCGATCGTCACCTCCAACATGGATGAATTTCTTCAGGTGCGCTATGGCCGTGTATATGCCGGGCGCAATGATGACGATAAAAAGCTCATGGGCAATGTGACGGGTGAAAAGCTCTACCGCAAGGTCAATAAGGAGATCCTGCGCCAGAGCAACCGTCAGTACACGCTGTACGAAGGCATTCGCAGCGAGCTGTACATGAAGCGCATCCAGCTGTATCCCACCTATACGCTCAGCACCGAGATGCTTGTGAAGGAAAAGCAGCTGTTTGACGACCAGATTGCAGCAAGGCTGCAGGTAGAAAATCTGCGCGATGCGCATCCTGCGCAAAAGCAGCTGTACCTGTGCGTAAAGCTTGCGCGCAGCCGCCGCAAGGCAGAACGTTTCCAGCTGGTGTCGCTTCCGGCGTCCCTGCCAAGACTGTACGATATTTCTGTGAATGCTGACGTGCAGCACCTCATCCGGCTGGAGGATGTGGTCAAGCACAACATCCATAGCCTGTTCCCCAATGACGAGGTGGAGCATGCCGCGGTATTCCGCATTCTGCGCAACCAGAACTTTGCGGTTGAAGAAGAAACCGAAGAGGACGTTGTGCCTGCTGTGCGCGAAATGCTTGAAAAGCGTGCTACGGGCGCAGTGATGCGGCTGGAGGCCGAGGAGCGCATGAGCGAGGAGATGCTCGCACTTTTGATGAAGCGTTTCCATGTAGAACCGGAACGCCGTTACCGTGTGACCGGGCCGCTGGATCTCAACAAGCTGATGATGGGCCTGTACGGCATGGTCAAGCGCGACGAATACAAGTATCAGCCTGCTCAGCCGGTGGAATATACCGAGCTTCTGGGCGAGGATATCTTTGATCAGATCGACCGCCGCGACTGGCTGATGTATCATCCCTACCATACGTTTGCACCCGTTGTGCATATGATGCAGCGTGCGGCGGTGGACCCCACTGTGCGCGCCATCAAGCAGACGCTCTACCGCGTCAGCAGCCAGAGCCCCATCGTCAAGGCACTGGCACAGGCCGCCGAAAACGGCAAGGATGTTACCGTGCTGTTTGAAGCACATGCCCGTTTCGACGAGGAAAACAACCTGCGCTGGGGCGCAAAGCTGGAACAGGCCGGCTGCCGCGTGCTGTACGGCCTGCCTAACCTGAAGGTGCACAGCAAGGTGACGCTCATCGAGCGCGAGGTTGACGGCGAACTGCGCCGCGAAGTGCATCTGGGCACCGGCAACTATCACGACGGCACGGCAAAGCTCTATACCGACTTTGGCCTGCTGACGGCTGATGAGCAGCTTACGCAGGACGCCGCAGCCTTCTTTGAAGCGCTGGAAGGCGGCGAAGCAGAACTGAAGGAGATCGCCAAGGCGCCGGATCAGCTCAAGCCCCGTCTGCTGGAGCTGATCGCCCGCGAACAGGCCAATGCCGAAGAAGGCAAACCGGCCCATATTCTGGCCAAGATGAACTCGCTCAGCGACAAAAAGATCATCCGTGCGCTGATGGCCGCCAGCCAGAGCGGCGTGAAGATCGATCTGATCGTGCGCGGCGTATGCTGCGTCATTCCGGAATGCGAGGATGTTACCGAAAATATCCGTGTGCGGTCCATCGTGGGCCGCCATCTGGAGCATGCGCGTGCATTCGTGTTTGAGAATGCTGGCGAGCCGGAAGTGTATCTTTCCTCGGCTGACTGGATGCCCCGCAACCTTGACCGCCGTGCGGAATTGATGTTCCCCGTCAAGGATGCTGCCTGCAGGCAGGCGGTTATCAACGTACTCACCCTGCAGTGGAACGACACTGAGAAGTGCCGTCACTGTACGGCTGAAGGCCTGTATCATCTGTCCAAATGGCATGCCGACGGCCTGAACGCACAGGAAACGCTGCTTTCCGATGTGGAAGGCGTGTTTGCAGGAACTGCTGCTCTTGCCCCTGCTACAGGGGATGCAGAATAACGCGGAGGTTTGAAGTATGTATAATCCCAAACGCCTGACCGCGCGATGTATTCCGGCGTCGTAAGACGCCCACACCCAATGGAACACTTTCTCCATCAAGCAGAATAAAGGAGTATGAAATATGCAGATCTACAACAGCATGACCCGCAAGAAGGAAGAATTCAAGCCCATCCATGAAGGTAAGGTAGGCATTTATGCCTGCGGCCCCACTGTGTACAACTATTTCCACATCGGCAATGCCCGCCCGTTCATCGTTTTTGACGTTCTGCGCCGCTACATGGAATTCCGCGGCTACGAAGTGACCTTCGTGCAGAACTTCACCGATATAGACGACAAGATGATCCGCCGCGCCAATGAAGAAGGCGTGACCGTGAAGGACATTGCGGAAAGGTACATTGCCGAATACTACGTTGACGCCAAGGGACTGGGCATCCGCCCCGCCACGGTGCATCCCCGCGCCACCGAGCACATTTCCCAGATCATCGCGCTGGTTCAGCGCCTGATCGACAAGGGCCTGGCTTATGAAAGCAACGGCGACGTGTACTACCGTGTGAAGGCTTTCCCTGAGTACGGCAAGCTCTGCGGCCAGAACATCGAGGATCTCGCTAGCGGCGCCCGCGTAAGCGTGGACGAGCAGAAGGAAGATCCGCTGGACTTTGCTCTGTGGAAGGCCCAGAAGCCCGGCGAACCTGCATGGGAAAGCCCCTGGGGCATGGGCCGTCCCGGCTGGCACATCGAGTGCTCCGCTATGTCCACCACTTATCTGGGCGAGACGTTCGATATCCATGCCGGCGGCGTTGACCTGACCTTCCCGCACCATGAAAACGAAATCGCCCAGACTTCCGGTGCAACCGGCAAGCCTTACGTGAACTACTGGATGCACAACGGCTTCATCAACGTTGATGGCGTGAAGATGTCCAAGTCTCTGGGCAACTTCTTCACCGTACGCGATATCTCCAAGGAGTACGATCTGGAAGTCGTGCGCCTGTTCATGCTGTCCGCTCATTACCGCAGCCCCATCAACTTCAGCCGTGAGCTGATCGAGGCCGCTGCCAGCAGCCTGGAGCGCCTCTACATCGCCCGCGACCAGCTGGCCTTCCTCAAGCAGAACGCCGCTGACGTCGAGCCCGGCGAAGCCGAGGCCGCTTTCGTCGCCCAGTGCGAAGCCAGCGAAAAGAAGTTCATTGCCGCCATGGACGACGATATGAACACCGCCGACGCGCTGGCCGCTCTGTTTGAACTGGTGCGCGAAGTGCACAAGCTGCCCCAGACCGGCGCCAGCCTCAAGGCTGTCGAACTGGGCCTGAAGACCCTGACCACCCTGTGCGACGTGCTGGGCCTGCTGATGAAGAAGGACGACGGCATTCCCGCCGAAGTGCAGGCCATGGTGGACGAGCGCGCTGAAGCCCGCAAGAACAAGGACTGGAAGCGTTCCGACGAGCTGCGCGACGCGATCAAGGCCATGGGCTACATTCTGGAAGACACCAAGGCGGGCCAGAAGGTCCGTAAGGCATAAGTCATGCGGCGGGCGCTGGCATGGGCGGCTGCGGTGCTGCTGATGGTTTCAGCGGCGGTGATTGTGGGACAATTGCGCCCTGATCACAACACAACCAGCTTTACCCTGCCCGCGCCCGAAGCCGCATACAGGGCGGATCAGCGGATGCCTCTTGAATGGCCTGCCGGTCAGGTCGATCCGAATACGGATGACCTTGGGCAGCTGATGCTGTTTGAAGGCATCGGGCCTGAACTGGCGCAGCGCATCGTGGACGAGCGCATGACTAACGGCCCGTTCATCTATCCCGAAGATCTGCTCAGCGTGCGCGGCATCGGCGTGAAGACGTTTGAAAAGCTGCGGCATCAGATCCGCCTTTCCCCACCCAATAACCAATGAAGAGGAGCTTGCGCAATGTACGAGCGATATATCAAGCGTGCGCTGGACGTGGCGATCTCTCTGGTAAGCCTGATCGTGCTCAGCCCACTGCTGTTGCTCATTGCCCTTCTGATTAAACTGGAAAGCAAAGGCCCGGTCATCTTCAGGCAGAAGCGCTACGGTAAGAACAAGGAATTTTTTGAAATTCTCAAGTTCCGCACCATGCGTACCGACGCGCCCAAAGATGTGCCTACTAACGACCTGCGCGGGGCCAAGAGCTACATCACCCGCGTGGGCAAGGTGCTGCGCAAAACCAGTCTGGACGAACTGCCCCAGCTGTGGAATATCCTCAGGGGCGATATGTCGCTGATCGGCCCGCGCCCAGCGCTGTGGAACCAGTATGATCTGATGGAGTGGCGTGACAAGTTTGGCGCCAGCATGATCCGCCCGGGCCTGAGCGGATGGGCGCAGGTCAACGGCCGCGACTATCTCAGCCGTGATCTGGAAAAGAAGGCGCGCCGTGACGGCGAATATGCCAGCAACATCAGCTTCGCCTTTGACCTGAAGTGTTTCCTGCTGACCATCGTGAAGGTGTTCAACCGTCAGGGCATCGTGGAAGGCGACGAGTCTTCGGAGGCAAAGAAATGATACGCGCAGCCATCACCGGCGCAGGCAGCTACATCGGTATGCATTTGGCAGCACATCTGTCCGAGCAGGGCTGGGACGTGCGAGAAATCGACGTGCGTCACGGGCTGGATGAACAGGCCTTTGAAGGCTTTGATGCAGTGATTCATGTGGCGGGCATCGCCCATCAGCGTGAAACGCAGGAAAATGCACCCCTGTACCGTCAGGTCAACCGCGATCTGGCTATCCGGACCGCCAAAGCTGCCAAGAAACACGGCGTAAAGCAGTTTGTGTTCTTTTCCAGCATGAGCGTCTACGGCATGACCACCGGCCGCATCACGGCGGATACGCAGCCTTCGCCAAACACTCATTATGGCGTAAGCAAGTGGGAAGCTGAGCAGGGCATGGCAGAACTGGCGGATGATACATTCCGCATTGCCGTGCTGCGCCCGCCCATGATCTATGGCCGCGGCTGCCGCGGCAACTATCCGCGTCTGGCGGCACTGGCCAAAAGTCTGCCGGTTTTCCCTAAAGTGAATAACGAGCGCAGCATGCTCTATATCGGCACGCTGTGCGTCTTTGTGCAGTCGCTTCTTGAAAGCGGACAGGGCGGGCTGTTTTTCCCGCAGAACAGCGAATATGTCAATACCGCCGATATGGTCAAAAGCATCGCTTTGTGCAGCGGACGGCGCATCAGGCTGATGCCTGGCTTCGGCGGTCTTTTGCGTATGCTGGAGGGCCGCGTGGGCGTGGTGGGCAAGGTGTTTGGTACCCTCACCTACGACCAGCAGATGAGTCTGGCCTTCCGCGACGGGCAGGAATTACCCTTTGATGAGACCATCCGCCTGACGGAGGTAGGAGAATGAAACAAAAGGTTTTGTTTGTGGCGACGGTCCTGCGCGGCCATGTGCTGGTGTTTCACCTGCCATATATGAAGTGGTTTCAGGAGCAGGGCTATGAGGTGCACCTGTGCTGCCGCAACGATACGCCTGAAACAGACGTGACCGTGCCGTACTGCGACCGCTTTTTTGAACTGCCGTTTGAGCGTTCGCCGCTGGCAAAGGAAAATCTGAATGTATACAAGCAGCTCAAAGCCATCATCGATCGCGAAAAATATGCGCTCATCCACTGCAACACCCCTGTGGGCGGCATGCTGGGCAGGCTTTGTTCGCGTGCTGCACGCAAAAAGGGCACAAAAGTGGTTTACACAGCGCACGGCTTCCACTTTTTCAGCGGTGCTCCGCTGAAAAACTGGCTGCTGTTTTATCCGGCAGAGCGTTTTCTTTCGCGCTATACCGATTTGCTGATCACCATCAATCAGGAGGATTATCGCCGCGCGCAGCGCTTTCATGCGAAAAAAACGGCGCTGGTCAATGGCGTAGGCGTGGATTTAAGCCGCTTTGAACAGCTGACCGAACGCGAACAGGCCCGTGCAGAACTGGGCCTTGCGCAGGATGCGCCGGTGCTGATCACCGTGGGCGAGCACAGTGCGCGCAAGAACCACGAAGTTGTGCTGCGTGCAGCGCAGCAGCTGCCGGGCGTGCATGTGCTGTTTTGCGGTGTGGGCGAGAAGCAGGAAGAGCTGGAAAAGTATGCGCGAGAGCACGACCTTGCGCAGCGCGTGCACTTTCTGGGCTTCCGCCGTGATATTCCGCGTCTGCTTGCAGCGTCTGACGTATTTGTGTTTCCTTCTCTGCAGGAGGGTCTGCCGGTTTCCCAGATGGAGGCCATGGCTGCGGGCCTACCCTGCGTGGTCAGCGATGTGCGCGGCAATGCCGACCTGATCCGGCCGGGCGATGGCGGTTATCTGCGCAGGCCCATGGACGCTGACAGTATGGCGGAGGATATCGCGCTGCTGATGGGCGATCCGGCGCTGCGCGAGCAGATGGGCCGTCGCAACCGCGAAGTCATTCGCCAGTATAGCCTGGAAGAGGTGCTCAGGCAGATGACGGCGCTGTATCAGGAGCAGTTGGAAGGAAAGAAACATGGCTGATATTCTGTTTTTGATGCGCATTCCCAAGGATGGCAAGGACAATCTGTGCGCCAAGTTTTATGGCCAGATGGCCAGTGCGCGCAGGCTGGGACACAATGCGCACTGGATCGCATGGGACGCTGCAGGTATGTGGCTGTGCGGTGACGGAGAACCGCGTCTTTTGCACAGGGCGCGGCTGAGCGGAATGCCCGCGTATCATCACACCATGCTGTACGTCGATCTGATGACAGCGCTGAAAAAACTTGCAAAACAGCGCGCCTATGATGCAGTCTACATGCGTTACATGCCCACCTTCTGGAATGCGCCTTCTGCACTGCGTGCCATGAAAGCGCGCGGTGCAAAGCTGATTGTGGAGCATCCCACCTATCCGTTCAGGCACGCAAGGTCCACATCGTGGCTGCGCAAGCCGTTTTTCTGGTATACGGAACAGGTTTTCAGCCGCATTCATCCCATGGTGGATCTCTATGCCGTGATGGGCGACGACTGCGGGGGACAGTTAGACGGCCGTCCGGCTGTCAACATCCTCAATGGCGTGGATGTGGAAAGCCTGCCCCTGCACGATGCCCCTGCAACGACAGACGAGGTGCATCTGCTGGCGCTGGCCAGCATGTCGTGCTGGCAGGGATACGACCGGTTGATCCGCTCGATGGCCGCATGGCAGGGCCGCGAGAAGGTAGTGCTGCATCTGGCCGGAACAGAGGGCGACGGCTCGCTGGCGGCATGGCTCAAGCTGGCGGAGGAACTGCAGCTGGGCGACCGTGTGCGCTTTGAAGGCGAACTGCATGGCGAAGAATTAGATGCGCTGGTTGCACAGTGCGATGCGGGCGTGGGCAGTCTGGCCATATACAAGCGCCGCGTGAAAAACGTGATCACCCTGAAGCTGCGCGAATACATGGCGAGGGGACTTCCGTTCATCTATGCGGTGGAAACTGCCGACGAGCCATGGGAAAGCGCGTTCTGTTTGCAGGTGGCCAATGACGACAGCGCCATTGACATGGCGGATGTGATCAGCTTTATCAAGCGGGTACGCGCAGACGAAACACTTTCTGTGCGCATGCGTACTTATGCAAAGCAGCATATGAGCTGGGAACCCATTATCAAGACCGTTCTGGAAGGAGCTGGCATCCGGTGAGCCGTACGCTGATCTATCTGAGCAACGCCATGTTTCCCGGCGGAATGAACAACCCCTTCCTGCAGCAGGAACAGCCGTGGCTCGTCAGCCATTACGACCATGCCTATGTCGTAACCTATCAGGGCTGGGATGAGCTGACACAGGACACCGAAACGCCGCATGTGTTCAGGCGTTCTGCGCTGGATACGCCCATGGCCTGTCTGACAGCCCCCTTTACCAAAGCGCTGTGGCAGGAGCTTGCCAGGCTTGTCAAAGACGGCAGGTTTACACCGGTCAATGCAGCGAAACTGGGGGCGTTCGTCATCCGCGGACATCGCATGCACCGCTGGGTGGAACAGATCATTCGTACGCATCCTGAAGATGAAATCACCCTGTACTCCTTCTGGTTCAGCTATGATGCCTTCGCGGCGGCGCTGAGCAAAAAGAAGCATCCGGATGCAAAGTTTGTGGCGCGCGGCCATTATTTTGAAATCGATCTGCGCCGCAATGCGCTCAATCCCTACCTGATGAAGCAGTTTATCGCCCGCATGACGGACGGCATCTACTTCATCGGCGGCACGGTGCGCGACTGGTTTATGAGCTACATGAAGGGCCGTGTGGATGAAAACAAGGTGCACGTGCTTGCGCTGGGGTCTCCCGGTGATGCGCCTGAAACGCTGCCTGTGCCCAAACGACTGACGGAAGGCGTGCTGCATGTAGTCAGCTGTTCGCGCGCTGTGCCCATCAAACGGCTGGATATCATTGTAGATGCGCTTTCCCAGTGGGAAGGCATGCCAGTGTCATGGCTGCATATCGGCGATGGCGAGGAACTGGAACACATTCGTGCTTATGCAGAAGAAAAGCTGGATCAAAAGGAAAATGTCATTTTCCGGCTGCCTGGAAATATGCAGCCTTCACAGATTCAGGAACTTTACGAAGAAATGCCCTTCGATGCTTTCCTCAACACCAGTGAGGGCGAGGGCGTGCCGGTTTCCATCATGGAGGCCATGCGCTGCGGCATTCCAGCCATTGCGGCAGATGTAGGCGGCGTGGCAGAGCTTGTGGCAGACGGCTGTGGCTGGCGCTTTGCTTTTGAAGAAGGGGCCGACGGCGTGCTTCGTTGTCTGGGTGAGCTTTGTGCAATGGATGAAGAACATACCATGCAGGTGCGCCGCTGCGCGCAGGCGCAGTGGGAGCAGGGGTACCGCAAGGAATCTCTGCTGGGCCGCATGCTAAAGGAAGTGCAGGAATGAGCGAACAGACGAAACGCCGTTTTCTGATTGTAAGTTATTATTTTGCGCCGCAAAACATCATCGGTTCGGTGCGCCCCACGAAGATGGCCAAGTATCTTCAGCGAATGGGGCATGATGTGACCGTTATCTGCGGCACGGGGCGCAACGGAGAGGTAGACCCCACGCTTGCGAGGGACCTGCAGGAACTGAAGGACGTGCGCATTCTGAAGGAGTGGAACCCCATCCGCGAATGGGGCGCACGCAAAAAGAAGAGCGCGCCTGCGGCGAAACCTGCGGTAAAGTCGGCCGATCCGGCCAGGCTGAGCTGGAAGGGCAAGCTGATCGACGCGGTGTATATGTACCTGTGGTGGCTGTCTGATCTGAGCTTCGCGCGCTGCGCCAAGAGGGAAATATGCAGGCTGAACGGACACTATGATGCGGTGTTTTCCACATACACCCAGTACAGCAGCCACATTGCAGCGTCCTTTGCCAAAAGAACCGGCAAAGCCCGTCGCTGGATCGCTGATTTCCGTGACGAGGTCAACATGAACTTCTCCTGGCAGGAGGGGCGCAAAAAGCGTTTTCTGCGCATGATCCGCCGGGAGGCAGACGTGATCAGTGCGGTGTCGGAAGGTTTCCTTGAATTGATGGATTTTGCCGACTGCGGGCGCGTACTTTCTAACGGTTTTGACCGTGAGGATCTGCCCGCCGCTCAGCCGGAAAGCCACGAGGGTCTGCGTGTGGTGTACTGCGGTCAGCTGCGCGACAGCCGCCGCTTCATGGGCAACCGTGATATCGCCCCCATGTTCCGTGCACTGCGTACGCTAGTGGATGAAGGGTTGATTCAAAAAGAAGAACTGCACCTCATCTATGCCGGACGCGAGGGCGGGCTGATGCGTCAGTATGCTGCGTCCTGCGGTTTGGAGGAATGCGTGGAGGACTGCGGACAGGTGTCGCGCGAAGAATCCATCCGCCTGCAGCGCAGCGCTGACATTCTGCTGATGGCATCGCTGTATATGAAATGTCAAAAGGGCATTCTGACTGGCAAGCTGTTTGAATACCTCATGATGGACAAACCCATCGTTTGCTGCATGAAGGGTGACCTCACCGGCAGCGGCGTCAAACATGTACTTGAAGAGACCGGCATGGGCATCTGCTGCGAACAGGCGGCAGGTCAGGCGGATGAAGAAGCGCTGACGGCTTATGTGCGCAGGCTGATCCTTCTGTGGCGGGAAGGCCGCTCCATGCTGGAGGGGCAGAATCGTGAGGCTGTGGAAGCATATGCCTATCCCAAACTGGCGGAAACACTGGCTTCGTGGATGAACGAAAAATGATTCGATCGAAGGGAATGAACGGTATGTTGCGAAAAGTGCTGGCTCTGCTAATGATTCTGGTTACGCTGGCATCCTGTGTGGCTGTGGCCGAAGTGGAGGAAAAAATCACCCCCAAGTACGAGGAAATGGTGATCGCGGTCGGTGAAAGTCTTCTCACGCGCTACTCCAGCTCTACGCCTGCCATGAAGAAGGCGGGTGCGAGCTATTCCATCGACGATACCAGCATCGCCACCGTTAACTCCAAGGGTTATGTGCGCGGCGTTGCTCCGGGTGAATGTACGCTTACGGTGACCAGCAAGCACAATACATCTGTGTCGGCGACCATCAAAGTGCGTATTATCGTGCCGCTGAAGAAGATCACCCTGAGTGTTCCGGAAAAGACGGTTCCTGTGGGCAAGACCATGCAGATCGACTATTCTTTCGTACCGGAAAATGCGACCGGCGCCAAGGTTTTGTTTGAATCCAACAAGGAAGATATCGCCACAGCCAGCGACACCGGCCTGATCAGGGCCAAAAAACGCGGGCAGTTCACCATCACCGCCAAGAGTGAAGACGGCAAGGTGAAGACCACGCTGAAACTGACGGCTGTGCAGATGCCCAAAGCGATTGATCTTTCTGCGAAGGAATACAATGTGGCCGTGGGCAAAAAGATAAAGCTCAACGCCTATGTTCGTCCGGATGACACCGACAACAAGGCTGTCACCTGGTCTTCTTCGGATGAGAGTATCGCCACGATCGACTCCAAGGGCAATGTCACCGGTGTACAGCCCGGCGACGTGACCATCACTGCGACCAGTCAGGCGGACGGCAGTGTTGCAGCCAGAGCGGTGCTGCACAGCGTGCTGCCGGTACAGAGCATCGCTTTCAGCAAGACGCGCTATGATGTTCCCTGCGGCGAAACAGTGCAGCTGACGGCTGCCGTGCTGCCTGAAACAGCTACCAACCGCAAGGTGAAGTACAGCTCGCTGGCGCCCCGCATCTGCACGGTGGACGAAAATGGTCTGGTTACTACACTCAATGGCGGCGAAGCCATCATCAAGGCAGAGACGACGGACGGCAGCGAGCTTAGCGCCACGGTCGTTGTGCGCTCCATCGTTCCGGTTGAGGAAGTCTACTTCTTCGACTCTGACTGCCGCGTGGAGGCTGGCGGTCATGCATTCGTTCAGCCGAAGGTGAAGCCCACCGGCGCTACGCTTGAAAGCATGACCTGGATGAGCAGCGACGACAGCATTGCTACCGTCAGCAGCGTGGGCGGCCGCGTGCGCATTCAGGGCCACCGCTGGGGCCGCTGCACGGTGAGTGGCACTTCCTATGACGGAAAGCATACCGCGTCCATCAATGTGAACGTTGGCCTGCTGTGGACGCCTGTAACGGTTCAGAGTGTCGCTGCTTCCGGCGACGACTTCGTGCTTACGCTCTACAACCAGAGCAACATGCACATGACCGGCGTTACCGTGTATCTGGCTGACAAGAATGGCAGCATCACAAGTGTTGCGGTGGATGTCGACATGCCCGCAGGCGCTACGCTGGAGGGCGTGAAGGTATCCCCCGGTGTGAAGATCCGCGGCGCCAGCGCAGCTGTTGCCGGCTGGCAGACGGATGACGGCTACTATACCAACAGCGGCGAAGTGCGCAACACCTACCGCATGTCCCCGGGCTTCATGCAGTGGAAGAGCACCAAAAAGTAAAATGTTGCAAACGGACAGACTTTCAGGTCTGTCCGTTTTTTGGATGAACTAAAAACAAATTGTGAACCATCTGTGAACCCTTTTCTCATGTGGTTGACGCATACAACAGTGAATGATAGCCTTTTTATGGAGATGGATATCTGATTCTATTTATGTATCCGTCCGGAAAGGATTTGCTGTGAGTTACATCACTTTTGAACATGTTACCAAGGAATACCGCACTGGCGGCGAACGTGTGCTGGCAGCCAACGACGTCAGCTTTGAAATGGAAAAGGGTGAACTGTGTGTGGTGCTGGGCCCCAGCGGTGCAGGCAAAACCACCATTCTTAACCTGCTGGGCGGCATGGATAAGGCTACCTCCGGCAAGATCACCGTCGACGGCAAGGAGATCACCGGTATGCGCGGGCGGGAATTGACGGAATACCGTCGGCTGGATGTGGGGTTTGTTTTTCAGTTTTACAACCTGATGCCCAATCTGACAGCATTGGAAAATGTGGAACTGGCACGGCAGGTGTGCCCCAATGCGCTGGATCCGGAAGAGGTCATGAGACAGGTGGGGCTTGGCGAGCGCATGGCGAATTTCCCTGCCCAGCTATCCGGCGGCGAGCAGCAGCGCGTGTCCATCGCACGTGCGCTGTGCAAAAATCCGGCGCTGCTTTTGTGCGACGAGCCCACTGGCGCGCTGGATTCCAAAACCGGCCTGCAGGTGCTGGCGCTTTTGAAAGACGTAAGCCAAAAATACCAGACGACGGTTGCCATCATCACGCACAATGCAGCCATTGCCCCGCTTGCAAACCGCGTGATCCGTGTGCGAAATGGCTGCATTGAAAGTGTAACGCTCAACGATCATCCGGCGTCTGTGGAGGAGATCGCATGGTAAAGAATGCTCTTCGCCGCAAGCTGCTGCGCGATATGTGGAAAAACCGCATGCAGTTTGTCGCTGTGATTTTGCTGTGCGCATTGGGCACATGGGTGTTTACGGGATTGGATGCATCCTGGCGCATGATCGATCTGTCTGCCAATACGTATTTCAAGCAGCAGAATCTGGCAGATCTGTGGGTCACGCTTCCCAATGTGGATCATGCTGCTGAGTACAGGCTGCAAAACCTGGCAGGCGTCAGCGGAGTGAACTTACGGGCGACGGTTGATCTGGAAACTGATCTGCCGGGAGAACCTACCCTGCTTGTCACAGCGTATGATGGGGAAATGGATATCAACCAGCCGCTGTTATATGAAGGAGAACAGCTTGCACGCAATGACCGGCGCGGCTGCCTGCTGGACAGAATGTTTGCGCTGGAAAATGGCCTGCAGCCAGGCGATGGCATCGGGCTGAAACTGGGTGGTGAAACGCACCGCTTTACCATTCGAGGGCTGTGTCTGAGTCCTGAATATACAGCGCTTAGCAAGGACGCGCTGCCGGATCATGCATCTTATGGTTTTGTGCTTATCAACGCTTCTGCCCTTTCGGCTCTGCCGCTCAACAGCGCTGTGCTCACGCTGGCAGAAGGCGCTGAAAGCGACACGGTTGAAAAGGCGGTGCTTGCGCTCTATCCGGAGGCGCTCATTCTCAATCATGCTTCGCACAGCGCTACACATGGCGTAGGCAAGGATGTGGATATGTTCCGCAATCTCAGCTATCTGTTTCCTTTGCTGGCGTACGCCGTGGCGGCTATGATCGTGCTGACCACCATCACCCGAATGCTTGAAAATCAGCGCATGCAGATGGGTACGCTCAAAGCGCTGGGGTACCGCGACGGCCAGCTGCTCAGGCATTATCTGAGCTATGCGTTTTATCCGTCGCTGGTGGGTTCGGTGATGGGTATGGTGGTTGGGCGCGTTACGCTGCCATATATCCTGTGGGCGCTGGAAGAGGTGCAGTTCAGCCTGCCCTATCAGCTGCAGGCGCCGGTTTCGGCGGGGCAATGGGGCATGTGCGTGCTGGGCGTGGCGCTCAGCTGCGCCATCTGCTTTCATACCTACCGCAAGAGTGCGAAGGAAAACACGGCGCAGCTGCTGCGCCCCAAGCCGCCAAAGGCCGGCAAAAAGCTGCTGCTGGAGCGCTGCGGCTTTGTGTGGAGGCGTATTGGCTTCAATGCAAAGATGGTCATGCGGAATCTGTTCCGCAACAAAGCGCGTACGCTGATGTCACTGATGGGCGTTTTGTGCTGCAATGCGCTGATCATTTCATCCCTTGGCCTGTAGGACAGTGTAACGTTTTTTGTTGGCAAGTATTATTACGGCACTGTTCAGTACACGCTGCGCGCCGATCTGACCGCACAGGCCGGTGAGATTGACAGCTACCGCAAGCGTATCGGTGCGGAGACGCTCGAGGGCGTGATGGAGGTCAGTCTCAGCGCCCGTACAGATTCATCCGGCCGCACGACAGTGCTGAGTGTTTTTGAGGACGGGCAGCGCCTGATGCATTTTGGCGAGAACGAAACATGGGTGGAACTGCCGCAAAAAGGCGTGATGCTCAGCCAGAAGCTGGCGCAGACGTTGGATGCGCAGGTCGGTGACCGCATCGAATTGTGGCTGCCGGGCGATGACGAACCGATTGTGACCGAAGTGGGAGGCATCGCATGGGTCACAGTGGGGCAGAGCGCCATGATGCGCCGCAGCGAGTGGGAATCGCACAACAAGACCAGCTTTGTGCCTACTGGGCTATTGATCCGTCACCCTACAGAAGAGGGAATGCGCAGGCTCAACGAGCTGGATGAGCTGGATGAACTGCACGATCCGGATCTGCAGTATGTGGATATGCTTCGAATTCTGGACAGCATGACGCAGGTGTTCTGGCTGATGTCGGTGGCTGCACTGGGCCTGGCTTTTGTGGTGCTGTACAACATGGGCATGCTCAATTACATGGAGCGTTACCGCGAGTACGCCACACTTAAGGTGATGGGTTATCACCAAAAGGAGATACGCCGCCTGATCACATCTGAAAACGACCTGCTTGCCGTTATCGGCATTCTGATAAGCCTGTGGCCCGGCCGCTGGCTCACCGCAGAGATCCTCAGGCTGTGTGAGAACGATACCATGGTTTTTGCATCCACGGTCAGGCCGCAGTCTTTTGTGATTGCATGCGTTGTCACGTATCTGTTTTCGAGGTTCGTTACCTTCCTGCTGACGCGCAAGGTCAGGAAGGTTGATATGGTCGAAGCACTCAAGAGCGTTGAATAACAAGTTTGGAGGATCGAAAAATGAAGCGTTTGTTTGCTCTTATCATGATGCTGTGTATGTGCTGCTCTGCAGCCTTTGCGGAAGATGCGCAGGTAACTGCCAGCGGCATGGTGGAAAGCCGCAATGTATACCAGATCACCGCGCCTTTTACCGGCGTGCTCAAGCCTTTTGACTGGGAAACCGGCGATTCGGTGCATGCACAGGACGTGCTGTTTGAAATGGAAACCATCCGTATTTATGCGCCGGCTGATGGCACGGTAGGCGCTGTATTTGCAGAAAACGGCGACCTGTGCACCGATGTGATCGCTCAGTACGGCATGCTGATGAGCATAGAGAAAACCAATAACCTGCTTGTAGATGCATCCACCTCCGGCGCGTACAACGACGAGGACAACCGCACCATTCACATGGGGGAACGCATCTTCTTTGAAGAAAGCAACGACCGCGATAATGAAGGCGAAGGCCGCATCATCTCCGTCAATGGCAACAATTATGTGATTGAAGTGACGGACGGCGATTTTGAGAACGGGGACTCTGTCAAAATTTATCGCGACGATAAAATGACCACTAAAAGCTGTATTGGGTCTGGCAAAATCAGCCGTGCGGCAGACGTGCCCGTTGCAGGAACGGGACGCGTGCTCAGCTGCAATGTGAAGGAAGGCCAGCAGGTCAGCAAGGGCGATTTGCTGCTGATGCTGGCTGCGCAGGATGCTGAACCCACTCTTGCAAGCGCACAGATGAACGCAGGGCAGGATGGCGCGCTGGAAGTGCTTGCAGCTTCTGGTCAGCAGGCGTACAAGGGAATGCTGCTGGCGCGCGTTCATGATATGGCGCAGCTGAATGTGGTGGCTGAGGTGGACGAGATGGATCTGAATCTGGTTGAGGTGGGCGACAGCCTGACCGTTGTGCTGGACTGCTATCCTGGTGAAACGTTTACCGGTACGGTTGCACATATCTCTCAAATCGGCGTACCCAGACAGAATGCATCCTACTATGACGTGACCATTGAACTGGATATCAAAAAGCAGCTGCTGCCCGGCATGAACGCCACAGTTTTGCTGAAATAAAAAGACAAGCCCGGACGAAAAAACGTCCGGGCTTTTGAAACGGCGGTCATCGAAAGCAATGTGCTTCACGGCAGCGTCTGCGCTTGAGGAAAAACCGTGCCGTTTCTGTCATCCACATCCCACACCGGCATGCGCCCCGCATGCTGGCCGCGCCTTTGAAAAGCAAAAGCGCTTACGGCGCGTTTTTCGGCCGTTTGCCTGGCCGTCGTTTCGTTTTCAGTATGCCCCTACCGGCGGGAAATATTCAGCTTTTTTTACAAAGGGATGTGTTTTTCAGGCAGGAATGAGAAAATTTGTACAGAAGTGATACTAACTAGCCTTTTTATGGGAGGATGCTATGGCTCTGTTTGATTCCTTGCAAACCGGTACGGAAAGCTACCAGCTTGGGGAAAAGCTGTTTCGGCGCGGCAGTGTGAGCGCAGCGCCCTCCCTTGCGCGGGAGGAGGCGCTGAGTTACAGCGTTGGGTCCACCCCTGCGCAGATGGTAACGCTGCGTGCCAACGGCACATTTGAATGCACCTGCGGGGCGCAGGACGAGCCCTGCCAGCATGCTGCTGCGGCTATTCTGAAGGCGCGTGAGGACGGCAGACTGGTGAAGCTGCAGCAGGATACCGAGCTGGCGCTGGGCGATAAAATGCTCATGGCGCTGGGACGTGCCATGCCCGGCGGCGAAAATGTGCGCATGACAGCCATGGTGCGTCTGTACTCGGACGGACGCGTGGGTTTGGGGCTGAACGTGGGTCAGGAGCGCCTGTATGCGGTCAAAAGCATTGCGGATCTGCTCACATGCTATGCGCTGGGCGCACCGCTTTCGTTGTCAGAAAAATTTACTTATCGTCCGACCGTCATGCGCTTCTCCCGCGAGGATGAACGGCTGCTGACGATGCTGATGAACCATATTCCGCTCAAGGCAGACACGCTGCGTGCATGGGAGGACGGTTCCACACCCGACGAGGAACGCGAGCGCGGTCCTGCCTGTGACGGCCGCTTTGTGCTGATGAGCGGCGCTATGCTGCACAGCGCGCTGCGTTATTTTGAGACGCATTCCTTCGTACTGATGAACAACGACCAGAAGCAGGCGCAGGGCAGCATCCGCACGGTGGAACTGCCGCTTTGCTTTGCGGTATCGATGAGTACAACCGAACTGAATGTGCGCGCCGAGGGCGCGGAGGAGATCCGCCTGGTCACGCCGGATGCGCGCTATGTGCTCAGCGAAGGGCGCATTGTGCATCTGCACAGCGCGCAGGCGCGCGTCTGCAGACTGCTTTGTACGGAAGGCTGCAGCTTCCGCTATCCGGCCCGCGAGGCGGAGGACACTTTGGCTACGCTGTTGCCGGCGCTCTCCACTGTGGGAACCGTCGCGCCTTCGCCCGAACTGGGCGCAAGGCTGATCACTGCGCCGTTCAAACCCATGGTGTATCTGGATCTGGTGGGCAGCAATGTGGAGGCAAGGGTGGAATTTCACTATGGCGACGCAGTGCTGTACCCGTTCAGCCTGTCTCAGGGTGAGCAGACGGACGAAGAAACATCCGCCTCTCCTGCTGCGCCCACGCTGGAGGACGGCAGACTGCTCCTGAGGGATGGACGTGCGGAAAGCGAACTGCTGGATTTCTTCTCCGACGCTGGTTTTGTGGTGCGCGGAGGGCGTATCGTGCTGCGCCGCTCCAAGGATATTCTGGCGTTCTGCACGCAGGGTGTGAGCGAGCTTGGCAAACTGTGCGAGGTGTATGCCTCCACTGCCTTCGAAAAGGTGAAGCCGCGCCGGCTGTCGGCACGTGCTTCGTTCCATATGCGCGGCGGCAGGCTGGTGTTCGAACTGCTGGAAGGCAGCCAGGCTGTGCCTGAGGTGCTGCCCATTTTGCAGGCTGTGGCCCAGCGGCAGCAGTATGTGCGGCTTAAGACCGGCGAATTCCTCGATGTGCGCGACATGAGCGCACTGGCCCCTGTGGTGCAGGAACTGCTGGATGCAGCCGCGCTGGATGATCCGTCCGCCGGTGAAGAAGCCCGCGAGTTGAGCTTTGGCGCATATCGTGCCGCCTATATGGTGAGCATGCTGCGCATGGCCGGCGCCAAAACGGAGGCCGACGCCGAGGTCGAGGCGACCATGAACGCCTTTGCTGAAAGCGAGCAGGCCATGCAGAAATATGTGCCGCAGAAGCTGCAAAAGAAGCTGACGCCTTATCAGCAGCGCGGCAGCAGCTGGATTCTCAGCCTCTACGAGGCCCGCATGGGCGGCATTCTGGCTGACGAAATGGGCCTTGGCAAAACGGTGCAGATCATTGCGGCACTGTCTGCTGCAAAGCGCCGCGACGGAACGCAGAAGAGCATCATTGTGACCCCCACGTCCTTGACCTATCACTGGCTGGCGGAACTCAAGCGCTTTGATGACAGCCTGATCGTGCGCGTAGTTACCGGCGCAAGGGATGAACGCCGCCGCACGATCGAACAAATCAAGCAAGAGGCGGATGTCGACGTGATTCTCACCAGCTATCCGCTGCTGAGGCGCGACATCGAATACCTGAAGGACATTCCTCTGCGCTTTGCCGTACTGGATGAGGCGCAGAGTGTGAAAAACGCCCAGAGCCAGGGCGCTGTGGCGGCAAAAGAACTGGATGCGCAGGTGCGTATCGCCCTGACCGGTACGCCCATGGAAAACCATACCGGTGAACTGTGGAGCATTTTTGACTTCATTCTGCCTGGGTATCTTGGCACGCAGGCATCCTTCCTGCGCCGCTACGGCGGAGGCGAACATGCCGAGGAATTGCGCGAACGCATCCGTCCGTTCCTGGTACGCCGTCTGAAGGAAGAGGTGCTGGCGGACTTACCCAAGAAACACGAGCAGTCGCTCTACGCTGCCATGACGCCCGAGCAGACCCGCGTATACGACGGCCTGATGGAAACGCTGCGCCAGCACGTGGGCCAGGCGCTGGCCGATGGATCGCTTCCGCGGGCGCGCATGCAGGTGCTCAGCATTTTGCTGAAACTGCGTCAGGTATGCTGCCATCCCAAGCTCTTCCTTGCTGATTACGAGGGTACCAGCGGCAAGCTGGAATTGCTTGTGCAGACTGTGCATAACGCTATTGCGTCCAAGCGGCGCATGCTCATTTTCTCCCAGTTTGTGGGCATGCTGCAGATGATCCGCAAGCGGCTTGGCCGCGAGGGCGTGCAGTGCCTGTATCTGGACGGTGAAACCAAGCCCGAACAGCGTCAGCAGCTCTGCGACCGCTTCAACGGCGGCGAGGGCAAGGTATTCCTGATTTCGCTCAAAGCAGGCGGTACGGGGCTTAACCTGACCGGCGCAGATCTGGTCATTCACTATGATCCGTGGTGGAATCCTGCAACGGAGGATCAGGCGACCGACCGTGCGCACCGCATTGGCCAGACGAAGGATGTTGACGTCATCCGCCTGATCGCGCAAGGCACGATCGAAGAAAAGGTGACAGACCTCAGCAAGCGCAAACGCGCGATCTTCGACCGCGTGGTGCTGGCGGGTGAATCCGGCCTGAGCACCCTGACGGAAGAGGACATCCGGATGCTATTCTTCTCATAGGCATCAAAAAACCAGCTGCATTGTGTTGCAGCTGGTTTTTGTATTACAGCATCTGTTTGCGAAGCCATTCAGGATCGTGCTGGCTGAGATAGGAGGGGGCCACGTCCAGCACGGTTTTGCAGCCGGTCATGCCTTCCTGTGCCATGCGGTGCACGGCGCGTGCGTAGGCGACCAGTACGCTGGAGGTGAATTCCGGGTTGGAGTCCAGCTTCAGACTGTATTCGATCACATGGTTGTGCTCTTCGTTCCAGCCGGTCTTGCCGCTGCGGATGACAAATCCGCCGTGCGGAATGCCGCTGTGGTGTGCCCTGAGCTCTGCCATAGAGATAAAATGCACGGTGGTGTCATAGTCGGCAAAGTAGTTGGGCATGGTTTTGATCTCGTTTTCAATGCGGGCAAGATCAGCGCCGTCTTCTGCAACGACAAAGCATTCGCGGGTGTGCTTCTGACGGGTGGTTAGCTGGGGGCATGCACCGCTGCGTACGGCCTGCAGGGCTTCGGATACGGGAATGGTGTACTGACGCGCATCCACCACGCCTTCGATGCGTCGGATGGCATCGGAATGGCCCTGACTGACGCCCTTGCCCCAGAAAGTGTAGTTTTCACCGGAGGGCAGCAGCGCCTCGGCGTAAACGCGGTTGAGGGAGAACATGCCGGGGTCCCAGCCGCAGGAGATGAGCGCCAGCTTTCCAGCGGCTTTTGCTGCGGTGTTGACGGCAGCAAAATGCTCCGGGATTTTGGCATGCGTGTCAAAGCTGTCGATGACGTTAAAATGCTTCGCCATTTCGGGGGTCTGCACGGGCAGGTCGGTCGCGCTGCCGCCGCAGAGGATGAGCACATCGATCTTGTCCTGCCAGCTGAAGATATCTGCCACTGACAGAATCGGTACGTCCGGCGTGAGGATGGAAAGGGTTTCGGGGGTGCGGCGGGTGAAAACAGCGGCAAGGGTCATGTCGCTGTTCTGACGCACGGCGCATTCCACGCCGCGGCCCAGATTGCCGTAGCCCAGAATGCCGATGCGGATGGGTGAATGGTCCATATCAAAAACCTCCTTGCTGCCTGTTTAGGATATACAGGCGGCTGCAAAAAAAACATGCGCGGTTCAGCGCTTTGCGTCGATCGCGTGGGCGGGGCACATTTCCTGACAGCAGAAACAGGAAATGCAGCCCTTTTTGCGGATAACCGCCTTGCGGTCTTCAATGGTGATCAGGTGCATGGGGCAGGACTCGGCGCACTTGCCGCAGCCCACGCATTTGGCTGTATTTACGCGCGGATACACTCTGCCGCGTCCGCAGAAAACGTGGAAAAGACCGTTGGGCGTCCAGAACCTTTCCTTGCCCAGAATGGCGTCGGGCAGGGTGAAGGGCGGGTTGGCGGGAATCAGCGCATCGCCGGTTAGGATAGCACCAGTGTCCAGCTTGCCGCGCCTGCGCGAAGCGGCCACAATGGGCGGCATTTTGGCAGTCATGCCCATGAGCAGCGCCGCCTGTTCATCCAGCGCATAGGGATCGCGGGAGCACAGTGTAACGCCCATGTGACGCACCGTGCCGCCGCCGGGGCCGTTGCCCTCCATGCAGTCGATCGCATCGATAAAGGTCACGTCGGGTTTGACGGCGTCGCACAGGTCGATGAGCATATTGGCAAATCCGTCCAGCGAGGGTCTGCGGCAGTGCCATTCCGGCTTTTTCAGACCAGGAATGCAGCCGAACAGGTTTTTGACACCTGCGCTCATAACGGTAAGGCCATGGGTTTTGAGCTTGGCGCAGTTGATGATATAGTCCGCCTCCAGCACAGGGGTGAGCAGGTCAAAATCTGCGCGCTGGCCAAAGGAAACATCCTCATTGAGGATCATCAGCGGGCGCAGCTGATCCAGTCCGCAGGCGGTATAGGTCTTCTTGAGCAGAGCCGTCGTGTAGACGCCGCCGGGACTGTCCGCAAGGGTGATGTGATCAATGCCATGGGCGCGCAGCCAGCGGGCGACAGCCGCCAGCACCGCCGGATGGGTGGTCACGGCAGTGGCCGGATCGCGGCCTGCCAGCAGATTGGGCTTGAGCAGAACCTTCATGCCGGGTTGCAGATCGTTGGCAACGCCCAGCGCTTCAAAATGAGCAGCAATGGCGCTGTCGAGCAGATCATCGCGGTAGGCCTCTGCACTTTGAACAGATACGATCGCCATCGTCAGTTCCTCCTTAAAATGCCCTCCAGATGCAAGAGGGCGTTTTCGGCGCAGTTGTCCTGCGGCACACGACCCTGCTTGATGCGGAATTCATAAT
>JAFWYA010000078.1 GCA_017517815.1 Clostridia bacterium | reverse complement strand
TACCCTCTGGACTCCCACACCCCCTCCTTCGCCGGGGCAGAGCCCCGGACCCCAGTGAGGGGTACTTACCTTTGCGGCGGGCAGGACATGTTGCTTGGTGGTCTTGTTACCACCCAAGCGAGCCGGGAGGCCTGTCGCCGACCGGCGGTCTTAGCTGCAGCCCCAAACATATAAATCCACCCCCTGATGCCTGTGAAACAGGCATCAGTCCGGGGTGCAGGGGCACTGCCCCTGCTGGGGGTCGAGGGGGCGAAGCCCCTCGGCTCAGCCCCTGGTTAATGCGCCTGCTCCCAGTCTTTGCCGCGGGAGACTTCGGCGACGAGGGGCACTTTGAGCTGGACGACGCTTTCCATGGTGTGCTGCAGGAGGGCGGAGACGGCGTCGGCCTCGGCGAGGGGGCATTCGACGACCAGCTCGTCGTGCACCTGCAGGATGAGGCGGGCCTTGTAGCCGCCTTCGCGCAGCTGCTGGCTGACGCGCACCATGGCCAGCTTGATGATGTCGGCGGCGGTGCCCTGCACGGGAGTGTTTATGGCGGCGCGCTCGCCGAAGGAGCGCACGTTGCGGTTGGAGGAGGACAGCTCAAACAGCTCGCGGCGGCGGCCGAAGAGGGTTTCAGCGTAGCCGGTCATGCGGCCTTTGACGACGCAGTCGTCCATGAAGGCGCGTACGCCGGGGTAGCGCTCGAAGTACATCTGAATGAAATAGTCGGCTTCCTTGCGGCTGATGTGCGCGTTGCGCGCAAGGCCAAAGCCGCTGATGCCGTAGACGATGCCGAAGTTGACCGCCTTGGCGGAGCGGCGCATGTCGGGGGTGACCTCGTCCATCGACACGCCGTGGATCTCGGCGGCGGTGCGGGTGTGGATGTCCTGCCCGCGGATGAAGGCGTCGCACATGGCCTCGTCGCCGCTCATGTGCGCAAGCACGCGCAGCTCGATCTGGCTGTAGTCGGCGTCGAGCAGGATGTTGCCCTCGCCGGCAACAAAGGCACGGCGGATCTCGCGGCCTTCCTCGGTGCGGATGGGAATATTCTGCAGGTTGGGCTCCAGAGAGGAAATGCGGCCGGTGACGGTGGCGGTCTGGTCAAAGGTGGTGCGCACGCGGCCGTCGGCGGCGCGCAGCTTCTGCAATCCGTCGATGTAGGTGGACTGCAGCTTGGCCATCTTGCGGTAGCGCAGAAGCGGCTCGATGGCCGGATGATAGGGAATGAGCCCCTCCAGCACCTCGGCGGAGGTGGAATAGCCGGTCGCGCCCTTCTTGGCAGGCGTGGGCAGACCCAGCTTGTCAAAGAGCACCTCGCCCAGCTGACGGGGGGAATTCAGGTTGAAATCGCGTACGCCGGTCAGGGTGTAAACGGCCTCGCGGCAGTCGGATACCTCGCGGCTGAACCATTCGCCCAGCTCGTCCAGCACGGCTTTGTCCACCTCAAACCCTTCGCGCTCCATGTCGAACAGCACGCGGGTGAGGGGCTGCTCCATGCCGTTGAGCAGCTCGCCAAGATTGCGCTTTTCAATGCGCACGTCCTGCCGCATGCACAGCATGCACACGTCCCACGCGGTGGGCGCATCGGCCTTCATGCCTTCGGTGGCAAGGGTCGTCGCAAGGTCGTAACCCTTCTGCGCGGTGTGCAAAAGGTACGCGGCGATCATGGTGTCGCGATGAATGACAGGGATGGGCAGACAGAACCGGCTGAGCAGGTGCATGAACGCCTTGGCACCGTGCACGATGAACGGCACGGCGGATAAAACGGGCGAAAGCGCGGTAAGGATCTGGTCGTCGTACAGGCCAAGGCCCATCAGGTCGCGCAGAATGGGCATGTGCCACAGCTCCATCGCGGGGGTCAGCAGGGTGATCTCTTCCTCAGACTGATGCAGCGTGACCCACTCGGGCGCGGAAGCCGCCAGCTCCGCCGCAGCGGCGCGCAGGGACATTTCGTCCGAAAAGGTCTTTTCAGATGCGACAGGCACGGGCTTGGGCAGCTCTTTTGCACTTTCCACAGCCATTACGGCGGCGGTGGGTTCGGCGCTGCTCTTGCCGGCAGCGCGGCGGGCTGCGCCGGTGGAGCGCTTCTGTACAGGCTCGGCAGGGGCATCGCCCTGTCCAAGCAAAGCGCGGATGCTGCGGATCAGGGCCTTTAATTCGTATTTCTCAAGCAGGTCGGCGGCTTTGTCCAGCTGCTGCCACGGGCAGGCGGTAAAATCCACCTCCAGCGGCGCGGTGCGGCGAATGGTGCCAAGGTCGCGGCTCAAAAGAGCCACTTCCTTTCCTGCACGCAGCTTTTCGCCCAGCTTGCCCTTGACCTCGTCGGCGTGGGCGAGCACCTCGTCCAGCGTGCCGTACTGGGTGATGAGCTTCAGCGCCGTCTTTTCGCCAACACCGGCAATGCCGGGAATGTTGTCGGACGAGTCGCCCATCAGGCCCTTCATGTCGGGCACCTGCGCAGGGGTGAAGCCGTATTCGTCCAAAACGCCCTGCTCGTCCAACAGCAGGCTTTCGGTGATGCCCTTGCGGGTGAGGATGATGCGTGTGCCGCCGCCGGCCAGCTGCAGGCTGTCGCGGTCGCCGGTGAGGATGAGCGCATCCCAGCCGCGCTCGTTGGCCAGACGGGAGGCTGTGCCCAGCAGGTCATCGGCCTCGTAGCCCTCCATTTCGCACATGTGGATGTCCATGGCGGCAAGCAGCTCGCGCACGATGGGCAGCTGCGGGCGCAGCTCCTCGGGCATGGGCTTGCGGGTGCCTTTGTAGGCCTCGTACAGGGTGTGGCGGAAGGTGGGCGCGTGTACGTCAAGCATCACGCACAGAGCCTCCGGACGGTATTCGCCCAGCGCTTTGAAAAGCATGCTGAAAAAGCCGTGCACGGCGTTGGTGTAATGCCCTTCGGCAGTGGTCAGCAGCGGCAGGGCATGAAAGCCGCGAAAGATCAGACTGTAACCGTCCACCAGCAAAACGGTGGGTCTGCGCATTTCTGTCATAGTTCCTCCAAAAGCTTGTTTTTAACAGTATACCACAAATCAATCACCGAAACCATGATGGGATTCTCAAGGGATGACGGAGGGAAGCGTGTGCCCAGTGGGCACTTGCCCCGAAGGGGCAAAGCGACCCGAAGGAGATCAACCGAAACGAGCGGTGGCTACGGCAGTAGCCTCCGCGACGATTGAGGTTGCGGACTGTGCCCCTTGAGTGGGGTTTCTAAGGGGCGGAGCCCCTTAGCGTCTCCACTCCTCGTACAGGCGCGCGATCACCTGCTCGATGGCTTCGCGGCCGAGTTCGACGTCCTCCACGCCGGGGATGCGGGCGATGGCGGCGAAGAGCTGCTGGGGCGTGAGCGCGGCGGCGTCGTAGCGGTAGACGTGACGGCCGTCCTGCATGCCGATGAAGGCAGCGCCGTCGATGGCGGGCGCATCGCCGCGCATGAGCAGGCGGATGATGCGGCTGTCGCCGGTGGTGCGCACCAGCTGGTCGTAGCTGCCGTCAAAGGCCAGACGGCCCTTGTTGATGAGCAGCAGCCGGTCGGCCATTTCGGTGAGATCGTCCATGTCGTGGGAGGTGACCAGCAGCGTGACCTGCTTTTCGCGGTTGATGCGCTTGAGAAAGTCAATCATCTGGCGCTTGGCCAGCACGTCAAGGCCGAGGGTGGGCTCGTCCAGCAGCACAAGGTCGGGCTCGTGCAGCAGGGTGAGCGCCAGATTGGCGCGCATGCGCTGGCCCAGGGACAGCTCGCGGGCAAAGGTGTGCCAGATGTCGTCCAGATCCAGCAGCTCGCGAAGCTCGCCCACAGCGCGTTGATACACATCATCAGGAATGTCCCATACTTCCTTTTTCCAGTCGAAGGATGCGCGCACGGGATGATCCCACCATAATTCGCTTCGGTTGCCAAACAACACGCCGGTACGGCGCATGACCTCAATGCGGCTGCGGGCAGGGTCCATGCCAAAGAGGCGCACCTCGCCCGCCTGCGGGCGAAGCATGCCTGAAAGCAGCTTGAAGGTGGTGGATTTGCCGGCTCCGTTCGGGCCTGCGTATGCTGCGAACTCGCCCTTTTGCAGCGTAAAGGAAACATCGTCCAGCGCATGGATGCGCTGCACCTCGCGCTTGAAGAGCGAAACGGGGCGCTTCTGGTCAAAGTATTTGGTCACATGGCACAATTCAGCAGCGGTGCCCCATGTCCTTGTAGCGGTTGCAGCTGCATTGCTCATAGTGCTTCAGTCCTTTCTGAAAACAGACCACGGCGGCGGTCACAAAAACGGCGGCCACGCCGAGGGGAAGGCCCAGCTCGACCGGCTTGCCCAGCTGACGCAGAAGCGACAGCGCAGGCAGATAGGCAAGCAAACCCACGGGCAGCACGGTGTGCAGCAGGCCCGAAAGCCAGCCCGGCAGGCCAAACAGCGGAAAACGGCCCAGCTGGCTGTTGAGGTCGAGGATCATGCTGGAGATCTCCTCGCAGGCGACCGGCTGCCAGAAGGCCGACGCGCCGTAGAGAAAACTCTGCCCCAGCGTAAGCGCGATGTGGATGAGCAGGTAAAAGCCCAGAAGGGCAAACCATACGGGCGTGAGGGCGATGTGCAGCCGGCGGATGGCAGCGGCGGTCAGCACAAGGCCGATGAGAAAGCCGCAGCTGCCGGAAAAGGGCATGAAGCCCTCGGTGAGCAGCTGCACCCACAAAGGGCGCGGCTGGATGAGCATGTGGTCGACCTGCCCGCGCCCGATGCGGCGGCTGATGTGCGCGATGTTGAAGCCGCCGAAGAGCATCATGCAAAGGCCCGAGGCCAGTTCGTAAAAGCCCAGCATGAACAGCACCTCGTCAGCCGTCATGCCGCCCACGCCGCCAAAGCGCACGGCAAGCAGCAGCACGCCTGCCATGGCGGACAGGTTCTGAACGGTTTCGGAAAGCAGCACGATCAGCATGCTGGCGGTGTCCTGCAGCATCCAGCGCAGGTCCATCAGGGCATAGAGCTTCCACAGCCTGAAAAGCGATTTTGCCTTAGCCGCCATAGGACACCATCCTTTCGGTGGACGCGTCAAAGCACCTGAGCGCCAGCGGCCACAAAACGATGTTCCACACGATCTGCGCGGCGATCAGCATACCCGGCTGCTCCAGCCCCGTGCAGATGGCCAGCGGCGCGCCTGCCAGCGTGCCCAGGGGCGTCAGCTGCAAAATGCGGCCCAGCCCCCACGGCAGCGCCGCAAAAGGGATGAGAGAGCCGGTAAACAGCGCGTTGAGCGCCTCGCGCAGGCAGTGCACGCACCATTCCAGATTGCGCAGGCGGATGAGCAGGCATGCAAACAGATAATCCACCGCAAAGCCCTGCAAAACGGCCAGCGGCAGCGACAGCCAGAACCACGCGCTCACCGGGCGCAGGTCAACGCCCAGCGCCGATGAGATCAACACCAGCGGCACAGACAGGCACATCAGCCGCATGCCCCAGCTGCCCACGGTGTGCGCCGCCAGCTGTGCAAAAATACCGGCCGGGCGCTGATACAGGCCCAGCAGCGTGCCGTCGTGCAGCCAGCCGGATACGGGCGTGCGCACATTCAGCATGGGGGCGAGCGCGGTAGACAGAATGGTGTAGGCATACAGCTGCTCAAGCGTCATGCCGCCGGTGTCTGCGCCCTGCAGAAAGAGCGACCGCCAGATCATCAGCAGCGCGCCCAGCGCCGCAGCCTGCAGCAGGTAGCCCGCCAGCTGGTTGATGAAGCCGAAATAGCTTTTTTCCTTCAGACACAGTTTTGCCGTTGCAAGACTGGCCCTGAGAAATGATTTCATGGTTTCCTCCGGTACAAAAACAGCGCTTCCGAAGGGAAGCGCTTGTTTGTTATTCCAGTTCCTCGCCGTCGTCGAGCTTGTTGATCATGCCCACGCGGCGCGCGTGACGCTCGCCTTCAAACTCGGTCATCAGCCATACGCGCACGATGTCCTTGGCAAGCTCGGTGCCCAGCACGCGGGCGCCCAGCGACAGCATGTTGGCGTCATTGTGCAGGCGGCTCATTTTGGCGGAATAGGTGTCGGTGCAGGTGACGCAGCGGATGCCGTGCACCTTGGAAGCGGCCATGCCGATGCCCACGCCCGTGCCGCACATGATGATGCCGCGGTCGCATTCGCCGCTGGCGACGGCCTTGGCGGCGCGAGCGCCGTAGATGGGGTAATCCACACTGCCGTGGGAGAAGGTGCCGAAATCCTTGTAGATAATGCCGAGCTCGTCCAGCACGGCGATCACAGCGGGCTTGAGATCGATACCCGCATGGTCACAGGCGATGGCAATCATGATGGAAGAGGCCTCCTTGCGATGTTGTTGCTAACAGACATTATACCATGGCGCGGTCGATGTCTGCAAGCAAAGCTTCCACTTCTTCAGGCTTTGTGGTCATGTTGGTGCAGAAACGCACGGCGGTGTGAGTATCGTCCACCTTTTCCCATGCGGTGAAACGGTACTTTTCCTTCAGCTTGTCGCACACGTCGTTGCCGAGCACCACAAAGATCTGGTTGGCAATGGTGTCGGCAAACAGCGGGCAGCCGTGGCTGACAAAGCGGGCCTTGATCTGCTGGGCCATCTGGTTGGCCTGCGCAGCCAGCTTTACGTACAGATCATCCTCAAAGATGGCCTTGAACTGAATGCCAAGCAGCCGGCCCTTGGCAAGCATGCCGCCGCGCTGCTTGATGTGGTAGCGGAAGTGCTGGTTGAGGGCGCTGCTGGTGAGCACGATGGCCTCGCCAAACAGCAGTCCGCACTTGGTGCCGCCGATGTAGAAGGCGTCGCAGATACTGGCCAGGAAGGGCAGGTCAACGTCGGGCATGGCGGCCATGCCGTAGGCAAGGCGCGCGCCGTCGATGAACAGCGGCAGGCCGTATTCGCGGCATACGCAAGACATTTCGATGAGCTCTTCCTTGGTGTACAGGGTACCCAGCTCGGTGGGATGGCTGAGGTATACCATGCCCGGGCGCACGATGTGCTCAAAGCTGGCGTCGGCCAGGTGAGCTTCCATCGCCTGCCTGACCTGCGCGGCGGTGATCTTGCCGTTCTTCTGGGGCAGACCCAGCACCTTGTGGCCGGTGGCCTCCACCGCGCCGGTCTCGTGCACGTTGATGTGGCCGGTCTCGGCGCACAGCACGCCCTCGTAGGGGCGCAGCGCCGCGGCGATCACCGTCAGGTTGGCCTGCGTGCCGCCCACCACGAAATGCACATGGGCATGGGGCGCGTTGCACTTTTCCAGAATGATGCGGCGCGCCTCATCGCAGAAGGCGTCCTCGCTGTAGCCGCAGGCCTGCGCATCGTTGGTGTCCGCCAGCGCCTGAAGCACCGCAGGCACGGCGCCGCAGGCGTAATCGCATTCGAAATGCAGCATATGTTTCTCTCCTTATGACTTGTGGAAAATCATGCGCTCGTAGCGCTCGCGGTCGCAGTCGCGCACCATCAGCTCCAGCTCTTCGTCGCCCATGACGGTGTTGCGTCCCTCAGCGTACAGCGCGTCGATGCGGGCCTTCATCTCCACCACCAGCGGGTCCTGCTTGCCCAGCATATGGTCGCCCTGCAGACGGAAGTAGCTGTTGAGCCAGTGAGCCACGCCGGCCAGACCGCTGTGGCTGTCCACGGCGACCAGCGCGGGGCGGTTGAGGATGGTGTTGGTGTCGAAGATGTTGTAGATCTCCTCGTCCTTGAGCAGACCGTCGGCGTGGATGCCGGCGCGCGTCACGTTGAAGTGACGGCCTACGAAGGGCTGGCGCGGGCTGATCTCCAGACCGATCTCGCGCTCCATGTACTCGGCGATCTCGGTGATGGCGGTCAGGTCCATGCCGCCGGTCTCGCCGCGCAGGGACTGATACTCCACCGCCATGGCCTCCAGCGGGCAGTTGCCGGTGCGTTCGCCAATGCCAAGCAGCGAGCAGTTGATGGACGAGCAGCCGTACAGCCATGCCGTGCCTGCGTTGGACACGACCTTGTAGAAGTCGTTGTGGCCGTGCCACTCCAGCTGTTCAGAGGGCACCTGCGCATAGTGGTTGAGGCCGTATACGATGCCGGCCACGCTGCGGGGCAGGGCGGCGCCGGGGTAGCTGACGCCGTAGCCCATGGTATCGCACGCGCGGATCTTGATGGGAATGCCCGCCTCGCGGGAAAGGTCCATCAGCTTTTCGGCAAAGGGCAGCACAAAGCCGTAGTAGTCGGCGCGGGTGATGTCCTCAAAGTGGCAGCGCGGCACGATGCCCTGATCCAGCGCCGCCTTGACGATGCCAAGGTATTTTTCCATCGCCTGGCCGCGGGTGAGGTGCATCTTTTTGAAAATGTGGTAGTCAGAGCACGACACCAGAATGCCCGTCTCGCGCACGCCCGCGGCCTTGACGAGGGCAAAGTCCTTTTCGTTGGCGCGGATCCATGTGGTGATCTCGGGGAAGCGCAGGCCCAGGTTCTGGCAGCGCTCCAGCGCCTCGCGGTCGCGGTCGGTGTAGAGGAAGAACTCGCTCTGACGCACCAGGCCGTAGGGGCCGCCCAGACGGCTTTCCAGTTTGAACAGATGCTCGATCTGCTTGGGCGTGAAGGGGCTCACGCTCTGCTGGCCGTCGCGGAAGGTGGTGTCGGTCATCCAGATCTCGTTGGGCATGTTCGGCGGCACGTGGCGGTTGTTGAACGCGATCTTGGGGATGGACTGATAGTCGAAAATGTCGCGGTACAGGTTGGGGTTTTCAACGTCCTGCAGCTCATAGCGGTAGTTGGCCTGCATGAGCATGTTGGTCTTTTTGCTGAATTCAAGCATTTATTTCAGCTCCTTTACAAATGCAGCGATGCGCTTGAGACCTTCGACGATGTTGTCCATGGAGGTGGCGTAGCTCAGGCGGCAGTAGCCCTCAGCCATGAAGGCCACGCCGGGTACAACGGCCACGTGGGCGTGATCCAGCAGGGCGTCGGCAAAGGAAAGGCTGCCGTCGATCTCGCGGCCGTCGATGGTTTTGCCCATGAGCTCGCGGATGTTCATCATCACATAGAACGCGCCGCTGGGCATGCGGCAGCTGAGGCCGGGAATGTCGTTGATGAGTTCCACGATCCTGTTGCGGCGCTGCTCGTAGGTTTTGCGCATATCCTCCACGCAGCTCTGGTCCATGGTCAGCGCCACGGCGGCGGCATGCTGGGCGGCGGCGTTGGCGCTGGAGGTGGCGTGGCTCTGGTACTTGGTCATGGCGTTGATCACTTCACGCGGGCCGCAGGCGTAGCCGATGCGCAGGCCCGTCATGGCGTAGGCCTTGCTGACGCCGTTGATGAGGATGGTACGCTTTTTCACCGACGGGCCGAAGGAGGCGATGGAGTAGTGCTTCGCATCGCCGTAGACCAGCTTTTCGTAAATTTCGTCGGCGATGATGTAGAAGTCGTGCTCCACGGCCAGATCGGCCAGCTCCTGCAGCTGCTTGCGGGTCCACACACAGCCGTTGGGGTTGGAGGGGGTGTTGAGCACGAAGGCCTTGGTGCGGGGCGAGATGCAGCGCACCAGATCGTCCATCTTGGGCAGGAAGCCCTGCGATTCCGGGCAGTTGAGGAACACCGGGCGACCCTCGGCCATGCGCACCATTTCGGGGTAGCTGACCCAGCAGGGCTTATCCACGATGACCTCGTCGCCGGGGTTCAAAATGGCCTGAAACACGTTGTACAGCGCATGCTTTGCGCCGTTGCACACGATGATCTCGTCGGTGGAGTAGTGCAGGCCGTGGTCGTTGAGCATGCGGTGGGCGATGGCCGTGCGCAGCTCCAGCGTGCCGGCTACGGGGGTGTAGCGGGTCTGGCCGCGGTCAAGGGCTTCCTTCAGGGCGTTGCGCACCTGAATGGGGGTATCAAAATCGGGCTCGCCGGCTGCAAAGCCGATCACGTCGATTCCCTCAGCGCGCATGGCCTTGGCTTTGGAGTCCACGGCGAGCGTTGCGGAAGGGGAAAGGGCGCGGCAGCGTTGGGAAATTTCGGTTGGCATAACGGCAGTCCTCCTGTGGCGGATCGTTTTTGAAAGTGGAATGGATCATTCCTGCAAATCGGAAACGGGTGAAACACTCCGGATGCGACTTGTGGATTATTATATCATACTGATTTTTCTTCGTAAAGTGCAGATGCAGAGGAAATGCAAAGTGATTTCCAAAAATGAAAGTTGCAGACCAAAAATTGCAAAATCGAATGTAAAACCGGCAGTACGGCAGGCGTTGGCGATTGTTTCACCTGCCGAAAATCTGGTATAGTATATATACCCCATCGTTTTGAGGAGGATATAACGCCATGAAAAAACGCATTTTTTCGCTGCTTCTGTGCCTGATGATGCTGTTTGCCTTCAGCGCCAGCGCGCAGGAGGTACGCCCCAACGTGACCGACCTGATGTTCACCTACACCGACCTGGACCTCAACCCCTACAAGGGAAAGACGGTGCTGCTCAACTTCTTTACCGAGTGGTGCTACTACTGCATGAAGGAAATGCCCGATCTCAAGGCCGTGCACGACCTGTACGACGAGGACAAGTTTGAAGTGGTGCTTGTGCACGTGTGGGACGGCGAGGACGAGACCAACACCCATAATGTGAAGGAAAAGTACGGCATGCAGGACATGGTCTTCTTTGAGGATACCGACCGCATGGTGGCAAACGTCGCCGGCCTTCGCGGCTATCCGGCCACCATCATTGCAGAGCCCGACGGCACGCTGGCCTTTGCGGTCAACTCCATGGTCACGCTGGATGCGCTGACCGAGGTGCTTGACGGCATGGGCGTGCCCCGTGTACAGGAGGCTGCCGATGAGTCTGTTTGATACCGCGCCTCAGGCGCTTTCGATGTGGGCCATGTTCTTTGGCGGCATTGTCGCCTTTGTGTCGCCCTGCGTGCTGCCCATGCTGCCGGTGTACGCCATGTATCTCGTGGGCGGCGATAAGGAAAACCGCGGCCGCCTTGCGGTATTGCGCCGCTGCCTGGGCCTGCTTTTCGGCTTTGTGCTGCTGTTTACCCTCATGGGTGCGGGCGCGGGCGCGCTGGGCAGCCTGCTTAAAAACACCGACCGCGGTACGCTGGATCTCATCACCGGCGCATTCATGCTGGTGTTTGGCCTGTGGATGCTGGACGTGTTTCATCTGAATGCTTCCATGCCCGGGTGGATGGGCCGCTTTCAGCCCACCATGAGCGGCTTCTGGGGCTCGTTTGCCTTTGGACTGCTCATCGCCGTTTCGTGGACGCCCTGCCTTACGCCGGTTCTGGCCAATGCGCTCATGCTGGCCGCCAGCGCCAACAACGCCACCATGTGGACGGGCATCGTGTCGCTGGCGGTGTTCGCCATGGGATTGTGCCTGCCCATGCTTGCCGTGATGCTGCTTTACCAGTGGCTCAAGGGCGTGCTGGGATGGCTGAGAAATAACCAGCGCATCATCCGCCGCATCGCCGGCGCAGCCATGATCCTCTACGGACTGTACCTGATTTTGCGCACCATCCTGTAAAAACATGTGGAAAAACGCCGCCGTTGATTGCAACGGTGGCGTTTTTTTGTGTTTCATGGTATACTTTTTTCATACTGGCGGCTTATGCCGCTTTGCAGGGAGGATTCTTTGTGCTGCGCAGCTATGCTCTGTTCGATTTTGACGATACCCTCATCCGGGGCGACTCCATCGTAAAGCTGTGTTTTTATGCCGTCAGACGCGGGATGGTGAGCCCTTTTGCGCTGCTTTCGATGGGCGTTACCTCGGCCATGTACCTGTGCGGCCTGACCACCGCGCAGGCCAGCAAGCAGAAGGCCCTGCGCTTTATGAAGGGCAAAACCGAGGCCGAAATGAACGCGCTTGCGCAGGATTTCTGCCGCGAGGTGCTCGTACCCCGTCTGTACAAAGACGGCGTCAATGAACTCAAGGCCCGTGCCGAAAGCGGCTGCGAGGTGTGGCTGATCTCGGCCTCTCCGGCGTTTTATCTGGAGCCGCTCAAGGAATACCTGCCCCTGACCGGCATTATCGCCACACGCATGCATACCGATGAAAACGGCATATACTCCGGCCTGATGGCAGGTGAAAACTGCCGCGGTGTGGAAAAGCCCCTGCGCCTGGCCGAGGTGCTGGCGTCGCGCGGCGACATGCTGGACTACGGCACGTCCTACGCCTACGGCGACTCCGCAGGCGACGCGCCGATGCTTGCCCTTTGCGCAAACAAGGTGGCCGTCAACCCCAGGAAAAAGCTGCTTCGCGCCCTTGACGGTGCGGACGGCGTGAAGACCGTGCGCTGGAGGTGAACGGCATGATCGTTGGCCTTACCGGTGGCATCGCCTGCGGCAAATCCACCGTGGCGCAGATGCTGCAGGAATGCGGCGCTTTCATCGTCGACGCCGACGCCATCAGCCGCGGCCTCACCGCGCCCGGCGGCGCAGGGCTTGCGCCTGTGCGTCAGGCCTTTGGCGACGCTGTGTTTGCGCCCGACGGCACGCTGGACCGCGCTGCGCTTGCCAAAATCGTTTTTGCAAGCGATGAAAAACGCGCGCAGCTCAATGCTGTGCTGCACCCGCTCATCCGTCAGGAAATGCTTGCCCGGACCGCACTGGGACAAAAACAGGGTGCCAGGGTCGTTGTATTGGATGTGCCGCTTCTCTTTGAAGCCGGCATGCAGGACATGGCCGACCTGACCGTATGCGTATATGCGCCCCAGCAGGTGCAGATCGACCGCATGGCCAGCCGCAACGGCTACACCCGCGAGGAGGCGCTCAGCCGCATTTTGAGCCAGATGCCCGTGGATGAAAAGCGCCGCCTGAGCGACCTCGACCTCAACACCGATCAGCCTCTTGATCAGCTGCGCCTTGAAGTGCGCAGACTGTATGACAGCTGGGCCTGAGCCCGGCGAAAGGAGCATCCATGCTTCAGTTTGAACCCATGCATGCGCCGCAGGACGACCTGCCGCCCATCGACTATGCCTATGCGCCGTCGGTCACCGAAGGCGTTCGCCGCGAGCGCGCGCAGAAGATGCATCCCGCCCCGGCGGAGCAGGGCCTTGCGCCCGCACGGCCTCTGATGACGCCGCCACGGCCCATCATGCCCCAGCCGGTGGATGAATACGGCATTCCGGACGATCCCTTTCATCCGTCCGAAGAAAGCCAGCGCCCCGCCCGCCGCAGTCGTGCCGAGCGCAGCCGTGCTGCCGAAGCGGCGCAGCTGCAGCCTGTAGTTGAGCCGCAGTCAGTCACTGAGCCAGCGGCACAGCCGCGGCCAGTGGCCGAACCACAGCCGGTGGCCGAACCACAGCCAGTGGCTGAGCCGCAGCCCGTGGCCGAGCCCCGTGTGGGCAAAGGTGCGCGCATTGCCATGCCTGTGATGACCGCCGCCGATGGTTCGCAGTTTGAAGCGCCTCAGCGTCCCGACGTGCCGGACTGGCTGCGTGTGGCGCAGCAGAACAACCTGCCGCTGAACCGTCCGCAGCAGCCGCGCGTGCAGGCAGCGCCCCGGCGCGAGGATGTACTGGAGCCTGAACCCGTCGATGTGCTGGGCCGCCCCCTGCGCAACCGCCGCAATGTGGCTGCCGCCAATGCGCCGCAGGCTGCATCCGACGTCTATGCATCGGCGGGCTATCCCAAGCACCTGCTGGATGCGCAGCGTCAGCTGGAGGCGCAGGCCGCCGCCACGCCCATCCGCCGCCGTCACGGCGCGCAATACGCCGCCCCCCAGCAGCAGGCTTCGCCTGTTCCATTTGCTTCCCGGCAAACATCCCCCCAGCAGCAGGCTTCGCCTGTTTCCTTTGTTCCCCAGCAGGCTTCGCCTGTTCCATTGAATACCCAACAAACGTACCCCCAGCAGCAGGCTGCGCCCGCCCCCGCCAGTCCCTACCAGCGGCCCGCGCCTGCTCCCTCGCCCTGGGACGAGCCCATCCAGCAGCCCGTTCAGCCCAGCGAGGAGGCCTACATGTCCCGCGCCTACCATCGTCCCCGGCGAGAGGAGCCCTCGCAAGACGCCCCCTACCAGATCGAGGAGGACGAGCCCGAGGAGCGCACGCTGCCGCACATTCGCATCCCATGGCTGGGGATCGCCGTGTTTGTGGCTGTGCTGGCCGCCATCATCCTGTGGATCATGCAGATGAACTACGCCAACCAAACGCAGGCCATCCTCGATGAACGCGCCGCCAACGAGCAGGCCATCCTCGAGGCGCATCCCATCCGCTATACAGAGGTCATTTCCAACAAGGCCAACAAGTATAATCTGCACCCGGCCTTTGTGGCGGCCATCATGCTCAATGAATCCTCCTTCCGGCCCGATGCAACCTCAAGCGTGGATGCGCGGGGGCTTATGCAGCTGATGGACGACACCGCCAGCTGGATCTACGGCAAGATGGATTCTCCTGCCCAGCCCTATGACTTCGACATGATGTACGACCCCGAGACCAACGCCGAGTACGGCTGCTGGTACCTCAACTATCTGTCCGAGCTGTTCTACGGCGACCCCATCCTGGTGGCGGCGGCCTATCATGCCGGTCAGGGCGAGGTGCGCAACTGGCTCAACAATTCCCAGTATTCCAAAGATGGCCGCAGCATTGCGCTGGAAGACATGATCGACGGCAACACCAAGGTGTATGTCACACGCGTGCTCAAGGCTTTCGCCGCCTACAAGCGCCTGTATTTCGGAGGCTGACGCATGAAAAAACTGCTTTGCATCCTGCTTTGCCTGATGCTCGTTCCGCTGTACGCCACGGCGGAAAACGTGGAGGATTCCCTCATCGTGGGCATGCTGTCCACCCGCACGACCGAGCTTACGCCGCTGTTTCCCAAGGAGCGCGACATCGTAAGCCTGTATTCGCTCATGTATGAAAGCCTTGTCACCATCGACGACAACGGCATTCCCCAGCCCCTGCTTGCCGAAAGCTGGACCGAAACCGGCGATGGCAAAACGTGGACCTTCACCCTGCGTGAAAACATCACCTTTTCCGACGGCACGCCGCTCACTGCGCGCGACGTGGCCGCCAGCGGCAACAAGATCCTGTCCGTCGCCAAGGACGAGCAGGCTGAAGACAACGGTTTTTACGCCAACATCCGCTATCTGGTCAACAGCTTCACCGCCCGCGACGACCGCACCGTTGAGGTGAAGGCTGCCCGCCCCTATTACGGGCTGCTCTACAGCATGACCTTCCCCGTTGTGCCGGAGTCTCAGGTGGATTATGCCAATCCCGTGGGCACCGGCCCGTATCTTGTCAGTGGTTTTGAGGCATGCAGCTTTCTTTTGCTCAGCGTCAATGAAAACTGGTGGCAGATGACCCCGCAGGTGCGCGAGATCACCGTGATGTTCTACCCCAACAACAAGGACATGATCACCGCCTACGAATATGGCCGTGTGGATACGGTATTCACCCGTTCCGTGGCTGCCGCGCAGTACAAAAGCGGCCTTACGTCGCTGTCCATCGCGTACTCCACGCGCCAGCTGGAAATGGTCATGCTCAACCACCGCGAGCGCTCCTTCCCGCTGGACAATGTGAATGTGCGCCGCGCTGTCCGCTACGCCATCAATGTGGACTCCATTGCCAAAAACGCCTACATGGGCATGACCGTCAAGGCCGATGCCGGTTACCCCACCGACAGCTGGCTGTATCTGGACCAGGAAAACCAGTTCGTCTACAACCCCGACAAGGCGCGCGAGATCCTTGCTGCCGAGGGATGGAGCGACTTGGACAACAACGGCATCCTCGACCTGCCGGTGGAGGGCGCGCCGGAGCCCAAGCATCTGGTTTTGAGCCTGTATGTGTACGAAGACCCCGAAAATGACGTGCGCTATGAAACCGCCAACATGATCGCCGACGACCTGAAAAAGGTGGGTATCAGCGTGCACGTGGAAACGGTCGACTACGCGGGCGCGCTGGAGGTGCTCAAGGCCGGCAGCTTTGACATGTTCCTCTGCGCCTTCCAGATCGACGTCGTGCCGGATCTGGGCTTCATCCTGCGCAAGGGCAACAGCCAGAACTACGGTCGCTATGCATCCACCCCCATGACCGACCTCATCGACGAATTGCACATCAGCGAGGATCAGGCCGGCTTTGCCTACGCCAGTCAGGCCATCCAGCAGCAGTTTGCGGCGGATGTGCCCTTCATCAGCCTGTTCTACCGCGCAGGTGCGATCCTTACGCGAAAGATGTTCACCACCGTGCGTTCCATCCGCGAATTTGAGCTGCTGCGCGGCATTGAAGCCTTTGGCCGCTAAGGAGGCCCGTTTATGAAAACCATCCTTTGCCTGATATTGTGCCTGCTGATGGCCTTCCCCGCTGCGGCGGAGGAGATCGACGAGCAGTCCATCGCGCTTACCGAGGACGAGCAGACCATTCTGCCTGAACGCGAAACCACGCCCGACGAGGTGTACGCCCAGAGTGACGCCGCCGACGTTGAAGAAGCGTGGGAGCGTGTGATCGACCCGGGCAATGTGCCTGCGTTTGTGACGCTGCTTTTGGACGTGGCGGCAGGGGAGATCGGCTATACGGAAGGCCCCAACAACCGCACCAAGTACGGCGAGTGGAGCGGCGACAAAAACGCCGCATGGTGCGCAGAATTTGTGTGCTGGTGTGTTGATCAGGTGGATCAGCTGCACGGCACAGAGCTGCTGAAGAACGTCTATCCCAAATGGAGCGGCCAGAACACCGGCCGCGACTGGTTCATCAAGCGCGGCCGCTTTGCCTACCGCAAGGGCAACTGTCCCGGCTGGGGCTACCAGTGGTTGGACGGCGCCGACCACCTGATGGAGAAAAACGAGTACAGTCCCCGCCCGGGCGATCTGATGTTTTTTTCCTACAACGAGGCGGGCGACACCGAGCATGTGGCGCTGGTGGAGTACAGCGCCTACGACAGCGAGGGCAATGTGATCGTGCATGTGATCGAGGGCAACAATCCCTCGGCTGTACAGCGCAACCGCTACCGTCTGAGCAACAGTCAGGTGCTGGGCTTCGGGCTTTGCGAGGACGTCATCGGCACCACGATGCGCGTGGGCAACCGCGGCGACAAGGTGCTGTGGCTGCAGCAGTCGCTCAACGAACTGGGACTTTTGGAAGAGCGGCATCTCACCGGCGGCTTTGGCAGCAACACCAAGCGGGCCGTGATGGACTTCCAGTCCACCCGCATGGAGGGAAAGAGCGCCACCGGCATTGCCGACCGCGAGACGCAGCAGGCGTTGGAGGCACTGGTGGAAAAGACGATTTTTGAGGATTATGAAACCTGGCTGGTTGAGGAGTGAGGGGGAGGAAGCCCCCTCGCTTCTTTTTTGTTGGCGGGGGCAACGTCCCCACACACTTGCCTCCCCTGTGTAAGGGCCGGAGGGTTGTACCTGTGGGATAAGCCAAGTGGCTTAGATACTGACGGCGGCAGCTGACGCGCCGCTAATGCAGCTAGGCTGCTCAGCCTATTGAGCGCAACTCTGTTTCGCTCAGGTTTCTCCCCGCTCCGCTCGGGCCAGAGGGGGGTCTTGGGGGGACCCCGCACCGGTCCCCCCGAGACCCCCCTCTGGACTTCCCCCCTCCCCCCTTCCCGCGCTGGGGCAAAGCCCCAGACCCCAGCCAGGGGTCTTTTTCTTTGCGGCGGGTTGGGAGTGTTACTTGGTTATACATGTCCCCACCCAAGCGAGCCGGGAGGCCTGTCGCCGACCGGCGGTCTTAGCAGCAGCCCCAAACACATAAAAAAAATCCCTGATGCCCATAAAATGGGCATCAGAGATGGGTCAAGGGACGAAGTCCCTTGTGGGGTGCAGGGGTGAAACCCCTGCGCGTCACCATTTGTTCTTTACCTTTCCCGCAAATCCTACCAGGTCGCGCACTTCAAGCACGGTGCCGTCGTCGAGGACGGCGGTGCCGTTAAAGCGGCCGAAGACCTGGTGCTGGTCGCTTTCGATGACGACGACGCTGGTCAGTGAGGCGCGGTCGAGGACGGGGGTAAAGGTGAGGTTCAGACGGTTGTCGGAGGATGTGATGTGCCACGGGGCAAGGAAGTCATCCTTGCCGTCGGGGGTCTGGGGAATGCCGAAGTCGATGTCGGTCAGCTTGTGGGCATGGCCGCCAAAGAACAGCATGTTTTCGCTGGCGGCGGAGGTATCGCCGAAGCCGTAGCCGAGGTTCATGCCGAAGGGCACGCCGTCAATGTAGCCGCTGGCGCTGCCCCAGTACCATGTGTTGGAGTAGGTCCATACGCCGCGGCCCCAGTCAAGCACTGCAGTGGCATTGGCGGGATCGAAGGGGTAGACCTGGCCGTCAAAGGTCACGTCGCCGGATGCACGCAGGCAGTTGATCTTCTGGTTGTAATAGAAGGCCTTGGGCTTGCCTGCAAAGGGCGTGGCGATGACCATGCTGTCCTCGGGCTCGTCGGTGAGGACGAGGCGTGCGGTGAGGGGCTTGCCGTCCTTGAAATTGTCCACGCGCGCGGTAAGAATACGCTGCGTGCCGTCATTTTCAAAGCGCAGGGCATAGCCGGGGGTCTCCACGGCGATGTCGCCCACTTTGCTGGTGGCGGGAAAGTTTCGCTTGCCAAGGGTCATCACGCCCATGGCGCTCCACGTGTGCTGGAAGCCTGTGGCGAGGTTTAAAAGGCTCACGCTGTCAAGGCTCATGTAGCTGTTGTCGTCGATGGTCAGGGCCAGCACGATGTCGCCGCTGATGGCGCAGTAATAGTCCCATTCCTTGATGCGCAGGGCGTTGGCGCGGATGGCGCTGCGGTCGTAGGTTTTGACAAGGCTGGTGGCATAGCCGGCCTCGCACAGATGGCCCTGTTCATTGAGCAGCGGGCCTGCGGAAAGCTTGTGCTGCATAATGGTCCTCCCTCAGCGTACGCCGAAACGGTAGATGGTAAAGGTGTCGTAGGTGTCCTGCGGGCGAAGGACGACGCTGGCAAATTCCGGGTGATGGATGGCGTCGGGGTAGTGCTGGGTCTCGAGGCACATGCCGGCGTAGGGGCCGTAGTGCACGCCGCCCTTGCCGGTCACGTCGAGGAACTGGCCGGTGTAGCACTGCACGCCGGGCTGGTCGGTGATGACGTCCATCACGCGGCCGGTCTTGGGCGAGTAGAGGGTGGCGATCAGCTTGGTCTCGCGGTCGCGGCCCGCGCAGTAGTTGAAGTCCACACCGAGGGCGGCCTTCATCATGGGGTCAGTGGCGGTGTGATCCAGTACGTCGCCCATGCGGCGCATTTCGGTGAAGTCGTACACGGTCTCACCCACGGGCACCAGCTTGCCGCTGGGAATGAGCGCAGGGGAGACTTCGTTCACCATGGGCGCGTTGATCTGCAGTTCCAGGTCGCGCACGGTGCCGGCGTCATGGCCGTCGAGGTTGAAGTAGGCGTGGTTGGTGAGGTTGATGATGGTGGTTTCGTCGGTGACGGCTTCGTAGTGGATGAGCAGCTCATTGTCCTTGCTGAAGCAGTAGGTCACCTGAACCTCCACACGGCCGGGGAAGCCCTGATCGCCGTCCTCGCTGATGAGGTGAAGAATCAGCGCCGGGTCGCCGTCGATCTCGGCGGGCTCGGCCTGCCACATGCGCATGTTGAAGCCCACAGGGCCGCCGTGCAGGTTGTTTTCGCCGTCGTTTTTGGCCAGGGTGTAGGTCTTGCCCTCCAGCTCAAACTGCGCGCCGCCGATACGGTTGCCGATGCGGCCGATGAGCGCGCCCATGCTGCCGTTCTTGGGGCCGGCGTAGGTGGCCACGTCGTCGAAGCTGAGGTTTACGTCGGCCAGATTGCCGTCGCGGTCGGGCACCATGATCTTGGTGAGGATGCCGCCGAAGTCGATGATGGAAACGCTGGCGCCGGTGGCATTGGTGAGGGTGTACTCGGTCACCTGCTCGCCGGCAGGCGTGGTGCCAAAGGGTTTGAGGGTGATGCTCATGGAAAGCGCCTCCTTAAAGTTTGCTATGTTCAGGCGGCGTGCCGCCACAGGTTCAGTTGATGACAAAGGCCGTCAGGTCGCCGTGGCCCGTGCCCTGCCAGGTGAAGTACAGCGCATGCTGACCTGCAGGCACACGCAGTTCTGCGCTGAAGGGCTGCCAGTCGGCAGAGGGATGCACAGGCACGCTGGCGACGGGATCGCCGCCGCGGGCGAGGCTGATCTGCACCGTACCTTCAAAGGCGCCGCGCGCCCAAAGGGTGATGCTGCTTTCCGCACCGGTAAAGGCATACCAGCGGAAGCACGCCCACGCACCGTCGGACAGCCGGGCGATATGCTGGTCGCCCATCAGCTCGCGGTCGGAGCCTGACTGGGTGAAATAGGGGTGACAGTCCTCCATCTGCGGCTGGGGCTGACGGCTGGAATAGGCGCAGGTACCCTTGTACGAGGACAGGTGGCACGCTGTGCGGGCTTCGTGCGGGCCGTCGGCGGGAAGCACGCCCTCCAGTCCGCCGGAGGTGAGAGGCGACTGCAGAATGTTGCCGTCAGTGTCAAAGGTCACAGGCTCGGCGCAGCACTGGCGCGCGAACTGGCACAGGTTGGTCTGGCGGTGATAGAACACATACCACTGCCCGTTGATCTGCGCCATGCCGCCGTGGGTGTTGCCAAGGTAGTTGAGCGGCTCGGGGGACAGGCCCACGTCGCCGATGGACACCACCGTGCCGCCGAAGCGGTAGCCGCCGTCCGGGCGGTCGCTCACGGCCCAGCACAGCTCATGGCTGAGCACGGAGGAATACAGCAGATAATACCGCCCGCCGATCTTGCGGGGGCTGATGGCCTCAAAAAAGGCGTGCTGTTCAAAGCCCGTGCCTTCCGCTACGCAGGAGCCGGGCAGAACGAGCGTTGTTTCGCCCTCCACGGTCAGCATATCGCGCATGCGCACGCAGTACCCGCCGTCGATGAGCATGCCGGTGGGCTCCAGCCTTTTGCGCCAGTCGCCCACGGGCGCGCTGCCAAGGTACAGCCACTGCGTGCCGTCGTCGTCCTGCAGAATGCCGGGATCGAAGGCAAACACGCTGCCGGGGCGTCCGCCATAGGGCGTGCCGTCTATCTCGCGGATGAGATCGAGATAGGTAAAAGGCCCGTCGGGGCTTTCGCTTACGGCAACGCTCACCTGCCGGGTGCCGCTCAGGCAGTAGTACAGATAGTACCGCCCGTCAGGCCCCTGCACCACGTCCGGCGCAAAGCCCTTCTGAGTTTTGTCGGTATTGCTGGGATCATCCTCCAGAAAATAGCGGTGGGGACTCATGCGCCACTCGGTCAGGTCGGACAGGGGGGCAGACCACACCACGTATTCGTTTTCACAGTAGCCCTGCCCGCCGAAGCGGTCGTGGCTGCCGTAAATGTAGAGCCGGCCGCCGAATACGCGGGGTTCCACGTCGGGAATGTATTCCCAGCCGGGCAGGAATGGATTCATCAGAGGTTCTTTCCCTTCCGGAAGGTCCAGTATTTGTTGACCAAAAAGTTCACCGGGATGGTGATGCACAAATTCAGGATGGGCGCGAGCGCTTCAGGGATGCCGATGACTTCCACCCACAGAATCAGCAAAAGCGAATCCAGCACAAAGGTGCCGCCGTAGGCCGCCAGCGATTTGAAGTAGGTTTTCACATGCTGGGCGAAGGTTTTCTTTTCACCGTCGCCAAACACGCAGCGGTTGTTCCAGTAGTAGGCGTTGATGACGCTTACGACAAGGCCGATGCCGTTTGAAAGCACATAGTGCAGCCCCAGATGGATGCAGATCTCATATACGCACAGCGAAATGGCCGTGTTGCTCACGCCCACGATGCCGAATTTCACAAACTGCCACAGCTTTGCCACGGTCGGATTTTCAAGCCATTTTTTGAACATAGTTGCCTCAGTATTCGTAGAAATGCAGAATGTACACGCTGCCGTATTCCGACCAGATCTCCCAGTCGATGGACTTGCCGGTTTTGGCTTCCAGCCACTTCAGCAGCATCGTCGGCGGCGGGTCGATGCGGCCCGTGGCCAGGAATACGTCGTCGCGCAGGAAGGTCTCGGGGTCAAAGTCGGCAAGGTCGATGCCCCAGCGCTCAAACAGGGCGCAGTTTTCAGGCGAACGCAGACCCCAGCCGCCCCAGTAGGTCAGGTTGGTGGGCATGCCGTACTCGTAATCCGGGAAGGCGCGCAGGTCCGCGCCCACCAGCGTGCTGTCGTAGATGAACAGGCTGTCGGGCTCGTCGACGGCGTACTCTTCCAGGTCGCCCATGGCGTTGCCAAGGGCCAGCTCTTCTTCTTCGTTGGGCAGGATGACGGGCAGGATGTCCGTCAGGCACCATGCGCACAGCGCGGTCATCACGCAAAGACCGGCGATCACAACGCCCTTTCTGGCAGAGGGAAGCATGGCCATGAGCACTGCGGAAAGCGGCATGGTGACCATCATCACCGCGCGGATGGGCAAACGGCCCTCCCACGACAGATAGGCCAGCATCACCACAGCGCCCAGCACGGCGCATGCGATCAGAAGCACCTTGCGCAGGTCTTTGCGGATGCAGGCGCACACCAGCGCGAAAATGCCGGCGATCAGCGCAAGGCACAGGCAGCGCATGTCCAGCTGGTACAGCTTCAGCATGCTGGCAAAGGCTGCCCATGCCTGAGATGCGCGGTCAGAAAAGGTGCGCGTGTCATGCTTTTGCAGATGGTCGGTCAGGGTGAGGAACGCTTCGGTGGACAGATCGCTGTCCAGAAAACACCAGCTTTTGGCCATACGTAGGGTGGTTTCGTCCCAGCCGACAAGGACGAGTTCTTCCTCGCCCAGCTTGTCCAGCCCGTAGAAGTCGATGACCTGCGTGTTGGCGTCCTGCCAGGCCAGATAGTCCTGCGCGCCGCTGCTTTCGGTTTCGGCTGCGCGGAAACCGGCCATGCCGCCCATGAGGAACGCGGTAATGAACAGCCCGGCCAGCATGGGCTTTGCGGCAGCGCGGTGATGCCACAGGCTGAATACGAATACCAGAGCGCAGAAGGCCAGCACCGGCAGCGCCGTCACCTGACGCAGCGCGTAGGCAAACATCACCAGCGCCGCCGCGCCAGTCAGGCCAAGCGCCACGCGCCAGCCGCCGCGTTCATAGTCGATGGAAAGCATCTGCAAAACTGCCGCAGCGCCCAAAAGGGCAGCGGTTTCGGTGAAGGTGATGCGGCTGATGTGCTTCAGGCACAGCGTCAGCAGAAACAGCGCCGCAGCCGCAGCGCCCAGCCAGATGGACTGGTCGTGCTTTACAAAGCACTGCATGATGCTTTTGCTGATCACCACGCACGCAAGCGCCAAAAGCGCCAGCTGCAGGTACGTAAACCACGGCATAAGCGGAAAGGCCGTGCTCAGCGCGGCCAGCGGCAGCGCGAACAGGCCGTGGATGTAAATGTGAAAGCGCGCGGGCGTGCCGCTTTCCTGCCCGAGGAAAGCGCGCAGAATGCCCGCGTCGTCATTTTGAGAATAGCGCACTTCGGTGCCAAGCAGCACAAAGGTCATCAGCATGGCAGTCATCCCAAGGGCGATCAGCCAGCTGAGCGCGCGTTTGTTTTTCATTTGGGTTCCTCCCTGTCGCGGCCCTGCGCCTTCTGGCCGTCGGCAATTTCAATCAGGAACGGCGGACGGCGGCGCGACGCGTCAAAGGTGCGCCAAAGGTAAGCGCCAAGCAGACCCAGGGTGAGCATGATGACGCCGAAGGACAAAAGCTGGAAGATGAACATCATGGTCCAGCCGGTCACGTCGATGCGGCCTGTCAGCTTGGAGATGAGCGCGTCCAGCGCCCAGATGAGGGAAATCACCACGCTTAGGAAACCCAGTCCTGTTACGCAGGTGATGGGCACGGTGGAAAAGCTGAACAGAGTGTCCGCCACAAGGCGGATCTTCTTTTTGAGGGTCCAGCGGCTCTTGCCGATCTTGCGCTCGCGGCGCACATAGGTGACGGTGCCGGTTTTGAAGCCCGCCCACAAAAGCTGGCCGTCCAGCGCACTGTTGGGCTCGCTCATCTGGCTCAGGACGTTTATGACGCGGCGGTCGACCAGAAACACGTCAAAGCCCTTTTTGGGCATATTGGGCAGGGCAAATTTGCGGGTGATGTCGTAGTAAAGGTCGGCAAAGAATTCCTGACTCTTGCTTTCCTCACGCCCTTCGCGCACGGCCAGCACCACGTTGCAGCCTTCCTTCCACTTTTCGTACATCTCCAGCACCATTTCAGTGGGCTCCTGCAAATCGGCGGCCTTCACCACCGCGCAGTCGCCGGTGGAGTTGACCAGACCGCAAAGCACGGCGGCATCCGAGCCAAAGTTGCGGCTCAGACGGAAGATGCGGATGCGCTCGTCCTGCATGGCCAGGCGCAGCATCACGCGGTAGCTGTCGTCGCCGCTGCCGTCGTCGACCATCACGATCTCCACGTCAAAATCGGCCTTGTCCAGCACTTTTTCTTTGATGTCCTCATACAGCGGGGGCAGGTTTTCGGCATTGTAATAAACAGGGATGACGATGCTGAGCTTAGGCATTCGCATTTACCTCCGCCACGTAGGCGTCGTAGTCGCGGATGTATTCATTGGCGTCGTAGGGCTCGTTGGACAAAACCAGCAGCACGCTGTCGGGGGAGAAGTCGTACATGTCCTTCCAGATCATTTTGGGCAGGTACAGCCCGGTGTGCGGGCGGTTGATGGAAAACACGGCCTCGTTGCCGCGGCCGTCATCCACGCGCACCTTGCTCTGGCCGGCTACGTTGATGAACACAAATTCGCTTTTGCGGTTGGCATGACGGCCGCGCACGACGTTTGCATCGCTGCCGTAGATGTAAAACATGCGCTTGATCTCAAAGGGCACGTCCTTGAGGCCTTCGACCACCACCAGATGGCCGCGCTCGTCGCCGTGCTGAGGGAATTCCAGCATTTGTACGCCGTTGATCATATCAGTCAGCCTCCGTATAGTTTTTGGTGTAGATGCGGTTGAGGGAATGAAGCGCGCCGTAGCCCTCTTTGTTCTGGATGAGGCCGGTGTTGAGCACGCGTCCGCGGTCGTGGGTGGAGGTGCCAAACGACACCGTTTTAACAGCGTGAGAAAGACCGGCCTGGATGACTGCGTCGTACAGGAAGGTGGAGGGCACATAGCCCTTCACATCCGGCGCGGTGGCCAGATACTGTGTGTGCAGCACATTGGCCTGTGCAAAATAGAACAGGCATGCGCCGGCAACCATGCGGTTATCCGCGTCATACACGCCGAGGAAGATGATCTCGTCCTTCAGACGGGTATGGGCAAAGTCCAGCAGTTCTTCGAGGGTGTGCACGGGCTTTGCATCAAACTTCTGCAGGTTCCAGCACAGCAGGTCATAGAAAGCGGCGATCTCCTCTTCCGTGCGGATCTCGCGGAAGGCAAGCCCGGCCTTCAGGCACTTTTTCATGTCGTAGCGCTTGTTGAAGGAGTATTCCGCCACAAGCTCGTCATGCGTTTTGCCCTCCACAGGCAGACAGGCGGCAATTTCCAGTTCGTCGGTAAAGCCTGCATGGTACAGCGCATACTGCAGCGCGTCGGTGGGGCGGGTGGAAAACAGGTCGCTGGTGATTTTGAGCTCGCAGGCTTCAAAGCCCTGCTGCTGAAAATAAGCGTCCAGATCGGCAATCAGCTCCACCAGCTTGGGCGCGCGCAGCAGTTCTTCGCCAAAGACGGGGCCGCCAAAGGTGCTGCCCGGATGGGAGCGCAGCATGCGGCAGCCGTCAACGGTCTGCGCGGCGGCGGGCAGCACGGCGCAAAGCTCCTGCTTGTTGTATACCATCACCGACGCGTCCTCAAAACGGCCTTCGGGGTGATAGCTCAAAAACCGGCGCGTGTGCAGAAACGTGCCGTTGACGGAATGATGCATCACAAAATCATCCCACTTGGCGCACTGGCTTTCGTCGTAGGGGTAAATGAGATAGGCCATGGAAAAAATTCCTTTCCGGCGTTAAGGCTTGAAATGGTTGATGGCATCGATCACGCGGGTCTGCTCTTCGGCGGTCATGCCGTTTAACATCGGCAGGCTGAGCACCTCGCCCGCGGCCTTTTCGGTCACGGGGAAGTCACCGGGCTTGTAGCCAAGGTAGGCATAGGCCTCACTCAGGTGCGGCGGGATGGGGTAGTGCACCTCGCTGCCGATCTCGTTTTCGAGCAGGTATGCGCGAAGCTGGTCGCGGTACGGGGTATGGATGACAAACTGGTGCCAGCTGCTCACCGTGCCGGGGCGCACCTTGGGCAGAGCGAGATATTCAGTGCTCAGCTCGTTCATATAGCGTTGGGCGATGCGCTGGCGCTCGGCGTTGCAGTCGTCCAGATATTTGAGTTTCACATTCAGAAGGCCGGCCTGCATTTCATCCAGACGGCTGTTCATGCCCACTTCTTCAAAGTGATACTTCTTCTGACTGCCATAGTTGCGAAGCGTGCGGCACTTTTTGTCGATGGCTTCGTCATTGGTCACGATGCAGCCTGCGTCGCCAAACGCACCCAGACCCTTGGTGGGATAGAAGCTGAAGCAGCCGATGTCGCCAAAGGTGCCGGTCTGCTGACCGTGCCAGGTGGTGCCGTGGCTCTGGGCGCAGTCCTCCACCACGCGCAGATTGTGACGGCGGGCGACGTCCATCACCTTGTCCATATCGCAGCTCTGGCCAAACAGATGCACCGCGAGGACAGCCTTGGTTTTGGGCGTGACGGCGGCTTCGAGCAGGTCGGCGTTCAGGTTGTCGTATTCGTCCGGCTCGACAAAAACGGGGGTCGCGCCGTTGACGGTGATGCCCATCACGCAGGCGATGTAGGCGTTGGCGCACACGATGACCTCGTCGCCTTCGCCGATGCCAAGCAGGCGGAAGGCCAGGATCAGCGCGTCCAGACCGCTGGCAAGGCCCACGCAGTACTTTGCGCCGGTGTATTTGGCAAATGCGTCCTCAAAGGCGCGCACTTCGTTTCCGAGGATATACCAGCCGCTGCGAAGTACTTCGGCGGCTTTTTGTTCATATTCAGCAGCATGCAGGTCAAACTGAGGCTTGAGCGCATTGGCAGGGATCATAGCCATATCGGTGTCCTCCAGCATATAAAATACCATTCTTTATTATAAGCCTTCAGCCCTCAAAGGTCAATTAAAACCGCCGCGGCGTTGAAATTTGTGCGTGTTTGTGTCATAATAGAGAAACTTCGTGTTGATACGTTTCATTTTAGGAGGATACAGACCATGGATTACCGTACTTATTTGCGATACAATCCCGATGAAAACGGCTACTTCGGCGAGTACGGCGGCGCGATGCTGCCCGACAATCTCAAGGCCGCTTTTGCCGAGATCACCGAGGCGTATCAGACCATTTGCCACAGCGCCCAGTTCATCAACGAGCTGCGCCGCATCCGCCGCGATTTTCAGGGCCGTCCCACGCCGGTGTACCACTGCGAGCGCCTCAGCCGCAAGGTGGGCGGCGCGCAGATCTACCTTAAGCGCGAGGACCTCAACCATACCGGCGCGCACAAGCTGAACCACTGCATGGGCGAGGGCCTGCTTGCCAAGTACATGGGCAAGAAGAAGCTCATCGCCGAAACCGGCGCTGGCCAGCACGGCGTGGCGCTGGCCACTGCGGCTGCGTTTTTCGGTCTTGAGTGCGAGATCCATATGGGCGAGGTGGACATTGCCAAACAGGCGCCCAACGTGACCCGCATGAAGATTCTGGGCGCGAAGGTCGTGCCTGTCACCCATGGCCTCAAAACCCTGAAGGAAGCCGTTGACAGCGCCTTTGAAGCCTATGCCCGCGACTATAAGGACGCCATCTACTGCATCGGCAGCGTTCTGGGCCCGCATCCCTTCCCGCTGATGGTGCGCGACTTCCAGATGGTGGTCGGCAGCGAAATGCGCGACCAGTTCCGCGAAATGACCGGCCTGGAGCCCGACGCCGTGTGCGCCTGCGTGGGCGGCGGCAGCAACTCCATCGGCACGTTCGTGCCCTTCCTCGACAGCGTAGTGGAGCTCTACGGCGTCGAGCCTCTGGGCCGCGGCGACAAGCTGGGCGACCATGCCGCCAGCATGAAGCACGGCACCCCCGGTGTGATGCACGGCTTTAACTCCATCATGCTCAAGGACGAAAACGGCGATCCCGCGCCGGTGTACTCCATCGCCAGCGGTCTGGACTATCCCTCCGTCGGCCCCGAGCATGCCTACCTGCGCGACCTGGGCCGCGTGAAGTACGACAGCGTCACGGATGAAGAGGCCGTCGAGGCGTTCTTCGCCCTGAGCAAGTACGAGGGCATCATCCCGGCGCTGGAAAGCAGCCACGCGGTGGCTTTCGCCATGCGCAAGGCCAAGGAAATGAAGACCGGCTCCATTCTGGCCACGCTGTCCGGCCGCGGCGACAAGGACGTCGACTATGTGGTGGAACACTACGGTTACGGCGAGCAGTTTGATCTGTAAACAGCAATCAAAAATCCCTCCGCTTTTGCGGAGGGATTTTTGATGCTTACACAATGCCCATGGCCATTTCCACCAGCAGCGCCACGATCACCACCAGCGCTGAAATGATGAAACCATGCAGCATGGGGCGCGGGCCGGATTTCTTCAGACTGGCAAAGGAGGTGTTCAGGCCGATGGCGGCCAGCGCGCACACCATCAGGAACTTGCTCAGGCGCTTGGTCGCGCTGACCACCTCGGCGGGGATGGGCAGGATGCTGGCCACCAGCGCCATGCCGAGGAAGCCGAGGATAAACCACGGGAACAGCTTGCCCACGTTCACATTCAGCTTTCCGTCGCCGGCGGCGGCAGCCTCGCGCTGCTTAAGACGCAGGTTGATCAGCGCAAACACCACCACCGTGGGGATGATGGTCAGCGTGCGGGTGAGCTTGACCATGGTGGCAAAGTCGCCCGCGCCCTCGCTGAAGGCATAGCCCGTGGCCACGACCGAGGAGGTGTCGTTGACGGCGGTGCCCGCCCAGATGCCAAAGGCCTGATCCGTCATACCAAGCGCGCGGCCCATGATGGGGAACAGCACGATCATGGCCATGTCAAACAGGAAGGTAGCGCTCATGGCGTAGGCGATGTCGGCGTCGTCGGCGTCAATGGTGGGGGCGATGGCCGCAATGGCCGATCCGCCGCAGATGCCCGTGCCGGCGGAGATGAGGTTGGAAAGCTTCCAGTTCAGGCCCAGCGCACGGCCGATGAAATAGCCGCCGCCAAAGCACGTGAGCAGGGTAAAGACCATCACCGTCAGCGACATGCGGCCGACGGTCAGGATGGTTTTGATGTTGAGCGACAATCCCAGCAGGATGATAGCGAACTTCAGCACCTTTTTGGAGGTGAAGGTAAGGCCCGGCTTGATGGCGGCGGCGGGCTTGGCAAAGTGGTTGATCAGCATGCCCAAAAACATGGCGATGACCGCGCCGCCGATGAGGTGGATGGGCAGCATACCTTCGATGGCGTTGGCGATGAGGGCTACGCCCACAGACATGAGAAGACCGGGAAGAATGCGTTTGATCTGGTTCATGGGGAACATTCCTTTCGTTGATCAGTTGTCGATGCGTTTGTGGATGGTTTCGCCGGTGAAGGCATATGCATACTCCCAGCGTCCGCTGCCGCGCTCAAAGGTGCTTTCAGCGCCCATGTCCGCGCCGTTTTCTGTTACGCTGCCGCCGACGTCAGGCAGCATGATGGTGGCGGTGGCGTTGCAGGGCACATCCACCGTTACATAGAGCTTTTCGCCCTCAATGCGCCAGCCGCAGGCAAGCATGCCGTAGGGGGTGAGGGTCTGCGCACGGGCATGGGTGAGCAGGCTGTTGGGCTGGGGCTTGATGACGGCATGTTTGAAGCCAGGGGCTGTTTCGTCGGGATTGATGCCGCACATGTGGCGGTACATCCACTCGGCGATGGAGCCGAAGGCATAGTGGTTGAACGAGTTCATGCCCACTGCGCCGAAGCTGCCGTCGGGACGCACGCTGTTCCAGCGTTCCCACATGGTGGTGGCTCCGCAGGCGATCTCATACATCCAGCCGGGGCAGCCCTCGCTCAAAAGCAGCGCATAGGCGTATTCGTTGTAGCCGTTTTCGCTCAGCGCCGGGCACAGGCAGGGCGTGCCCACAAAGCCGGTGGTCAGGTGCATGTCGTCAGCCTTCAGGCGGATGGCCAGGCGCTCGGCGGCCTTGGCGCGCTGATGAGGCAAAAGCATATCCATCATCAAAGCCAGCGCGGAGGAGGTCTGGTTTTCGCAGGCTACGCGGCCGGCAGGCGTGACAAATTCGCGGCGGAAGGCCTCGCGCACGCTTTCGGCCAGCTCGCCGTAGGCCTTTTCATCATCGGTATAGCCAAGCACTTTGGCAGCCTTGCTGACCAGCTCGGCGCTTTTTGCATAATAGGCGGTAGCCACGAGCTCGGTGGGGGTCAGGCCGTAGCAGTTGTCGGGGTTTTTGGTGTCCTGCGCCAGCCAGTCGCCCAGATGATCGCCGCCGTATACGCCGTCGTGCACGTCGCCGCAGTGGGTGATGGTGTCCACATGCGCCTTCATGCTGGGGTACTGTGCGCGCAGCAGGTCAAGATCACCGCGGTAGAGGTACACCGCCCACGGCATGATGGCGGCTGCATCCGCCCATGCAGTGGTGGGGGAGGACCATGTGCCGCTTTCGCGCAGAATGTAGGGCACCACCACAGGCACAAAGCCCATCTTCTGCTGCTCGATGGCCAGGTCGTACAGATACTTGCGGTAGAAGGCCTCGCAGGGCATGTTGAGGCATGCTGTGGGGCAGAACACCTGCGCGTCGCCCGTCCAGCCCATGCGTTCGTCGCGCTGGGGGCAGTCGGTAGGGGTGTCCACAAAGTTGCCGCGCTGGCTCCACTGGGCGTTCAAAAACAGGCGGTTGACGCGATCGTCGCTGCATTCAAACGCACCGGTCACCGGCATGTCGGAATGGATGACCTCGCCGGTGAAATCCGCCGGGTCGATCTTATCCAGCCCCGTTACCTCGGCATAGCGGAAGCCGAAGAACGTGAACGTGGGGAAATAGTCGTGCGCTTTGCCGTCGGAGATGAAGACCATTTCCGCTTTGGCGGTGCGCAGGTTTTCGGTGTAAAGGGTGCCGTCGGGGTTGAGCATTTCGCCATGGCGGATGCGGATGCGCGTGCCTGCGGGGGCGTGCACCTTCATGCGGATCCATCCGGCGAAGTTCTGGCCAAAGTCCAGAATGCCGTGATCAAGCAGCACGGCGCTGCGCTGCTGCATCACGCGCACAGGCAGACTGAGACGCGGCTGCAGAAGGGACTTGTCCAGCGGAAGCAGCTCGACCTCATGCCAGTCGCCGCTTACAAAGGACAGGTCGCAGCGGCGCGCGTCAAAAATCTCGCCGTCGTAGATCTCCGCACGGTCGAACGGGCCCTGACAGGCCTGCCAGCTTTCGTCGGTGAGGATGCTTTCATGCGTGCCGTCGGCGTAGTCGATCTCGATCTGGGCGATGAAGGCCACGCGGTCGCCGTAGATCTTGCAGCGTTTTTCAATGCCGGGCCAGCCCACGCGGCCTGCGTAATAGCCCAGCCCCAGCCATGCACCGGCGGTGTTTTCGCCCTCGCGCAGGAGGGATGTAATGTCAAAGGTCTGATACTGCAGCCAACGGTCGTAGGCGTTGAAATTGGGATTGAGATGCTCGTCCCCCGCGCGCTGACCGTTTACAAACAGCGCATACAGGCCCAGGCCGCAGGCATAGGCGCGGGCTTTTTTGACCGGCTTTTGCACGGTGAACAGGCGGCGCAGCTGCGGCAGTTCCTCCTTTGCGCCGATCCACTCGGCACGCCAGACGATATCCGCCGTTTCAAACCAGGCCTCGTCGCTCCAGTCGGTGGGAACATTCTGCTCGTCCCACACGCGCACGCGCCAGCAGTAGCGCGTCATGGGCGCAAGAGACAGGGGCAGCGTCCAGTTCACGCTCTGGCTGCTTTCGATCCTGCCGCTGTTCCAGCTGCCGCCCTCCCAACAAACGTCCACCTCAAAGGCGGTCTGCGCGTGGTTGTGTCCTTCGCATTCCATCATCCAGCTCAGGCGGGCCGAATCCATCTGAAAACCCAAAGGGTTGCTGATTCCGTTGCAGGTAAGATTGGTCATATGCATACGATCACCTCTGGGGTCATGGTACGCTATCCCATCCGGGTTGTCAAGCGGCAGTTTCATGGGGTATAATAGCTTGTCAGGAGGATGAAAACCATGCGATACGACGCTGTGATCTTTGATATGGACGGTACTTTGCTGGATACTCTGATCGACTTGAAAAACGCTGTCAACCATGTGCTTGAACAGTTTGGATATCCCACCCGCAGCACCGCGGAGATCCGCCGCTTTCTGGGCGGCGGCGCACGCAACCTTATCGTGCGCGCCATGCCGGAAGGCAGCAGTGAGGAAAAGATCGACGAGGTGCTGGACGTGTACCGCGTGTACTATGCCGAGCATTCCAACGACCTCACCGCTCCCTACCCGGGCATTGTGGAAATGCTTGAAACGCTGAAGCAGCAGGGCGTGAAGCTGGCGGTGGCCAGCAACAAGCCGGACGAGCAGGTGAAAAGCCTGACGCAGGAACACTTCGGCCGCTGGATCGACCATGCCATGGGCGACCGCGAGGGCATGCGCTGCAAGCCGCATCCGGATATGGTGTACGAAATTCTGAAGCCTCTGGGCGCAGAGGTTTCCCGCGCGCTGTATGTGGGCGACAGCGAGTTTGACGTGCAGACGGCCATCAATGCCGGCATGGACTGCGCGGCGGTCACATGGGGCTTCCGCGACCGCGACGAGCTGGAGGCGGCAGGCGCCGTGTGCTTTGCCGATACGGCGGAGGAACTGGAAAAGATCGTTCTGGGATAAGCAAAACAGGACTGTGAAAAAATCACAGTCCTGTTTTTTTCACCTCTTCAAGAAGCGTATTCTTCTCATTGCCGATCTCGCCGCGCAGCGCCATGCGCCACAGGCGGTCGAGGGTCGGACCCAGCTCGCGCAGCGGACGGTCTGCCTGCTCAAACAGCGGTTTCAGGTCGCTGCCGCTTAGGGCCAGTTCCTTCAGCGACAGGGGCTTTCCTTCCAGCGCGGCAAGCGCCTTTTGCGCTTTTTCGGCGCCGTCGGAATCGCCCAGCGCAAGGAAGGCAGACTGAGCAAACTGCAGCGCGTCCGGATTGGCCAGCTCGTCAATGGGCGCATCCAGATGGTGCATCACGCGCACATATTCCGCAGCCTGTGCTGCCAGTTTTGTGGAAAACTTCATATGCTGCATCGCCTGCTGCACCTTTTCCGGTGAAGCGCGGTGCATGAGCAGCGCCATGCGCCGGGGCAGATCGCCCTTCGTGCGCGAAAGCGCCAGCGCGGCTGTGTCATCATAGGAAACGCCGTCGAACAGATCGTCCCATGCGCCGATGAGGTGCAGCGTGCGCAGACCGCTGCGGCTGGCCGGGTCGCGTCTGCGAAGCGCGGGATAGCGCAGGTCAGCCATCACGATCTTTTCCACCTCGGGCCGCAGCTGCTCCATGGCGACCTCGCGGATGAGAGGAGCGTTGCGCTTCAGGCTTGCAAACAGCGCATCCGTGGGGCGCAGGTCCATCTCGGCCTGAAAGCGTGCCGCGCGCAGAATGCGCTGACCGTCATGGCTGAGAATAGCGTCCGGGTCGCGGGTGGTGGTGTGCAAAACGCCCAGCCGCAGATGACGCAGTCCGCCCGTAGGGTCGATGACGTCTTCCATCCAGCCGTCGTGCAGTGGGCGGTACAGGGCGTTGACGCTGAAGTCACGGCGGCGCGCATCCACGCGGATGTCGGTGGTGAAGGTCACGCTGTCGGGCCGGTGACCGCCGGTATAGCTTTCCTCACGCCATGCGGTGTATTCAGCCATGTGACCATCCACCCACAGTTCGACCGTGCCAAACCCGGCGGCGCGTACGCGGGCCTCCACAGCCGTGCCTTCACAAAGGGCGCATACGTCCTGCGGAAGCAGCGGCCCGCACACGTCCACATCGCTGATGGGCAGGCCCATGAGCGGGTTTCGCACGCCGCCGCCCACCAGAAACAGCGGCGCGCCTGCATCGTCAAAAACGCGCGCCATGGCATTCAGCCACGGCGCGCTTTGAAACGCCCTCACTTGTCCGTGAGGTGGATGAACTCATCCACCTCGGCACGCAGCACGTCCAGCGCGCTGCGCCAGTAGTCCACGCTGCGCACGTCGATGCCGACGCTGGCGCACACGTTGGGAATGGTGTCGCTGCCGCAGGAGGCCAGCAGCGCGTCGTACTTGGGCATGAAGGCAGCGCCTTCCTCCAGGTACTTCTTGAACACGCCCAGGCCGAACAGATGGCCGAAGGCGTAGGGGAAGTTGTAGAAGTGGCGGCCGGTGTAGTAGTAATGGCCCTTGCACACCCACATGCCGCTGTGGCGCACATCGGGGTCCATGCCGTCGCCGTAGGCTTCCATCTGAGCGTCGAGCATCATCTGGTTGCACTCGGCAGCGCTGGGGATATGGGTCTTGCGGGCTTCGAAGACCTTGCTTTCAAACAGGAAGCGGCTGTAGATATCCACAATGGTCTGGGTGGCGTCCTGCAGCACGCTTTCAAGCAGGGTCAGGCGGGTGGATTCATCGGCGTTTTTGCGTACCACATGGGTAAGCAGGGTTTCGTTGAAGATGGACGCGGTCTCGGCCAGCGGCATGGGGTAGTGGCCCATCAGCTGGGGCTTGCGCTGCAGGCAGCGGTTGTGCCAGGCGTGGCCCAGCTCGTGCGCCAGCGTGCACACGTCGGAGAAGCTGCCCATGAAGTTGGTCAGGATGCGGCTGACGTTCTTTTCATAGCTGCCGGAGCAGAAAGCGCCGCCGCTCTTGCCCTTGCGCGGATACACGTCGATCCAGCGCTGCTGGAAGGCATTGTCGATGAAAGCGCCCATTTCGGGGTTGATTTCATTGAAGGTCTTCACCAGCAGCTCGCGGGCTTCGTCGATGGTGTAGGTTTTGCTGCTTTCGCCCATGGGCGCAAACAGATCGTAGAAGGGCAGGCCGTTTTGGTGGCCCAACAGCTCCGCCTTGCGGCGCATGTAGCGGCGGAAGTCCGGCAGGGCTTCGCGGATGGCGGTCCACATGGCGTCAAGGGTGGCGTGATCCATGCGGTTCTGCGCAAGGGTCATGCTCAGCGGATCGTCGTAGCCCTTCAGCTCGCACAGGGTGATGGTTTCGCCCTTGATGCAGCCCAGGCAGTAGGCCATGGCAGTGTCCACCTTTTTGTAGGACTCCACCTCGGCCTCATAGGCGGCCTTGCGCACGGCGGGGTCGGGATCATAGGCCATGCCGCGCACGGCAGGCAGGGGCAGCTGCTCGCCGTTCATTTCGCAGGTGAGGGTGCCCATCAGGCGGTCCTTCAGCTTGGCCCAGGCGTCTGCGCCGTTGAGGGACATGCGCAGCAGCTCCTTTTCCATATGGGCGGGCAGCTGATGGCGGCTTTCCTCGGCGGCTTCGCGCAGGAAAAAGTCGTTGGCCTGCAGACGCTCGCTTGCGGCAATGAGCTCTTCGAGGTTTTCAAGCGAGCCGATATAGCGCGTGCAGCGGCTGTCGAGCAGGCGCATGTCCACGCCGACGAGGCTGAGCTCGTCCATCAGGCGCAGGGCCTCGGCATGGGTGTTGTCGGCAGCGATGGTCAGGTGCAAAAACAGGCGGATGCGGCCAAAAACGGTGGACAGATCCTCCTGCAGGGTGACAACGTCCTCAAGCTTTTGGGCAGCGGGAGCTTCCCTGTCCAGAAGCGCATTGCCGGAAGCAATGAGGGCTTTGAGAGAGTCGATGTCGGCGCGCAGGGCGGGGTCGTCAAAGCCTTTATAAAGAATGGAAAGATCCCAGGTCATGGCAGGTACCTTCTTTCGTCAGCCGTTATGCTTGAGCTTGCTTTCTTCCAGCGCGTTGAGGCAGGTCTGCTTGCTGCGCTCGATGTGGCGGCGCATCAGCTCCTCAAACCTGGGCAGATCCTTCTGCTCCACATAGTCCACCAGCAGGTGATGCTCCTGATGAGCGGCCATGCGGCGGTCTTCCTTGGCGATGGACAGGGCGGAGAAACGGGTGATGTATTCGTCCTGCCCCTCGATGGCGCGCAGGATGCGCTTCTGGCCGGAAATGGCGGTCAGCGCAGCGTGGAAGGCGCGGGCACGGGGCGACAGCTGGTCGATCTCGTTGCGCTCGGTGAGGGGGTCCATCTCGTCGAGCATGGCGCGCAGACGCCTGATGTCCTCGGGCGTGGCATTTTGGATGATGGAAGGCAGCGTGAGCATTTCCAGGCAGTTGCGGATGGTATAGATCTCCTCCACATCAGCGATGGTAAAGGCGCGTACCATCACACCGCGGCGCAGCATATACTCCACCAGTCCATCGCGTTCCAGCTTGCGCAGGGCTTCGCGAAGCGGTGTGCGGCTGATGTGCATGCGTTCGGCATATTCGGTTTCTACGATGCGCGCGCCGGCAGGCAGTTCGCCGGTGATGATGGCGTGCTTGAGCGTTTCGTAGGCGATTTCGCGGATGGGCTTGCTTTCTACGGCCGGGCCCAGGGACATGGCAGACATGTTTGAGTGCCTCCTGTATTTTTTATGTCTTTTTTATTTTAGTACGCAGGAGAAAAGCTGTCAAGTATTCTGTATACAGGATGCAGGCTGTTTTGGAGAATCGTGGGCAGTTTGCGTAGAATCGATGCTGTTTTTGTACGGAAATTATGGTATAATATACCTACCATATTTTCTTCTGAGGTGAATCAACGATGAAAGCGGTTCTCATTCAAAAGGACAAATCTCTCGTGTGGGCCGACGTACCCGATCCCGTAATGGGCAGCGAGGACGTGCTGGTCAAAATTGAATATGCTGCGCTCAACCGCGCCGATCTTCTGCAGCGCGAGGGCAACTATCCCCCGCCTCCCGGCTGCCCCGACTGGATGGGCCTGGAAATTTCCGGCGAGATCGTCGATATGGGCGAGGAAGCCAAGGCCAAGTCCAATTACAAGCTGGGCGACAAGGTATGCGCGCTGCTGGGCGGCGGCGGCTATGCCGAGTATGCCAACATCAAGTACGACATGCTCATGCCCGTGCCTGAAAACTGCTCCATGGTGGAGGCTGCGGCCATCCCCGAGGCGTTTGCCACCGCGTACCTCAACCTGTTCTGGGAAGGCAACATCAAGCCCGGCAACACCCTGCTGATGCATGCCGGCGCCAGCGGCCTGGCCAGCGTGATCATTCCCATGGCGAAGGCCTTCGGCGTGCGCGTGATCACCACCGTGCTCAGCGACGAGATCGCCCAGAGCATCAAGCACCTCAACGCTGACGTGGTGGTCAACACCAAAAAGCAGGACATCGCCGAAGTGCTCAAGGCCGAGCTGGACGCGGGCCATCCCGTGGACGTGGCCATCGACTGCCTGGGCGGCGAGATCATGGGCAAGTGCCTGCACTACCTGGCCCATGGCGCCCGCTGGATCATGATCGCCACCCTCGCGGGCGACTTCACCCAGATCGACATGCGCAATATCTATGTGCGCAACGTTCGCATCGTGGGCAGCACCCTGCGCTCCCGCAAGCATGAGGTGAAGGCGCAGCTGCTGGCCAAGCTGGTGGAGGATATCTGGCCCAAGGTATCCGACGGCAGCGTGAAGCCCACCATTTACAAGGTGCTTCCCATCACCGAGGCGGAAGAGGCTCACGACATCCTCTACCGCGGCGAGAACGTCGGCAAGGTCGTTCTGAAGGTGTAACCGGTATATGAAAACAGCCCCGTCTCAGAACGCGTTATTATGTAGAGGAAGGTTTACCCCTCCTCGTCATGAGTCGCGGGAAATACAAGTAATTCAAGCAGTTATGGCTTGAAGGGAAACCTTCAAGTACATAGCTGCTTTTTCTATTGCAGCAGAAAGAGAGGATACCCTATGAAACTGACCTACCGCCGCTGCGGAGACTACTACCTGCCCAACATCGGCATCACTACCGCGGACATGCGCCCGCTTGGTAAATACGGCAGAATGCGCTTGCGTTACCTCCGGGAGCATCGTTCCCTCCTGTTCAATCAGCTCCTGCTGTCCGGCAAGCTCATGAAACACCTGTACAGGATTGACGATGCCTGCCAGGAACGCCTGGATCTGCTGATCCCGCAGATGAAAGCAGCCGAGGGCGTTACCGAGGAGCTGAAAGCTGTTGACCAGATGGAATGGGTACGCCGCATGAACAGTATTCACAACCGGATCGAAGAAATGCTGCTCAACGAGCTGATCTATGACTGAAGAACCGCGCTGCAAGCAAACAGGCACGAGCCACATGCCCGTGCCTGTCTCCCCAAATCAGATGGAGGTACTTATGAAGAAACTGCTCAAGCTGCCCCTGCGGATAGCCACTCTGCCTCTCATTGCGATACTGCTGGTGTTCCAGCTGATTTCATCCGTAATTGTTGGATTGACCTCCATTGTGGCCAACCTGCTTGCAACGGTATTCCTCATCGGCTCTGTTGCGGGGTGGATCGCCAACGCTCCCAGCGGCCTGATCTTCCAGACGGCAGGGCTCGGCATCTTCTTCGCCTTTGCTCCGCACATCGCTGGATGGTTGTTGGAGAAGGTGACAGACCTTTCGCTCGTTCTGCTGGACTTCCTGTTGATCTGATTATCAAGGCTTCTTGGATGCCTTGTTCCGGCATTCGGCAGAACAGAACCGCGAGTCTGCCCGCGGAGCATAGAACGCCATGCGGCAATGTTCGCACAAGCTCATGGGATTCTTTTCAGCCGTCAGCTTGACAGAGAACAGGAACTTTATCGCCAGCATCAGGGAATGGTAATCCCATACAATCACCGGATGATCCTGCAGCGACAGATGGTAGGTTGGCGCATTGCCCTCAAAGCAAGCCAGTCCCTTTCGATACAGTTCCAGCGTGTGTTCGTCTGTTTTGTCCCGATCCTCGTAATACAGGTATGTTGATGTAAAGGTGAACGCCCAATCGAGGAACGCTTCCTTCAGCCACTCATAGGGCTCGCCATAGTTCCGCATGAAGGACATTGCCATGGCTCGCGGATCGTTACGGAAGGTCATTGACAGCGCAGCTTCTGCCCGGTCTTCGCCGGATACATTCCAGATGGATTCAATGCCGCGCTTGTGGAAATCCGGCATCCTGAACGGGAAAAAGAGCTTCATGTACGCCAGCGTGTCCATCGTCTCCTGCCGGATGAACTGGTTTTTGAGCAGATAAACTTTCTCATACTCCACGAAATTCGGCGTAGTGGGCAGAGCTGTCATCATGCCCAGCAGGCCATAATTACAGGCGAAGCAATGAATGGCATCCTTGATTTTCTTTTCAGGCAATTTCTTCATCACCAGCCGACCGACGTTGACTGCATCCAGCACCAACTGATCAGCCACCTTCATGATGTTGTAGACAGCTGCTTCTGCGTCTTTCGTGGGCAAGAGATATTCTTTGCCGTCAGCAGCCACACGCCATTCATAAGCGGCATACTTCGCCCAGAATGCGTTGGTATGTTCAAACAGGTTCTTCATCGGAAGAATGCCTCCTTTTCGGTGGAGTGTAATCACGCAGGAAGTCCTGCTCCAGGTGGATCAGCTCGTCGCCGTCTTGTTGCAGCACCGTCAGGGCTGCGTACAGCTTCCTGCGGATGCGCCGCTGGACGGTATCGCGCACCTTACGAATGTTTCGCTCTGTCTGGCCGCGCAGCTCCGCCAGCTTCTGTGTCGTGTACAGCCTGATACCCAGGAAGAACAGGATCTCTTTGTGGTCGAGCTTCAGGTTCATCACGATCTCCCGCAGGTGTGCCCTCTCGGTCAGATCATGCATGGCGAAAAGGCACGTGTTGAGATAATCGTCAAACTCGCCCCGGCAGATCTGCCGGAATGTTGGCTGGCTCATACTGTGCGGCAGGATGTGCCCACCGGGAATTGCTCCGCTCTCCAGCGGGACATCGCCACGCAAGGTTTCATAACGGCGTTCCCGGCGCATACGGCTTTCTTCTTCACGGTCGTACCAGTCAACAAGCTCCTGAAACTCAGATATGGTTCGGGCAGAAAGTTCCAGACGGCGAAGCGCTTCTTCACGAACGCTCTGGGCTATGCGCTTTCTTAGTTCAGCAGAGGATCTTACTTTGTCTGTATTGCGTCTGCGTTTGTCTGGCTTGGAAGATGGCAGTGATTCTTCTGGTTCGTCATCGGCTGACCAGTCCTCGGAGTCATCATCAACGATGCTTTCATCAGGCATGTTGTTCCACGGCAGCTCTTCCTCCGGGATCTCATTTCCGTCCTCATCGTACAGGGGCATGGCGAGCATGGAGGGTTCGATGGCAGAATCATCATCCGCCACATCGTACCAATCGTCTTCTGGAATCACTTGCTCACCCCCTTCAAAGCCCATTATACAAGAAAATCTGTCTGATCTCAAATTTTCTTTCGGAAAATTTCCAAAACAGTTCCAAAACAACGCCGGTTTTGTCCTACTTATAGAGGGAGTCACCAGAAATATCCGACTTCCACAGGAAAGGAGAATCCATTGACCCAGAAAAACGAACCCCTTATCACGGCGCTCTATGAGCGTCTGAGCCGCGACGATGACCAGCAGGGCGATTCCAATTCCATCGTGAATCAGAAATCGTACCTGACCTCGTATGCGGCAGACCACGGCTTCACCCATTGCCGGCACTACACAGATGATGGTTTCAGCGGCGGCAACTTCGAACGACCTGGATGGAAGCAGCTCATTGCGGACATTGATGCAGGCTTGGTCGGCGTGGTGATCGCCAAAGACCTGAGCCGCGTCGGGCGCGACTACATCCAGACCGGCTTCTACACCGAGGTGTACTTCCGGCGCAAGGGTGTGCGGTTCATCGCCATCGGCAACGGCGTGGACACGGTGAACCCCAT
>JAFWYA010000077.1 GCA_017517815.1 Clostridia bacterium | reverse complement strand
AGGGGCGGTACGCGTAGAGTTGCGGGTTGCCTTGAGGAAGGACGGCAGATGTTCGGGAATGGAGGTCTGCGAAACAGGGCCGCCGACATTGGGTACGGCATCGAACTAGAAACAAAATAAAGCCGTAGCTAAGGCAATGCGTCAGCGTCCTCGCGCGCTCAATCGTCGCAGAGCGCCCTGCCGGTTGCTCTGCTCGTTTCGCTTGCCGCCTTCAGAACACTTTGCCCCTGCGGGGCAAGTGCCCACAGGGCACGCGCTTTCCTCCGGCGTACTTGGCAGCAGACGGCCCGGGAGAGTAGGGGGCTTTCGCATTCCAATTCCCGATCAGCTTTTGCTGGTCGGGCTTTTTTATATCCTCCATTTTTCAGCAAAAAAAGATTGACAGCATCTTATTTTTTCCGATATAATCGGTACAACGGAACATAAATGTTCCATGTAGAATAATTTTATACAAAAAGGGGAGTTGTTGCATGAAAAACAGGTTCTTCAAGCTGTTCGTACTGCTGGCGGCGATCGTGGTCTTCTTTGGAAGCCTGGCCATCGCACGCAATGTGGAAACCGACGGCGGCAATACGTCCGTCAAACGTCTCGCCATCCAGACCAATGACAACGCGCTGTTGAGTGCAAAGATCTTCCAGCCCAAGACCGCTACGGCTGAAAATCCGGCTCCCGCGGTGATCCTCATCCCCGGCGGCAACGCCAATCTGGAATATATGTCCGCCACCAGCATCGAGCTGGCGCGCAGGGGCTATGTGGCCCTGTCGATTGACCCGTATACCATCGGCCGGTCTGACGTCATCCAGCCCACGACGGATCTGGGCGGCCTGGCGGCGCTCAACTATATCAAGAGCCTGAACTTCGTCGATCAGGAAGCCATCGGCATGATCGGCTGGTCGGCCGGCGTGGGCCGTGCTAACGGCGCTGCTATCCTGCCTGATGGCACCCCTAACGGCGTGAAGGCCACCTTCGGCTTTGGCGCAGGCTCTCCCGGAGACCCCGAGCTGGCCATCAACCAGGGCTTCTTCATTGGTCAGGTGGAAACCACCTATGGTCAGGGCCGACTGAAGCAGAAGGATATCAACACTGCTGAGGCCTTCACCAAGCCCATGAACACTGATTATGTGGAGTTTGCCACCTGGTATGGCGACCTGGCCGCCAATAAGGGCCGCATCCTCTACACCGGCCTCACCGGCCACACCATGGGCCTGATCTCCAAGTCGGGCATCTCGGCGGCGTGCAGCTTCTTCAATGATGCGCTCAAGCCCGCCCCCATCGCTGTGGATGGCTTCACCTACGGCTGGAAGGAAGTTTTCACCGCCGTGGCCATCATCGCGCTGTTCGCTTCCATGATTCTGGCTGGCCTCATCATGCTGGAGACCGCGCCCTTTGCGTCCCTCAAGCGTGAAAATGTGCCGCAGCTGGCCGCCAAGCCCACGCCGGTTATGTGGATCATGCTGGGCGCAAGCATCCTGTTCGGCGCGCTCATCGCCAAGTGGGCGGTGTTCAACGGCCAGAACTTCCTGAACAAAACCGGCTTCCTGCAGATCGCCAATGCCAACGGCTTCCTGTTCTGGCTGATGTGCCTTGCGCTGTTTGCGGTGGTCATGCTGGTGGTGCGCATCTTTGCCGACAAGTCGCTGGATAAGGCCGCGCTGGCTGCCTTTGCAAAGATCCGCGTGGGCGACGCCTTCAAGAGCCTGCTGCTGGGCTTCCTGGTGATCTTCAGCGGTTATGTGATGGTGTCGCTGGGCGACCAGTTCTTCAACCTCAGCCCCCGCTTCTGGAAGGTGCAGCTCAACGTGCTCAACGCCACCCGCCTGCGCCTGTTTATCATCTACTTCCTGTTCTACATCATCCCCATGCTCATCTTCAACTACATGCATACCTCCAGCTACTGCTTCGAGGATAAGCCGGTGCTGTCTACGGTGCTTGTGTGGATGGCCAACACCCTGCCCGCCCTGCTGTTTGTGATCTACATCTACGGCAGCATCCGCATTGTGGGCCTCACCCCCATCACCAATGCCGCCATGTCCCGCGCCAACGGCTCCATGCTGGACGCTGTGATGCTGATGCTGCCTGTGAGCATCATCACGGCCACGTTCTTCCGCAAGTCGAAGAACTTCTACATTGCCGCGTTCTTCAATGCGCTGTTCTTCGCCTGGAATGCTGTGGGCACCGACCTGATCACCTTCCTCGGCTGATTTTTGCTGCAGGAGCTCCGTACATGACGGGGCTCCTGTTTTTTGTATCAATTTGCAGCAATTGGAAAATCATGCTATACTAAACAGGAAAGGAGGCGTATATGAGCAGTATTGAATGGATGGGGCGCTATCGCCATCTGGTGGGCGCACTGGTACAGCACAGCAACACGTTTTCACATTCCGGCAGCAAAATGGAGCTGACGCCCGGCTGCAGCCTGTCGTCGCAGGAATGGCAAACGCTGGAATACCTCATTGAGTTTGAAAACGCGGATTTGAATATGGCAGCCATTTCGCGAGGACTGGGGCTGGCCACCAGCTCGCTGAGCAAATATCTGAACACCCTTTGCAAAATGAAGCTGGTGGAACGCTACCGCCTTGCCGGCAACCGCAAAAGCATTATCCCCAAGCCCACGGCGCTGGGGCATGAGGTATATCGGGCTGGGGTGGAAAACATCATAGGCCGCAATTTTCAGGAATTCTTCGCCGACCTTTATGTTTTGACCGATGACCAGCTGGAGCAGGTCGCCTGCGCGCTGGAACGGTTTAACCTGCGCATGCGCCGCCATGAAGAGCCGGAGCTGATTCCTGTAAAAGAAGAAGAATAAAACAAATGCGCACCTGCATGCACCGCAGGTGCGGCAGCGTGTCGAAAAAGCTTGCCTGCGGCGATCTTTTCCGCCAAAACAGGTTTTCACTGCACCTTTGGTGCGGCCGTGAAAACCTGCAAGGAAACCTTGCTGCGCAAGGCTTCCGACCTCACCGCACATGTCGCTGAGGTCGGATTGACAGTCGGAGGGCT
>JAFWYA010000076.1 GCA_017517815.1 Clostridia bacterium | reverse complement strand
AGCCCTCCGACTGTCAATCCGACCTCAGCGACATGTGCGGTGAGGTCGGAAGCCTTGCGCAGCAAGGTTTCCTTGCAGGTTTTCACGGCCGCACCAAAGGTGCAGTGAAAACCTGTTTTGGCGGAAAAGATCGCCGCAGGCGAGCTTTTTCGACACGCTGAGGAACGCTTTCGCGTTCCTTTTTTCGTTTATCGCTTGTCCACAGTCGGATCGTCGCCGCGGTCGTTGAGATAACGCTCAATGATAAAGCGCGGACGGCGCTTGGTTTCGTTGTAGATCTTGCCGATATACTCGCCGATGACGCCCATGCACAGCAGCTGAATGCCGCCGATCATCCAGATGGAGGCCAGCGTGCTGGTCCAGCCCAGCACGGCGTTGCCGGTGATCCAGCTGATGAGAGCATACAAAAGCATCAACAGCGACACCACGAAGATCACCAGGCCCACCGTGGTGATCAGGCGCAGGGGCTTTACGGAGAAGCTGGTGATGCCGTCGATGGCGAAGGCCAGCATCTTTTTAAAGGGATACTTGCTTTCGCCCGCAAAACGCTCAGAGCGGTCGTAATACACCACGTCGCTCTGGAAGCCCACCAGCGGCGCAAGGCCGCGCAGGAACAGGTTGACCTCCTCAAACTGGCTCAGCGCCTCCAGCGCGCGGTTGCTCATCAGGCGGTAGTCGGCGTGGTTGTAGGTGATATCCACACCCAGGCCCTTCATCAGGCGGTAGAACATCAGCGCCGTTTCACGCTTGAAGAAGGTGTCGGTATCGCGCTTGTTGCGCACGCCGTACACGATGTCGCAGCCTTCCTCGTACTTTTCCAGGAAACGGTCCATCGCGTCCATATCGTCCTGCAGGTCGGCGTCCATGGAAATGCTCACATCGCAGCGGCCCTTGGCTGTCATCAGGCCGGCCAGCAGCGCATTCTGATGGCCGCGGTTGCGGCTGAGCTTCACGCCTTCAAACAGCGGATTTTCCTTGTGCAGTTCGCAGATCATTTCCCACGTGCGGTCTCGGCTGCCGTCGTTAACGAGCAGCACGCGGCTGTCGGGGGTGATGAGGCCCTTCTTTTCCAGTTCAGCCATTTTTTTGACCAGACGCTTTGAAGTCTCGGGCAGTACTTCCTCCTCGTTATAGCAGGGGATGACCACCATCAGCTTGCTTGCCATGTAAAAAACCTCCTATTGAATGGTAAAGGCGGATGAAAGCACAGTGACCGCCGTATCGTTCATATGGGCCTGCGCGCGCACGCGGTAGACGCCTGCAGGCGCTTTGGAGCCGTCCTTGAGGGTGCCGTCCCAGTAAAATACGCTGCCTGCCGGGGTGATCTGCATGGGGCGGGTGCTCTGCCTGTGGCAGATACGATGGATGACCTTTTCATTTTCATCCACGATGGCCACGCTGAGCGTGCAAGGATAATCGTGGCCGATAAAGATGCTCAATTCCCGGCCGCTGGACATGGTAAGCATCTCATCGACAGATGCCGTGAGCTGCATTTCGCCGTCACCCGGCGGCACGCAGATGACGCGCCCGGCATGCACGGTGAGCCTGCCTTCGTCGATGCTGACCAGCTGCACCAGCACATAGCCGTGGCTGTCTGCGCCGATGCGGCTTAAGTTGACGGTGCGCAGCTTGCGGCCTGCCGAGATCGCGCCCGGCTGGTCGCCGAATGCGGTGAAGCGCTCGGCCTGGTCGTAGATGAGCTGCGCCGTGTCAAACTGCCATTTGCCATCGCGCTGATACACGATCTGATAGGCGACGCGCACGGGCCGCGTGGCGATGAACTCGATGGCAATTTGACGGCTGTCGCGGCTAAGCGTGGTGCCTGAAAAGGTGACGTCCATCACCGGCGAGCGCTCAGCGGAAGCCAGAGGCGCATGGGGATCGTAACGGAAAAACACAAAATCGTCGTTTTGCGGGTACACCTGAGGGGTGGATGCCGCATGGCTCAAAAGCAGGTAATCATACAGCTCGTCCATGGTGACTGCGCCGTCGCTGTTGCGGTCCGCCGGATAGCCGCTGCGGGCGCTCAGGCCCTCGCACAGCGCCTGCGTAAAGTAAAACGCGCCCTGCCCGGCCATGTCCTGCCCGGCACTCCAGTACCAGCTTTCCTCCAGCGCGCCGGAGGAGGTGAGCACCTTGAAATCGTCGCCCAGAAAGTGGACTTCCTGCACGAACTGCGCCATCCCCTTGCCGATGAACGCGCCGGAATTGCACGCATCCAAAATCAGCACCTTGTGGCCCTTCACGTCGTCAAAAGCCGCTTCCAGCTGGGCGGGAGTCACGCCGTCCTCGATGACGCCGTCGCTTAAGAGCAGCACCGGCGGCTGGCCGCTTTCGGGCTGATATACGCCGTGGGTGGAAATGTACAGGTAGCTGACGTCGCCGTCCTGCGCAGACCCAAAGGCGGACGCGATGGCGTTTTCCAGCGCCTTTGCCGTAACCACCTGCGGCGACAGGATGTTTTCCTGTGCAAGGCCCGCGCCTGCAAACAGCTGCTGCATGGCCTGCACATTGTTGGCGGAGCTTGGATAGGCGCTGGGGCGCGACACAAATTCATCCACGCCGATGAGCAGCGCCCGGCTGACGCCCGTGTCCTGCGCGACGGCGCACAGCGGCCAAAGCAGCAGCACAAACAGCACCACAGCCCACCGCCTGAACCTCACGCGCGTCACTTCCCTCCGTCAAAGCCATATGCCACTCTATTGTACACCATTTTGACGGTTTCGTACAGTAGGGGTGTTCTGGTTTATTCCGGCAGTAAAAAAGAGCGCATTTTCATGCGCTCTTCCGTGCAGGTTTCTCCGGCCGCACCGCAGGTGCAGGAGAAACCTGTTTCGTCGGAAAAGATCGCTTTAGCGAGCTTTTTCGACGATGAGCTTCAGTTCCTCAGCACGGTCGGTGCGCTCCCAGGGCAGGTCGATGTCGGTGCGGCCGAAGTGACCATAGGCAGCGGTCTGGCGATAGATGGGACGGCGCAGGTCGAGGGTGCGGATGATGCCGTCGGGGCTCAGGTCAAAGCGTGCCATGACCTCGCGGCTGAGCACGTCGTCGGTCAGCTTGCCGGTGCCGAAGGTGTTCACCTGCACGCTCACAGGCTGAGCCACGCCGATGGCATAGGCCAGCGCCACTTCGCAGCGGCTGCACAGGCCGGAGGCCACCAGGTTCTTGGCCACATAGCGGGCAGCGTAGCAGGCGGAACGATCCACCTTGGACGGATCCTTGCCGCTGAAGGCACCGCCGCCGTGACGGCCGTAGCCGCCGTAGGTGTCCACGATGATCTTGCGGCCGGTCAGACCCGTGTCGCCGGCAGGGCCGCCCAGCACAAAACGGCCGGTGGGGTTGATGTACACCTTGGTTTCGTCGGTCCACAGGCTGTCGGGGATCACCTTGCGGATGACTTCGCTCAGCACTGCCTCGCTGATCTGGGCGTGGGTCACGCTCTCGTCATGCTGGGTGGAAATAACCACCGTGTCGATGGCAACGGGCTTGCCGTCTTCATACACCACGGTCACCTGGCTCTTGCCGTCGGGGCGCAGCCAGCTGAGGGTGCCGTCGCGGCGCACATCGCTGAGGCGCTTGCACAGCTTGTGGGCCAGAGAAATGGGCAGGGGCATCAGTTCTTCGGTCTCGTCGCAGGCAAAGCCAAACATCATGCCCTGGTCGCCGGCGCCGGTGGAGGTGGTCTCGCCGTCGCGGGTCTCCAACGCATTGTTCACGCCCATGGCGATATCGGGGCTCTGGGCATGCACAGCGGTCAGCACCGCGCAGGAGTTGCCGTCGAAGCACATTTCGCCCTTGTCATAGCCGATCTCGCACACGACCTTGCGGGCGATCTCATCGATGGGCACATAGGCGGTGGTGGTGATCTCGCCCATCACCTGCACAAGGCCGGTGGTGGCGCAGGTCTCACAGGCCACGCGGGCCATGGGGTCCTGCTCGAGAATCGCGTCGAGTACGGCGTCGGAGATCTGGTCGCAGACTTTATCAGGATGTCCTTCGGTAACGGATTCGCTGGTGAAAACGGTGCGCATGATGATTTTCCTTTCTTTTGGGTCCAAAGGGGTAAAAAATTTGAGCCTGCGCGCATGCAGGCTCAAAGTCTATTTCATCCTTATCTGCCAGCGTATGCACGCTGCGGGATTTGCCACCATGCATTGCTGCCGGTTGGCGGGTTTCACAGGGCCCGTCCCTCAACCACTCTTTATAAGGTATTCAGTTGACGGTGGGTATTATAGCGATTTGCAGATCACTTGTCAACCCTGAAAAATGCGCAAAACGTCCTTAAAGGTAAAATAAATCATCAAACCGAACAAAAGCGCATAGCCGCACAGGTGAATGACGGCTTCGATCTTCTGATCGACAGGCTTTCTGCGCACGGCCTCCACCAGCATGAAGATGAGGCGGCTGCCGTCCAGACCCGGGATGGGCAGCAGGTTCATCAGCCCCAGGTTGATGGAAATGATCACCGTCAGGTACAGGTAAATTTCCAGCCCGCCCTGTTTGGTCTGCTCGGCCACCATCTGCACCACGCCCACGGGGCCGGCGGTCTGGTCAAGGCCTTCGCCGGTGGTGATGAGCTTGCCCAGGGAGTTCAGGATCACCGTGGACGCCTCTTTGCAGATGTTCCACGCCGCCGGGATCACCATGCCGCCGGGCAGGTCGGCGTAGCCCTGCTGAATGGTGATGCCGATCATATATCGGCCCTCGGTCTCATTATACCGGGGCTGAATGGTGAAGCTCATTTCCTCGCCGTCGCGCAGCACGGTCAGATCGACCGCCTCGCCCTGCGAGATGTCACCGATGGCATTGCTCACGTCCTGCACAGCGGCGTTGGTCATGTCCTGCCCGCGCACGGTCACAAACTGGTCGCCGGGCAGCAGGCCCGCTTCGGCGGCGGGCTTGCCCTCGTCCACACCGGCCACATAGGGCGTGGCGATGGTCACGCCGTAGGCAGTCATCATGACCACGGCCACCACAAACGCCAGCACAAAGTTCATGGCCGGGCCCGCGAAAACTGAAATCATGCGCTTCCACACGGGCGCATTGTTGTAGTTGCGCGGGTCGTCCTTCATTTTGCCTTCAGGGTCGTCGTCGGTATCGCCGTAGAACATGCAGTAGCCGCCCAGCGGAATGGGACGCAGGGAGAACAGGGTTTCGTGCTTTTTGCTCTTCCACTGCAAAAGCTTGGGGCCAAAGCCGATGGAGAATTCCTTTACCGGGATGCCGCACAGGCGCGAGGCTGCAAAGTGGCCGAATTCATGCACGGTGATGAGCACGCCCAGCAGCACCAGCGCCAGCAGTACATATAAAATGGTCATACCCTTTCCTTTCCGGAGGATGTCAGTTCAGCAGGGACGCAGCCACCTCGCGCGCACGGCGGTCGGCTTCCAGCACATCCTCCAGCGTATCCGCCTTCAGATGGTCCACGCGCTGCAGCGTTTCCTCCACAGTGTCAAAAATTCGTCCCACATTCATCATTTCCTGTTCGCCGCATTGTAACAGTTTGCCCACGGCCACCTCGTTGGCGGCGTTGAGCACGCAGCCCGCCGCGCCGCCTGCAAGCATGCATTCACGGCTCAGGCGGATGGAGGGGAAGCGCTCCTCGTCCGGGCGCTCGAAGGTGAGCCCCTGCAGTTTGAACAGGTCCAACCGCTCGCCGCCGGTGGGCAGGCGCTCGGGGTAGGTCATGGCGTAAAGGATGGGCAGACGCATGTCGGGCGTGCCCAGCTGGGCGATCAGCGCGCCGTCGGCAAACTCCACACCGGAATGGATCACGCTTTGCGGATGCACGATCACGTCGATCTGCTCAGGCGCGACGTTAAACAGCCACTTCGCCTCGATCATCTCCAGCGCCTTGTTGAACAGCGTGGCCGAGTCGATGGTGATCTTCTGGCCCATCACCCAGTTGGGGTGCTTGAGCGCCTGCGCGCGCGTGGCGGCGCGGATGGCGTCCTTTTCCCAGGTGCGGAAGGGCCCGCCGGAGCAGGTGAGCGCAATATGGCTGACAGGGTTGCCAGCCGCGCCCTGCAGGCACTGGAAGATGGCGCTGTGCTCGCTGTCCACCGGCAGCAGATAATTTTCACCCTCGCGGGCAGCGGCCTCCATCACCAGATGACCGCCGGCCACAAGCGCCTCCTTGTTGGCCAGCAGCACGCGCTTGTGATGCCTGAGGGCTGTCAGCACGCTCGAAAGGCCCACCATGCCCACAACGCTCACCAGCACGTCGTCGCAGTCGCACTGTGCGGCAAGGGTGAGCGCCTCAGGGCCGAACACCCACTCGCAAAAGCGCAGATCCTCAGGGATCTCATCCATGGAGATGGGCTTCACCAGACCCGCCAGCTTCGGGCGGAAGGTGCGCACCTGCTCAAACAGCTTGTCGCGGCTGGCATAGGCCGTGAGCGCGACCACTTCAAAACGGTCCTGGTGCAGCTGCGCGACCTGGCAGGCCTGCGTGCCGATGCTTCCTGTAGAACCAAGGATGGCCAGACGGCGCTTGTTCATATGCATTCTCCTTTTCGTCAAACGTGCCGGGGCGCGGCTGAAAAGCGCTCTCCCCGGCACGGCTTGTGTAATTCACCCGCGGCTTTACAGCAGGAAAGCGCGGAAGCAGTATATGATGATGGCAGTGAAAATGATGCTGTCCAGCCGGTCGAGCATGCCGCCGTGACCGGGGAACAGGTGGCCGAAGTCCTTGATTTTGCAGTGGCGCTTGATCATGCTGGCGAACAGGTCGCCCATCTGCGCTGCCGCGCCGCCCACCAGACCCACCACCAGTTCAGCCCACATGGGCGGGAAGGTAACGGCAGGCACAAAGATGTGGAACATGCGGCCCACGACCACCGCGCCCAGCACGCTGCCAAGCAGGCCGCCGATGGCGCCGGAGATGGTTTTGTTGGGGCTGATGAGGGGGCAAAGCTTCGGCCCGCCCACATTGCTGCCCACCACATAGGCAAAGGTGTCGCCCAGAATGGGCACGGCAAACATCATCAAAAGCAGGTACAGCTGCAGGCTGCGGGGCTCGCTGTCCAGCAGGCCGATGGCGCACATACCTGGCAGCACCAGCGTGATCAGCGGCGTTGCACTGATCAGCGCATCCAGCAGTTCCGGCTTTTCGCGGCGCATCACGCAAAACAGAATGGCGATGGAAAATACCATCATCACCGGCGCGACCGACACCGCCGAATGCATCAGCATCAGCGGCACGCTCACCGCCAGCGCAGCGTAGCTGGGCCACATGACCGGGCGGTAGCCGCCGGCCCTGAAAGCGCCAAACTCCTCATACACCGCAAGGCACAGCGCCGCGACGATCGCCAGCGCCGTCACCCACTTGCCCAGCGCCAAAACGACGATCAGCCCGGCCGCCAGCACCGTGCCGGTGATGACTCGCTGCATTCTGGACTGCTTCTTTTTGTTGGTTTCTTCGCTCATGAGAGGGGTCTCCTTTTATTCCTCGCGTTTGCCAAAGCGGCGCTTGCGGCCCTGGAACTCCGCGATACACTGGTGATACTGGCGCAGGTCAAAATCAGGCCAGAGCACCGTGGGGAACACAAACTCGGCATAGGAGCACTGCCACAGCATAAAGTTGGACAGCCGCATTTCGCCGCTGGTGCGGATCATCAGGTCCACATCGGGCATACCGGCGGTGTAGAGCCTGTCGGCAAACAGCTCCTCGGTAAACGCTTCGGGGGAAAGCACGCCTGCCTTCACATCCTGTGCAAGCAGCTGCGCAGCGCGCACCAGCTCGGCGCGGCCGCCATAGTTGATGGCGATGTTGAGCTTGAGGCCGGTGTTTTTGCCCGTGCGCTCCTCCGCCTGAATAAGCGCCTCGCGCTGTTTTTCAGGCAAAGCGGACTTGTCGCCCAGAATGGTGATGCGCACATTTTTTTCATCCAGCTCGTCAATCTCGGAATGAAAAAAGTCGAGAATGAGCTGCATGAGAGCCTCCACCTCAGTCTGGGAACGGTTCCAGTTTTCGGTGGAGAAGGCGTACAGCGACAGCGCCTGAATGCCGATGTCACTGGAGTTGCGGATGATCTCGCGCAGAGCTTCCGTGCCGGCGCGGTGGCCCATGGCCACCTTCAGCTTGTTCTGCTTGGCCCAGCGGCCGTTGCCGTCCATGATGATGCCCACATGCTTGGGCAGCCGCTCCAGATCAATGGGCGCATACAGGGTGGGGGTGCTCATTTGGCGCTCCTTTCGCGATCGCGCGGATCGCCCGTCAAAAAACGTGAAACGATGAGCCTGCGCCCATCGTCCTTGACCTCCACCACGCGCGTGGAGGCATAGCCGGACCGTTCGCCCTCGTCCGAGCGCAGTGCGTCCTCCGGGGAAGGGTTTTTGCGCTGCGGGGCTGCGGTTGCAACCACCTCTACGTTCGTAATGCCGTAGGAGGCAAGGATGGCGATCGCCGCAGTGGCAGGCAGGCCCAAAAGGTGTTCAAAGGTAGCTTGCATCTGTTTATATGTTTCTCCCTCGGGAGGTATCGGAGGGCCCGCAGGCCCTCCGATTGCATTCGTATCTCCCGGCTCCGCCGGGAGGGCGGGGAGTTTCCGCGCAGGCGCGGAAACATTTCTTAAGCTTTCGGCGGAAAAAATCGCGAAGCGAGTTTTTTCGACGTACCCTTACACAGCCATGATTTCCTTTTCCTTCTCAGCGCACAGAGCGTCGATGCCCTTGATGGCCTCGTCGGTCTTGTCCTGCATCTTCTTTTCAGCCTTGGTGCGGTCGTCCTCGGTGATCTTGGAGTCCTTCTCCAGCTTCTTGAACTGCTCCATGGCGTCGCGGCGGATGGAACGGATGGCGACCTTGGCTTCCTCAGCGCTCTTGCGAACCAGCTTGGTCAGCTCCTTGCGGCGCTCTTCGTTCAGCTCCGGAATCACCAGACGGATCAGCTTGCCGTCGTTGGAGGGGTTCAGGCCCAGATCGCTCTTCAAAATGGCCTTTTCCACCAGCGGAATGGACTTCTGGTCCCAGAGGTTGATGACCAGCATGCGGGGTTCGGGCGCGGTGATGTTGCCCATCTGGGTCAGGGGAGTCTGCACGCCATAGTAATCCACGGTGATGCGCTCCAGCAGCTGGGGATTGGCGCGGCCGGCACGGATGGATCGAAGCTCATCCTGATAGACGCTGGTGGTCTTCCTCATTTTGTCGGTGGCGGTTTCAATAACCTGTCGGTACATAATCGTATCCTCCCTTACGGAATAAAAATCAAAATTGCGGTTGCAACAATTTTACCGCATTTCCACAGAAAAAACAAGATGCGAACACAGATCCGTCAGAACATGCTGAGCTGCTCGCCCAGTTCTTTTTGCGGAAATTCATTGAGGTAGGCAAATACATCCTCAGGCGTATGCAGAATGCCGTGCTTTTCGCATTCCTCATCAAAGATGCGCCACAGCCTTTCGGCATTGGGGCTGGGACATTCGTAGCTGAGTCCGAACCGGCGGACGTATTTCTGCTTCACGCCGGGAAAATGCCTGTCCAGTGCCTGATAGAAATACTCCCGGTCGCCCTCGCGGAGGGTCACGCCCATGCCAAAGCACATGATGCCCTTCACGCCCGCATCCACACAATAGGAAAGAATGCCGCGCAGGTTTTCTTCCGTGTCGTTGATAAACGGCAGGATGGGACACAGCCACACGACCGTAGGAATGCCCTCCTGCTGAAAGCGTTTCAGCACCTCATACCGCCTGCGGGTGGTGCACACATTCGGCTCAACAATGCTGCACAGCGCCTCGTCATAGGTGGTGAGCGTCATCTGCACCACGCATTTGGACTTTTGGTTGATGCTTTTAAGCAAATCCATATCGCGCAATATGCGGTCTGACTTTGTCTGGATGGCCAGCCCGAAGCCGTAGCGGTCGATCAGGCGGATGCATTCGCGCGTGAGGCCCAGCTCTTCCTCGCAGTGCATGTAGGGGTCGCACATCGCGCCGGTGGAGATCATGCAGCGCTTCCGCTTGCGCCTGAGCGCATCCTCCAGAAGAACGGGCGCGTTGCGCTTGACCTCAATGTCCTCAAAATCATGGTCGATGTGATAGCATGCGCTGCGGCTGTCGCAGTAGATGCAGCCGTGCGTGCAGCCCCGGTACAGGTTCATGCCGTTGTGCGCCGACAGAATGCCCTTTGCGCTGACAAAATGCATATCATCACCTCCCGAAAAAAGTATACCATAAAACCCCGCCCCCTGAAACAGGAGCGGGGTTGAGAAAAACGATCACCCAAGCGAGCCGACGCACCCGTATGTGCGTCGGCGGTCAAAGAACACAGTCACAAACATCGTCAGCCCATCCCGCGAAGCGGAAAAGGGTGCAGGGCGTCAGCCCTGCTCAATTGCCGCATTCGATGCTGATCTCGTTGAACTTGCCCAGAATGTCGTCCAGCTTCAGGGCCTGCTTTGCCTCGCCTGCGTGATCCATCACGATCTTGCCTTCGTGCATCATCAGCAGGCGGTCGCCGTATTCCAGTGCGTAGCGCAGGTTGTGGGTGACCATCAGGGTGGTCAGCTTCTTTTCGGCCACGATGCGGCCCGTCAGCTGCATGATGATCTCAGCCGTCTTGGGGTCCAGCGCCGCAGTGTGCTCGTCCAGAATGAGGAATTCAATGGGCGTCAGCGTGCTCATGAGCAGCGCCACCGCCTGCCGCTGACCGCCGGACAGCGAACCAACCGGCACGTTCATCTTATCTTCCAGACCCAGACCCAGCTCGGCAAGCATTTCACGGTACACATCCGCACGGCGGCGGTCGACGCCGCGGGTGATGTTGTAGGGGCGGTTTTGTTGTCGGCCATGGCCATGTTTTCAAGCAGCGTCATATTTCCGCAGGTGCCCATGGCGGGGTTCTGATACACCCGGCCGATGGTGCGGTAGCGTTTGTGCTCCTTCATGCGGGTGATATCCTGCCCGTTTACGATGATCTGACCTTCATCCAGCGGGATGGAGCCGCAGATGAGGTTGAGCATGCTGGTCTTGCCGCTACCGTTGGAGCCCACCACGCTGATGAACTGCCCGTCGGGAACCGTCAGGTCGAAGTGCCGAAACAGCATGTGCTCGTTGACCGTGCCGGGGGAATAGACCTTCGAAACGTTTTTGAGCTCAAGCATCGAACTTCACCTTCTTTTTCTTCATGCCGCTGAGCACCAGAATGATCAGGAACAATACCGCCGTGATCAGCTTCAGATCCTGCGGCATCAGGCCCAGCGACAGCGCGATGGCTACGCAGGCCTTGTAGATGATGCTGCCAACGATGGCAGCCGTGGAGGAGTTGACCTTCTGCCGGTTTTTGAAGATGTTCACGCCGATGATGACCGCCGCAAGGCCAAACACCATCGAGCCCGTACCCATCGAAATTTCAAACACGCGGTTCTTCTGCGCCATCACTGCGCCGGAAAGCGCCACCAGCATGTTGGCGATCACCAGTCCTTCGATCTTGATCAGCCCGTCGTCGCACGCAAGCGTGGTGACCACCGCCCGGTTGTCGCCCACCGCGCGCAGCAGAAAGCCCGCCTTGGTGTTCATGAACAGATCCAGCAGCACCTTCACCGCCAGCACGATCACAAACACCACGATCACCTTGCTCCACGGCCGCAGCGCCGCCGGAAACCCGTCCACAAACGGGTTGTCAAACAGCGTGTCCATGTTGAAAAACGGCAGGTTCGCACGGCCTGCGATGCGCAGGTTGATGGAATACAATCCCGTCATCACAATAATGCCGCTCAAAAGATCGCGCACTTTGCACTTCACATGAATGATGCCCGTCACCAGCCCGGCCACGCCGCCTGCCAGCGCCGCAACCACCAGCGTCAGCAGCGGATTCATGCCCTTTACCGTCAAAACCGCGCTCACCGCAGCACCCAGCGGAAACGACGAATCCACCGTCAGGTCCGGAAAATCCAGCACCCGGTACGTGATCAGCACGCCCAGCGCCAGAATCGCATAAATCAGTCCCTCTTCCAGAATACCGATCAGAACGTTCATAGTGTCCTCCTTGCAGGAGGCTCCGCCTCCTGCACCTCCGCTTAAGGGCTGCCGCCCTTAAGAATCCCATCATTGGGCGCGTATTACGCGCCCAAAGGCGGGTTTCCAAAGGGATGTATCCCTTTGGCGGGGTGCAGGGGCAGCGCCCCTGCTTACTTCGTTACGTCGATGCCGCGGGCGAGGTCGGCTTCGGGGATAGCGATGCCCAGCTGAGCGGCGACGGCGGGGTTGTAGCACATGTCGCCGCCTTCGCTGGCATAGAAGGGAATGTCGCCGGCGAAAGCGCCTGCGAGCACTTCAGCGGCCATTTTGCCGGTCTGCTTGCCAAGGGCGATGTATTCCACGCCTTCGGAGGCGATGCAGCCGTTTTTCACCTGCTCGATCTCGCTGCCGAAAATGGGCTTGCCGGCGGCGTTGGCCTTGTCGATGATGAGGGCGAGGTAGCTCACGACGGTATTGTCGGTGAGGTTGGTGAGGCAGTCGACCTTGGGGATGAGGCTGTCGGCGGCGAGGGGGATGTCCGCGCCGGTGGAAATGCCGGTGGCCACGATCTCGAAGCCGTACTGGGGCGCGAGGGACTCGTAGAGCTTGAGCTGGCTTTCGGAGTTGGTTTCGCTGGTGGTGTAGAGAATGCCGATGGTCTTTGCATCCGGCATGAAGGAGCGGATGAGCTTGAGCTGTGCTTCCACGGGCAGCAGGTCGCAGGAGCCGGTGACGTTGAGCTTGCTCTTGCCCTCGGCATTTGCAAGCATGGCGGCCACGGAGTCGCTGACGGCGGTGTAGATGACGGGCTTGCCGTTATCCATGCAGGCGTTGACGGCGGCCTGTGCGATGGGGGTGGCGATGGCGCACACCATGTCGCACTCCTGCGCCAGCTGGTAGGCGATCTGCTGAGTCAGGCCCATGTCAGCCTGTGCGTTGTGCACGACGAACTTCACATTGTCGCCCTCCACGTAGCCTGCCTCGGCAAGGCCTGCAATGAAGCCCTCGCGGCAGTTGTCAAGGCTGGGATGCTCGGCAAACTGGGCGATGCCGATGGTGAGCGTTTTGGCGGATGCGCAGCCAAAGGAGAAAACCATAACCAGAGCCAGTACCAGAGCAAGAACTTTCGCGAACTTCTTCATGTTTCGTCCATCCTTTCTTTTTTGAGCCGGTAGTGTGCGTTGGTTTGAAAGCTGAGCTTCTCCCTTCAAAACAAAAACGCCTCAGGCAGAAAAAACTTTCTGCTTGAGGCGATCATTTCGCGGTGCCACTCAATTTCCCCGTCAAAGACGGGCTTTCTTTCGCGTACCAACATACGCGCCGCCTGGATAACGGGTGCGGGATCCCGTCGGCAGCTAATGGCAGAGCCTGCTTTCGCCGCCGCCCTCGGAAGTCCATTCGCCGCCGCCATGCGTGCCGTGGTTCCACTGTTCACGGCTCCCTGTAACGCACCCTGCATGCGGGTACTCCTCTTCCTCAACGGTTTGAGTGATGGCGGTATGATACAGCGGCATGCACCTTTTTGTCAATGCTTTTTCCCTATGTTTTTTGGTTGTTTTTCTGTACGTCAGGTTTTCATTGTCAGCTAAAGTCGCGAATGGTATAATGAAAAAAGGCAATTCCTGAGGAAAGGAACGAGAACCAATGAAAAAACTTACCGGCCGTTTGTGGCTGTCTCTGATTCTGATCGGATTGATGGGCCAGTTTGCGTGGACCATTGAAAACATGTATTTCAATGTGTTCCTGTACAACACCATCAGCACCGACCCCAACCATATCGCCGCCATGGTGTCGGCAAGCGCCATCGCCGCCACCCTGACCACGCTGTTCATGGGCGTGGTGAGCGACCGCGTGGGCAGGCGCAAGGCCTTCATCTGCACGGGTTACCTGCTGTGGGGCGTGAGCACGGCGGCGTTCGGCTTTATCACGGTGGAAAACGCGGCAAAGCTGCTGCCCGGCGCAAGCGCAGTCAGCGCCGCCGCCATGATGGTGATCGTCATGGACTGCGTGATGACCTTCTTCGGCTCCACTGCCAACGACGCGGCGTTTAACGCCTATGTGACCGACGTCATCCCCGACGAAAAGCGCGGCAAGGTGGAAAGCGTGCTGGCCATTCTGCCGCTGATGTCGATGCTGGTGATCTTCGGTTTGTTTGACGGCATGACGCAGGCGGGCAACTGGCAGGGCTTTTTCCTCATTTTCGGCGGTCTGGTGACGCTTGCGGGCCTTGCGTCCATCTTCCTGCTGCCCAAAGAAGAGGCCCATCCGCGCAAAGAGCCGTTTATGGCGCAGCTGGTGCACGGCTTCCGTCCGTCGGTCATCCGCAGCCACAATCCGCTGTACCTGTCGCTTGCGTGCATGTGCGTGTTTTCCATCGCGGTGCAGGTGTTCTTCCCCTACCTGATCATCTACATGCAGCACTTCCTCAAGCTTGACAACTATGCCATCGTGCTGGGCGCAGTGCTGCTGGTGGCCAGCGGCGTATCGCTCATCTTTGGGCCTGCGATCGACAAGCAGGGCAAGCTGGCCTTTGCCGTGCCGGCGGCCGTGGTGATGCTTGCAGGCCTCATCGGCATGTACTTTGCACGCGGCATGGGCTGGGTGATCCCCTGCGGCATGGTGATGATGAGCGGCTACATGCTGCTCACCGCCGCTTTGGGCGCCCAGATGCGCCAGCTCACCCCGGAAGGTCAGGCCGGTCATTTTCAGGGCATCCGCATGATCTTTACGGTGATGCTGCCCATGATCGTGGGCCCGTTCATCGGCGCGGCGCTCATCCGTCACGGCGGCGAAACCTACATCGACCTGGGTCAGGTAAAAACCGTACCCACGCCCGCCATTTTCCTGGGCGCGGCGGCAGTGCTGGTGCTGCTTGCCATTCCCATGGCGCTTTTGTCCCGCGCGCTCAAGCAGCCTGAAAAAGACGAAACCATCCCGCAGGAACCCCTCATGACCCCCTGGGGCGAGGAGCTCAACCCCGACTGTCCGCTGCCGGAATACCCCCGTCCGCAGCTGCAGCGCGACAGCTACTTAAACCTCAACGGCCCGTGGGAATATGCCATCACCCAAAGCGATGAGCTGCCCTCCGCCTTTGACGGCGCCATCATCGTGCCCTTCTCGCCCGAAAGCGAACTCAGCGGTGTTCGCCGCACCCTGCACAAGGACGAAACCCTGTGGTACCGCCGTCACCTGCGCCTGCCCGCAGGCTTTGTAAGCCCCGAAGGCCGTGTGATCCTGCACTTTGGCGCAGTGGATCAGGAGGCTGTGGTATGGGTCAACGGTCATGAGGCCGTGCGTCACATGGGCGGCTACACCGCCTTCAGCGCCGATGTGACCGATCATCTGCACCCCGACGGCGACAACGAGATCATCGTGCGCGTGCACGACGACACCGACGCCAGTTACCACAGCCGCGGCAAGCAGAAGACCGAGCGCGGCGGCATCTGGTACACGCCGCAGAGCGGCATCTGGCAGACGGTGTGGATGGAGTGCATTCCGCAGTTTGGCGTGCAGACGCTCAGCGTCACGCCGGACTTTGACCGCGGCGAAGTGACCTTCCTTGTGAAAAGCGACGGCGATCTTCAGGGGCAGCTGTATGTGGACGGAAGGCTTCTGCTGTTCACCCCGGATGAGCCCCTCACCGTCGAGCTGCCCGGCTTCCGCGCGTGGAGCCCGGAGGAGCCCTATCTGTACGACTTTACCATCACCCTGGGTACCGACCGTGTAAAGGGCTACTTTGCCATGCGCAAGTCGGAGGTCTGCTTTGACAAAAAGGGCGTCAAGCGCCTGTTCTTAAACGGCAAGCCGTATTTTCACAACGGTCTGCTCGATCAGGGCTACTGGCCCGACGGCCTGTACACCCCGCCCGCCGACGAGGCAATGATCTTTGACATTCAGACCGCCAAGGACCTGGGCTACAACATGCTGCGCAAGCACATCAAAATTGAGCCCATGCGCTGGTACTATCACTGCGACCGCCTCGGCATGCTGGTGTGGCAGGACATGGTGTCCGGCGGCGGCGAGTACCGCTTCTGGACCATTTCCTCCCCGCTGGTGACTGATATCCACCACCGCGACAGCGACTATCTGCGCTTTGCCCGCACCTCGCCCGAAGGCCGTCAGGAATACATGAACGAGCTGGAAGAGACCGTGCTTCAGCTGCGCGACGTACCCTCGGTGGTGCTGTGGGTGCCCTTCAACGAAGGCTGGGGCCAGTTTGACGCCAAAAAGGCCTGCGAGCGCATCCTCGAACTGGACCCCACCCGTCCCATCGACCATGCCAGCGGCTGGCACGACCAGAAGATCGGCGAAATCAAGAGCCTGCATGTGTATTTCCGCCCCTACAAGTTCAAAAAGGATCGTCTGAGCCGCGCCGTGGTGCTGAGCGAATTCGGCGGCTACAACCTGCGCCTGGAGGGCCACTGCTTCAACGCCATCGATTTTGGCTACAAAAAGCTGCCCGACCGCGAAGCCCTGTGGCAGGCCTATCAGGGCCTGTACGAGTGCGAGATCCTGCCGGCCATTCCGCAGGGCCTGTGCGCCACTGTATACACCCAGCTGACCGACGTAGAGGACGAATTAAACGGCATTCTCACCTACGACCGCCGTGAACTGAAGCTGCCCCGCGAAGCACTGTGCGCGCTGAACCGCCGGGTCAACACAAAGGAGTAACTTTATGAAAAAATGGCTTGCCTTTCTTCTGGCGTCGCTGCTGCTGTTTTCCTCTGCCTGCGCGCTGGAGATCACCGACGAGGATTTTGACTACTGGTATGAAACCATGACCTACCTTGTGGACAATATCGGTACGCGCGAATGCGGCACGCCCGGCGAAAAGGTGGCGCTGGAGTACATGCGCCAGTGCTTTGAGGAACTGGGCTACACGGCCGCGGACGGCACGCTGCTTGAAAGCAGCTGTCAGTCGCCGTGGAGCCAGGACGAGAGCATATCGCTCATCGCCGTCAAGCCCGCCCTGAACCCCGATGCGAACATCATCACCGTCTGCGCCCACTACGACAGCGCCGCCCCGGAGGATATTCCAGCCCCCGGCGCGCGCGACAACGCCAGCGGCGCAGCAGCCATGATGCTGATGTGCCGCCTGATGAGCCAGTACGAAGCCTTTGAAAACACCGAGCTTCGCTTCATCGCCTTCAGCGCCGAAGAAAGCGGCCATCAGGGCTCCATCGCCTACTGCGAAAGCCTGACCGGGGACGAAAAGCAGCGCAGCCTTGCCACGTTCAACATCGACATTCTTGTGGCCGACGTCTGGGAGGACGACCGCGCCTTCTCGCTGGATACCATGGGCCTGCGCACGCCTGACGGCTATGTGACCGGCAGCCTTGACGCGCCCGCCTTCAACCGCGCCGCGCTTGCGATGCTTTCCGGCATGGATGAAACCGGCATGTATCCCGCCGACGAGGAAGAAGTCACCTGGTGCGGCCCGCGCCACAAGGGCCAGAGCGACCACGAGTCCTACCACCTGGCGGGCATCGATTCGGTAAACGTTTGCTTCCGCGGCACCACCGAATCCGGCGGCCGCTGGCCGGAGTTCATGCACACCCCGTCGGACACCATGGGCGACTTCGACCTGGACCGCAGCCGCTGGGCGCTGGACGCGCTCTACACCGCGCTGGACGGACTGGCGAATGACCCCGCTTACGGCGGCTGACATAACAAAACCCTGTGAGTTTTCCTCACAGGGTTTTGTGTTTCAGCCATTCAAGTGCCTGCACCCAGTTATCGTGCGGGCACAGCAGGCTGCCAGCTGCATATTCCATATAAACCAGACAGGCTTTTTCCAGCGACGTTTCCAGTGCCCGAATCACCGCATTCAAATACGGCGGTTCGCCGGGCTGATCCCATGCGATCTTGTCGGCCAGAAACAGCGCCATGTCGTAAGGCGAGGCATCCGCCTTCAGCGTGGTGTGACAGGCCACGGCAGACAGCACGTCCTCATCCGTCACGCCGAAGGCCTGCTGCGCCGCCACAGCGGACAGCCGCTGATGCAGCAGGAAGGGGTACCTTTCCTCCGCCTCGCACAGGGGCAGACCGTTTTGCTGCGCCCAGCTGAGCATATCCGCCGCTTTGATCACCGCGCTCACGTCGTGCAGAAGGCCCGCCATGCGGCACTTGGATGCATCCAATCCGTATCTCTCTGCAATGCGTTGGCATTCCTGCGCCACCGCCCGCACATGCGCAAGTGTTTTGGGACGGCCGTTTTGGGCAAGCATGGCTTCGGGCGTTGCTTCATCCGGATGGGCGATATAGGCAAATTCGTTGAAGATCATGCGCTGTTCCTCAGTACACTGCGGCATTGTCGCGCAGGTATTCAAAAATCTTCTGCGCCACCGGCGCAGCCACGCTGCCGCCGGTGCCGCCGGCTTCCACCAGCACGCTCACGGCATAGGGGTAACGGTCGTCGTCGATGTAGCCGGTGAACCATGCATGTGTCACGTCCAGCCCGTTGGCCGATCCCTCGGCGCTGCCGGTCTTGCCGGCGATGGTCAGGCCGTCCACCTTCGCTCGGGTACCGGTGCCGCTTTTGACCACGGTTTTCATGTAGCCGTCGATGATCTTTGCCGTCTCCGGGCTGCAGGCGGTGCGGTAGGCCTTCTGGCTGTAGCGCAGGCGCACCACGCCGGCGGGGCTTTGCACGCGCGAAAGCAGGCGCGGCTCCATCATCACGCCGTCGTTGGCGATGGCGGCAGAGATCATGCACAGGTGCAGGGGCGTCGCCGCCACCTTGCTCTGGCCCGCGCCGCTCCATGCGATCTCAAAGTTGTTGCGGTCTTTGGTGGGATAGCTGCTGTTTTCCACCACCAGGTCGCGGAAGAGGAAGTTGTCGTTAAAACCGAAGTTTTCCGCCGTTTTGCGAAGCGCGCTGTCACCCATGAGCAGCGCCGCCTGCGCAAAGCAGTTATTGCAGCTTAGGCGGAAAGCCTTTTCCAGCGTGATCTCTCCGTGCTGGTCGTTGCCGTAGTCGGTGATCACCTGATCCATCACCTGTGTGGCGCCGGTGCAGTTGAACACGTGCGTCTGCGCGTCGGCCATGTTTTCAAGCATGGCTACGGCGGTGATGATCTTGAAGGTCGATCCCGGAGGCAGCGTGCTTTGCACCGCACGGTTCCAAAAGGGATGCTGGGTGGAATTTTTGATGGTGGCGGTAATGTTCTGCGGGTCGTACACCGGCAGGCTGACCAGCGCCAGCACCTCGCCGGTTTTGTAGTTCATGACCACCGCCGCGCCGCACTTGCCTTTGGTGTTGGAGGTATTGCGGAAGATCTGCACGATCTCGGTGTGCAGTTTGCTGTCAGCGGTGATCATGATGCTGTCGCCCTTGCGCGTTTCGCCCTTGAGAAAGGCATTCACGCGCTCGGTCAGGCTGGTTTCAAAGCCCAGCAGATAATTGGCCTGGAACGATTCCACGCCGTTGGCGATGTTGCCCTCGTCGTCGCCCAGCAGATGCACAAGGCTGGAGCGGCTGAGGATATTGCTCTGGTACACGCGCTCGCCGTTTTCGTCAGTGGTGGCCACGGTGACGCCGTTGCGGTCGATGATGTCGCCGGGGCTCACGCTGCGTTTGGCGCTGCGGTAGCGGGTGTTGCGCGTGCTCGACACCCAGCGGTTGCCGTAGGCGGATACCGAGTACACGCCGTACGCGCCCGCCACAAACAGCAGCCCGATCACCAGCAGGGTCAGCACGCGAAAGCGCAGTTTCAACTGTTTCATACTGTTTTCACCTGTCCGCCTCGGGCAGGAGCATTTCCTCCTGCAGCGAGCGGCTGATCTCATAGTCGTAGGTCAGGTCGTCCTGATTGACGCTTGCCACGCCCTGAATGAGGCCGATGAGGCCCATGCAGCTCACCAGCGACGTGCCGCCGTAGCTTACAAAGGGCATCGTGACGCCCGTCAGGGGGATCATCTTCAGCACGCCGCCGATGATGATGAAGGTCTGCACACCCAGCATCACCGTTGCGCCCATGGCCATGATGGCATGGAAGCTGTGTCGCGAGGACTGCGCGATGAACGTGCCGCGCAGAATGAGGATGACGTACATCGCCAGCACCAGAATGCCGAAGATGACGCCGAACTGCTCGCAGATGACGGCGAAGATGCAGTCGGTGAAGTACACCGGAATCACCCTCGGCGCGCCAAGGCCAAGTCCCACACCGAACAGCCCGCCGGAGGCGATGGCCATCAGCGTCTGGGCGATCTGGTAGCCGCTGGTCTCATAGTAGATCCACGGGTTTCGCCAGATGGCCACGCGCTTTTTGACGTGGGCAAACATCTTGTAGCCCACCACCGCCGCCCCGCAGCCGCCGATCACGCCAAGGCCCGTCAGCGGCAGATTGCCGGTGGAGGCATAGAACAGAAGCAGCGTGGTGATGTAGTAGATCAGCGCCGTGCCAAGGTCCTTCTGCAGCATGAGCACCAGCAGGCTGAAGCCCGCAAAAAGGAACCACGGCCAGAACTGGTGGCGGCTCATGTACCAGCCGAGGATCAGCAAAAGCGCGATCTTCACCACTTCGCTGGGCTGCAGGCTGGTGCCGCCGATCACGATCCAGTTGGTAGCGCCGTTTTGCTCGGTGCCGATGGCCAGCGGCAGCACCATCAGCGCGGCCGCGCCCATCATGACCACCTTCATCAGGAATTTCCACCGGCGGATGTAACGCACGATCATGATGCACACCAGCATCGCAATGATGCCTATGCCGTAGTACATGGCCTGCTGCATGCCGCGCGATGTGCCTGCGCCCCGGTCGGTGGAGTACAAAACCAGCACGCCCAGCGCGCACAGGAAGTTGGCGATGGCAAGCAGCAGCTTGTCCGCCGGAAAGAAGCGCGGCAGCCACAGCGTGGCGATATAGATCATCATCGGCACGGCGGCGGCCAGTGCAAAGCCCTGCCACTGGATCTCGCCCTGCAGGGCAATGAGCAGAAAGGCGCTGAAGTAAAACAGCATCATGGCCGATACCAGCGCGCGCGCCGGGTCGCGGCGGCGTTCGCGGTCGGCCCTTGCACGGGCGCGGCGGGCGGCCTGCATTTCAGCCCTTCGGCTTCGTTTGCTCATCGCGCGCCACCTCCCAGATAGCGGTCCCATACGCGGCGCTTGGCACGCTCGGCCTCGTCATGGCCCACATAAGCGCTGCGCGGCGGCTCGGCCGCATCGGGGACTTCGTCCCCATTCATCACTTCGTCCCCATTCATCGCTTCGTCCCATGCATACGCTTCGTCGGCCCAGCCCGCATCCATTTCAGGCGGGTAGAACTGCGGCGCAGGCTCGGCCAGCGGCTGCTCGTACACAGGCAGCTCGGGCTTCTTTTCGCCCGCCGGGCGCATGAAGGCACGGTCGTCCACCAGGCCCTGCGCGCGAGCCTCTTCGTAGGTGTATACGTCGGTTTCATCTTCGGAGACGGGTTCTTCGTACAGCTCCGTCTGCTGGGGCTGCTGCTGCGCCATGGCCTGCTGGTAGCCCTGCTGATACGCCTGCTGCTGGGCATACTGCTGCATCATCCACTGCTGCATCATCCACTGCTGCTGCATCCACTGCTGATAGGCGGCCATCTGCTGCGCGTCGGGCTGCGGAGGCTGCTGCTCAGGCTCATCCTCCACGCCGCTGCGGCGCTGCGCCGTGCCCTCGGCCTCAAAACCTGCAAACATGCGCAGGCGAAGCTCGGCCTCGCCCACATACAGGCGCGAGCCATGGCCCATATACAGCGGTTCGCGGCGGCTTTCAAAATCCGCGCCGTCAACATTGACCGCGTTTTTGCCAAAGGGCTCCACCATCAGCCCGCGGCCCTCGTCGTAGCGAAACCACAGGTGGCGCTTTTCAACGCCTGCGATCTGCACGCACAGGTCATTGGTGCGCGCAGCGCCCAGCGTGCCCTCGCAGGGCACAGGCAGAACCGCGCCGCGCTCAAGGCCCTTGCCGCCCTGCAGCACCACCATTTCGCCCACAAAACCGGCGTCCGGCAGCAGCTTCAGGCGCTTTTTCGCCTGTCGGCGGTCGCGGCGGTACCACCGCCAGCTGCGCCATGCGATGAGCGCCATCAAAAACAAAAACCAGTATCGCGCGCCCTGCGCGACAAGTTCATAGATCTCGTCCGGCATGGTCGTATCGGCTCCTGAAAATCATTTCAAAAAAGCAAAACAGCCGGAGGTCGGAGTGACCTCCGGCATGTTTGTCGGCGTCGGGTGTTATTCTTCCTCCTGCGCGCGGGCTTCTTCCATGTATTTTTCCAGCTTGCGCTTCACTCGCTGCAGGGCATTGTCGATGGATTTCACGTGGCGGCCCAGCTTATCGGCGATCTCCTGATAGCTTTTGCCGTCCAGATAGGCATTGAGCACGTCCTGCTCAAGGGAACTGAGCACCTTGTCCACCCGGTCGCGGATGGACACCAGGTTTTCGCGCCCGATGATGAGCTCTTCGGGGTTCTGCGCACGGCCCTCGACGATGACGTCCATCAGGGTGCGGTCGCTCTCCTCGTCGTAGATGGGCTTGTTGAGCGAAACATAGCTGTTCAGCGGCACATGCTTCTGGCGGGTGGCCGTCTTGATGGCGGTGATGATCTGACGGGTGATGCACAGCTCCGCAAACGCGCGGAAGCTGGAAAGCCTTTCCGCCTGATAATCGCGCACAGCCTTGAAAAGGCCGATCATGCCTTCCTGCACGATGTCCTCATGGTCTGCGCCGATGAGGAAATAGCTGCGCGCCTTGGACCTCACAAAGTTTTTGTATTTGCCCAGCAGATATTCCACAGCCACGCTGTCGCCCTGCTGCGCAAGCCCCACGACCTGCTCGTCGGGAACGTCGGCAAAACGGCTGCTGAGCACAGTTTCCCACGAGCTGTCCAGTTCTTCCAGCTCGTCGTCCTGTTCTTCTTCCTCTTCCTCCTCAAGCCGTTCCTGTTCCAGTTCGTCAGGTTCGGTCATGAGGATCTCTTCCTCGTGTTCGGTCATGGGTTTTCACCTGCCTTATTTCTGACGCCTCAGCTTGTCCAGCAGCGCATACTGTTCCTCAGACAGTGCTGAACTCAGCGCCGTACGCTGCTGGGCGGATGGGGTTTGGTGCCTGCCGCGCCCGGCGGAGCGTTCCTGCTCCAGCTCGCGCCACAGTTCGCGCGCGCTCATGCGGGTGGCGCCGCGCCCCAGAATGATGGTCTGTTCCACCGAGTCGCTGGTGGCCACGCGGGCCTCCCGATACTTGGGCAGCTGCTGGCACATGCGCTCGATATAGTGGTCGGCGGTCTCGCCGTGACGGGTATACACCACCGTCATCGCCTCGGCGCGGCTTTCAATGCTGCGCGTGCTGCGGTCGGCCTTGTAGCCGTCAAACACCACGCAGACCTCCTGGTCGGTATAGCCTGCGTAGTCCTGCAAAAGGTGGATGAGCCGGTCGCGGCACTCGTCCAGCGGCCACTGTTCACGGTTGGCCCGGGGCCATGCGCCGATCACGTTGTAGCCATCCACATACAGAAGGGGTTTCATTTTTTAGCGGCTGCGCAGCACGGCGTACATCAATACGCCCGCCGCCACGCTCGCGTTGAGGCTGTCCAGCTTGCCCTTGATGGGCAGGGACACGGTCTTGTCGCACACGTCCAGAATGCGGCGGCTGACGCCCTCGCCCTCAGCGCCGATAACCAGCGCCACGCCGCCGGAGAAATCGGTAGCGGCGTAGTCCTCGCCGTCCATGTCGGCGGCATAGGCCCAGATGTTCTGCGCCTTGAGCACTTCCAGGGTGTTGGCCAGGTTGGTCACGCGGGCCACGGGCAGGTATTCCACAGCGCCGGCGCTGGCCTTGACGGCAGCGGGGGTGAGGCCCACGGCGCGGCGCTCCTGCACGATGACGCCGTGCGCGCCCGCGCATTCGGCAGTACGGATGATGGCGCCCAGGTTGTGCGGATCGGTGATGCCGTCCAGAAGCACGATGAAAGGCGCTTCGCCGCGCTCCTCAGCCAGCTCCAGCATGGCTTCCACGGTGCTGTACTGATAGGCGCTGGCAAAGGCCAGCATACCCTGATGGTTGTGGGTGATGGCGTCCAGGCGGGTGCGGTCGACCTCCTGCACGGGGATGCGGCGCTCCTTGGCCATCTGCACGATCTCGCGGGCGGAGCCGGACAGCTCGCCGCGGGCCACCAGCAGCTTTTCGATGTCGCGGCCGCTCTTGAGGGCCTCGCGGATGGGGTTGCGGCCGCTGAGCAGGTTCTCGGCGGGCACCACGTCGCCGTCGTCGTCCATCACGGGCGCGGCGTACTGCGCGGGCTGCTCGGGCATATCGAACTTGCGCTCAAAACGGCGCTCGGGCTTGTCCTCAAAACGGCGTTCCGGCCTGACGGGCTTCTTCTCAAAGGAGCGCTCGCCGCGGGGCTGATAGCGGCTGCTTTCGTAGGAGGGCTTGTCCTTCTTTTCAAAGCGGCTGTCCTCGCTGCGCTGGTTGCGGGGCATATGCTCGCCGTAGCCGTTCTTGCCGTTGAGGTAGCGCTTCTTGTCGTTGCCTTCGCCGAAGCGGCGGTTATCGTCGCGGCGGCCATAGCCGGGACGACGGTCGTCGCTGCGCTTTTCGCCGTAGCTGCGGCCCTTGGAGTAGCCGCTGCCTTCGTCCTCAAAACCGCCGCGGCTGAAAGCGGCGTCGCGCTTTTCCTGGCGGGTCTTCTTTTCAAAATCCTTATAAAAAGCCATGGTATTTTCTCCTTACTTCGTATTCAAGCCTTCATTTGCAAGAAAAGTGTTTCGGTTTTCGCGGATCTGCGCGGCCTTGCCGCAGCTCTTGGCGCCCTCGGGGCACGCGCCGCGCAGACAGCCGGGGCCGGCGTCCGCGAACATGGCAGGCGCCACGCGGCAGCACTGCTCAAACATATCCGTCGCCATCTGGCGGATCTCCCACTGGGCGCGGCTGCACATGCGCAGTGCAAAGAAATGACGCAGCTCGCGGGCGTTCATGGTCATCAGGATGCGCGTTTCGCAGGCGTTGGGCAGCACGAAGCGCGCGTCTTCGTTGCTCTTTTCACCGGCAGCGCCCAGCTTTTGCTGCCAGAGCTCGTACCAGCTTTGCATCTGGGCCATCTGAGCTTCGTACTCGGCCACGGCTCCCGGCCCCAGGTCGCGGATGGCCGGGGGGATGATGTAGCCAAAGCCGTCGGCATAGCTGACGTAGCGCTGGCTCTGGACGCTGAAGGACGCGATGCGGTGGCGGGTGAGCTGGGCCAGCAGCACGCGGCTGACGCCTTCGATGAGGAAGGTGAACGACACATGCTCCAAAACGCTCTCATGCCCCATGGACATGATCTTTTCCACAAAGGCCTTCTGGTCTTTTTCCTCAATCAGTTTCAGCAGCCTGTCGACGTCGCCGCCGGCATAGCAAAGGCGCGCGCCAAGCGCGGTGAGCGCCTCGGGATCCACAGTGTGCCGTACCAGCGCCACGCGCTGTACTCTTTCGGGCATGCGCCTTACCTCCTTATGGCTGGCACAGGCTGAACAGGTCCAGAATGCGCTGCGTCTGCCCGGTGAGGTACAGATAGCCCAGCAGCGCCTCCAGCCCGGTCGCCCGGCTGTATGCGTAGGGGTCCTGATTTTTGGGTGTGTTGTGACGCGAGTGCGCGTTCTGCCCACGGCGGAAGATATCGCCCTCCGCCTCGGTCAGGTGCGGCTCGATCTTTGCCGCGGCCTGGGCCTGCGCGCCTGCGTTAACCCGGCTGACCGCCTGTTTGTGCAGCGCGTTTACATGCGCCTGCGAGCAAAGCAGCTGCTGGCGGATGAGCAGGTCCCACACAGTGTCGCCCACAAAGGCCAGCGAAAGCGGATTTTTGAGCTTTGCCTCCTGCAGGGTGAGGGGCTGCGCAAGCAGTGTCAAAGGGAGAACGCCTCGCTTTCATGCACATTGGTGCATTGTCCATGTTAGCACGAAAACGCTTACTTTTCAAGTCTTTGGCGGCAGTTCGCATAGTTTTCCATTCCGTCGGCGACGGCCTGTGCGATGCGGTTTTGATACGCTTTGTCCATCAGCAGCTTTTCCTCGCGCGCATTGCTCAAAAAACCGCATTCTATCAGGGCAGATGGCAGCTTTCCGCGCAGCACATAGTAGTCCCCCGCCATGGCCCGGCGCTGTTTGGGCGGGTCAAGCCCGTCGATGAGCGCCTGCTGAAGCACACCAGCAAGCAGCCGACCTGCGTCTGCGCCCTTCTGGTAAAACACCTGCGGGCCGCTCTCCGCCCGGTCGCGGTATTCGTTGAGATGGATGCTCAAAAACACATCCGCCCCGGATTCATCGGCGATGTCCAGCCGCCTTTGCAGATCGGCCCGCTTGCGCGCTTTGGTGGCGGTGTCGCCGTCGGAAAGACACACATCCTCTCGGCGGGTGAGCACCACCTGCGCGCCGCGCGCCTCAAGCGCCTGCTCCACCTTCAGGGCGATCTCAAGCGTCAGCTCCTTTTCCCAGCGCCCGCTGTCGCGTGCGCGCGCGCCGCCGTCATATCCTCCGTGGCCCGGGTCAACCGCGATGGTCATCCCGCTCAGCGCGCCGCCCTGTGCATCCACCGGTTCAACAGCATTGCGCTCCATGACGAGGCATACCGCCAGTGCGCACAACACGATCAGTGTACAGATGCGCAGGTTTTCCAGCTTTTTTGTTACAATTTGGTAAACGAAAGATTTCATTTCAGCCCTCCCGAACTTTTTGACGACTTGTTTTGTTTAAAACGGAATAAAATAAGGTACAGAATAAACATCATCCATCATTTCTCCCAAACCTGTACAGGCTGGAAAACCTGCTGCCAGAAAGGCTTGGAACGCTTGTGGAATATTCCACAAAGGTCCTGTGGGCAGTTCGCAAAAGCGCATTCTTTCCACAGTGATGTGGAAGACTTTTTCATGCGGTTTTCCACGCTTTCCACATGGTTTTCCACAGGAAAAGTGCCTGTTTTGATTGGGAAACGCGTCGAATTGTGGAAAACTTTCTGTGGGTATACACCACGTGAACAAGTTTTCCACATACGGAGCAAATGTGGAAAACGAGCTGTTTTATGTGGAAAACTTGTGGGAAGATTATGAATTTTCCTCTCTTACATGTGGACGAAATGTAACATTTTCGCAGGCATGGTTTATATGGATATTGTATTGGAAAATCAGGCGTGTTTTATTTCCGTTTGTTCTATCCCATCATGTGCCTGAACGGCAGGACAAAACCTGCCCGCCGTCGAAATGATTCAGACAGAATGTTTTTCACAACGGAGGCAGCCCCATGACCGAATTTCTGGCCCCCCTCAACTACGACCGCGCGCGCGACGTGCTGCGCCGGCTGAGCCTGTACCGCAACTATTCGCCCGAGGGCGCGCGGCAGGCACGCGAAGTGCTCAGGCAGCACTATCCGCGCATTTTCGAGCGGCTGGAATCCAAAACGTTTGACAACGGCGCTTTGCTTTTGGAAATGCCGGGTGCAAACATCGCAGGGCCTTTGGTGTTCGTCTCTCATCTGGACGCGCCGGAGGGCACGCCCATCGCCGCCTGCCCGCATGAGCTGCCCATGAGCGTGCCGCTTTCGCGCGCGCATCTGGTGTCTCTTCTGGAGGCGCTGGAAGCGCTGCTGGGCGAGGGCTACCATCCCGGCGGCGATCTGATGCTGGCCATTTCGATGGACGGCCTTTCCGGCGGCGCAGGCGCAAAGAGCATTGCCGACCACCTCAAGGCACGCAGCATCTCCCCCTGCTTTGTGCTGGACTACGGCGGATATGTCACCATGGACGCCTTCCGCACGTATCTGCCCAAAAACGCACCGCTGGCGCTGGTAGGCGTAACGGAAAAGGGCGAGATGCACGGCGTGCTCAAAGCAGACGAAGCCGTATGCGCGCGCCGCGGCTGCGGGCACAAGAGCCCCGTCAACGAGCTGCTGCGTGCAGCGGCCCGCATGACGCGCCGCCCCTGCCACGCAAAGCTGTGCCCCTCCAGCGAGATGATGCTCAAAGAGCTTGCCAAAAAAGCGCCGTTTTTGCAGCGCCAGCTCACCGGCCATCCGCGGCTGACGTTCCCGCTTTTGCGGCTTTTGTGGCGCAGGCGCGCCATCATGAGCCAGTTTTTCTGGTCCAAGCGCACGGTGTACACCATGAACGCCGCCGGCACGCCGGAAAACCCCGCTGCTGCGGGTGAACTGAAGTTCATCCAGACGCTGATCCCCGGGCAGAAGGTGAGCGAATACCGCCACCACCTGCGCCAGCTTGCGGGCAACGACGACCTGCATCTCACCTTCCACGTGGAAAACGACGCAAGCGCGTGCAGCGACCCCTCCGGCGAAGCATGGGATGCGCTGTCCACCGCCGTTGAAATCCAGTTTGACCGCGTGGTCATCGTGCCCAGCCTCAGCCCCTATGTGACCGACGGCCGCTTCTATGCGCCGCTGGGCCGCCGCGTGTACCGCTTCTCCCCCTTCATGGTCACCGGCGAAGAGGCGCTCAAAAGCATGTGCACCGTGACCGACGGCACACTGCAGACAGCCGTGCAGTTCTTCCGCTCGATGCTGTCGGTGTAACAACCCAAGGAGGCTCCCGTATCTTGCTTTCCATTTTGTATCTTGCATTTTTTCTGGCAGGCGGCGTGATCATCGCGCGCCTGCTTTTGCCGCGCCTGCGCCCGGTGGTGCGCGCCTACATCGGCTTGTCTGTGGGCGTGCTGCTGCTGATGTGGCTGCCCATGCTGTGGGCCTATGCCGTGCGCTTCAGCATGATCGGTCATGCGCTGGCGGCGGGCACGCTGCTGCTTTTGTGCCTGCTTTTGTATTTCCTGCGCGACCGGCGCGAAGCGCTGCCCTTTGACGAGCGCGAACGCCGCATGCTGGGGCTGACGCTGCTGATGGTGGTTCCGCTGGCGATTCTCGGCGGATACCTTGAATACACGCATTCCATCCGGCTGGCTGCCGACGGCAGCTATCATGTGGGCCAGAGCACCTACGGCGACCTGTCGCTGCACCTGGCGGTGACCACCAGCATCGTGGGCGCGCGCTTCCCGCTTCACAACAGCCTGATGCTGGGCGCGACCATGGCCTACCCGTACCTGTCGGACTCCATCGCGTCCTCGATGCTGCTGCTTGGTCTGCCGCTGAACACGTCGATGGCGCTGACCGGCACGCTGATGATGACCCTCACCTTCACCGGCTATGCCGTATTGTGCCTGCAGCTGTGCCGCCGCCGGGGCGCTGCGGTGCTTGCGTATTTCCTGCTTTTTTTAAACGGCGGTCTGGGCTTTTTGTACACCATCGACGCAACGGTGGAGGGTTACTCCGTCACCTCCATGTGGGACAACCTGCGCACCGTGATGCAGGGCTACTACCAGACCCCCACCAACCAGCCCGACCCGCACAACCTGCGCTGGGTGAACATCATCTGCGACATGCTGGTGCCGCAGCGCGGCATCCTTGGCGGATGGACAATGCTCATGCCGTGCCTCAACCTCCTTTTGCCGCCGCTTTGCCGGGGCCGCAGGCACAGCCTGCGCGCGCTGGTGCTGTTGGGATTGTTTGCCGGCGGCATGCCGCTGATCCACACGCACAGCTATCTGGCGCTGGTGCTGCTGTCGGCAGGCAGCTGCGCGTACTGTGTGTTCACCTCCCGTGAAAAATGGCCCGCCTTCCGTCCGTGGCTGATCTACGGCGCGATCGCCGCCGCGCTCAGCCTGCCGCAGCTGATCGCCTTTACCTTTGTGCAGGCCACCGGCAGCGACCATTTCCTGCGCCTGCAGTTCAACTGGTGCAACAACCGCGGAAACAACGGCCTGGTGGATACCTACCTGTGGTTCTACATCAAGAACATCGGCCTGCCCTACCTGCTCATCCTGCTGGCGCTGTGCCGCCGCAAGCCCAAAGGCGAACCCATGCCTGCCGACCTGCGTCAGCACCGCCTCATCGCCTGCGGCGCGTTTGTGATCTATCTGGTAGCGGAGTTCATTCTGTTCCAGCCCAACGAGTACGACAACAACAAACTGCTCTATGTATGGTTCCTGCTGTGCCTGCCCATGGCGGCGGATTATGCGGCGGAGCTTTTCAGCCGCCTGAAGGATCTGCCCGGGCGGCGGCTGATGGCGGCGATGTTTGTGTTTACGTGCTTCGCTTCCGCAGGGCTGACAGTGGCGCGCGAATGCGTGAGCGATTATCACGCCTACAGCCCGCAGGACATCGCCACTGCTGAATTTATCGAACAAAACACCCCTCCTCACAGCGTGTTCCTCACCGGCAATCAGCACTTAAACCCCGTCAGTTCCCTCGCCGGGCGCACCATTCTGTGCTCCAGCGACCTGTACCTGTACTACCACGGCTTCAATACCGGCGAACGGCGCGCCGAGATCGCCGCTTTCTACGAGGATCCTGCGGCAAACCTTGACCTTTTGCGCAAATATCAGGTACAATACATCTACGTCAGCGCCTACGAGCGCGCCGACGGCCAGTATGATCTCAATGAAGAGGCGCTGGAAGGCATGTTCCCGCTGGTGTTTGAATCCGCCGGAGGGTACAACCGCATTTTTGAAGTACCCGGAGAATACCGCCAATGACAAGGTTTCTGCGCTACGCGCTGGAGCATGGACGCAAGATCCGCGCCGTGTTTCTGCTGGAAGGACAAATGGTGCAAAAGACGGTGGAGGTCGTTGCCTATGACGACGCTGCCGTTACCCTGCGCATCGGCAAAAAAACGCCCGTCACCCTGCCCATGGCCGATCTGCTTGGCTGCGACTATGCCCGGGGCGATCACGGGGAAGACTGAGAGGAGCATTTTTTCATGATTCAGAAGATCAAAAATTACCTTGAAACACATCAGAAGCAGTACGAGCTGCTGCGCTACCTCATCGCAGGCGGCCTGACGACCGTTTTGAGCATGGTGGTCAGCTACGGCATGTGCTTTTTGCTGGCCGACCGCCAGCCGCTTGAGGGCAGCGTGATCCTGTGGGTGATCGACTCCATCAACCGCGCCACGGGCATGCAGGTGTCTATCGCCAACACCGTCAGCTGGGTCATCGCCGTGCTGTTTGCCTTCTGGATCAACCGCGTGATGGTGTTCCAGGTGAAGGGCGGCACCAAGGCTTCCGTCCTGACCGAGCTTGCGCAGTTTGCCGGCGGCCGCATCGTGAGCTTCCTGGTGTTTGAGCAGGGCCTGATGCTGCTGCTCAAACTCATCGGCGTGAGCAACATCGTCAACCGCATCTTTGTGCTGGTGTTTGTGATGGTGTTCAACTACGTCATCAGCAAGTTCTGGATCTTCAAGGAAAAATAAGCAAACCCAGCCCATAGCACAACGCCCCGTGAAGCATGCGCATCCCAAGCAGCTTTGCGGGGCGTATGCTTTGCGCGCAGAACAGCAAATTCTGCATCCATATGCTCAATCCCCCGAATGCGCACAGGGCGCTGAGCAGCGCATACGGCGGAGATGCAAAAGCCTGCAATACCGCATGCGCACCTCCGCCGATCTCCAGAACAGCCCATGCCACACTCAAAAGCACGGCGTTTTGGGCTGTCCACAGCGGAAACAGGCGTTCCATCACCGCGCGCAGCACGCCTGCCGCCACGGAAAACAGCATCATTGCGCCGCATATGCCAAGCATGCTCTGTGCCGCGCCGCCGATGGCTGATGGCAGGGCAATGCGCTGGTCAGCACTGGGCTGCGTCTGAAGTGATTGCTGCGGTATGAGGCATTTCCAGATCAGTGCCGTCAGCGCTGCACCTGCCCAGTGCAGCACCAGCATCCGCCGCGCCGCATCTGCATTTCCCGTCCACCCTGCCAGCGTGCCGGTGAAAAACATGGGGCTCATAACCCCGGTGAGGGCGTACAGCCATTCCTGCGCTGTATGCGATGTGCTCACCCTCTGCGCAGCAGCCGGTGAGCCTGCTGCAAATGCAAACAAAGCCGTACATAGAGCATCATTTTTTGCAAAACGTTCGTCTTTTTTGCGAACCGGAAGCAGTCTGCTGAGTACCGTCATGGGAAACAGCGCCGGCAGCACCCCGCCTACGAACACATGCAAAGCCGTCTGCGCCGCCTGCATAGCCTGTGTGGAAAACACAAGCAGTACCGCAACGCACGCCCCCGCCAGCCATAACGGCATATGATCCGCCCCCTTTTTGAAGATCAAAAACGCTCTTTTGCGCAATCGTATGCACAAACCTATATGAGAATGCCCCCTCCAAGATGGAACCTTTTCACAAAAAGCGACAAAATGTTTGCTTTTTTGCTGCGCACATCTTTTCATACGCCTTTTTTTGCTGTATACTATGTGTGATTCTCACATCGACTTTCCCACGCGAGCAGCAAAAGGAGAATGACTGTGACGGACTTTGTTAGCAACTGGAACAACGACCTTCTGACGGTTCCCTTCGGCCCCCTCGGTATCATCGCCATGCCCGGCTGCGAAGAAGCCGGCCAGAAGATCAACGAATATCTGATGAAATGGTATGAGCAGCAGGCCGCTCTGGAAGACAACACCCCTCTGTATACGCAGATGGGCGCTAACCGCAAGGACTTCCTGATTGAGGCCCACTGCCCGCGCTTTGGCACGGGTGAAGGCAAGGCCATCATCAAGGATTCTGTGCGCGGCTACGACATCTACATTCTGTGCGATCCCGGCGCCTACAACGTGACCTACAAGATGTACGGCATGCAGGTGCCCATGTCTCCCGACGACCATTATCAGGATCTCAAGCGCATCATTGCTGCCATCGGCGGCAAGGCCAAGCGCGTCAACGTTATCATGCCCTACATGTACGAAGGCCGTCAGCACCGCCGCTCCAGCCGTGAAAGCCTGGACTGCGCCCTGATGCTGCAGGAGCTGGAAGGCATGGGCGTGCAGAACATCATCACCTTCGACGCCCACGACCCCCGCGTGCAAAACGCCATCCCCCGCGGCAGCTTCGAAAGCGTTATGCCCAGCTATCAGATCCTCAAGGCCCTGTTCCGCGAGCAGAAGGACCTGCATCTTGACCGCGAGCACATGATGATCGTCAGCCCCGACGAAGGCGCGCTGGACCGCAACATCTTCTACTCCTCCGTGCTGGGTCTGGACATGGGCTTCTTCTACAAGCGCCGCGACTATACCCGCCTTGTCAACGGCCGCAACCCCATCATCGCCCACGAGTACCTGGGCGACAGCGTTGAGGGCAAGGATATCCTCGTTTCCGACGACATCCTCTCCTCCGGCGACTCCATTCTGGACCTCGCCCGCCAGCTGAAGAAGCGCAAGGCCAACCGCATCTTCGCCGCCGCCACCTTCGGCCTGTTCACCAACGGCCTGGAGGCTTTCCATCAGGCGTATGAAGAGGGCCTCATCCACCGCATTATCTCTACCAACCTCACCTACCGCACGCCCGAACTGCAGGCCGCTCCCTGGTTCATCGAGGCTGACATGTCCAAGTACACCGCGTACATCATTGCCACCCTCAACCATGAGCGCAGCCTCAGCAAGCTGCTCACTCCCTACGACCGCATCAAGAAGCTGATCGGCCGTTATCAGGAAATGCAGGCGCAGGACGGTTTCCGTCTGGTGTAAAAGCATATCAAAGCCGCAGAAGCGTTATGCTTCCGCGGCTTTTCTTTTCATAAAAAAAGCCCGTCCTCAACGGACGGGCTTTGCAATGCTGTTTAGATCTTTCCCTTGAGAAGGGTAGCGCGGGCAGAGATCGGCAGGCCGAACAGGTTGATGAAGCCGGCAGAATCCTTCTGATCATAGACATGATCCTCGTTGAAGGTGGCGATCTCCTCGCTGTAGAGGGAATAGGGAGAGGTGACGCCGGCGTTGATGATGTTGCCCTTGTAGAGCTTGAGCTTCACATCGCCGGTGACGGTCTTCTGAGTTTCGCTGACAAAGGCAGCCAGAGCCTCGCGCAGGGGGGTGAACCACTGGCCGAAGTAAACCAGCTCGGCATAGCGGTTGGCGACCAGCTCCTTATAGTGCTGGGTGTCGCGATCCAGGCAGATGGTTTCCAGCACCTGATGCGCACGGTACAGGATGGTGCCGCCGGGGGTTTCGTACACGCCGCGGCTCTTCATGCCCACCAGACGGTTCTCCACCAGGTCGCACAGGCCAACGCCGTTTTCGCCGCCGACCTTGTTGAGGTATTCCATCATTTCAACGGGCTTCATTTCCTTGCCGTCCACCATGGTGGGCACGCCCTTTTCAAAGTGCAGGGTCACATAGGTGGCCTTGTCGGGAGCCTGCTCGGGGCTTACGCCCATTTCCAGGAAGCCGGGCTTGTTGTACTGCGGCTCGTTGGCGGGATCTTCCAGGTCGAGGCCCTCGTGGCTGAGATGCCACAGGTTCTTGTCCTTGGAATAGTTGGTCTCGCGGTTGATTTTGAGGGGGATGTTGTGGGCCTCGGCGTAGTCGATCTCTTCGTCGCGGCTCTTGATGTCCCACTCGCGCCAGGGAGCGATGATGGCCATTTCAGGCGCGAAGGCCTTGATGGTCAGCTCGAAGCGAACCTGGTCGTTGCCCTTGCCGGTGCAGCCGTGGCAGATGGCGTCGGCGCCTTCGGCCTTGGCAATTTCAACGATGCGCTTGGCAATGATGGGACGGGCAAAGCTGGTGCCCAGCAGATATTCGCCTTCATACACCGCGCCCGCCTGCATGGTGGGGTAGATAAAATCGGTGATGAACTCTTCCTTCAGGTCTTCGATGTAGAGCTTGCTGGCGCCGGTCTTGAGAGCCTTCTCCTCCAGGCCGTCCAGTTCGGTGCCCTGGCCCACGTCGCCGGAAACGGCGATGACTTCGCAGTTATTATAGTTTTCCTTCAGCCACGGAATGATGATGGACGTATCCAGGCCGCCGGAGTAAGCAAGTACAACTTTCTTGATTTCCTTCTTGGATGCCATGGGTAATTGCCTCCTGTGAATGTTTATGCATGCATTATGCATAATATTCGGGTGTTTGTCAAGGGGTGGAAACGTTTTTCTGCAAACAATATGGTTTGGTGGACAAAAGCCGACCATTTCAGGCAGGTGTTTGCATTTTGCCCAAACAGGCGTATAATAGCAGACGGCATTTTGCACTATCCGGAAAAGGAGCCTGAAAGCATGACCTTAAGCGACCTCACCCTCCGCAAGCTCACCTTCGACGACAAACCGCAGATGATGCGCCTGCAGGACGAAGTATTGGCCGCGCTGCCCGACCCGCGCTGGTTTTTCCCCTCTGAGGAATGGGAATTTGATTTCTGGCTGCAGGGCGATGAAGCCATCGGCTACTTTGACGGCGACCGTCTGGCCGGTTATGCAGCCATCACCGCCGGCGTCCGGCGCGGCGAACACAGCTACGCGCGTGTGCTGGGCCTGCCGCCCGAAGGCACCTACGACTTCCACGACGTGCTGGTACGCCCGGACTACCGCGGCCTCGGTATACACACCCAATTTCTGCAGCTGTTCACCGACATGGTGCGTGCAGAAGGCGGCCACGCCATCTACGCCACCGTCGACCCCGAAAACGGCTCTTCCTGGCGCAATTTTGAGCGCGCCGGATACGAGTGCATTCTGGTACAGCCCGCCTATGACGGCCGGATGAGGCGGTATTACCGGCTGAGTTTGTAAAAGTTCCACACAAAAACCTGGAGCAGATTTTCGTTCTGCTCCGGGTTTTTGTTGTGTCCGGCGACAGCCGTCAGGGCTGTTCCAGCTTGATGACCACCTGATCGCCGATCACCTTGATCGACCCCTGTGCGGGCCAGCAGGGCATCTGCAGCACTTCTTCATTGGTTTTGAGCACCTCCACCGTTTCCGGCCATGCCATGGGGAAGCGGCAGCCGAGGAAGAATTCGATCCATGCTTCACGGGAATAAGCGTTGATCAGGCCGCCAGCCGTGGTGTTGCCGCCGATGCGGATGGCGTTGTTCCAGCCGTTGGAAAGCGCCGGGTCGCGCACATTGTCGCCCACGAACGCCCATTCCTTTTCGCTGTCGTAGCCTTCTGTCATGCGCACCTGCGCCACCATCGCGTTAAGATAGTTTTCCGTCTGACGGTTGGCATAGTACAATCCGGTGTAGTTGACGTTGGCCACATAGGCATTCCCCATGATCACAGCCAGCAGAATTGCGGTCGTTGTCTTTCGTGCGGCAGGCTTCCATTTGTTCATTTCAGGCTGTGCTTCATACAGCGCAAGAGGCATACACAGTGCGACTGCAAAGGGATATACCATCAGCGTATAGATATGGCTGTTGGGACACATGACCACGATCAGATTGACAGCCAGTGGAAAAATCGCGCATAACAGTCCCGTCATAATAATGACCGGCAATTTCTTCCGCCTGCTGATCAGCGTTGTGCAGATCAGTGCAATGCTGACTATGCCAGCCAGCAGATAACCGGCTTTGAGAACCGGCAGTGATGCCAGCTGACAATAATCTCTCAGCGGAAGCAGGCAGAAACCCTTGACCGCCGCAACAATCAGGCCCGGCAGTTCGGCAATGCTGATCTGGCCCATGGTATCGATGCCCTGATAAGAATGAAGCTCCACCCGATAAAAACTTAGGGAAAGTTCAACAGCAGCAAAGTACAGTCCCACACCCAAAGCAATGTTCAGGCAGCAGTACAGCCCCTTGCAGAAAATTTGCCGGAAGGTCACATTCTCCCTCAGCGTCTGTATCAGCAGCGCCAGCACCACAATGCTCACCGTGACTGGTAGATAGGCCTGATAAATGCCCATGGACATGGCAATGCAAAAGATGGAGCCAACAAAACCTGTTTTACCGCCGTGCAGCAGCGCCCATGCCGCTGTAATCGACAGCAACAACGCTACTCCATGATAGCCCGCAGCGTAGGGGAAAAACAACACAGATGTTGATGTCGGAAAGGAAACCAGTATCATTCCGATCAGCGCACCGGTCATTTTTCCGACAGGAACGCCCAGTGTTCCCACCAGCACCGCGGCGCTGAGCGACACAAGTGCAATGAATACCACACCGTTGAACCACGACAGATTATAGTTGCCTGTCACCCGCTGCACCAGGTCTCCAAGCACAGTCAGAAACCACCGACCCGAGGCAACGCCCACGCCATATCCCTGTGGATTAACGATGATGCTGTCGTAGTTATGCAGCATATTCACCAGCCCGAAGCAGTGCACCAGCAATCCGCACAGAAAAGCCGACGCCGCAGCTGCACCCTCCGGTCTGCGCAGGTATTTCTTCCATTCCATTTGTTGATCATCCTCCGCGTTACAGCAATGAATACACGAACAGTATAGCATTTTTTATGCCGTCAGGCAAACCCTCAATACATTTGATAATGTCTGCCTTGACAGCGCTTTTGTGCTCGTAGTAAAATAGGCTGTTGTACTATGTGTTATTTCGGATTTTGAGGAAGCGAGGAAGCAATCCCCATGAGCGAAGCCACTTTGAACGCAGCGCAGCTTGAGCAGATCGAGAAGCGCCGCACCTTTGCCATCATCAGCCACCCTGACGCCGGCAAAACCACCATGACTGAAAAACTGCTGCTCTACGGCGGCGCCATCCGCCAGGCCGGCAGCGTCAAGGCCAGAAAGGCCGAGCGCCACGCCACCTCCGACTGGATGGAGATTGAAAAGCAGCGCGGCATTTCCGTTACGTCCTCTGCCATGCAGTTTGAATACGACGGCTGCCGCATCAACATTCTGGACACCCCCGGCCATCAGGACTTCAGCGAGGATACCTACCGCGTGCTGGTCGCGGCCGACGCGGCCGTCATGCTCATCGACGCCGCCAAGGGCGTTGAGGCCCAGACCATCAAGCTGTTCAAAGTCTGCCGCATGCGCAACATTCCCATCTTCACGTTCGTTAACAAGATGGACCGCGCCGCCAAGGACCCCTTTGAACTGATGGAAGAGCTGGAAAACGTGCTGGGCATCCGCTCCTGCCCCATGAACTGGCCCATCGGCGTCGACGGTGATTTTCAGGGCGTATACCAGCGCGACATCGGCAAGGTGCTGCTGTATTCCGGCGGCAACCACGGCATGAGCAAGGCCGACACGCTCGTCATCGATCCCAACTCCCCCGAGGCCAAAGGCGTGCTGGAGCAGCACTACATCGACCGTCTCAACGACGAGATCGAGCTTTTGGACGAAGCGGGCGACCCCTTTGACAAGGAGGCCGTGCTCACCGGCAAGCTGACTCCCCTGTTCTTCGGCTCCGCCGTCACCAACTTTGGCGTGGAGCCCTTCCTGGAGGCCTTCCTTTCCATCACGCCTCCTCCGCTTTCCCGCAAGGCCGACATCGGCGAGATCAAGCCCACCGACCCCTATTTCAGCGGCTTCATCTTCAAAATCCAGGCCAATATGAACCCCGCTCACCGCGACCGTCTGGCCTTTGTGCGCATCGTCAGCGGCGAGTTTACCAAGGGCATGACGGTGTACCATTCCGGCACCGACAAGCAGATTCAATTGAAGCAGCCCCAGCAGTTCATGGCTGATGAGCGCGAGGCCGTCGAAACCGCCTATGCCGGCGATATCATCGGCCTGTTCGACCCCGGCTGCTTCCATCTGGGCGACGCTCTGTCCGCCGGCCCCAAGCTGCGCTTCTCCTCCATCCCCGTTTTCGCGCCCGAGCACTTCGCCCGTGTGCGCCCCGAGGACAGCATGAAGCGCAAGCAGTTTTTGAAGGGCATTCTGCAGCTGGCTGAGGAAGGCGCCATCCAGACCTTCCGCCGCACCGAGACCGGCCGCGAGGAATTCATCGTGGGCGTGGTCGGCGTACTTCAGTTTGAAGTGCTGGAGCACCGCCTCAAGACCGAATACGGCGTCAACATGCTCATGGACCGCCTGCCCTTCCGCTTTGTGCGCTGGGTGACCAAGTCGCCCAAGCCCGTGGAGGACCTCAAGCTCACCTCCACCTCCGGCCGCGGCTTTGACAGCGAGGACCGCGAAGTGCTCCTCTTCGAAAACGACTGGTCCATCCGCCTCGCCGAGGAAAACAACCCCGGCCTCGAGCTGGCCGAGACGGCCATCAGGACGGTATACGAGTGAGCAGGGGTTCCACCCCTGCACCCCGCCAGGGGCGACCTGCGGTCGGCGATTGTTCCGATACATTTGCCGTGCGCAGCATCCCTGGACCCCAGATTGCGCCCGTTTCACGGGCGCAGGTGGAAAACAAACATTTTGACCTTTAGTGAATGGAAAGAAGGCAGCATCATTTTATGATTCGCAACGACATCCGCAACATCGCCATCATCGCTCACGTTGACCACGGCAAGACCACTCTGGTAGACGAAATGCTCAAGCAGGGCGGCGTCTTCCGCGAAAACCAGCAGGTCGCCGACCGCGTCATGGACTCCAACGACATCGAGCGTGAGCGCGGCATCACCATTCTGGCCAAGAACACCGCTGTTTTCTACGGCGACACCAAGATCAACATCGTCGACACCCCCGGCCACGCCGACTTTGGCGGCGAGGTGGAGCGCGTTTTGAAGATGGTCGACGGCGTGCTGCTGCTCGTTGACAGCTTTGAAGGCCCCATGCCCCAGACCCGCTTCGTGCTGCGCAAGGCTCTTGACCTCAAGCTGCCCGTCATCGTCGTCATCAACAAGATGGACCGTCCCGACGCGCGCTGCGACGAAGTGGTCGACGAAGTGCTTGACCTGTTCATCGAGCTGGGCGCCGACGAGACCGCGCTGGACCGTCCCATCGTTTATGCCAGCGCCCGTCAGGGCATTGCCACACTGGATCTCAGCGAGCCTGCCGAGAACCTCAAGCCCCTGTTTGACGTGATCCTTGAGCACGTGCCCGCGCCTGAGGGCGATATGGAGGGCCCCGCTCAGGTGCTCATTTCCACCATCGACTACAACGACTACGTGGGCCGCATCGGCATCGGCCGCATTGGCCGCGGCAAGCTCACCGAGGGCATGCAGGTCATCACCACCAACATCGACACCGGCAAAACCAGCCAGCCGCTGCGTCTTTCCGCCCTGTACACCTTTGACGGTCTCAAGCGCGTGCCCGCCAAGGAGGCCTCCATGGGCGACATCGTGGCCATGTCCGGCATTGAGGACATCTCCATCGGCGACACCGTCTGCCATCCTGAATTGGTCGAGGCACTGCCCTTTGTGTCCATCACCGAGCCTACCGTGCGCATGACCTTCTCCGTCAACAACAGCCCCTTCGCCGGCCGCGAGGGCGAATACGTTACCAGCCGCCATCTGCGCGCCCGCCTCATGCGCGAGCTGCAGACCGACGTTTCCCTGCGCGTGCTGGAGACCGAGACCCCCGACGCCTTTGAAGTCTGCGGCCGCGGTGAATTGCACCTGTCCATTCTTATTGAAAACATGCGCCGTCAGGGCTACGAGTTCCAGGTATCCAAGCCGCAGGTTCTCTACAAGGAGATCGACGGCGTGAAGTGCGAACCCGTCGAGCGCATGGTGGCCGACGTGCCCCAGGCCTACGCCGGCGCCGTTATTGAAAAGATCGGCCGCCGCCGCGGCGTTCTGGAGAACATGAACGGCTTTGACCGCGTGCGTCTGGAGTTCCTCGTTCCCTCCCGCGGCCTGTTCGGCTACCGCTCTGAATTCATGACCGACACCCGCGGTGAAGGCATCATGTCCAGCGTTTTCGAGCGCTACGAGCCCGTCAAGGGCGACATTCCCCACCGCAGCGTGGGCGCGCTGGTCTGTCACGAGGACGGCGAGTCCAACTCCTACGGCCTGTTCTACGCTCAGGAGCGCGGCACCCTGTTCATTGGGCCTCAGACCCCCGTTTACAAGGGCATGATCTGCGGTCAGAACGCACGTCCCGACGATCTGGTCGTCAACGTCTGCCGTCAGAAGCACGTTACCAACATGCGCAACGCCTCCGCCTCCGAAGACAGTCTGCGTCTGGTATCCATCAAGCCGCTCACCCTTGAGGAGTGCTTGGAGTTTATTGACGACGACGAGCTGCTGGAGATCACCCCGAAGTCTCTTCGCATGCGCAAGCGCGAGCTGAACCACGAGCTGCGCGCCCGCGCTGCCTTCCGCGCCAAGCAACAGCAGGGCTGACGCCCTGCACCCCCAGGGGCAGTGCCCCTGGACCCCACTCCGCTTCGCGGGGGGGTGTAGAGTTTGGGGTTGCGTTTGCAGACCGCCGACGCACATACGGGTGCGTCGGCTCGCTTGAATGAATTGTTTTCCTTTGGAAAGGAGGGTTTCCTGTATGAAGAAATTGTTTTTCCGCATGCTGGCGGTTTGCCTGTGCATCTGTCTGTTGCCTGTATGGGCTTTGGCGCAGGACGAGATCAACGACGGCACGCCCGTCACCTATGCTGATTTTGATGCGTCCGTCCATTTTTATGCCGACGGTTTTCCGCAGGACGGCGCAGCGCACTATGCCGACTGGGAGACCTTCCTCAGCAAGATCAGCCTGTCGGGCGAAGTGAAGGCGCAAAGCTTTCCCAAGCCTTTAAGCCGTGTGATGCTCGACGGTTCGCTTGATTTGAACGGCGAGCCCATCGTGCCCTTTGAGTACGACGGCTACTGCAACTTCCGCTACCTGCGTTCGCCTGCGCTGGACGGGGCCAGCGTGCATTTCCAGATGCACAACTTCTTCCAGTTCATGCTCAAGGGCTACTACTTCATGGGTCTGCCCACGCAGCTGCTTGCCGTGCCGCTGTATCCCGAGGCCACCGTCGAATTATTGCAGATGTACGGCGAGCCCATCGTCCGCATGCTTGGCGGCGAGGGCAGCCGCGTCGTCAGCTATGACGATCTGTACGCCCTTTGCGAAGAGCTCAGCCTCATGGCCAGCGAGGACATCAACTACAAAATTTACTATTACTTCACCTCCCTCATGACCAATTTCGGCGGCGACTATGTTTTCCTTGAAAAGCTGCCCTATCTGGAGGACATTCTCAACTACCTCGACCCCAACGCGATGGGCATGACCATCACCGTCGACGGCGAAAAGGAAGAGTGGCTGCTGGGCGAGACCGTCGTGTTTGAAAAGGATGCTGACGGCTGGCGCTTTGAGCTGCCCTGCGAGGACGGCTACGTCTTTACCGCCGCATGGCAGAACACCGGAAGCGAATGCGCCTTTGACTTTACCGTCCTTCTGGAAGAGGAAGAATGGCTGTACGCCCGCGTCACTGCCAATGGATTGGGCAATGCGCTGTCTGCCGAGGGCGAGGTGACCGTCGATCTGGGCGGCGAGGGTCTCAGCTGGTACGAGCTGGTGCCGCAGACCTTCCTCTACCGTTACAGCCGCACCGCTGAAGAAAAGCCCTACGACATGGACTTCAGCATCGACTGGGTGCACCCCGAAACCGGCCGCCGCGCCTTTGGCGTGGAATGCACCGCATTTGTCGAGGAGCTGCCCTACACCGCTGTCTACGACCGTCCCATCGATAATCAGGACGACTTCTTCCACCTCAACGAAAGCTTCATGGCCGAATACAAGGAGCGCTTTGCGCCCACCATCGCGCTGGCCGCCGTGCCCTTTGTGCTGGAAATGCCCGCAGGCATCATTTCCGACGTGGTCGCGTGGATGGAATACACCGGTCTGCTTGCCTTCATGGGCATTGAATAACGGAGGTCTGCACAATGCAGGACAAACCCCTTGAAAAAAAGAGCCAGTCGCCGCTGTATCAGCAGCTGATGCAAAGGCTTAAAAACGACATCACCGCCGGCGTGTACCCTTCCGGCGCGCGCATTCCCTCCGAGCAGGTGCTGTGCGACACCTACGGCGTCAGCCGCGTCACCGTGCGCAAGGCCATGCTTGACCTTGTGCAGGAGGGCCTGCTGGTGCGCCGTCAGGGCAAGGGCACCTTTGTGGCCGACGAGCGCATTCAGCGAAATCTGCAGCACATCACCAGTTTTTCCGAGGCCTGCCGTCAGATGGGCCACACCGCCTCGGCGCGCCTCATCAGCAGCGAAGTCATCGCCTCCACCGACGAAGACCGCGAAAAGCTGGGCCTTTCAGACGGCGAGCAGGTGCTTGAGGTCTGCCGTCTGCGCCTGTGCGACGACGAGCCCGTGATGCTGGAGATCAACCGTTTCCCGGCCCGTTACGACTTTCTGCGCACCGCCGAAACCGATTCGCTTTACGACCTGCTGCGCGAAAACGGTTTGATTCCCGAATCAGCCGTGCATGATATTTCCCTGGGGCATGCCACGCCCTTTGTGAGCCGCCATCTGGGCTGCCAGCCGGGCGATGCGCTGCTGCTGCTGGACGAGCTGGTGCTCAACCAGCACGGCGAGCCGCTGCACCTGAGCCGTCAGTGGATTCGCGGCGACAAGTACACCTTCCGCATCTAAGGAGAACCCAATGGCCAAATTCGCCCTTTTTGTAGACCTTGAAAACTGCGGCGCCAAGGTGGAAACTTTGCTTTCCGTGCTGGAAAAGGTAAAGATCCGCGGCGACATTCTGCTGGGCAAGGTCTACGGCTACACCGACCAGTACTCCGATTTAAAGGAAGTACTTCTGTCCAACACCTTTACCGTTGTTCCCAGCCTGCGCTACGGCATCAGCCAGAAGAACAACGCCGACATTCTGCTCGTGCTGGACGCTTTGGAAGTAGCCTACACCAATCCGCTCATCGACAGCTTCTGCATTGTATCCGGCGACAGCGACTACACGCCGCTGGTGGGCAGGCTGAAGAGCATGGGCAAATTCGTGCTGGGCATCAGCCGTTCGGCAGCTGCCAGCAACATTTTCATCAACGCCTGCAACGAATTCCAGTTCCTTGAAAACGTGGGCGGCCGCACCCGCAAGCCCAGCGGCAAAAAGAAGGCCGCTGCCGACAAGGAGCCGCTGGATGAGCAGGAGCTCAACAAGCTTTTAACCGGCATTCTGGACGAGCAGAACGACCGCGACGAGCTGTACGCCAGCGAGCTGAAGGGCATTCTTTTGCGCCTGCGTCCGGATTTTAACGAAAAAGCCTTTGGCTGCGCCACATTCCTCAAGCTGCTGGAAAAGCTGGCCAAACAGTTCGGGCAGCTCAGCGTGCGCAACGACAACAACAACGTCATGATCTCCCTGGCCCAGACCGGCAAGGAAGCCGCCCCCGAGATCAACCGCGACAACTGGCGTGCGCTCATGGGCGAGCAGCTCTCCCGCTACAAGGAGGATGGCTTCGAGCGCATCAATCCCTCCATCCTCAAGGCCGACATTCAGGCCAGCTATCCGGATTTTTCCGAAAAGAAGCTGGGCTTCAAGCGCTTCAGCGACCTGCTCAAGGCCATGGAAAAAGACCATCTCATCACCGTGGAGATGGACGAACAGAAGAATATGCTCATTCGCGTATCGTAATCACCGGGCGGCCTATGGCCGCCTGTTTTCAAAACCGGGAGGTGCATCCGCATGAAAAACTTCCTTCGTACCGCCGCCGTCAGCATACCCATCCGTCTGGGCGATGCAGCGCACAACGCGCAGGCGATCGCATCTGCGCTGGACGCGCTCAGGAAAAAAGGCGTGCAGCTGGCGCTGTTTCCGGAACTTTGCCTGACCGGAGCCACGCTTGGCGACCTGTTTTATCGGCCGGATGTGCTCACCCGCGCACGCGAGGCGCTTGAAACCGTTGCCGTACATACGCAGGGCATCGCCGCCGTGGTGGGCCTGCCTGCCGAGGTAAATGGAAGGCTTTGCAGCTGTGCGGCAGTCCTTCAAAATGGAAGCGTGCGCGCCATCGTGCCCAAGCCTACTCCTGCGCGGGAGCAGCGCCGGTGGTTCAGCGAAGGTACGCAAAGCCAGCTGTTTTCGCTGGGCGGATGCATGTTTTCCATCTGGCAGGCCCATTCTGCGGTGCAGATGATGCTTTTGCCGGACGCAAGCCCCGCGCATCAGCCCGCTGAAATCATTTCCCGTCTGACGGCGGTTGTCTATGCAAACGCCGGTTTTGGCGAAAGCACGGGCGATCACGTTTATGCAGGCGACACCGCCGTCTACGAGGACGGCGTATGCCTTGCGCAGGGCGAGCGCTATGCGCTCACCGGCGGTCAGGCTGCGGCCGATATCGACCTGCAGTCCATCGCCTATCGCCGCCGCATGGCTGGCTGGGTGGCTGAAATGGCTGACTGCATCGCTTTGGATGATCCGCTGCCCATTCAGCCGCCGCTGCTGCGGCCCATCAGCCGCCTGCCCTTTGTGACCGGCGATGCGGAAGAGATCGCCATGCGGCAGACCATGGGACTGGTTTCACGCCTGCATGCCATCGGCTGCAAGAAGTTGGTGGTGGGCGTATCCGGCGGGCTGGATTCCACCCTTGCGCTGCTGATTGCCGTACGCGCCTTTGACCGGCTGAGCCTTGACCGCAAGGGCATTTTTGCCATCACCATGCCGGGCGGCGCCACGGGCGCGCGCACGTATTCCAACGCATGCCGGCTGATGCAGCTGCTTGGCGTGACTGCGCTGGAAATTCCCATCGGTGCGGCGGTCAGCCAGCACTTTGCCGATATCTGCCACGACCCGAATGCGGGCGACGTGACCTGCGAAAACGCGCAGGCGCGCGAGCGCATGCAGATTTTGATGGACTACGCCAACAAAGTGGGCGGCATCGTGCTGGGCACCGGCGACATGAGCGAGCTGGCGCTGGGCTTTTGCACCTACAACGGCGACCACATGAGCATGTACGGCGTGAACGCCAGCATTCCCAAAACGCTGGTGCGCAAACTGACCGACCATGTGAGCGCGCAGATGGGTGATGTCATCCACGACGTGTGCGCGGATGTGATCGCAACGCCGGTCAGCCCCGAGCTTCTGCCCGGCCAGCGCACCGAGGACATTCTGGGCAGCTACGAGCTGCACGACTTTTTCCTGTACCATTTTCTGCGCGACGGCGCAGACCGCGAACGGCTGCTTCTGCTTGCGTCGCAGGTTTTCCCCGGAGAGGATGTCGCTTCGGCGCTTGATACCTTTCTGCGTCGCTTTCAGACGCAGCAGTTCAAGCGCAGCTGCCTGCCCGACGGCGCGCAGGCAGGCCCGCTCAGTCTGAGCCCCCGCGGCGCATTTTTGATGCCGTCGGACTGTGCAAAACTGTAAAGCAAAACCCGGGACAAACTGTCCCGGGTTTTGTTATTCCGCCTTCAAACTGTATTCCCGGCATGCGCCGTGCGCGCCGAAAATCTTCCAGCTGCCCGCGCCCAGCCGCTGCATCACAGCGCTGCGCTCCTGCGCGCACAGGGCGGGGTCGGTATCGACGCTGGTCATCAGGATGGGCGCATACTGGTTGTAGCGCGCCTGCTCGGCGGTCATGCCCTTGAGGTTGACGTACACGTCGCCCGTGAAGGCCAGATGGTGCTCGTAGTCGATCAGCACGATCTCGCCGGGCAGATGTCCGCCCTTGCCCTCGTACACCTCAAAGTGCAGTTCGCCAAAGTCAAAAAAGCCGATCTGCCTGAGGGCCCCGCGCATGGGGCCGGGGTCGGCCCACGGGGTGAGCACCTTTTCAGGATCCACCTTGCCGTAGCCTGTAAGCACCTTGCAGATGCGGATGTAGGGCTTGTGCAGCGCGTTCTGCTCGCGGAAGCCGTCTTTGCCCTCCCATTCAAGGCGCAGGCATTCGGCGCTCTTCGCGCTGGCGATCACCTCGTCAAACAGGGGCAGCAATCCGCAATGATCCACGTCGGCATGGGTGATGAGGATGCGCTTGTGCATGGCGTCAAAATCCGGCAGGAGCTTGCGCAGCAGCGGCAGCATCTCCGGCTGATAGCAGGCGTAGCCGCTGTCGATAAACAGCACGTCCTGCCCATTTTGAAGAATGATGGTGTTGCTGCCGCAGGGCGGCTCGATGACGATAATCGTGGTGTCATTTGTAACGGCGTGGCGCGTGATGCGCGGCTGGAAGGCATCGCCCCGGCCCTCGGCAAGCAGCGCGGCAAAGCGGCTGATGGAATCAAACGTGCGGTAGGGCGACAGTCCGCGCTCGTCCAGCGTCTGCATGGCGAGGTTGGCGTTCACCAGCAGCTCCTCGCGCTGGTGCGCGTCCACATCCATGGCATTGGCCAGCGTGGACACGAAGGATTCGTAGAAAATGCTGTTGTCATACACATTGTCGGCGGGGTTGTAGTCGATCACCCGCACCTGACACAGCTTCTGCGCGCTTTCCATAAACGCCGCGATGCGCGACGCGTCGTCCACAAACAAGCCCATCTTGAACAGCTGATGGTCGGTGCCGTTTTCCTGCGAGCTGATATAGGAAATGTTGAACTGATATTCGTTGATCAGTTCAAGCACGTCCGTCACGCTGCCGGGCACGTCCGGCAGGCGGAACTCCATCAGCACCACGCTTCGCTCGCCCGTGGGCGCGCGCAGATAGCCGATGGCCGTGAGCATTTCATCGGCCTTTTGAAGCTGTTCTTCAGTGCCCTCGGCATCGATAAACAGCGTGTGCGAGTCCACCGCCTTGTTGTAGCTGACGCGGGTAATGTTTACCCCCAGCTGCGCAAAGCAGCGGCTTGCCTCCAGAAAAGCGCCGATATGGTTGGGCATGGTGGTCACGTAGGTCTTCTTCATGGTGTTTCAGCTCCTCGGCAAACAGTATATCACCCTGTGGACAGCCTTGCAAACTTCGTTTATAATAGAAACAACAACTGTACAAAACAGGAGGTACCTTATGGATATTGCAAGATATTTTGACGCGGCCATCCTCAAGCCCGACATGACCCCCACCGAGGTGGAAGCCGCCATTCGTGAATGCATTGAGCTGCGCGCCATGACCGTTTGCGTGCGCGGCTGCGACATCGCTCTGGCCAAAAAGATGACCGAAGGCACTGAAACGCTGGTCAGCTGCGTGCTGGACTTCCCCTATGGCTACGGCGGCGTGGAAAGCAAGCGCTTAACTGCCCGCGACTATGCCGCGCAGGGCGTGTACGAGATCGACATGGTCATGAACTACGGCGCTGCCCGCGGCGGCGACTGGGACACCGTTGAAAAAGAGATCCGCGCGGTGGTGGAAGAGGCGCACGCGAAGAACGTGGGCGTGAAGGTCATCTTTGAAACCAGCCAGCTCAATGCCGACCAGATCCGCAAGGCCACGGAAGTGTCCATCGCTGCCGGCGCTGACTTTGTGAAGACCTCCACGGGCTTTAACGGCGAAGGCGCGACCGTCGAGGCCGTGCAGATCATGCTGGACACCGCGGCCGGCCGTGCGAAGGTGAAGCCCTCCGGCGGCATCCGTAACTTTGAAACCGCCAAAAAGTACGTCGAGATGGGCGCTGCCCGCCTGGGCGTGGGCTACGGCAGCTGCCGCACCATCATCGAAGGCGGCAACTCCACCGAAGCATACTGATTTTCATACACCAAAACCCCCGGCTTCCTTGCAGAAGCCGGGGGTTTTTAGGGTGGCGTCGGAGGGCCGCAGCCCTCCGACTTTCATTCCGAAACCAGCGACATGTGCGGTGGTTTCGGCAGCCTTGCGCAGCAAGGCTTTCCTTACGCCGTTCACCGGCCGCGAGGCGCAGCCGAGCAGGCGAACGGTGCAAAGCCGGCGGAGAAAATCGCGCAGCGAGTTTCTCCGCCGATCAAAATTATTTTGCCTGAGAAGCGCTGTCGCCAGCGATGCGGCCGAAGACCACGGTGTCGGTCAGAGCGTTGCCGCCCAGACGGTTGGCGCCGTGGATACCGCCGGTGACCTCACCAGCAGCGTACAGGCCGGGGATGATCTGGCCGTTCTCGTTGAGAACCTGAGTGTACTGGTTGATGCGCACACCGCCCATGGTGTGGTGCACGGTGGGGATGCGGGCAGCGGCATAGAAGGGGCCGTTGTCGATGGGGGTCTCGTACAGGGTGCGGCCGAAAGCGTCAGCCTCGCCGGAAGCAACGTGAGCGTTGAAGTCTTCCACGGCGGCGATCAGGTTTTCAGCGGGCACGTTGATGGCGGCAGCCAGCTCTTCGAGGGTCTCGCCCTTGAAGGCACGGCCGGCAGCGATCAGCTCGTTGACGGACTCGTTGAAGTTGTTGATCTCGTCGCCGGTGGGGTACTTGTCGCTGTCCATGACGATCCACATCCAGCTGTCGGTCTGAGCGAACAGGGCGTTGGTCATGTCGTCGCGGCGGCCGCCTTCGTTGACGAAGCGGTTGCCTTCCTTGTTGACGAAGATACGGGTTTCAACGTTGTGCTCGATGTTGCCGGACAGGGAGCCGGTCTCGGGATCGCCCAGAGGCAGCAGCTGGATGTTGCCCATCTGCACGAAGTCAGCGCCGAGCTTCTGCATCATCTTGATGCCGTCGCCGGTAGCGCCTTCATGGTTGGTGGACTTGATCTGCTCGCCCAGGGTGGCCCACTGGGTGTTGTAAGCCTGGCGCAGTTCGACGTTCTTGGCAAAGCCGCCGGTGGCCACGACCACGCCGTTGTTGGCCTTCACGGTCACGGTGTTGCCGGTTTCGCCGGTAGCGATGACGCCGTTGACGCGGCCGTCTTCACCAACGGTGATTTCCTCAGCCTTGGTGTTGAGCAGCACTTCAACGCCCTCGTGGGTGTCGATGTAGCGGTTGTAGGCATCGAAGAAGCCGGTGCCAACGGGCATTACGGGCTTGTGGGCGCGCTCCCACAGACCGCCGGTAACGGTGAAGAGCTTGCTTTCGTCAAACTCCATGCCCAGTTCCTTCAGCCATTCCACGCCGTCCCAGGCGTTGGCAACCAGGGTGTGCACCAGCACAGGATCGCCCTGATAGTCGCCGCCGGACAGGGTCTGCTGATAGTGCCATTCCACGCTGTCGTTCTGCTTGATGGCGGTTTCGCTGCGGTCATCCACAGCATTCAGAGCGCCGCCGGCCAGGATGGTGTTGCCGCCAACCTTGCCCATCTTTTCAAGCACGATAACAGTAGCGCCATTCTGGTTGGCCTGCACGGCAGCAGCCAGACCGGCGCCGCCGGCGCCGATGATGACGACGTCAGCTTCCAGCTCCACGTCGGCAGCCTTCTCAACGATGACTTCCTTCTTGGTGCTCCAGGCAGCCACGTCCAGACCGGCAGCTTCCACAGCCTTCAGGGTTGCTTCCATGATGGCTTCGCTGGTGAAGGTAGCGCCGGCAACGGCGTCCACATTCGCAGTCTGCAGTTCGACGATCGCAGCGGGGACCTGCTTGATGGCAGCGTCAGCGATGCCGGGGGTTTCGTTGTTCTTGGTGACTTCCACAGCAGTCACAGCGCCGCCGTCGACGGTGATGGTGACTTCCAGAGAGTCGGGGCCGCCGATCTTGCTGGTGCCGACGCCAACGAAGGTGTCAGCGGCAAAACCGGTGGTGCACATGGCCAGCATCGCCACGCACAGGATGAGAGAAAGGATCTTCTTCATGGGTTTTGTCCTCCTTCTGAAGTAGATGGTTCTTCGATTGATAATTTTTTATCAATCACTTTTCCAATCATACATCCGAAAGCGGCTTTGGATGCAAGACCCTTTTTTCACTTTTTCTTCAGGCAATGGGCAGCCATCCCTCGCACAGGATGTCGCGGCGGCCCTGCGTGCATTCCACGCACAGGTTATAGCCCATGGCCGTACCGTTCTGGCGGAAGCCGCGTGCCTCCATCTGCTGCCACAGGGTTTCAAACGCCAGCGCGGGGTTGTCAAAATAGGGACGGTGCAGCTTCAGGCAGGTGTGCAGTGCCACGCTCTGCGGCAGCATCTGCGCCCCCGGCGACTGACCCAGCCCCAGCTGCACGGCGCGCTCGCCCGGCAGCGCATAGCAGAACACCGCTTTGCCCGGGCCGGGGCTGCAGACGCCAAGCCTTGTGGAGGGCAGGTGATCCAGCCACTGCGCGGCCAGCTTCTGCTGGTGTTTGTCAGGGCTGATGATGCCGTCCGCACCGATGGTCAGCACGCAGGTCTGCGGCATAATGGCCAGATCGACCACGTCAAGCGACGCATCTGCCCGGGCGATGCTTTCCTCAAACCATGCCACGTCCTGCGCCATCTGCTCATACTGCCGCGCAAGCTCCATCAGCCGCTCACGCTGAGCACCCAGCTTTTCCACAATACCGCTGCAGCTTTCGCCTTCGGGCGAAAACTGGTGGGCGATCTCCTTCAGGGGCAGCTGCATGCTGCGGTATTTTTTGTAGCTGATGAGGCGGATCACGTCCTCCATGCCATAAAAGCGGCGCGTTTCGTCGCCCTTGCGCGGCTCTATGACGCCCTCGCGCTCAAAAAAGTGCAGTCCGGCGGTGGTCAGGCCCAACGTGCGTGCCACATCGCCAATGATGTATTTCTTCATTCTTCTTCCCTCCCCGGGAAAATCGAAAGTAACTTTCGGTTTTATTGTACCCAAAACCGTCGCCCGTTGCAATGCCCGTTTTGCCGCGCCCCTTGATTTGCACGCCCGCGCAGGATATAATGAAAAGTGCGCCTGCAAGAAAATGGGGCTTTGGCGCGTTGAATGATGGAAGCCCACAGGAGAATGGAACGATGCAGAGAGTCAATCCCAAAATGAGCCGTCCCAAGGCATTTGCGCTGCTGTTTTTGATGCTGGCCGTGCTGGGCCTTGTCATCTGGGGCGCAACGCGCCTGTTTGGCGACAAACCCACCTCCGGCGTGAACGCGTCGCTGTTGCCCTGCCCCTACAGCGAAGAGATCCGCCCCTTTGGCAAAAACGTGCTGTACTACGACGGCGTCAGCCTGCACTGCATGAGCGACACCGGTTCGGTCAGGTGGTCGTTCCAGCTGGGCTCCGACGGCGGCTATCACTGCTCCGACAGCATGATCACCGCTTGGGTGGGCTCCACCGTGTTTATTCTGGATGCCAACGGCAACTCCACCTACAACGACAATCTGGGCGAGGCCATCCAGTTTGCGCGCATCGGCAAGCAGTATGTGGCCGCCGTCATCGGCGACGAGGATTCGCCCCGCCTGCTGGTGAAGGACCACACCGGCGCGCACATGGACGAGGAAAGCGACGCCTACAACAACCTCATCCTGCTGGACGTGGGCTTCTACGGCAAAAACGGCGAATACATGTGGACGCTTGCGCTGGACGTGTACGGCACCGCCGCCAACAGCATCCTCAACACCTTTGAAGTGGGCAAGATGAACACCGGCGAAACGTCGCTGGGCGAGCCCATCACCTACGCCATGGTGTATGAAAACGGCAAGCTGCGCGCCATCAACACCCGCAAGATGCTCACCTTCAACGACCGCGGCAGCGAGGATCCCTCCGCCAGCGTGCTGGTATACGGCTGGCACTATCTGGCCAACGAGGTGCCCGAGCGCGGCGACGCGCTGCTGCTGTTTGCGCCCACCTCGCAGACCGAAAGCATGTATGACATCCGCGAGCTGCGGCTGATCAGCGGCAATAACGACAAGCGCTATTCCCTGCCGGACAGCTGCATCGGCGCCACCATCTGGAACCGCGCCATCTATGCCGTGAGCGGCAACACCCTTTACTGCGCCGGCATGAACGACCGCCGCTTCACCACCTACGAACTGCCCATCGACGGCAGCGCCGACCGGGTTATCGGCCTGTTGTCCAGCGGCCGCATCATCGTGTCCTCGGGCGAGGAGGTCTACACCCTCACCCTGCCGCCGCGCACCTGATGAAAAGGAGGTCTGCCCCCTGAACGCCCTTGATATCACCGTGATCGTCATTCTGGCCCTGTGCGTGCTGTTTGGCCTGTACCGCGGCTTCATCCAGTCGGTGCTGAATCTGGCCGGCGGGCTGGCCTCGTTTGCGGGTTCGTTCTGGCTGTTTCCCAAGCTGTCGGACGTGCTGAGCAGCAACACCGCCCTCACCCGCATGATCAGCACCTATACCGACTCACAGAGCCTGCTGGGCGATCTGGATTTAAGCAGCCTTGCCGTAAGCCACCTTTCGCCCGAAAACATCAGCACCATCGTCGACCGCGCCGGCCTGCCCGAATCGGTAAGCACGCTTTTAAAGCACAACCTGTCGCAGCAGGTGTTCAGCCCGCTGGGCGACCTGGCCACCACCGTGGGCGACTACGTCAACCAGACGGTGCTTTCGGTCAGCATCAACGTGCTGTGCTTCCTGCTTTGCTTTGTGATCTGCTTTATTGTGATCAGCATCCTCATCAACATGCTGCGCGCGGTGTTCCGCTTTCCGGTGCTCAAGCATCTGGATGCGCTCATGGGCGGCGTGTTTGGGTTCCTGCTGGGCGTGATGCTGTGCTTTGTGGCCTTCACCATCCTGCCGCTTTTGGAAAGCGTGATCCCCATCCCGGAGTTTGCCCAGCTGGTGGACGAAAGCTCGCTGGCCCGCGTGTTTGAAAATGGAAATCTGATCATTTCGATCATGAACCGGAAACTGTGATTTCTCCCCAAAGGGAGGTATAGGAGGGGCCGCAGCCCCTCCTATTTTATTCGTATCGCCCGGCTTTGCCGGGCGGGCGGGCAGTTTCCGCCTTCAGGCGGAAACATTTCTTAAGCAGCCGGCGGAAAATATCGCCGCAGGCGAGATTTTTCGACGCACAATAAAAAAGCCGCCTTACCAGTAGGCGGCTCTTATCGTTTCAAATTGGCTTGGGCCGAAGAAATACATCGCGTAAATCAATACCACCGCAGCAGCAAACAGCAGGCAATACACTGTGGGAAGCCACTTCCCGTGCTTTGCCGTATCGGCAAAGTGGCTGAAGGCAATGGCGCACAGCGGCAGCACCGCCATGATGTAGCGGAAGCTGAACGTGCAGATGTAGGGGTACTGCAGCGTGAACTGCAGGTAATTGGCGATCAGGATGCCGCCGAACAGGGACAGGAACAGCTTCGTCATGCCGTCGGTCCTGCCCTTGATCAGCCAGCGGATGAACAGTGCAAGCGACGCAAGCAGCAGCGCCGCAAAGCCCACCAGCGCCATGTAGCTGACGTACCACATCAGCGTGCCCTCGTTGAACAGCGCAAGCTCGTCGAACATGCCGCTTTTGAGGGTCTGCATCCACACGTTGTGGTCGATCTTTCGAATGCCGGAGTAGAACAGTCCGCGGATGGCCTTGCCGTCCGGAATGCCGTAGCGCTGCCACAGCGAGTAGGCCGACACGTTGATGGTTTCGGCAGGCAGGCGCACATGGTTGAGCGGCGCGTTGAAGGCGATGAGGTGATACACCGGCCACGCGACGGCCTCGGGAACGCTCACTGCCAAAAAGGCTGCAAACTGGCCGACGTAGCGCTTCCACTGCTTCAGGTCGCGAAAGAACGCCGCAGCGAACACCACCGCGATGCAGGGAATGATGAGCGCCGACGACAGCTTGGTGGCCATGGCCAGCCCCAGCGACACGCCGCACAGCAGGATGTCGCGCATATGGCGGGTGCGGTGCCAGCGCACGGTGAAGAGCATCGCAAGGATCACCAGCAGGTTCATCTGGATGTCGTTGTTGACCGTTGCGCCGAAAAGGAGCATGCACGGCTGAAAGGCCATCAGCAGCGCGCCGGTCAGCGTGCCGCGTTTGCCTGCGCCAAGGAAGCGCAGCAAATCGATAGTAACCAGCGTGCAGGCCGCAGCACAGCCGAGGGTGATCAGCTGCAGGTTCTCGATGGCCGCCTCCAGCTGCACGCCCAGCGCGAGGTTGAGCTTCATAAACAGCGCATGCACAATGTGGTGCAGCGGCGGATTGTAAAACACGGTGTAGCCGTCGATGAGCGGGTTATGGTTTGGAAGTTTTCCATACTCCACCAGATAGGCGATGAAGCCCAGATGCCCGTCCGGCTTGGCTTCGCCGGTGAAGTCCGGGTTATAGCCCGCCAGATCGTGATACGAAAAGCTGTGCGGGAGCTTGAGCACAAACACCAGCCCCAGCGCAAATCCCGCCGAGGCGATCAGCAGCGCCGGGTCGATCTTCTTTCGCTTCCACAGTGCAAACGCAAGCCACAAAAGCGCCGCAAACGCACACAGCATATTCACGCCGCCGTCGCCCATACCATACGCCAGCGTGTTCACAGGCCAAGCCGCCAGCAGCGCCAGCAGCAGCCAGCCGTATTTCTTCATATCGGTTCCCTCCCGGGATTGATTTCCCTTTGATTATACCACAGCAATAAAAACAGTCAAAATACAATTTTCGCGCATCAAAGCAGGACTTTCATACGTCTATATCAAAGTACGAAAGATAAAGCCCCCTGAGGGAGGAACATGCATGCGCAGCATGACGGTTTTCAATTACCTGCTGGAAGCAACGCTGTTTGGCAGCGTTTTCATTTTGATCTCCATCGCCGTACGCTCCATCGGCCGCAAAAGGCTGGGCAGCCGTGCGGTTTATGCGTCGTGGATTCTGGCCGCCATCCGGCTGCTGCTGCCTATCAGCATCCCCAACCCGCTGATGGACGAATTCCGCCCCGGCTTTTCGGTGGACGTGGCCGCGCGCCCGGTGGCGGCGCAGTTGCGCCAGCGCGTGATCGACGCAAGCATCACGGTATCCAGCTTTGTGGGCGCGGGCGAAAGCGGCCCGCTGCGCGATCTGGCCCACCATACCATGGGCGGTGAGAGCGGCAAATGGGTGCTGATCATCTGGCTGATCGCGGCGGCTGGCACGGGACTTTGGCTGTGGTGGCGCTCCACCCGCTTCAGCGACCGCGTGCGCCGCAACCGCGTCAGCCGTCTGGAAGGCGAGGAGTTGGCGCTTCTGCACGAGCTGTGCGCCCGCTACCGGGTGAAGCCCCTGCCCGTCTACTACGTCGACCGCCTTCCGGCTGCGTGCATCACAGGCGTCATCCGCCCGTTTATCGCGCTGCCGGTGCATACGCCAAGGGCACATCTGACGCTGGTGCTTTCGCATCAGCTGTGCCACCGCCGCGCGCACGACGTGCTGTGGGGTGTGGTGCGCAGCCTGTGCTGCGCCATCCACTGGTTCAATCCTCTGGTGTGGATGGCCGCGTGGCTGAGCTGGCGCGACAGTGAAATGGCCTGCGATGACCGCGTGACCGCCCGCCTGCCCGACATGGATCGCCTGGCCTATGCCGACATGATCGTATCCGCCAAGGAGCGCAGCGGCGACGCCATGGTCAGCGCCGACGCCGTGGGCGCCTCCTTCACCGACAAGCACATCCGCCAGCGCGTGTCGTCGGTCATCCGCTGCGTGAAGGGCAGCCGCTGGGCCATTGCGCTTGCGTCGCTGGCTGCGGCCGTTTTGCTGGTATTCTCCTTTGGCACCAGCGAAAGCGAGCCGCTGCCCACCGTAGAGGCCATCCCCGCCGTTTCGTGGGCGGCGGCTGCCACGCCGCTTCATACCGACATGGACGCCATCGCCTGCGCAAGGCGCTTTCTGGAAAGCGATTTCGTGGGCGAAAACACCGACCGGCTCAGCTTCACCGCCCGCAGCGACGGATCGCTGTGGCGTGTTGAGGCACGCGAGGGCAGCATAACTGAGTGCGTGCGGCTGCTGTTCTCCTCCGCGGGCTGTCTGGTGGAGTACAACGGACTGAGTTTGCTGGGCGATATTTCCTTCACCGATACCTCCTACACCCACCGTGCGCTCACCGGCAGCGTGGAAAACTACCTCACCGCCTTCATGACGGCGCTGGTGCCAGAATGCGTTTGCACCGGCGGACGCTCCGAAGCCGACGTGCGTCAGGGCGACGTGCGCGTGCTGTTTGGCGCGCTCAGCGGCGAACGGGGCGAACCTGCCTGCAGCTTTGCTCTGCAGGTGGAGCCCGTGGTGCGCATGCTGTACTGCGCGCCCAGATAAACCGCATATGCTTCTCAGCGCCCGTGTTCTGATTTGGGAACACGGGCGCTGAACATTGCGCAAAATCTTGACCTCACGCTATTTTCCGCTATAATAAGGTAGAATGAGTGTATTATCGGCTTTTGCCGCTGATTGTGAGGAGAAGCTCCATGTCTACCGCCGTTTCCTACCGCCGCGCCCCTCTGGTCGACCCCGCCTATGCCACACTTTCCGACGCCGCCGTCAACGCCGCCGGCCTTCAGAAGGTGCTGACCGACCGTGTTTTGAAGATGGTCGATCTCGACCAGATGACCGCGCTGGACGCGACCCTTGCCACCAAGCTGGGCGGCTACACCCAAACCCCTCCTGTGCCGGACGTTGAAGCCGCCGCACAGCGTGTGGCCGAAGCCCCCGTGCATTTTGTGGAAACCTGCCGCGCCGCTGCGATGATCGCCGCCATGAACCGCGACAAGCCCGCCATGCTGCGCGTGCTGGATGCGCTGCGCACCTTTATGCAGGTCATGCCCGTCATGAGCGAGGAACAGCTGTTTATGATCGGCGCCGACGCCCTGCGCCTTTGCATCGACCTGTACCGCCGCACCGGCCAGCCCTTCCTGCTGGACGTGCTGGAGCAGCTGCGCTCCCGCCTGCCGGACGTGTCGGGCCTGATGCATTCCTTCCCCTTCCAGACGGAGTACCAGCCCGACACGGCTGCGCACACTCCGCAGGAGCAGGCATATTACGACCGCATGCAGCGCTTTGCCACCGGCAAGCTGATGGCGGATTCGCTTTCCATGAGCGCGCTGCTGTCGCAGTACAGCGGCTCCGGCCGCGAGGCTGCCGCCGCCAAAGCCGGTCTGACCGCGCTTGCGCGCTATCACGGCATGCCCTCCGGCGCTTTCTCCGCCGATCCCTATCTGGCCGGCCGCGACCCTGCGCGCGCCGTGGAACTGAGCGCCGTATGCGCGCAGGCCGAGGCGCTTCTGGATGCCCTTTGCGCCAGCGGCGACCCTGCCATGGCTGAAAAGCTGGAAATGCTGCTGGTCAACATGCTGGCCGATGTGGTGGAGGAAAGCGGCATCCGCACGATGTCGCCCACCAACCGTCTGGCAGACGACGACAGCTGCACCGTGGTCGAGCCCGTGCGTGAGGACGTGAGCGCTCTGCTTCGCGCGCTGTACGCCGTGCGCCGCAGCGTATGGCTCAGCCGCGACGACGACACCATCGCCTATATGATGCCCGTCTCCGGCGGCTGCCTTACCCGCCTGGGCGGCGTGCCCGTGCGCTTCACCGCGCAGGTCAGCGGCGTGTTCCAGCAGCGCGTGGACATCCGCGTGGAATGCCGTCAGCCCGTCAGCTGCACCCTGCAGGTGCGCATCCCCTCCTATGCCGACGCCGCGCAGCTGTCGCTCAACGGCGGTCAGGCGCAGGCGGTCAATCAGGGCCAGGTGCAGCAGATCCGCCGCACGTTTAACAACGGCGACGTCATCACCCTGATGCTTTCCCTCAGTCCCCGTCTGGAGACCGGCTACCGCTCCAGCGCCAGCATTTATGTGGGCGCGCAGCTGATGGCCCTGTCCCTGCCCGATACCGAGGCCGGCTGGCGCTACGCCATTCTGCGAAGCCTGCCCATGACCAGCGTGGAGGAAAACGGCGTGCCCTACGCCCTGCTCACCGCCTGCGAAGCGCCCCAGTGGCGCGAGAAGGCCGGCTTCATCCTGCCTCCGCCGCAGGACGTGGCCCCCGGCGCAGCCTACGAGCTGACCCTCATTCCCTTCGCCGGCACCTGCGGCCGCATCGCCGCCTTCCCCTGCGTACTGGAGCGCTAAAGGATGGAAACCAACAAAAAACCCGTTCTATTGCTGGCCCCCATGGCCGGCATCACCGACTGGCCCATGCGCGTTTTGTGCTACCGGCTGGGCGCGGACTACGCATGCTCTGAAATGGTGAGCGCCATCGGCTACATGTGCGCCAAGAAGGGCAACGACACCTACCGTCGCCTGTTGGAAGTGCATCCCGAGGAAACCAACACCGCCGTGCAGCTGTTTGGCCGCGACCCCGTCGTAATGGCTGAAGCCGCCCAGCGCGTGACCGAGCTTGGGCGCTTTACCTCCATCGACATCAACATGGGCTGCCCGGCCCGCAAGGTGGTATCCGGCGGCGAGGGCAGCGCCCTGCTGCTGGACCCTGAAAAGGCCTACAGGCTGATGGAGGCTGTCAAGCGCCACACCTGGCTGCCTGTGACCGTCAAGACCCGTCTGGGCTATGATGCGGATTCCATGAACGCCATCGAGCTGGGCCGCGCAGCGCAAGAGCTGGGACTGCAGTGGATCAGCTTTCACGGCCGCACCCGCGCACAGCAGTATTCCGGCACGGCTGATTACGAAGCCATTGCCCGGCTGAAGGAACAGCTCACCATTCCCGTCATGGCCAACGGCGATCTGTTTGCCCCCGAGGACGCGCTGCGCATGCGCGACGTCATCCACCCCGACGGCTATATGATCGGCCGCGGCTGCATGGGCAATCCGTGGCTGTTCCGCACAGCGCGGCAGGCGCTGGAAGGAAAGGAGATCCAGCGCGAAACCCTGCTCGAGCGCATCGACACCGCCATTTTGCAGACCGAATGGATGGTCGCCTTCAAGGGCGAGCGCCTGGGCGTGGTGGAAATGCGCAAGCATGTGGGCCACTACATCAACGGCATGCGCGGCGCGACGGCGCTGAGGCGTGAGGTCAACCTGATGACCACGCTTGACGCCATGCGCGGCCTGCTGGAAAAGCTGCGGCTGACCGCAGCAGAGGAGGAAGCATGACCTCATTTTTCAAACGCCTGTGCGCGTTTGCCGCAGCGCTCTGCCTGCTGACGGGCTCCGCCTGTGCGCAGGGCCTGAGCGCCGCCATCAGCCCCTATATCGACTTAAACCGCGACGTGCACTACGCCATGTCGGCGCAGATCAAAGCGCTTACGCCCTACGGCGACCAGACCGTCGATATGCTCAACGGGGTGCTCAGGCACCTGAGCATCTCCGCCCAGACGGAAGAGGACGCGACCGCGCTGGAGATCTGCGTTTCGGGCGAGCCGGTGCTTAAGATGACCGAACAGCAGACCGAAAACGGCGCCCAGCTGACCAGCGACCTGCTGCCCAACCGCATGCTCACCAGCGCCGGTTCTGCGATGGACGTGTTCAGCGGCCAGGCGCAGCAGCAGGAGAAGTTTGACGTGCTGGCCGCCATCAGCCAGCTGGAAGGCTGCTACCGTGAGCTGACCGACGCCATCCTGCCCTTTGCCGAGAAGAAGACAGCCAATTACAAGATCACCGGCGTGGCCACCTCCAAATGGAGCCGCATCGCCCGTCTGACAGAAGAGCAGGGCGAGCAGATCGCCCCTCTGATCGAAAAGGTGCTTTCCTGCGGCATGGACGACGCTTACCGCGAAACCATCAAAGGCCTGAGCGTCAGCAAGGGCTTTATCGTGGGATTGTATCAAACCGCCGAGGGCGGCGACGATCTGGCTGTTTATATGAAGGGTTACGTCACCTTTGCCGACGGCATCGCGCGCAACCTGGCGTTCCAGTGGGCCTTTACTGAAAAGGAAGGCACGCGCATCGACACCTTCAAGTATGAGCTGCTCAAGTCCAAAAAGGCGGTCGACACCCGCAAGATCGGCGCAAGCCTCAAGCGCCGCACCGATGACAAGCTGCTCGTATCCGGCGAAAGCTCCGCCGCCATTAAGGATGCCGACGGCAACATCACCACCACCTGGACCTACGATTTGAACGGCCAGGCCAGCGGCGATGTGCGCACCGTAAACGGCAGCGTGTCGAAGGCCGTGCGCACTGTGGAAGGCGAAAAGGCCTCCACCTCAACCATCACCTTTACCCCCGAGATGAAGCTGACCTCCTCCGAGGGCAGCGGCGTGCTCAGCGGCACGGTGGGCATTGAGCAGAAAACCGGCAAGGTGATCCATACCGATATGCAGCTGCTCTTTGACGAAGAGCCCGCCCGCCTGTTTGTGCAGGCCGCGCAGTCCGGCGTGCTGTTTGCCGTCAGCGACGACGCCTCAGCCACGAGCAGCCTGATGCAAAACATTGAAATACCCGAAAAGCCGCAGGACTATCTGGTGGGCGCGCCGCCCATCGGCCTTGCGGGCTACACCGCACCCGACACCATGCAGACCGTCGATCTGGATACGGCCGATGCCGAGACCCTCGACGCGCTCATGGGCGAGATCACCCAGAACCTGGCCGGGCGGCTGCTGATCGCCCTGACCAAAATTCCGGAGGAGGACGCAGCCCTCATCCGCGACAACCTTTCCAGCGAAGACTACGCCGCATTCCTTGAAATGGTCGACGCTCTTTAACAAAAGGAGGATTGCCCATGAAACGTTTTCTGGCTTTGTTCGTGGCCTGCATGATGGCCGCCATGCCCGCGCTGGCCGCCACCGATTACACCGTGGCTGAAAAGCTGGTCAAGCAGCTCTCCGCCGGCAGCGGCTTCAGCGGCACCATCACGCTGGAGGCCGACACCGAAAGCTTTTCCACCGTCAAGCCCATCGTGCTGGATGTGGATTACATCTTCGTGCGTCCTGAAACGGTTTCGCTGGGCGAGCACCGGGCGGATATCACCCTGATGGACGGCGAGACCGCCGTGACCAGCGCCCATGTGCAGGTGCTGGAGGGCAATACCGCCATCCAGAGCGACCTCATCGGCGCAGACTGGTATGCCCTGCCCGCACAGGGCGGCGAGGCTGCCGTTCCCGCCAGCGCCCTTGCACCCATCCTGAGCGCGCTTTCGGCCATTCGGGCCACTGAAGGTCTGGACCCTGAGACCGACGATATCCTCGAGGATGCCCTGCAGGACTTTACCACCCGCATCGATATCTGGATCGAGGGCTACCGCCAGAGCGCCGACCTTCACAAGCTGGAGGACGGTACCAGCGCCATGCAGGTCAGCTACCGCGTATCGCCCGCGTCGCTCAAGGCGCAGATCAAGCAGATGGTGTTTGATCTGCTCTCCGACGCCGACGTGCTTGCCAGCCTCAAGCAGGTGCTGGGCGACGAGCTGTCTGTGTATCTCGACCCCCGCTACCAGAGCTGGTATTTTGACTGCATCGAGGCGCTGCCGCTTTCCGGCGAAATGACCCTCGACCGCACCGTGAGCCTGAAGGGCGACACGCAGGAACTGAAGCTGTCGCTGCCCATGTACAGCGCGCAGCTGGGCGGGATGACCCTCAGCTACAGCCGCACCCAGGGCGAGGGCGACCTGCCCGGCAGCAGCCTGATCCGGCTGGACAGCGAAAGCTGGACGGCTGAGGTAAACTGGCAGGAATACAGCAGCATGACCGGCGTGAATGTCATGCAGGGCACGCTCGCCTGCGGCCCCGCCGCCGGCTTTACCGTCAGCGATGAAACCGTGCTCAGCTGCGCGGTGAACTTCACCCTCAGGCAGGAAACCATCGAAGGCAAGGACGAAAACGGCCTTGACCTGCACACCTACAACGCCTCCCTCACGCTGGCCCCCGCAGACGGCGAAGCCTTCCCCGAGACCGAGATCGTGCTGGCCTCCGCTTTTGCCAGCGAGGAGCGCAAGTCCGCCGCCACCGACATGAGCGCCACGCTCACCCTTTCCACCGACGACGAGGCTGTCGAGCTGACCATGAACGGCAAGAGCCGCAAAAAGTGGGACCCCGTCGCGCTGCCCTCCGCCCCTTTGGAAAACGCCGACTGGAACGCGCTGCTGCCCGGCACCGGCGTGCGTGCGCTGGCTGCGCTGTCCGCTTTTATCACCGTACCCCAAACCGCTGCCGAATGAGAAAGGTCTGATTTGACATGCCTGGTATCAACGATATCTTTGGCTCCTGTGTGTTTGACGACGTTGTCATGCAGCAGCGCCTGCCCGAGGAAACCTATAAAGCCCTCAAGCGCACCACCGAGCAGGGCCGTTCGCTGGACCCCGCCATCGCTGACGTGGTCGCCAACGCCATGAAGGACTGGGCGCTGGAGATGGGCGCCACCCATTACACCCACTGGTTCCAGCCCATGACGGGCGTGACGGCTGAAAAACACGACGCATTCATCACCCATAAAAAGAAGGACGGCAAGGTGCTGCTTGAGTTCAGCGGCAAGGAACTCGTGCGCGGCGAGACCGACGCCAGCTCCTTCCCCTCCGGCGGCCTGCGCGCCACATTTGAAGCGCGCGGCTACACCGCGTGGGACCCCAGCAGCTATGCCTTCATCAAAGATGGCACCCTGTGCATTCCCACGGCATACTGCTCCTACGGCGGACAGGCACTGGACAAAAAGACCCCCCTGCTGCGCTCCATGCAGGCGCTCAACAAGCAGGCGCTGCGCATTGTGCGCCTGTTTGGCCATGCGGACGTGGTGCGCGTGTTCCCCACCGTGGGCGCAGAGCAGGAATATTTCCTTGTGGATAAAAAGGTATACTGCCAGCGTCCCGACCTGATGGTGACCGGCCGCACCCTGTTTGGCGCAAAGCCGCCCAAGGGCCAGGAGCTGGACGACCATTTCTTCGGCGTGATCAAGCCGCGTGTGCAGGCCTTTATGAAGGACCTGAATATCGAGCTGTGGAAGCTGGGCATTCTGGCCAAGACCGAGCATAACGAGGCTGCGCCCGCCCAGCACGAAATGGCCCCCATTTTCACCACCGTCAACATCGCCGCCGATCATAACCAGCTGACCATGGACCTGATGAAAAAGGTCGCTGACAAGCACGGCATGGTGTGCCTGCTGCACGAAAAGCCCTTTGGCGGCGTCAACGGCAGCGGCAAGCACAACAACTACGCCCTGGCCACCGACACGGGCATGAACCTTTTAAACCCCGGCGATACCCCCAGCGAAAACGCGCAGTTCCTCATCTTCCTGTCTGCGGTCATCGCCGCTGTGGATGAGTATCAGGACCTGCTGCGCGTGACCGTGGCCTATGCCGGCAACGATCACCGTCTGGGCGCTGCCGAAGCGCCGCCGGCCATCATGAGCATCTTCCTGGGAGACGAGCTCAACGAAATCATCGAAAGCATCGTTTCCGCCTCCAAGTATGAAGGCCATGAGCCCAGCCAGATGCGCCTTGGCGTGCACATCCTGCCCAAGTTCCCCAAAGACTCCACCGACCGCAACCGCACCTCGCCCTTTGCATTCACCGGCAACAAGTTCGAGTTCCGCTCGCTGGGTTCGTCGCAGTCCATCTCCGGCCCGAACGTCGTGCTCAACACCGCCATCGCCGACGTGCTTGAAAAGATGGCCGACGAGCTGGAAAAGGCGACCGATTTCACCGCCGCTGTCGACCAGCTCATCCGCCGCACGCTCAGCGCCCACATGCGCATCATCTTCAACGGCAACGGCTACGACGACGCCTGGAAGGAAGAGGCCGCGCGCAGAGGGCTGAGCAACCTGCCCACCACCGTGGACGCGCTGCCGCACTATGTGGATGAAAAGAACGTGGCGCTGTTTGAACGCCAGAAGGTCTATACCCGTCAGGAAGTGGAAAGCCGCTGCGAGATCAAGCTGGAAAACTACGTCAAAGTCATCGACATCGAGGCTCTCAGCATGATCGACATGGCCCGCCGCATGATCCTGCCCGCCGCCATCCGCTATCAGCGCGACGTGGCGCAGGAGATGCAGCTGAAGTCCGCCGTGCTGCCCGGCCTGGCCTGCGAGGCGGAAAGCGCGCTGCTTGACAGCCTCACCCAGCAGACCAACGCCCTGTACCACGCCACCGCAGCCCTTGAAAAGGCGCTTGCCGATATGGACCCCGCCGCCAGCAGCCTCACCAAGGCCGAGTATACCCGCGACGTGGTAATCGCCGCCATGACGAAGGTGCGCGCCGCCGGCGACGCGCTGGAGGGCCTCACCGGCAAGGACTACTGGCCCATGCCCACCTATCAGGACCTGCTGACCAGCGTGTAAACGCGCCCAGCGCCGCCGGTTTGTCAAAAAATTAACCATTTTAAAACGGATTTAACATTCGTTTGGTCCCTTTCCAACCATGGAAAGGGGCCTTTTTCTACACTTTTCGGGATGTAATTCGTCCAAAAACGACTATAAACAAATTTTTTTGCTTGTGTTTTTGGTTCATAGGGTCTATAATGTGTCCGTCGCATCCGGGTCTGTGGTTGAAAGCCGATGCCAGACGCGGGCAAAACGGTCCACGTAAGCCAGCCAAAGCGCTGGTGAGCATGGCGCGTTCTAGATGTAAGTCCGACCGCCGCTGCGGCGGCGAGAGAGGGCGAGTAGGGCGCATGGTCGATGAGCAGACCCTCCAGTCGGCGAGTGTGGGGTCAAAGACCAGGTCAGCCGGATGCACAAAGCTTAGTTTGAACGGAGGATCCCCATCATGTACGAAGACAAGACGCTGGTTTGCCGCGACTGCGGTGCCGAATTTGTGTTCACTGCTGGTGAGCAGGAGTTCTATGCCGAAAAGGGCTTCCAGAACGAGCCCACCCGCTGCAAGGAGTGCCGCAACGCCCGCAAGGCCAACCGCGCCGCCGCTCCCCGCGAGATGTTTGAAACGACCTGCGCCGCCTGCGGCAAGGCCACCACTGTTCCTTTCATCCCCAAGAGCGACCGCCCCATCTACTGCAGCGAGTGCTTCGCCGCTCATCGCCGCGGTTAATTTCGCACAAGGGCCTTTCGCAAGCTCACCGGCTTCCGTTTGACGGAAGCCGTTTTTTATTACCATATTACAGCATGTTCTTTTCCAAAATATTTCGTTCTTTAAGTATGATGTTCAAAAATTAAAAGAAAAGCATTGACAACGTAATAAAATTGTAATATTATGAGCATGATACAAAGGCGGTCATCCGTTTGGATGCATGCAGGAATCATCGGCTCAGGCCGCAGAAATACGGAGGTTTTGCTATGAGAAAACATATGAAAGGGTTTGCCGCATTGCGCTCACTGGCGGCGATCACGCTGGCTGTGTGCCTGTTTGTGACCGCCCTTCCCACCGCATGGGCGGCCTCGTCGGCGGGTTCTTCCCCGGCGTCTCTGGCGGCTTCCTCCACGAAGGTGTATATCAAGCTGTCCAAGGCGGTGCTGTTCTTCACCGGCAATGAGTACGGCGAGGGCACCATCGTGCAGCCCCCGGCCGGCACGGTATGCCAGCTGTACACGGACGACTGGTACACCGGCAGCGACGGGCTGAAGTATTACAGCGTTTATTACATGAGCAAGCGCTACAACTGCCTCAAGACCGACGTTGAACCCGACATTCTCAGCGCCGCGGGTCTTGAAACGTACATCACCGGCACCATCTGGAAGCAGTCCAGCTTTGAAACGCTGCGCGAATCGATGGATCTGGTGGGCGACGTGCGCGTGCATGCCGTGCAGATGGCCCTGCAGAAGCTGGGCTACTACGGCGGCAAGCTGGACGGCAACTACGGCGAAGGCACTGCCGAGGGCGTCAAGAAGTTCCAGCGCGCCAACAACCTGGGCGCTGACGGCTCTGCCGGTCCCCTCACCCAGCCTGTGCTGTTTGCCATGGCTTCCGGCGGCTCGGTCAGCAGCGGCACTTCTTCTGGTATCATCTCGTCCACCGCTCCTGTTTCCGGCACGCTGCGCACCAATGTGAGCGTCAACCTGCGCAAGCGCGCCTCCACTTCCAGCGCGCGCCAGGCTGTGGTACCCGCCGCCATCAATATGTCCTATTCCAACGTAAGCGTGCAGAATGGCGTAACGTGGTTCTATGTTACCTATAACGGCGTTTCCGGCTGGCTGATGGGCACTTATGTGACCGCCAGCGGCAACTCTTCCAGCCCCTCCATCGGCAAGGTGCTCATCACCAAAGCCGGTACCCGCGTGCGCAAGACCGCCAACGGCGTGAAGACCGGCTATGTGCTGGCCAAGGGCACCACGGTGGATCTTATCGCCCAGCCCACCACGGCGGGCGGCTATACCTGGTATAACATCCGCACCGGCAGCGGCCTTGTGGGCTTTGTGCGCGGCGACTGCGCCACCATCAGCGGCAGCGGCGGAACGACTGGCGGCACCACAGGCGGAACAACTGGCGGCACTACCGGCGGCTCCGGTTCTACCGGCGGCTCCGGTTCTACCGGCGGCAGCGCCAGCACCGTCATTCCCAATACGGACGGCACCGCATTCGTGCGCCTGCCGGCCAACACCACCCTGTTCACCAGCAGCACCAAGCCCTCCTCCGGCGGCGTGACCGTAAGCAAGGGCACCGTGCTGATGCTCTACTCCACCGATACTTACACCGAGGATGGCGTAGAGTACTGCAGCGTGTACTACAACAACAAAAAGTACAACGCCGTGTACTCCAGCATTTCCAGCGGCATCATGAGCTCCGCCGACGTGAGCGTTCACGTTGACAGCCTGCTCAACAGCGCGCTGGGCTCTTCCCTCAAGCGTAACCTTAACCTCACCGGCGACGTGCGCGTCTACGCCCTGCAGGTGGCCCTGTATAACCTGGGCTACTACACCGGCAAGATGGACGGCACCTACGGCAGCGGCACCCAGAGCGCCGTGCGCAACTTCCAGCGCGCCTCCAAAATTTCCGTGGACGGCTCCTGCGGTACCAGCACCTGGAACGCGCTGCGCAAGGCTCTGGGCGGCAGCGGCTCCACCGGCGGTTCCGGTTCCACTGGCGGTTCCGGTTCTACCGGCGGCAGCGGCTCCACTGGCAGCGGCAGCATCACCGTGACCGATTTCGGCACCATCAATAAGATCACCAAGGGCGTATGGAACTACGGCGATAACGGCGGCGATATGTTCCCCAAGAGCACCTACGCCACCGTCATGGATATCGAAACCGGCAAGGTGTTCCGCGTATACCGCTGGAGCGGCGGAAGCCACGCTGACTGCGTGCCCGCCAGCCTCAACGACACCAAGACCATGATGAGCATTGTCGGCTACAACTTCAACGGCAATCACCCCAACAGCAGCCAGCTGGAGAAAATCAAAGCCGACGGCGACAAGGGTACCGTCACCTACACCTGGCCCGACGTCACCGGCGCGCATGGCGTTGGCAAGGATATCGGCGGCGCCTGGGACCGCCGTGCAGCCCTCATCAACATCGACGGCACTGTTTACCCCGTCAGCATCTACGGCTTCCCGCACGGTTTCAACGGTACCGACAGCTTCTCGCGTTCGAAGTTCCCCAACGGCAGCTACTTCTATTCCGCCAACTGCTACTACGGCATGATGTGTATTCACTTCATCGACAGTAAGACCCATACCGGCACCTCGCCTGACAGCAAGCATCAGGCGCAGATCGACAAGGCATGGAATTACGCACGCAGCAACTGGCCCACCCTGTGCAAGTAACGCCGCAAAACAACACCCGGCCTGACCAATTGCGTCAGGCCGGTTTTTTGCTGTGAAAAGAACAATATGGGTCCAATGGCCTGTTTTGCCTTTTGAACCGTTGCCCATGTGCCTCCGGCGCGGCCGGTTTTTTTGGTATGTGTCTCCCGAAAAGCGCATATCCTTGCTGCGTAATAAAGCAAGGAGGCACAACATGCACAGCATTCACTTTTTTGCAGGCGCAAACACGGCGCGCGGCTTTTATTCCTGCTTTGATCACATTCTGCCCGCGCGCGAACGCAAGCGCATGTATTTCATCAAGGGCGGCCCGGGCGTTGGCAAAAGCACGCTGATGCGCCGCGTGGCGCAGACCGCCGAAGAAAAGGGGCTCGACGTGCTGTATTACCACTGCTCGTCCGACCCGGACAGTCTGGACGGCATCTGCCTGCCCGCGCGCGGCATGGGCATGATGGACGGCACAGCGCCCCATGTGTACGACCCTGCCGTGCCCGGCGCGCGCGACACGCTTTTGTCGCTGGGCGATCATCTGGATGAGGTGTCGCTTATGCCGCATGCAGGCGAGATCGCCGAAGTGCAGCGGCAGATTTCCGCGCGCTTTGCGCGCTGCTACCGCTATCTGGCAGCGGCGCAGCAGGTGCTGCACGCCGCTCCCCCTCCCTCTGTGGACAAAGTGAAAGCTGCTCAGCTGCTGGACAGCTGGACGCACTCGCTGCCGCTGCGCGGCGGCACGGGGCAGATGCGGGAACTGTTTGCCAGCGCCTTTACGCCCAAGGGACTCCTTACCCTCACCGATTTTTCGCTTATGGAGCGCTGCATCACGCTGGAGGTACCCTTTGGCGCACACGCAACGCAACTGCTGGATCATATCGCCCAGCAAGCCAGCATGCGCGGGCTGGACGTGATCAGGCTGCTGGACCCCCTCTGCCCGGAGGAAACGGCGCATGTGATGATCCCGGCGCATGGCATTGCCTTCTGCACCGCCCAGCGCGCGCCGGAAAAAGGCGAATATCTGACGGCGGATGCAGTGTTCACCGCTCAGGAGGCTGACCGTGAGCAGAGCTTCGACCGTAATGCGTATGAACTTTTATGCCAGCGCGCCGTGGAGCAGCTTTCGCAGGCCAAAGCGCTCCACGACGAACTGGAAGCCTTCTACGTCAAAAACATGGATTTCCTCGGCTGGCAGACCGTGCTTGACCGTGTGCTCAGCACGCTTTAAACCCGGTCGTCGATCTTTTCAATATCCGCGCCAAGGCTGCGCAGCTTTTCAGGCAGATCCTGATAACCGCGCTCGATATGGCCGGACGGGTCCTGCAAAATGGTTTCGCCCGTGGCGATGAGCCCCGCCAGCATCATGGCCGCGCCTGCGCGCAGGTCGGTGCTTTTGAGGATACCGCCCTTTAATTCCGTTCCGCCATCCACCATGGCCACATTGTTTTCCACACGGATGCGCGCGCCCAGCCGCGCAAGCTCCGCCACATGCATGAACCGGTTTTCAAACACGGTCTCCTGCAAAAGGCTCCGGCCGTGGCACTTGAGCGCCACCACGGTCATGGGCGCCTGCATGTCGGTGGGAAAACCCGGGTAAGCTAATGTACGCAGCTCAAACGGCGCGATGGCGGTGCCGCTTAAGCGAATGCCGCACGGCGTTTCGCGGATGCCTACGCCCGTTTCCTGCAGTTTGAACAACAGCGACCGCACATGTTCGGCACACGCGCCGCGCACCAGCACGCTGCCCTCCGTAATGGCCGACGCGCACAGCAACGTGCCCGTCTCCACCCGGTCAGGAATCGGGTGATACACCGCGCCGTGCAGCCGTTCCACGCCGTGCACGGTGACTGTGCCTGTGCCTGCGCCCGTGATGCGCGCGCCCATCAGATTCAGGCAGTTGGCCAGGTCGACCACCTCAGGCTCCTTGGCGGCGTTTTCAATGGTGGTGTCGCCCTGCGCCAGCGTTGCGGCCATCATCAGGTTTTCAGTCGCGCCCACGCTTGGCAGGTCCAGATAGATCCTTGCGCCGGTCAGCCTGCCGCTCAATTGCCGCATGCCGCCCACGGCGTGCACCTGCGCGCCCAGCGCCTGCAGGCCCTTCATATGCAGGTCGATGGGCCGCTGACCAATGGCGCAGCCGCCCGGCAGCCCCACGCAGGCGCTGCCTGTGCGCGCGAGGATCGGCCCCAGGATCAGGATCGACGCGCGCAGGCGGCGCATGGTCTCCTCATGGTGCGGGCTTTGCGGCTGCATGGCGCACACCGACACATCGCCCCCGCTGCGGCTGACCTCGGCCCCGCAGTCGCGCAAAATCTGCAAAAGCATTTCCACATCTGTGATATGCGGCACCTGCCGCACGATGAGCGGATCCTCTGTCAAAAGACCCGCCGCCAGTATGGGCAGCACCGCGTTTTTGGCGGCGGATACCTCCACCTCGCCCGAAAGCCTTGGCGAATGCCGGATCAGATAGCTCGCCATGGCGGCATCATCCCTGTTTTTCGCATTGCATCATCCCTCCACGCCGTCATTGTGGCCCGCAAAGCGCCCCGGCATGACCGGCGGTAAGTTTTGCGTGATGCGTGCAAATGCAATGGAAATCAACATCTGCCGGAATAGCGGCGTGTAAAGCCGCAGCTTTCGGCGCTTCCATGTCAGAGTTTTTCAGGCGAACAAATGTGCGTGTTTGATATTGCCCAGCCGTGCCGCGCATGCTATAATGAAGCATCATCATTTACGGAGGGCCAGCATGGACCGTTTTGTTCTGCGTTCGGAATATTCCCCCAAGGGCGATCAGCCTTCGGCCATCGAATCGCTGGCGCGCGGCGTTGAAGAAGGCCTGCGCGATCAGGTGCTGCTGGGCGTAACGGGCAGCGGCAAAACGTTTACCATGGCGTCCGTCATTGAAAAGGTGCAAAAGCCCACGCTGATCCTTGCGCACAACAAAACGCTGGCAGCCCAGCTGTGCAGCGAAATGCGCGCCTTTTTCCCCGACAGCGCGGTGGAATATTTCGTCAGCTATTACGATTATTATCAGCCTGAGGCTTACATCGCCTCCACCGACACCTACATCGAAAAGGATGCCTCCATCAACGAGGAGATCGACCGTCTTCGCCACTCGGCCACCGCAGCCCTTCGCGAGCGCAAGGACGTGATCATCGTGGCGTCGGTCAGCTGCATCTACTCCATGGGCGACCCCAGCGAGTACGAGGGCATGATGGTTTCCATGCGCCCGGGCATGCAGTTAAGCCGCAGCCAGCTTATTGAAAAGCTGGTGGAGATCCAGTACACGCGCAACGACTTTGACTTTACCCGCGGCAGCTTCCGCGTACGCGGCGACGTGCTTGAGATCATTCCCGCCAACGAACGCGAGCATGCGCTGCGCATTGAATTTTTCGGCGACGAGATCGACCGTATCCGCGAAATTGAGTTCGTGAGCGGCAACGTGCTGTCCACGCTGGAGCACGCGGTGGTATTCCCCGCCACGCACTACGCCATGGACCGCGACAAGATGAACGACAACATCGACCAGATCGAGCGCGATCTGGAAGTCCGTGCGCAGGAGCTGGAGGACGAGGGCCAGCCGCTGTACGCCCTGCGTCTGCGCCAGCGCACGCGCTACGACATCGAAATGATGCGGCAGATCGGCTTTTGCACGGGCATTGAAAACTACAGCCGCTATTTTGACGGCCGTCAGCCCGGCGATGCGCCCTACTCGCTTTTGGACTACTTCCCCAAGGATTTTCTGATGTTCATCGACGAAAGCCACGTCACCATTCCGCAGGTACGCGGCATGTACAACGGCGACCGCGCCCGCAAGAAAAACCTGGTGGATTACGGCTTCCGTCTGCCCAGCGCCTTTGACAACCGCCCGCTTTTGTTTGACGAGTTCCGCGCGCGCCAGCATCAAACCATCTATGTCAGCGCCACGCCTGCCGAGTACGAGCTGGGCATCGCCCAAAACGTCGTCGAACAGATCATCCGCCCCACCGGCCTCATCGATCCGCTCATCGTGCTCAGGCCCGCCACTGGTCAGGTGGACGATCTCATTGGCCAGATCAACCAGACCGTCGAACGCGGCAGCCGCGTGCTGGTGACCACGCTTACCAAGCAGATGGCCGAAAACCTGACCGACTATCTGAAAAACCTTGGCATTCGCGTACGCTATCTGCATTCCGACATTCAAACCATGGAACGCACCCAGCTCATCCGCGATCTGCGTCTGGGCGAATACGACGTGCTGGTGGGCATCAACCTCCTGCGCGAGGGTCTGGACATGCCCGAAGTCAGCCTTGTGGCCATCCTCGACGCCGACAAGGAAGGCTTCCTGCGTTCGGAAACCTCCCTCATCCAGACCATCGGCCGCGCCGCGCGCAACGTGGACGGACGGGTCATCCTCTACGGCGACACCCTCACCGAAAGCATGGAGCGCGCCATCACCGAAACCAACCGCCGCCGCGCCCTGCAGCAGGCCTACAACGAGCTTAACGGCATCACCCCGCAAAGCGTGAAATCCACCGTGCAGGCGCTTATCCGCATCACCGACAGCATGCAGGAGCACAAGCCCGACGACATGTCGCAGGAAGAGCTGCAGGCCCTTATTCAGAGCGTCGAGGACCAGATGCTCTCCGCCGCCAAGGACCTCAACTTCGAAAAGGCCGCCAAGCTGCGCGACGAGCTATTCCGCCTCAAAGGCGAGGGCAGCTCCGCCGACATCCGCAAGCCGCAGACGCACCGCAAGAGGCGGCCGAGGGTACGGAAGTGACGCGCAGGGGCGTTGCCCCTGCACCCCACAAGGGCTATCGCCCTTGACCCGTTTCTGCGCCTGTTTCACAGGCGCAGGGGAGGAGAATATACAGGTATATATCAAAAGAGACTTGCTTCCTTCAAAATGGAAGCAAGTCTCTTTTTTATGCTTGTTTACGTTTGAGCAGCGTTATACCAAGCGCGGAGAGCGCTGTCAGGCACAGCCACAGGCCCAGGCGGCTGGCGTCGCCTGTCTGGGGGATGTCGTCCGTCTGGGGGATGTCGTCTGTCTGGGGGATCTCGCCGGGAATATAGTATTCATTGACCACCACGATGCGCACCGGTGAAGCCTGGCCCGCTGCAATCGTGCCCCGGGCGTAGGGTGCGCACGCCGTTTCCTGCACAGTATAGGTCGTACGGTATGTATACGCCGGGTCATTAAGTTCGCGCACCATGAACTGTGTGCCGTTCATCAGGCGGAACATTGCAGTTTCGTTCGCCTTCAGTTCGATCACACCGGCTTCCAGCACGGTGCGTTCCTCGTCGCCCACGCGGTAAGTACTGCCCTCTGCAATGGGCATGAGCTTATTGACCGGGTCGCCTGCATTGCCGGTAAGCACCTGAATGCGGTGGATGCGGTCGCCCTCTTCAGGCACTTTACCTGTTTCGACCTTGGTGATATACACCGGCACGGAGGTTTTGACCCTGTTGCGGTAGGCGACCACCTGCGTCTGATCAGCGCTGATCGCGTCCGTCGTGAAGGTGGTAAAGCTGGTTTGCACGCCGTTTTCGCCGGTAACGGTATTGGTTGCGCCGTCCACGGCGTATTCCACCTCACCGTAAGCGCCGGAAAGCTCCTGCGGCAGGCGTTCTTCGATCACATAGTTCTTCACACCGGCCTTTTCGGCGCGCATCCACATATCCGTAAATTGGGCGGCCTCATCCGCTCTGAGCCTGAACACGCCGCCCGGTCCCACGGTATCCGTGCGCACAGCCTGTCCGCCTGAAAGCACGGTATAGCGGTCGCCCTGTCTGATCAGCGGGCGGTTGGTGGCATTGCCTTCCTCATCTGCCTCCAGCACGCGGAATTCATAGTGGAACGAGCTTTTGACCAGGTCGGTCAGGTCGGTATTTTCGTGAGGTTCCAGCTGCTTGCTGATCGTAAGGGATTTGTCCGGCAGCTGGGGCATATTGAAGCGCAGCTTGCAGAAGGAAATGTTGCCGCCGCGTTCCATATAGAAGAATTTGAGGGTATGGCGGGTGTATTCGGTGAAGGTATCACCGGTGAACTTTTCGGTGAAGGCCCCGGCTTCCTTGAAGGTCTGCTTCAGCGTACGGTGTTGGGCGCTGTTGCTGCCGCCGTTATTGGGGTCGTTCACCTCGCCGGTGGCAAAGTTGATGGTACCGTACAGCGGGCCATGGCAGCCGCCGATATCCAGCACCAGCACATCGTCGATATAGCACCACACGTCGTCGTCGCCGCTGAAGGTAAACACCATATCCTCGCCGTTGACCTTGCCGTCCTCGGGCATGTAGAACTCAAATTCCATGCTCATGCCGAACCACATGTTGGGAATACCGTCCTGCAGGCCCTCTGTCTTGCTGAAGGGCAGCACGTTCAGCTTCTTTGCGGCGCTGTGGGGCATATCCACCATGGTGCCTGCCTCACCGGCTTTGGTGAAGGGGAAGTAGTTAACGCCATAGTTGGGATAGTTTGTGATATCCGGCAATCCGCCATAATGACCCACGCCGATCAGATCGGGGCTTAATTCAAACTTGCCCGTCTGCTGGTTGAAAAATGCGCTGATCTCGCTGCAGTCATAGGCATAGTAACCATGTTCATCCTCATAGAACAATCCGCCGTCGCCCTTCATGTCAAAGCGCATGCTTTCATAGGGGCTCATATAACCCACACCGGGGGTAAAGATGGTCTCTTCACGCAGGCGGCTGTAGTCGCTCAGCGGCGTCATCAGCGTATCTGCCGCGCCGGTATACAGCGCATCGCCCTCTGCGCGGAACAGGTAATTGTAGCTTCTGCCGCTGGTGGTTTCCGGAACGCCGTTGACCAGCTTTCTTTTGATGATGGGCCGCCCGGGATTCAGCGTGTATTTTTCCTGCTTGTCAGGCATGGAATAGTGTGTATAAGCGGTTCCCGCAGCCGAATAATAAGGCGGCGGGCCGTCGATGCCCTCAAACTTACGGTCTTTTGCATAGCCAAACAGCAGGTCCTTATCGGGCCCCACGTCAATAAAGGTGCCGTAGTCATACAGCGTCAGGTGAATGTTTTCATGAACGGGGTTGTTGGTGAGCGAACTGGTGATTTTCGCAAACTCCATATAAAGCTTCAGCTGGCCGTTTTCATCCGCAGGTACAAACTCCCAGCCGGCAAAAGTATTTCTGTACCACCATTCACCGTTGTAATGAATATCTTCGGCGGCAAACTGTTTTCCATTCTCCAGTACATAAGCGCGGTTAAACGTGTAGCCGCTGTGGTCGATGAGGTTATGGTATGCGCACAGCTTGGCTGTTGTGCCGAACTGCACATAACCCGTGCCGATTTTTGCACCGGGTATTGTGAGCGGCTTGCCTTGGATATCCACGCACATGACCGGCATGGCGCTGACAATCTCACCGTCTTTTCTGGCCTCGATCTCAAACGCTGTACCCTCGGCCACAGCATATGCACAAAAAACAAAAAGCACAGCAGCCATCAAAACCAGCAAAAATTTCAACCGTTTCATCCGTATGCCCTCCCCGGCAACATTCGCATGCCTGGCATGCAATTTTTTCCAAAGTACACAGCAATCAGTATATCACAACACCGGTAAAGGCATATTGACAAATGTCCGAAAACTTTGTTAACAAAGCAATGAAATTATTGCAAAATCCATCTTCTTTCCAAATGTTTTTCTTCCAGAAAAAGCCTGTTTTCTATTGACGAATAAGCAAAAGACGATTATAATAAGCAAGTGCTTAACGCAAGTGAGGTGAGACCCCATGACCCAACGGGAACAGCAGATACTGGACTGGATTCGTGAAGACCCCCTTATTTCGCAGCAGGAGCTGGCGCTGCGCGCGGGCATCACACGTTCCTCGGTGGGTGTGCATATCGCCAATTTGATGCGCAAGGGGCTCATCCGCGGGCGGGGATATTTGCTCAGCGGCGAGCAGTATGTGGTCGTTGTGGGCGCTGTGAACGTTGACGTGAGCGGCACTCCGGACACGGCCTATCTGCCCGGCGACAGCAATCCCGGCCATGTGCGCATGACCATGGGCGGCGTAGGCCGCAACATTGCCGAGAACCTTTGCCGCCTCGGCCGGCAGGTGGTCATGATCACGGCCCTTGGCGAGGACGCCAACGCTGAGCGCATCAAACAGCACAGCCGCGAGGTGGGCATTGATTTGAGCCACAGCCTGACCGTACCCGGCGGGCGCACCTCCACCTACCTGTGCCTCAACGACGAAACGGGCGAAATTGTGGGCGCGGTGAGCGACATGGCCATTTACGAGGCCCTCACCCCCGAATTTCTGTCCACCAAGCTTGAGGTCATCAACCGTGCCGCGCTGGTGATCGCGGACGGAAACCTGAGCGCCGACACGCTTGCCTGGCTGGGCAAAAACGTGACCGTGCCGCTCCTGGCCGACCCGGTGTCGGTCAAAAAAGCGCTGAACCTTTCCGGCGCTCTGCCCTTTTTGACGGCCCTCAAGCCCAACCGGCCCGAAGCCAGCCTGCTGACCGGTGTGAGCATCCAGTCGCATCAGGACCTGCCCCAAGCGGCGCAGGCGTTCTTCCAAAAGGGCGTGAAGAACGTTTTGATTTCCCTGGGCGGCGAGGGCGTGTATTACGACGACGGGGTCGACCGCGGTATCCTTCCCTGCATACCCGGTTCCCTTATCAATACCAACGGCTGCGGCGATGCATTTCTGGCGTCGGCTGCCGATGGATTTTTAAACGGCTGCAGCCTGCGCGAGTGTGCTTTGCGCGGTTTGGCTGCTTCACATATATGCGCACAGTCTGAAAGCGCCGTCAGCCCGCTGATGAGCGCCGAGGCCATCCACGACGTTCTGAAGGAGGACTGACCCAAATGGATCTTCGCAAGTACCTGAGCGTTTCCCCCGAAGTTGAAGCTGCCATCGCTGCCGGCAAGCCCGTTGTAGCGCTGGAATCCACCATCATCAGCCACGGCATGCCCTATCCGCAGAATGTGGAAACGGCCCTGAACGTGGAAAAGATCATCCGCGAGGCCGGCGCGATCCCCGCCACCATCGCCATCATCAAGGGCAAGATCACCGTGGGCCTCAGCGCCGACGAGATCGAGTACCTTGGCAAGAAGGGTCTCAGCGTCATCAAGGCCAGCCGCCGCGACCTGCCCGTGCTGCTCGCCCGCGGCGAAGACGGCGCCACCACCGTGACCACCACCATGATCGGCGCGGCTCTGGCCGGCGTGCGCGTTTTTGCCACCGGCGGCATCGGCGGCGTGCACCGCGGCGCTGAAACCACCATGGATATCTCCGCCGACCTCGAAGAGCTGGCCCAGACCCCTGTCATGGTTATCTGCGCCGGCGCCAAGAGCATCCTTGACCTGGGCCTCACCCTCGAATATCTCGAAACCAAGGGCGTGCCCGTCATCGGCTATCAGACCGAGGAGCTGCCTGCCTTCTACACCCGCAAGAGCGGCTTCAAGGTGGACTACCGCATGGACACCGCCAAAGAGATCGCCGACGCCTTCCGCGTGAAGCTGGATATGGGCCTTGCGGGCGGCATGCTGGTCACCAATCCCATCCCCGAAGAGTATTCGATGGACCCGGATTACATCAACAAGAACATTGCCGACGCTATCGAAGAGTGCGACCGTCTGGGCATCAAGGGCAAGGAGACCACGCCTTTCCTGCTGGACAAGATCCAGAAGCTCACCGGCGGCGACAGCCTGAAGTCGAACATCCAGCTGGTGTTCAACAACGCCCGTCTGGGCGCGCAGGTTGCGCAGGAGCTGTGCCGGTAAACCCCAAAAATCCCGTCCTCATTTCAGGACGGGATTTTTTGAAACCCCATGGCATATCCTACATAAATGAGGCGATTCAATGATTCAGGAAGCGGTGCTGCTCACAGTGGCTCCGGCGGTGCTTTGCGCGCTGCTGGAGGGCTTTTCGCGCGCCGCTTCCGGCATTGCGTGGGCCATGGGCGCGCCGGCGTCGTTTCTCATCACGCTGGGCCTGTGGCTGGGGCTGTGCCTTATGATCAGCGGTTTTCGCAGCTTCCGGCTGCGCTGGGTGCTCACCTCAACCTTCGGCCTGCTGGCGTCGCTTTTGGGCATTGCCAACCGCTATAAAATGCGCTACCGCATCGAGCCGGTGCTGTTTACCGACCTGTATCAGCTGGGCGACGCAGCCCAGACCGTGCGGCACATGGAGTTTTCCATCAACCTGACGGAGCTTTCTCTGGTGCTGTTTGCCTTTGTGGCGCTGGCGGTGGCCGGCGTGCTGCTGGTGAAAAATCGCAGGGAAAAGCGCCGCATCGTACTGCCTGTGCTGGGGCTTGCGCTGCTCATCGCCCTGCCGCCCCTGTGCACATTCGAGCGCATTGCCACCCGCACGCGCTATGATCTGGTGGACGTGGCGCGCACCGAAGGCACGCTGTACACCGCGCTGGCGGTGGAAAACCAGCGCCGTTCCCTGCTGCGTGTGGACTACGACGAGGCCGACGTGCGCGCGCAGTACCGCGCTTTGATGGACGATGTGCCTGCCGCAAACGGGCGTGAACCCAACATCATCTTCGTCCTGTCGGAAAGTTTCACCGACGAGCAGTGGCTGTCGCAGTATGTGGATTTCACCCGCGAGCTCACGCCGTTTTACAATCAGCTCATCACCACCTGCCAGTCCGGCCGGGTAACGGTGCCCAAGGTGGGCGGCGGCACCAGCGAGACCGAGTTTGAGGTGCTCACGGGCCTGCGCAGCCAGTACGCCATCAACCCCTACGCCATGGGCCTGCCGCCTATGAACAGCGTAGCCAGCATCCTGCGCGGCCGCGGCTATGTGACAAGCGCCATCCACTGGTATTCCGGCGTGTACTACAACCGTTACAACAACCTGTGCAGCCTTGGCTTTACCGACTTTTACACCACCGACACCACCCGGGCCGATTTCACCCATAAGGGCATGTTCATCTGCGACGAGGCGCACTATGCCTCCGCGCTTGCGCAGCTGCGACGCACCGAGGAGCGCGACTTTGTGTTCCTGCTCACCATGCAGAACCACGGCGGCTACGGTTACGACGACTTCCGCCAGACCTACGGGGCAGACACGCCCTTTACCAACGCCTACTGTGCCGAGACGGAGAAGATCCTCAGCAACTACTGCTGGCTGCTGGGTCAGAGCGACCGGTCGCTGGAGCAGTTCCTGACCGAGCTTTCCGCCTTTCCGGAGGAGACCATCGTGGTGTTCTTCGGCGACCACATCGCGCCCTTTGGCGAAAATGCCTATGCTGAGCTGGGCGTTGATCTCACCGCCGCATCCGCGAAGCAGACGCCGTATTTCATCTGGTCCAACCGTGGCAACGTGCCTGCCGTGCGCGATCTGTACGCGTGGCAGCTGGGGGCTGAGGCCCTGCGCTTTGCCGGGCTGGACACAGACCCCTTCCTGCATTATGCAAACACGCTGACCGCGCCGGGGGACGAGCGGCACGATCTGCTCAGCTACGATGCGCTTTTCGGCGCGCAGTATGCCTATGACGAGGCTTCTCTCTCGCCCGAAAGCGAAACCTTCCGCATCGGCGGCGAGATGGTGCTCACCGGCTTTGACGCCGCCGTTATTGCCGACGCCGTCTACCTGCGGCCGCAGCTGGAAAACTCCGCCCAGAAATACGCCCTCAGCATAAACGGCGAGCAGTTCGGCACGCAGTGGGTGTATGCCGCCAACGGTGAAATGGACATTGCCTGTGTGATGAACGGTTTCAGCGGCGAAAACTGGAACCAGTCCAACACCCTGCATTTTGACAGCGCCGCCCAGCTGCTGCAGCACAGCGGCGAATGGCCTTACGAAAGCATTGCTATCGACTTTGACAGCCTTACCTGCGTGCAGAGCCGCTGGCATCAGGCCTACACCCTCTGGAAGACCAAACCGCTCTTTCCCACGGGCAGGCACACCGCGCTGACCGTTTCGGATAAGCGCTGGGTACTGCAGCCCGTCTACGGCCTCACGCAGCCCGATCAGTACGCCATCGACGAAAACGGCTGCCTGTGGATGGCCGTCAAGCGCGGTCAGACGCCCGACGATATCGACCTGCACATTTTCAACTGACACACGCCCCTTTCCCGCCCGCATACGCTGTATGTGGGCGGTCTTTTTTCCGTGCGGGCGATTGTTTCGCCGCGGCGTTCGTGGTATCATCAATGTAGTGTACAAGGCCGCCCGGAGTGTGTAAACATGAAACGAGGCGACATTTACATGGCTGTGCTGGACCCCGTCATCGGCAGCGAGCAGGGCGGGCGGCGGCCAGTCGTGATCATTCAAAACGATATCGGCAATCTGCATGCATCCACCGTCATCGCCGTGCCCCTCACCGGCAGCACCTCCAAGCCGCCGCTGCCCACGCACGCCCCCATCCCCGAGGGCGAGGGCGGTTTATGGCGCGCCTCCACCGCCCTATGCGAGCAGGTGCGCACCCTCGAAAAAAGCCGCCTGAGCAGGCGGCTGGGCGCGTTATCCCCCGAAAGCATGCAAAAAGTGGTGCGTGCGCTGCAGGTTTCGCTGGATATTCCACATCACGACGTGAAAGAATACCAATGATTTTTGCCCTACATGCAAAGGAGCGCTTATGAAAAAACTGGCCATCTTCAAAAACGAACAGCTGCTTGCCTACCTGCAGATCATCATCGGCTGTCTGCTGGGCGCCATGGCGTACCCGCTTTTCCTCACGCCCAACCACATTTCTCCCGGCGGGCTTACGGGTATCGCCATGGTATTCAACTATCTGTTCGACTGGCCGGTCGGTACCACCAGCCTGCTCATGAACGTGCCCCTGTTTCTCATCGGCTGGCGCGCCATGGGCCGGGTATTCGTCTTCCGCTCCCTCATTGCGGCCATTCTCTTTTCCGTTTTGATCGACCTCATCCCCCTGCCCGTCGCCACCATGGAGCCTTTGCTTGGCGCGGTATTCGGCGGCGTTCTGCTGGGCGTGGGTCTGGGCCTCATCCTGCGCGGCGGCGCCACCACCGGCGGCACCGACATGGCCGCCCGCATGCTGCACAAAAAGTTTCAGCACATCAGCGTCGGCACCATTCTTTTCTCCATCGACTGCATTTCCGTCCTGATGGCCGGCATCAGCATCGAGGTGGAATACGCCCTCTACGCCCTCATCTGCATCTACATTTCCGACAAGGTCGTCGACATGGTCATGACCGGCGTTACCCGCGAAAAGGCCTGCTACATCATCTCCGCCCAGCACGAGCCCATCAAGCAGGAGATCATGCAAAAGCTGGAGCGCGGCGTGACCGTTCTTCACGGCGAAGGCGGATGGAGCCGTGCCGACCGTCCCGTCCTGCTCTCCATTCTCAGCGCTCAGGAGGTCGGCGCCGTCAAATCCATCGTCCGCGCGCACGACGAAGCTGCTTTCGTATTCATTTCCGACGCCCACGAGGTGCTGGGCGAAGGGTTCCGGAATTTGACGGAGTGAGCAGGAGGGCGCTGCCCTCCTGCACCACCCGCCAGGGGCAATGCCCCTGGACCCCGGTTCTGCGCACGTTTCACGTGCGCAGGGGCTGGGGGATTTTTTTTACAATTCAATCGGGTCTTTATTGCAGACGTTTTGTAAAAAGGTTTTATCGTGTTCTACCAGCAGGAGGGTGGGGGCATGGGTTTTGATCAGGGTTTCCACCTGGATGCGGCTGAGAACGTCGATGTAGTTTAACGGCTCGTCCCAGATATAGAGGTGGGCCGGGGTGCAGAGGCTGGCCGCCAGCAGAATCTTTTTCTTCTGGCCCTGGCTGAGGGCGGTAAGGGGTTTTTCGAACTGCTCACGGCTGAAATCCATATTGCGCAGGATGGCCTTGAACAGCGTTTCATCCAGCTGGCGGGCATTGATAAAGTCGCGCATGCTGCCTGCGAGGTGGTCGGTCTCCTGCGGAACATAGGAGATCGTGAGGCCGCTGGCGATGCGCACCGTGCCTGTGAGGGCGTTATTCAGCCCGCACAGGGTTTTGAGGACGCTGCTTTTGCCTGCGCCGTTTGCGCCGGTGAGCGCCACGCGGTCGCCCTGGCGGATGTCAAAGCGGATGTTTTCACACACGACGCGCCCATCGTAGCTGACCCGCGCGTCCTGCACGCTGATGAGCGTCTGTTTGGGGTGTTTGAGGGTGGTCAGCTTCAGCTCGCCCACCTGCTCCACATTTTTGAGCAGGCTCTGTTTTTCCTCGATGGCACGTTCGCGGCGTTTGAGGGTATTCTGGCTGCGCTTCATCATGCTGGCGGCGCGTGCGCCCACATAGCCGCGGTCCAGCGCAGCCACCTCGCTTTCCGCTACGTGGAACTTGCCCTTTTCCACCTGCGTGCTCCACTGGGCCGCCTGCCTTGCGCTTTCGGTCAGGCGGCTGATATCGCGCTTCAGGTCTTCATTGCGCGCCTGCTCATAGGCGTTGCGGCGGTTGAACTGCTCCTCCCACGTGTCATAATCGCCCTGAACGACCTGCGCGTCGCTTTTATTGAGCGAAAACACATGGTCGATGCAGCGGTTGAGAAACGCGCGGTCATGGCTCACGAGCAAAAAGCCGTCCTTGCTGCGCAGGTAATCGGCCACCAGCTCGCGGCCATGCACGTCAAGGTGATTGGTCGGCTCGTCGATGAGCGGGTACACGTCCTCGCGGGCAAACAGCGCGCACAAAAGCGCCTTGGTCTGCTCGCCCTTGCTGAGCGTATCAAACGGACGGTAGAGCGCATCGTCGGTGATTTTCAGCTGCTTCATCTCGCGCATCAGCCGCCAGTCGGGCGCGTCCGGCGCGGCCTGCTGCATCACAAACAGCGTAAGCTGGGTGGGATCGGGCACGTCAAAAGGAAAATACACCGCCTCCAGCGGCAGGTCGATCACGCCCTGATGGCTGTATTTTTTCAGCATCAGCTGCAGCAGCGTGGTCTTGCCGCGGCCGTTTCGGCCCACCAGCCCCAGCCGCCAGCGGGTGTCCAGGTTGATATTCAGGTTTTCAAACACGGGCGTATAGCTGCCCTCATAGGTGAACGAGAGATTTCGGATGGATAACTGCATAGGGCCTCCTTACCGGACAGGCACGCAAAAAGCGCAGCAAAAAACGAAGCGTGGAAAACACGCCCCTGATTTTTCTGCCGCAGCAAAGCAGGCCTTCCTCCCTTGCGGAAGAATGCCGCCTTACGCCTGCCCCTTCATTTCATTGGGGTAGTGGCAGAAAAATCATTTGCGCATCTTTCCAGCTCCGTTTCTGTATCAGGTTGATCAAATCATACCACGCGTTACGCCTTTGCGTCAAGCGCCGCCTTGCGCGACAGCACCACCGACAGCGTCAGCATCACCGCGCCCACGATGGAAAAGCCCTGGCCGATGTAAAGCGTCGTGCGCACGCCCAGCGCATCCAGCATGATGCCGCCGCCAAAGGCCGCGATCAGGCTGCCCAGCGTAAAGGCGCTGCCACTTAACGACTGCCCCTTGAGGAAAGCCTGCTCCGGCAGCAGCTGGCGGATATAGCGCACGCTGGCCGGCACGAAGAAGCCGTAGCCTGCAAACTGCAAAAACTGCGCTGCAAAAATGGTATACGGCGACTGTGCAATGGCGATCAGCCCGCACTTGAAGCACCATACCCAGCCGCACAGCACCATGGTTTTGCGGTCGCCGCCCAGCTTTTTGCTGATGCGGCTGTACAACAGCATCGCCGGGCATTCCATGCAGGCCGCGATGGCCGCCGCAATACCCATTTCCGTGCTGCCGCCGCCGATTTCCGTCATCACCTGAATGAGGTAGCTGCCCACCATGATGGCATTGAGCGCCAGGCACGCGGTGCCCGCCATCAGCAGCAAAAACCACGGCCGCTTCAACAGCGTCATCGCGGCTGTTTCCTTGGACGCCACGGGCTTTTTGTCCGCGCGGCCCTCCGGCAGGCGGATCATGAGCAAAAACGCGCACATCACCACCGATGCGATCAGGTAAAACAGCGGCAGCATGCCCGGCGCCACATTTTCCATCACGCGGCCCATGATGGCCACCACCGTGGCATAGGTCAGCGAGCCCAAGCCGCGCGAAAAGCCGAAGTTCACCGGCATATCCGCCGCCTCAAAGCTCTGGATGAGCGCGCTGATGGACGACTGCACCGCTGAAATGGTTGCCAGCGTGCACATAAAGCACACCGCCGCCACGATCAGCGGCAGGTTCAGCGCATACAGCGCCAACCCCATCACCGCAATAAAGCCCTGCAGTGCGACCACCGCGTGCAAAAGCTTTGCGCCCGTACGTTCCACCACCGCAGCCACCGTGGGCTGCATGAGGGTGGAAAGCAAATGCGCGCCGCCCAGCACCAGGCCGATCTGCGCATTGGCAAAGCCCTTGGACAAAAGGTAAATGGAAGCAAAGCTGTAAATGAGGCCGTAAATGCCCCAGTACATCATCTGGATCGCGGTATAGTACCCCTGTGCATTGCGCTTGGTCATGGTCAGCATTTTGCATGCCTCCTGTGTATTGAAAAACCGTTACGGCTATTGTACATCATTTCACGCCATTACGCCACACTTTTTTATGCCTGCTGCCTGCGCATCATCCTGCGCCAGTTCACAAACCCATAGCTGTCGTTGAGGAAAAACACCGCAAAGCACACCGCCATGGCAATGCACCCGGGGTCCGCTGCAGCAGCCGTCACCCACAAAACGATCAGCACCAGGTCGTTTGCCGCATAGGCCAGCGCATAGCCGGGGCTGCGCATCAGCGTCAGCCACGACGCCACAAAGCTCGTCGTGATGGACAGGGTGCTCCACCACAGGCTGGCGTTGCCCAGCCACTTCAAAACGAAGTGAAACCCTGCCGTCACCAGCGCAGCCAGCATCCACATAACTGCCATCTGTTTGCCCGTCATGCGCCTGACGCGCACCTCTTTGGTGCCCTTATAGGGGTTGCGCAGCCATTCAACAGCCGCCATCACCGCGATGGGCGACGTCATGCCCAGATAGGTGATCATTTCGCCGTAGTAATGCTGAAAGTACGAGATCACCCCGTAAAACACCGCAAACACCACCGTGAGCACCTGCCCGATCACATGCCCCTTGGCCACGAACACCAGCGCCGTCACGCCTATGAGCGACGCCGTGAGCGTAAACACATCGCCCGATCCCGACAGCACAAACGCCAGCGTGACCGATAAAACGCTGAAAAGCCACAACCCCTTTTCAAACCGGCTGAGTGAGCGAAACATCCATCATTCCTCCAACAAAAAGGCACTCGCCGGGCGCATCTTCAAAGACCTAACGATGCGCCTGCGAATGCCATGCATTCAGCTACCCGGTGGCAGCCCTGTTTTCAGTTCGGCAGGAGCATACCATGTTTGGAAACTTCGGTCAAGTGTGGTATACTGGTTACAATTCCATGAAAGAAGGTCGATTACGATGTTTCGCAAAATGAGACGTTTCCGCCAGCAGCTGCCCCAGGAAGAGGCCGAGCTCATCCTGCGTTCGTCCACCAGCGGCGTGCTGGCCCTTCTGGGCGATGACGATTATCCCTACGCCCTGCCCATGAGCCATGTATACCACAATGGCAAGCTGTATTTCCACGGCGCGATGGACGGCCACAAGGCCGACGCCGTGCGCAGCCATCCCAAGGCCAGCTACTGCGTCATCGCGCAGGACGACGTGGTGCCCCATCGCTTCACCGCGCTGTACCGCAGCGTGATCGCCTTTGGCCGCGTGCGCGAGGTGGAAAGCGACGAGGAAAAGCGCGACGCCATTATGGCGCTTGCCCGCAAGTACGGTTCCGCCCACATGCCCCGCGGCGAGGCGGAAATTCAGCAGACGTGGAAGCGCCTGATGATGATCGCGCTGGACATTGAGCACATGACCGGCAAGGAAAGCCGCGAGCTGATGGCCGACCGCGAGCGCGCCCGCGCAAAAGAATAACATTGAAAAACCACGCTCCCTTTTGGAAGCGTGGTTTTTGTCATTTACAGCGACCTTTCCTTGTAAAACAGGCCGATCATCGCGCCCACGCCGTCGTCGGGCGACACGATCTGCTGCAGCTGCCAGCCGTCGCTGACATACTGGTTGATGATCTCCTCGGCCTGCGCCAGATCCTTCTCGCGGGAAAACTTGATGCCCTTGTTCAGGTAGACCAGCTTGTATTCCTTCATAGCAAAAACCTCTTTCGTGGTTTACGGTTCGTTTTTCAGCTCCGCAGCGCTGGAGGCGGCATGTCCGCTTTTGCCGCCGCGCGCGGCGTACAGGCGGGGCTGGGCGTTCTTCGCCGCTGCAAAGGGAAAGATGCGCAGCGTGGTGGCCGCGCCATATTCGCCCTGCGCGTTCATGGCGATCACGCTCATGCTGCCCTCGTCCTCGCCGAGGCTTACTTTGCTCTTCACAAGCTCATAAAGCGCCTGCTGGCAGGCTTCGTCAGGCGATGCGCCGCGCTTCATGAGGCTGACGATCTCGTAGCTGAGGCATCCGCGCATAATATCCTCGCCAAGGCCGGTGGCTGCAGCAGCGCCGTAGCGTGCATCGCAGTAAAAGCCGCTGCCGATGATGGGCGAATCGCCCACGCGGCCGGGCTCCTTCATGAAAAGCCCGCTGGTGGATGTGCCCACGATCATGCTGCCGCGGTCGTCCAGCGCGATCATGCACACGGTGTCGTGCTCGCGGTAGGCGTCCATCCGGCGGTTTGTTTTCTGCAGCTCTTCGCGCCACTGGGCAAGGCTTTTTTCGGTGCGCATATCGCGCATGGGCAGGCCCTGTTCAACAGCAAAGCGTTCCGCGCCGCGCCCGGCCAGCAGGCAGTTGGTCTCGCGGCCGCACAAAAGCCGTGCCGCGCGGATGGGATTGCGGATGTTTTCGGCGCTCATAATGCCGCCCATGCGCAGGGTGCTGCCGTCCATCCATGCCGCGTCCAGATACACGCGCCCGTCAGCGGCAGGCAGACCGCCAAACCCTACGGAATTGTAGTCGGCATTGTCCTCCACACGCATGATGGCGGTCTGCACCGCGTCGCCGGCCGTGCCGCCGTTTTGCAGAATGGCATAGCCTTCCTGCAGGCCTTCAAAGCACATCTGCCATGTGCCGATCATTGCAGGCATGGCTTACCTCAGCTTTCCGCACACGGCGGCGATGTACGCGCCGTCGGTCACGTCGTAGCGGTCCTCCGGGGGATAGAGCGCGCCGCCGAAGTAGATGCTGCGGTTATTGTTGACGGAGGGATCCGGCATGCTCTTGTGGCGGGCCAGATGCACCTGCTTGGTGCCGGTGATCTCCACCACGCGGCTCACATTTTCCAGCGTGATGCCTGCGCCCGGCAGAATTTCGATGGCGTCGCCCGCGAACTGGATCATATCGCGGATGGTTTCCAGCGCAAAAAACACGTCCGACGCCTGGCCGCTGGTGAGCACGCGGGTCACGCCCAGCTTGATCAGGCTTTCCAGCGCGCGCTTCCAGTCGGGGGTCACGTCCAGCGCACGATGGAACACCGTGGGTTTGCCCTCGGCAGCCTCGACCGCCGCGCGGGTGCGCTCGATATCGACTGTGCCGTCCTCGTGCAGGAAGCCGAACACCAGTCCGTCAGAGCCGTGGTTGAGCAGGATCTTCGCGTCCTTCAAAATGGTTTTGAACTCCGCGTCAGTGTAGCAGAATCCGCCGCCGCGCGGGCGCAGCATGGTCATGACGGGAATATCCACGACCTCCTTGACCACCTCCAGGCAGCCGGCCGTGGGCGTCAGGCCGCCCTGAAACAGGTTTGAGTTGAGTTCCACGCGGTTGGCGCCGCCCTTCCACGCCTCGATCACGTCATCGGCAGAGCCGCAGCATACTTCCAGCAGTACGTTGGACATGGTGCATACCTCCTGTTTTTTGGAATACAGAAAACCGATTTTGGCAGAAATACAAAAACCGTCGCTGTTGAGCGACGGTTTTGCATCTGGCAGCTCCAAGGGGAATCGAACCCCTGATTTCGCCTTGAGAGGGCGACGTCTTAACCGCTTGACCATGGAGCCATTGGCTGGGGAACTAGGATTCGAACCTAGACAATACGAGTCAGAGTCGTAGGTGCTGCCGTTACACAATTCCCCATCGCGTTTGGTGCGAGAATGATTATATGACAGTTTCAGATGATTGTCAAGCACTTTTTGCAAAAAAAATTGAAAAAAGGTGTACGCATAAAAATACTTGCCCGGGAGGTCCAAACTGTCGATAACCCCATAGGAGGTGTCGGAGGGCCGCAGCCCTCCGACTGTCAATCCGACCTCAGCGACATGTGCGGTGAGGTCGGAAGCCTTGCGCAGCAAGGTTTCCCTGCAGGTTTTCACGGCCGCACCGAAGGTGCAGTGAAAACCTGTTTTGGCGGAAAAGATCGCCGCAGGCGAGCTTTTTCGACACGCAGAGCCGCCCGGAAACCCGGGCGGCTCTATCTTTTACATGATATTCTTTTCCACCTTGCCGCCGATGAGCACCAGCTTCACATGGTCGGCGTGGGCCAGCAGCTTGATATCGTCCAGCGGGTTTCCGTCCACCAGCACGATATCGGCCAGCATACCGGCCTTCAGGCAGCCGAACTGATCCTGCTTTTTCATGAGCAGAGCGCCGTTGGTGGTGCCGGCCTTGATGGCCTCCATGGGGCTGTAGCCGCAGCGGGTGAGGCTGTAGAACTCCTTGCCGATCTCGCGGAAGGGGGTGTTGGGTGAGTTGGAGTAGTCGGTGCCCAGCGCCACGGTCAGGCCGTATTCATGCGCCAGCCGGAAGGAGTGCAGCGACGAATCGCCCAGCGCCTTGGCCTTGCGCATCATATGCTCGGGCAGGCCCTTCATGTCGGCAATGCCCAGCGACACGCTCAGCGTTGTGACCAGCGGCACGTTGTTCTTCTGCATGATGGCGGCGCATTCCTCATCCAGCTTCACGCCGTGCTCCACGCAGCCGATGCCGGCCTTCAGCGCGGATTTCATGCCCTCGGTGCCGGTGCAGTGTGCGGTGACATAGGTGTTGTGGCGCTTTGCCTCGCTGATGATGACGTGCAGCTCTTCAGGCGAGAACTCCTGGTCGTCGTAGTCATCCACAGCAGAGGACACGCCGCCGGTGGCGCAGATCTTGATGAACTCCGCGCCCTGACGGAACTGCTCGCGCACGCCGCGGTAGCAGGCCTCGGGGCCGTCCATCATGTAGGCGATGAGATCCTCGCGGTTGCACTCCTCCACCGAACGGTAGGGCGCAAAGTCGCAGTGGCCCGACGAGATGGACAGCACCCTGCCGCCCACCATGATGCGCGGGCCGCGGATGTTGCCCTTCTGGATGGCGTCTCGCAGGGGGCGGCCAAAGGCGCTCATGTCGCGCACGCCGGTGATGCCTGCATCCACCAGATCATTGAGGTCGCGCACAGAGGTCAGCAGCAGGTCGTAGGGCTGCGAGCCGGAACGGTGGATGCTTTCCCCGCCGGTGAGATGGCCGTGCGCGTCGATAAAGCCGGGCATGATGGTGCCGCCCGCAGCGTCGTAGACGGCGGCGTCCTTGGGAATGGTGTAGCCGTTTTCGCTGCCGACGTATACGATGCGCTCGCCTTCCACGGCAACAAGGCCCTTTTCGAGGGGTTCGTCATGAATGGCGTCGATCACGCGGCCCTTGAGTACGATCATGGTGTCAGCCCCTTTCGATCATTTCACGAACGTCTTTGAGGAACGCCTCGCGGCCCTCCTCGCTGGAATACACGCCGTGGCCGCCCGGATATTCGCGAACGGTGGTGCGCTGCATGGGCAGACCGGCATGGTTGATCACATAGCGGGTGTTGCCGGCGTGGGTGCACAGGTCGTACAGACCGCTGGCAAACAGCAGCTCCATCTGCGGATTGGCAAGCATGGCGTCGCGCAGGCATTCGATATGCGTGCGCTTAAACGGCGGCTCCAGCGCCTCCGTCTCGTTGATGAAGCGCATGGGCACGTTGATGTTGCCGGTGTAGTACAGTCGCGCGGTGTCCACACCCAGACGGGGCAGAAGCAGGCCGTTCATCACGCGCAGCGGCACGTTGTTGCTGCTGCCGATCTCGTTGTAGGGCATGCCGTCGGGGGTCTTCATGCGCGCGTCGTACAAATCCAGCGTGTAGCCGGGCAGCGCGCGGGTCATAAAGTCTCGCGCAGAGGCGATCTTCAGATCGTGGCTCAGCCAGTAATCCACCGGCATGCCGGTGTAGTGCGCCAGTTTCTGCGCCACGTCGGCTTTCACCTGCTCATCCAGCGCAAATCCGTCAAACAGCGCGGGGATCAGCTCGCGGCGGGCAAACTGCCACGCCTCCTCCACAAACTCCGTCTGGGGGACAGACTGCAGTTCGGGGCTGTGATACCAGTGCGAGGCCGCCATGCCGGGCATCATGGCCGCGGTCAGTTCGGTGTCGCACAGGTCATCCGACGTGGCCAGGCCCACCAGCACCACGCCGGCAACCGCGATGCCGGGCACCATGCGGCTTTCAGAATAGGGGCTGCGGCCCAGCTCGGCCAGCACGCGGCAGGCGCGCACGGTGCCGTAGCTTTCGCCGCAAATGTAGATGGGGCTGTCCCAGCGGCCGCGGCGGCGCAGCCACTCGATCATGAAAAACGCCACGGAGCGCGCGTCGCCATCCACCGACCAGTACTTTTCCGCCTTGTCGGGATCCAGCAGGCGCGACAGGCCCACGCCCACGGGGTCGACGAACACAAGGTCGCACACGTCCAGCAGGCAGTCGGCGCTGGGGGTGAGGCCGTAGGCAGGCGCGCCGCTTTCATCGCGGGCGATGCCCCACGGGCCAAAGCATTCCAGATGCAGCGTGGACGTGGCCGAACCCGGGCCGCCGTTCCACAAAAACATCACCGGGCGCTGGGGATTTTCGTCCTCGCGCTCGTAGGAAATGGCAAAGATGCTGGCTTCGGGTTTGCCTTCGGGGCTGTAGAACACCGTATCCTCCGCCACGGTGCGAAGGGTGATACTTTCGCCCCTCAGGTCGATGTGATGCTGTTTTTCAAAGCGGCTTTTTTCAAAGACTTCCGCACTGAAAGGCTCGGGCAGCTGCATGGTCATTCCTCCTGTAAAAAGGCGCGGATATCCAGCGCCAGCTGATGGCGGGAAGCGTCGTCGGCGTACACCGCGTGGCCGGAGGCGTACTCCTTGAGCGTCACGTTTTCAAAGGGGATGCGGGTGTGGGTAATGCCGTAGCGCGTGTTTTCAACGGTGGCGACGGTGTCAAAGTAGCCGGTGGCAAAGAACAGGCGAAGGTTCGGCTTTTTCAGCCATGCCTCATGCACGCTCTGCCCAACGGTCTTTTTCATGGCGTACCAGTTGCCGCCGTAGCCCATCATGTCCTCCTCGGCGTCAAAGGGCCAGCCGAATTCGTCGGTCATGTCAAAGGAGTTGCCGCGGAACTCGCGCGCGGGCAACACATCCATGATCTCGTCAAAATACAGCTTTGCGCACGCGTCGATGGAAGGCTCAAACGCCGCCAGCGTGGGATCGCCCTGCTCGTCAAGCGGCAGGGTGAAGCGGGTGTCAAAGCTGCCCACCTTGCGGCCCTCGTGCGCCAGCAGCTTTTCGCGGAACTCCGCGCGAACCACCTGCAGACCGTTGGCCAGATAATACTCCGCATCCAGCCCGGTCAGCTCCGCAAGCCTTTGGGCAATATGCCGGCGCTCTTCTTCGCCAAGCATAGTGCCCTGATACAGCGCAGGCAGATACTCCTTCATCTGGAAGGCGCGGGCCTCGGCCACGGCGTCCTCCAGCGTGCCCTTGTCGGGAGAGGGATCAAAGTACCAGCGCGTGGCGGCGCAGGGCACCAAGTCCTTGAAGGTGCGGGACGGCCAGCTGTCGCCGGTATAGCCCGGGCCCACATGCAGCACCGCGCGCAGGTCCAGATCGCTGAGCCGCTGGGCCAGCAGGCTTGCGCGGGTGGAACCGAAGCTCTCGCCCAGAATGTACAGGGGCGCATTGGCGCGGCCGTTTTCGGCCATCCAGCGGCGGATGAACTGCTCGGCTGCGTCCGCGTCGCCATGGTCGCCAAAGACCAGCGGCGCGTATTTTTCGTCAAACAGGCGGCTGTAGCCTGCGCCGGGCGGCGAGTAGAACAACAGGTCGCACAGATCCAGCAGGCTGTCGGGATTGTCGCGCAGCACATAGGGGCCGCATTTCACGGGCATGCCGTCCTCATCCGTCTGCGACAGGCGCGTGCCCAGAAAGCCCAGCTGTAGCCATGTGCTGTTGCTGCCGGGGCCGCCGTTGAAAATGACCATCAGCGGGCGGTTTTCGCCCTCGGCCATGCAGGCAATGCTGAAAATAACGCCCATTTCGCTGCCGTCGGGGGCATAGAGCATGGTGTCGGAGCACAGGGTGCGGAAGGTTTTCGCCTGCCCGCCAATCAGGATGGAGCCCGTCTTTTCACAGCGGTAGCCCACGTCCTGCGGTCTTTCGGTAAAACAAATGGCCATAGTGCCCTCCGTTACAAAATGGTTTTAAGGGTAGCGCTGCCTGCACGGCTGGCGCTGGCGGTAATGGTGATCTCGTCGCCGGGTCTGGCGTTCATGTCCATCACCACGCGCATGCGGCTGAATCCATCCAGACTGATGAGCTGCTTGCGCTGCGTTTGTCCGCCGCATTCCACGGCGACGGCAAGGTCGTTGCCCACGCCCTTTTTGACCGCCTGCGCCGACGAGGCCGTGGGCAGGAAGCCGGTGTTGGACAGCACAATCTCGACCTGTCCGTTTTCAAGGATGCGCGCGCTGTCCACATTCAGGCGCGGCAGCATGGCAAGCGACGTGGTGCACACGGCGTACGCCTTTTCCAGCACGCCTTCCAGCAGGGGGATGGGCGGGTTCCAGCTGGTGAATTTCTCGCGCCAGCCGCCCAGCTCCACCTTGCCCAGCTGGGGATGGTCGAACTCCGTCCACGGCATAAAGCCTTCGCCGTTGTTGTTTTCCTCATCCCAGCGCAGGCTGCAGGTCTCCTCGCGCTCAAACTGCTCGCGGCAGCAGACGAAGAACATGCTCCACGCGGGATTGCGCTCGGGATCGCACTGCTTGTGCCAGTCCCACAGCTCGGTCACATAGGCGGTGATGCCGCGGTCCCAGTACAGCCAGGTGGTGTAGCTGCCGCAGGCGATGTCCTTGGCGCCGGGCGGGAAGATGCCCTCCACCTGATAGCCGGTGGCGGCATGCAGCGCCTGATCCATCTTCTGATAGGCCATGGCGTCCTGCGGCTGGGCCTCAAATTCGGGGCAGAAATCCAGCGGAGTGATATGCAAGCCGCCAAAGGTGTGGAAGTTCATTTCAAAGCAGATATTGGGATGCGCCAGCATAAAGTCGTGCACGGCGCGCACCTCGGGGTCGTGCAGGGGCGACGGGCCGCCGATGGGCTGGCCGAACTCGCTGGGCGGATCGCTCTTCCAGTTGAAGGGGAACTGGCGGTTGGGGTCCAGATCCTCCTGATCGGGCGCGCGGTGCAGGCTGACGAGATCCTCGCCGCGCACCATGCCCTCGGGCAGCAGGTCGTAGAATTCGCCTTCCAGATCCAGCGGGCCGCGCTCTTCCATGATGCGCGGGTCAAGCGAAGAAACCTTCCATTTGCCTGCGGGGTTTTTCACGCGCATCTTTACGATCGCGCCGTCGCCGTCCAGATCCTGCGGCACCACGCCATCCTTGGGCGGGAAGAACTTTTCCACGCCGCCGCGCACACGGTCCGGGGTGGTCAGGCACAGCTCCGCGCCGTCGGCATGAATGCGGGGAATGGCGTACACCGTGGTGTTTTTCAGCAGCGCGGTGATCTTTTCATCCGTGCCGTAGCCCAAAAGCAGCTTTTCAAGCGCATACAGCACCGCCATGGAGGATGTGATCTCGCCGCCGTGGATGTTGCCGTCCATGCAGAAGGCTTTTTTGGTTTCCGGTGCGCCGGTCATGGGGTCGCTTACGGTGATCAGCCAGATGTCGCGGCCCTCGTAGGTTTTGCCGATGCTCTCCATCGCAGCGATGGCGCTGTGCTTTTCCACAAGGGTGTGCAAAAAAGCCGTCAGTTCGTCGTATTTCAGATAATGGTCAAACATGCTGTCACCTCAAACATACTTTTCAAGCCATGCAAGGGTCTGCTGCTGAATGTAAATATAGTCCTCCGCCGAGTCACGCGAATAGCCGTGGCAGCAGTCGGGCATCACGATGAGCCTCACCGGCAGGTCGGGGTGCGCGTCGCGCACAGCCACATAGTACTGGTGCGCGTTTTCCACCGGGCACTGCTGGTCCTGCTCGCCATGGATGATGAGGGTGGGAATGTCCACATCGCCCGCGTGCACCACCGGCGACATGCGGATCATATCGCACAGGAAGTCCTGAAAATCGCGGTGATCGGCAAACACGTCCTGCCCGCTCTGGCTGGACTTGAAGTGGATAAACAGCCAGTTGGTGACGGGCTTGATAACCACCGACGCCCTGAAGCGCTTGGTGGTGCCGGCCAGCATGGCCGACATGTAGCCGCCGTAGCTGCCGCCCAGCACGCCCACGCGGCTGGCGTCCAGCTCAGGATGCAGCCTGAGCACCGCATCCAGCAGGGTGAGCACGTCTGTGCATGCGCCCTGGTCAAACTCCTGCCCGGAGTGCTGATAGGCCTCGCCGTATCCGCTGGAACCGCGCGGGTTGGGCAGCACCACCGCAAAGCCGCGCGCGACGGCGGCCTTCAGCTCCATCCACAATCCGTCGGTATAAAAGCCCTCCGGTCCGCCGTGGATCCACAGCAAAACCGGCGCATTTTCGGGATTTTCGGGCAGCATGTACCAGCCGTGCAGGGTGACCTTGCCATCCAGCGAGGGCACGTCAACGCGCTGATAGGCCGGCACGCTGCATTCATCCATCCATGCGTTGTGATGCGCCTGCGGCACGCACACGCCGTTTTCCAGCGTGCAGACTTCCATGGTGCGGGTGTTTCCGGCGCGGATGACCCACAGCCTGTCGCCCGCCGCAGCGCATTCAAAAATGGTTTCATCACTCAGCTTCTGCCCGTCGTCAAGGCAGTACAGTCCGGGCACGGCCTGACGGGTGAGCACAGCAATGGCGCGCCCATCGGGCAAAAGGGCGATCTGGCTGCGTTTTTCGGGCGACTTGTCGCAGTAGGCATTCTCCGCAAGCGGCACGTCGTATGCGATATCGACCGGTTTTGCTTTCCCGTCCAGTTCATAGCGGTACAGCCCCAGACGATAGTCCGTCAGGTCACGCGCGGCGGCGATGAGGCTGCGGCCGCACACGGCGGGCTCGCCGGTATTGGCCTGTTTTTGCGCGAGGGGCTTCTTTTCACGGGTGGAAAGATCCATCGCCTGCCAGCCGCCGCGGCCAAACACCAGCGTGTTTGCGTCCACGCAGCAAAGCGACTGCCAGTCAGCGCGGCCTGCGTCCAGCAAAACAGGCGCGGCGTTTTCGCACGCAAGATACAGCTTTCGGTCGTATACTTTGGTAAAGCCGTGGTCGGCGTCGTTGCGGTAATGCAGTTTTTCGGCCACAAGGGGCATTTCCCAGTCGCAGCCTTCGGGCGCTTCCTCGCGCACTTCTTTGCGCACCTTCACCGCAAGGCCCTGCGGCATGACGGCAAAGCCGTACGCTTCAAAACCCTCGTCGGGGCTGAAGGCGGCGCTGATCTGCGCGCTTTCGCGGTCAAAGGCGTATACCGCGCCGTCAGACAGGAAAAACAGCGTCTTTCCATCCGATGAAAAAGCGGGATCCTTTTCATTTTTTCCGCCTGCGGAGATGATCTGCGGACTGTTTCCGGGCACAAGCAGCTCCACGCGCCTGTGCCAGCCGTCGGCCTGCCAGAAATACACCGTGTAAGCGCATGCGCCATCCGGGCTGCCCGTGAGCGACGACACGCTTTCCAGCTGCCGGAAATCCTCAGGGGTGATGCCTCTCATGCCGTTTCACCTCCATTTGCAAGGTAGGTCGCCAGCCACTCGCACATCTCGCGGCAGTGGCGGATCTGGTTGTGCATGAGGCCCGCGCGGGTCACGCCGTGGTTTTCACCGGGGAAGATGACCAGGCGGCTGGGCACCTCGGGTTTGAGCGCCCGCATGAGCACAAACAGCTGATCAGCCTGCTCCACACCGCAGCGCAGGTCGTTTTCGCCATGCAAAACCAAGAGCGGCACCGACATGTTTTTCACGTCGCGCAGCATGCTGTTTTTGGCGCGGTTGATCATATACGCCGCAAAATCCGTCTGGCCCGAGCCGGAAATAAAGCCGATATCGCCCGTGCCATAGCTGGTGGCGGGGTTGACGAACGCGCGCTGCGCCACCGCCGCGCGGAAGAGCTTGCGCTGGATGATCATCTTGCAGGTGGTGTAGCCGCCGTAGCTGCCGCCGGTCACGCCCAGACGGCCCCGGTCGATGCGGGGGAAGCGCGCGATGGCAGCGTCGATGAAGTCCTCAAGGTCGTTCATGGACTCCTCGCCCCATGCGCATTTGTCGCTCATGAATTCGCGCCCGTAGCCGGTGGAGCCGCGCGGATCGCAGTAGAGCACAGCCATGCCTCTGGCGCACAGCATCTGCGCGTCGTAATAAAAACCGTCGCCCACGGTGAAGGCCGTGGGGCCGCCGTGCACGTACAAAACGCCCGGGCACTGCTCCTGCCCGTCAGGCAGCAGCACAAAGCCGCGAATTTTCGCCTTGCCGTCGCGGGAAGGCACGGTCATTTCCACGGGTCTGGGCAGGTCGATCTCTTCCAGCCAGCGGTTTTCGTCTGCAAGGCAGCGTTCCTCGCCGGTAACAATGTCCTTCACATACAGCTGCGCGGGGCGATTGTAAGAGCTGCGCAAATACAGCAGCTTTCCGTTTTTCGGCGCGGCAAAGGCGATGATCGTGCCTTCCGCCATCGGGCGCACACTGCCGTTTTGCCACTGCCACACGCCGGGCTGGCCGTTGTGCGCCGACAGGAACCAGAAGCCCTCCTCTCCCTGCTGCCAGTACGCGCCCATATCGCCCATGTGGTTGTCGCCCACAAACAAATTGTCCACGCCGTGGCAGGGCTCGTCGCCGGTAAACAGGCACTGATCCTTCTCTTCACACAGGGCGTAAGGCTCGGTGAGCCACGAATCCTCGCCCATGGTCATGCCGATGTACACGGGTTTGCCCTCGTGCTCATAAACCGGCGCAGGGCTGCAGATGGGCGCGTCGTTTGTCAGCTGCTGCCATTCACCATCTGCCAGACGGTAGACGGCGCTGCGCATTTCCTTTTCGTGCTGATAGGGACGGCCGTAGAAATACAGGCAGTCCGTGCCGAACGACGGACAGCTGCAGGGAATATTTTCGGGGGATACAATGCGCCAGTCGCCGCTTTCCAGCGTGAGAACGCCGATCATGCTGCAGCTTTTTTCAATAAAACCGGCAGCGTCGTCGTACTTGTAGATCAGGTTTTCGGCGATCTTGGGCGCGTGCTTCTGCTCATAGCGGAACGCTTCCAGCTGCTGCGCGGTCATCTCAGCGCGGATGTCCTCGTCGCGGTCGGTCATGCGTTTGGTGACAAAGGCGATGTATCTGCCGTCCGGCGAAAACACAAAGGCCGAAATGCCGTGGCGCAGGCGGATGGGGCTGTGCTCCTCGCCGGTGGCAAGGTTTTTCAGCCACAGCTGGGGCAGCCCGGTATCGTCGCTGAGCCAGGCGATCAGCCTGCCGTCGGGCGAATAGGCCGGGGCGCGCTGGGTGCGCGTCTGCGCGGAAACGGGCATGCTTTCGCCGCCGCAGGTAGGTACCTGCCACGCGGTGTATTCATTTTTGCCGGTGCGGTATACGCTCACGCCGCGCACATAGGCGGCACAGCTGCCGTCGGGCGAAAGGGCCGGGGCGCTCAGCCAAACGACCTTCCGCAGGTCTTCATAATCCAGTTTGCGCATGGGTTTTCCTCACTTTGCTGTGATGAAGGCGCGGATATCGTCCGCCAGCGCCTTCGCGCTTTCCTCGCCCAGATACAGCATGTGGCCGGACTCGTACTCGCGCAGGGTGAGCCGGGCGGGGTCGACATTCATATGGTTGGCCATGTAGCGCACGGTGGAGAAGGACGTGCACAGGTCGTACACACCGCTCAGCTGCATCACGCGCAGATTTTCGTCGCGGCGCATGTCCATTTCCAGGCACTGGGTGGGCGTGAGGCCGGACGCGCTTTTGAGGTTGAACCGGCCGTTGCAGGTGAAGTCGATCAGGCGGTATTCCTCATCCAGTTCGATGCCGGCCCACGGCTTGAACGCAGTCTCCCAGCAGCCGATGAAAGCGGCGGAATACTTGCCCATAGCCGGGTCGTCGGCCACGGGGTCGTCCATGACCGGCCTGCCTTCGGCGGTCTTGTCATCGCTGTGGCGCATGGTGTAGCGCGCGTCGTAGATGCCCACGTCCAGCCAGCGGTCGCGCAGGCACAGCTTGCTGAACTGGCTGTGCGACAGTTCAAAGCCGTTTTCCATAAACCACTGCGCGCTGACGCCGGTGTACCACTCCATCTTTTCAGCGGCCGCACGGCGCTCTTCAGCGGTGAGGCTGCTGCCCTTAAACAGGATGGACAGATATTCGCCGCTGCAGAAATCCCACACCTCGTTGATCCACGCCTTCAGCGCGGGCTTGCCCTCGGGGCGGTGATAGTGGTTGGCAGCGGCCATATCGGGCAGCTGATGGGCGCTGGGGTACACCGCCGGGTAATCCGGCGTGAGGGAGGGCGCAAGCACCAGCGCGCTGCCCAGCATCAGCATGCCGTCCACGGGGAAGGCGCGCAGCCTGTGCCCGTTGGCAAACGGGCCGCCGAACAGCTCGCGCGCCACATAGGGCATGCGGTAGGTGCCGTAGCTTTCGCCGCACAGGTAGCGGGGCGAATTGACGCGGTTTCGGCTGCGCAGCCAGTCGGCAATGAGAATGGCAAACATCTCCGCATCGCCGTCGACGCTGAGGTATTCGCCCGCCTTGCTCTGGTCAAGCAAACGGCTGTAGCCGGTCTCCACCGGGTCGATGACGACGGTATCGGCCTGAGCGATGAAGCTGTTGGGGTTGTCCTCCAGCACATAGGGGCCGTGCGCGGTGGGGTTGACGGCGTTGTCCAGCTTTACGCGCTTAGGTGCAGCAAAGCCCAGGTGCATCCAGATACCGGATGAACCCGGGCCGCCGTTGAACACAAACACGACGGGACGGTCGGGCTGACCGTCCTGCGCCGTGTAGGAGTAGATATGCATGGTGGCTTCCGCCGCTTCTGCGCCAAAATTCAGGCGCTCCATGGTCATGGTATAGGGAATATCCTTCCACGTATCAGCCTTTTGGGCGATGGTTTCCTTGCTGATCAGACGCATGGGCGCGCCCTCCTTTGCATGTGTCAGTACGCTTCCTCGGGCAGCTCCTCAGCGCGGTGGCAGGCCACCAGATGGCCGTCCTCCATGGGCCGGAGAGCGGGGGCAGACTGGCGGCATGCCTCGGTGGCGTAGGGGCAGCGCGAGGCAAAGCTGCAGCCCTTTGGCAGATTGACGGGGCTGGGCACGTCGCCGCCCAGCACCATGCGTTTGCGCTGCTTTTCCACGGTGGGGTCGGCGATGGGAATGGCCGACAGAAGCGCGCGGGTGTAGGGATGGCGGTTGTGCAGGTAAATGTCCTCGCTGTTGGCGATTTCCACAATGTTGCCCAGATACATCACCGCAATGCGGTCGGAAATCTGGCGCACCATGCTCAGGTCATGGGTGATGAACAGGTAGGCCATGCCCCTTTCGTGCTGCAGCTTTTTAAGCAGGTTGACCACCTGCGCCTGAATGCTGACGTCCAGCGCGGAGATGGGCTCGTCGCACACGATGAGGCGGGGGTTCATGGCCAGTGCGCGCGCGATGCCCACGCGCTGACGCTGGCCGCCGGAAAACTCGTGCGGGTAGCGGTCGACGTGGCTTTCATTCAGGCCCACCTGATTGAGCAGACGCAAAATCTCGCTTTCGCGCTGCTTTTTGTCGGTGAACAGATGGTGGATGTCCATGCCCTCGGCGGCGGAGTCGCCGATCACGCTCAGCGGGTCCAGCGAGGCATAGGGGTCTTGAAAGATCATCTGCACCTGACGGGTGTAGTTGAAAATATCCTTGCGCTTGTACTGCCAGATATCCTGCCCGTCAAAGAGCACTTGCCCTTCCTGCGGCTTGTACAGGCGCATGATGGTTTTGCCAAGGGTGGACTTGCCGCAGCCGCTTTCACCCACCAGACCCACGGTTTCGCCCTCGTGGATGGTGAGGTCAACGCCGTTGACAGCCTTGAGCATGCCGCCCTTGACCTTGAAGAACGTCTTTACATTTTTCAGTTCCAGAAGCGCTTTCTTTTCGCTCATGCCTGCACCTCCTCACGGGTCACAACGCCGCGGCGCGCGATGCATTCCTTGTGGCACAGCCAGCAGGCGGAGTAGTGCTCCGGCTCATCCAGGTCGATGGCCGGGGGCTCCTCGCGCGTGCAGATGTCCATGGCATAGCGGCAGCGCGCAGCAAAGGCGCAGCCTTTGGGCGGCTTGATCAAATCCGGCGGCATGCCGGGAATGGAGTGCAGCTCGTCGCGGGTCTTCTGGTCCAGGCGGGGCACGCTTTCCAGCAGGCCCCAAGTGTAGGGATGGCGCGGACGGTGGAAGATGGTCTCGGCGTCGCCGTGCTCCACGATCTTGCCGGCATACATCACATACACGCGGTCCACCATCTTGGCCACCACGCCCATGTCGTGCGTGATGAGCACGATGGAGGTATCCAGCTGCTCCTTCAGGCTGTTCATCAGTTCCACGATCTGGGCCTGAATGGTCACATCCAGCGCAGTGGTGGGCTCGTCGGCAAACAGCACGGCGGGCTCGCAGATGAGCGCCATGGCGATCATGATGCGCTGGCGCATGCCGCCCGACAGCTGGTGCGGGTAGCGCTTCATGTTTTCCTCAGGGTTGGGCATGGAGATCATTTTGAGGATCTCGATCGCCTTTGCATCCGCCTCAGCCTGGCTGACCTTGTGGTGCTGGCGGTACACCTCGGTGATCTGTTTGCCGACCGTCATGGTGGGGTTGAGATAGGTAAACGGGTCCTGAAAGATCATGGACATCCGGTTGCCCAGAATGCCGCGGATCTCCTTTTCGTTCAGTTTGAGCACATCGCGGCCTTCAAACAGCACCTCGCCGCCCTTGACCGAGCCGTTTTTGACGGGGTTGAGGCCGATGGCGGTCTTGATGGTGACGGACTTGCCGCAGCCGCTTTCGCCCACGATGCCGATGGTTTCCTTTCGGTTTAAGTACCAGCTTACGCCGCGCACAGCCTGCACGCTGCCCTGATACATGTCAAAGGTGACCTGCAGGTCTTTGACTTCCAGAATCTTTTCAGACATGGCAGGCCCTCCTTACGAGCGCAGGCGGGGGTCCAGCGCGTCGCGCAGGCCGTCGCCCACAAGGTTGAAGCACAGCATCGTCAAGCCTACGATGGCGCAGGGAATGACGAACTGGTAGGGGTAATAGCGGAAGTTGGCGCCGGCCTCCTTGATCAGCTGGCCCCAGGACGGCGCAGGCGGGGTAACGCCCAGGCCGATGTAGCTGAGAAACGCCTCATAGAAGATGACCGAGGGGATGGACATGGTGATGCTCACCACGCGGATGCCCAGCGTGTTGGGGATGAGGCGCTTTACGATGATCCACCACGCAGGCGCGCCCAGCGTTTTGCTGGCCACCACAAAGTCGCGGCCCTTCAGCTGCAGGATCATGCCGCGGGTGGAACGGGCGCTGCCCATCCAGCCGGTGAGGCTCATGGCGATGACCAGCGTGAGAATGTTGCCGCTGCCAAACACCAGCATGAGCAAAATCATGTAGATCAGGCTGGGGATGCCCATCAGCACGTCGATGGTGCGCATGATGAAGGTATCCAACTTGCCGCCAAAATAGCCGCTCACGCCGCCCACCAGCATGCCGATCACCTCAGGGATGAGCGTTGCCAGCAGTGCGATGAGCATGGACACACGGCCGCCCTCCCACACGCGGGTCCACAGGTCGCGGCCCAGCGTGTCGGTGCCGAACCAGTGCTCGGCATTGGGCGTATGGTTGATAGCGGAATAGTTGTTGGTGAAGTAATCGTACTCGTTAAACATCGGGCCAAAAAGCACCAGGAAGATCAGCAGGCCGATCACGCCCAGGCTTACCAGCGCCACGCGGTTTTTGCGGAAGTTGCGCCACACGTCCTTCCAGTAGGTCAGCTTTTCACGGCTGCTGCCGGGGTCCTTGCCCAGCTCGCCGCCAATGGGCGCAAAATCCTCATCGGTAAACATGCGGTTGATCTCGCTCATTTTGCCGCCCCCTTTACCGTTTCACGAATTCTGGGATCAAGGAAACCATACAGCACGTCCACCAGCAGGTTCATGGTAACCAGGAACGCGCCGTAGAACACCGTAAGGCCCATGATGAGCGAATAGTCGAGGTTGGTGATGTTGTCCACAAAATAGCGGCCAAGGCCGGGGATGAGGAACATGCTTTCCACAACGAAGGAGCCCATCAGCACGCTTGCGATGCTCACGCCCAGGTTGCTCACCAGCGGCACCAGCGAGTTTTTGAACTCGTGCTTCATGACCACGCGCACGGGGGAGATGCCCTTGGCGCGGGCGGTGATCACATAGTCCTGGGTCATCACGCCCAGCATGCTGGCGCGCATGGAGCGCGTGCCGCCTGCGATGGTGCCAAGGCCCAGCACCAGCGAGGGCATGAGCATCTGCTTAAAGCTGCCCCAGCCGGTGACCGGCAGCCACCTGAGCACCACGCCCAGCAGGTAGCGCAAAAGCGGGCCCACCACCATCGACGGCATGGCAATGCCCAGCACCGCAAACACCATCAGCACATAGTCGGGCCAGCGGTTGCGGAACTGCGCGCACAGAATGCCGAAAAGCCAGCCGATGGTCTGCGCAAAAAACAGCGCAAACAACCCCAGCTGGGCAGACACGGGGAAGGCCTCCTGAATAATGTCAACGACCGTACGGCCGGTTTTTTTCATCGAAAAGCCCAGGTCACCGCGCAGCAGGTTGCCCATATAGGTAAAATACTGCTCCACGACCGGTTTATCCAGCCCGTAGTAGGCGCGCTGCGCCTGCTGGACCTCTATTTTGGTGGTGACTGATGCAAAGGGGTCGCCGGGGATGAGCTTCATCATAAAGAAGGTGGCGGTTGCCAGCACGAAGATCGTGAGGATGGCCAGAACCACCTTGTTGAGAACGTACTTAACCATGACGCCTCCAAACAAAATCAGCAAAGAAATGCAAAATGCGCCGACGGATGCTGCCGGCGCGTTTGCAGCACCACAGGGAGGAGCGCAGAACGCTCCTCCCCGGTGGCAGCTGCGGGTTGATGAATTACTTGGTCAGGCTGCAAACGTTGAGGTGGCCGCTGTCGGTTACATAGATGCCGGCATAGCTGGCGGGCGCGTAGATGTAGTTGGTGGTCCAGGTGGTGATGAGGGACATCACGTTTTCGCAGAAGTACTCTTCCACGGCGGCGTAGTTGGTGAGACGTTCTTCCAGGGTGGCGGAAGCAACGGTCTTGTTGTACAGCTCGTCAAACACGGGGTCGCTGCAGCCGCGCAGGGGAGAGTAGTTGGCGGTGGTGTAGCCCATGAGGTAGCTTTCGCAGGCGTCGGGCACGGTGGGACCGTTGCCGCCCAGCCAGAAGTCGTAGTTGCCGCTCATGGCGTTGGAGATCATGACCTGAATGGTGAGGGCAGCAATCTCGGTCTTGATGCCCAGGTTCTGCTTCCACATATCCTGATACACGGCCAGGGTGTTGATGGAGCCCTGAGCCTCGAAGCACATCAGCTCGAAGGTGGGCAGCTCGTCGATGGTGCAGCCCAGCTCTTCCAGAGCCTTGTTCAGGTATTCCTTGGCCAGCGCCACATCACCGGCGGAAGGCACGGCGGTGTAGTCGGGGTTGTAGGCATAGGCAGCCTCGCTGGAGTGGCTGAGGCGGGTGGCGGGCTCTTCGCCCTGACGCACGGACATGACCAGCGCGTCACGGTTGACGGCCAGGTTCAGGGCCTTGCGGAAGTTGACATTGGAGAGGAACTTGCCGGTCTCTTCGGTCTTGCCCTTGAGGTTGATGTTCAGGCCCTGGTAGGACTCCAGGAAGGCGGTCTTCTGCTCAAAGCCGGCATCCACCACGGTCTGGATGTGGTTGGGGTTGGCAAAGTCAGCGATATCCAGCTCACCGGCCAGCATCATGTCGACGGCCACGTCGCCGGTAGCGCCCACCAGCACGACGATCTTGTCGAGGGTGGCCACGGAGGGATCATAGTAGTAGGGGTTCTTGACCATGGTGACGGAGGAGTCAGCCACCCACTCGCTGACGGTGTAGGGGCCGTAGGCGAGGTAGGCCTCGGCGGAAGCGCCGAAGGTCTGGCCGAAGGACTCAACGAAGGCCTGCTCCATAGCGCCGGCGATGGCGGTGCCGGTGAAGCTGCTTTCATAGGCGGGGTTGGCCATGGTGTATTCGATGGTCAGGTCGTCGATGACCTTGACGCCCACTTCTTCAAAGGCAACCTTGCCCTCGTAGTATTCCTGGGCGTTCTTGATGGTGAAGCTCACGTTGCCGTGGCCCACAGCGGGATCCAGCAGGCGCTGTACGTTGTAGTACACGTCTTCAGCGGTCAGAGCGGTCTTGCCGTCGGCATAAACCAGACCCTCGCGCAGCTTGAAGGTCCACACGCGGCCGTCTTCGCTCACGGTCCAGCTCTCAGCCAGGCCGGGGGCGTACACGCCGTTGCCCTTGGACTTGATCAGCGCTTCAGCGGTCGCTTCCATGATGAAGTTGGAGCTGTCCAGGTTCTGCTCGGCAAAGTCGAGGGTGGTGGGGTCATAGCCCATGCCCACGCGAACGATGTTTTCCTCAGCCACAGCCACGGTCAGGGACGCAACGGCCAGCATGAGGGCGAGAATCAGCGCAAATACCTTTTTCATTAGGATTCTGCCTCCTGTGATGCACATTTTTGGACTTTTTTGTCCAGAATGTTAAAAGAGTAACATGCTAAAAGGGTAAAAGCAATGTTTCCGTTGTTTTTTCATTGTTTTTTACAGGTACTTGATAAACCAGTCCAGCATCGTCTGATAGTAATGCGCCCTCTGGCGGCTTTCCTGCGGCTGGTTGTGGCTGACGTGCGGATAGATGACCATCTTCACCGGGAAGTCCTCGGGGTGCGAGTCCTTCAGGGCCACAAACAGCTGGTGCGCGCCCTCCACGGGGCAGCGCAGGTCGTCCTGCCCGTGCAGGATGAGGAAGGGCGCGTTCACCTTTTCCATGCCGCAGATGACGGACCGGTCGATCTGGTGATCCATGAAGGAACCAAAGTCGGCAAATTCGGACGACTGCCCCTGCATGTCGGACGAGGCGTAGCTGATGAGCTCGTTTGCGATGGAGCGCTGGGTGATATACGCCTTAAAGCGCGAGCAGCGCGTGGCGGCGTAGTTGGTCATGTGGCCGCCGTAGCTGCCGCCAGTGAGGCCCAGACGGTCGGGGTCGATCCAGTCAAAGCGGCGGCAGGCTTCGTCCACAAACTGCAGAATGTCGGTGTAGGCGCTGCCGTCGGTGGCGTAGTGCAGCCTGCGGTGCTCGTCGCCATATCCGCTGGAGCCGCGCGGGTTGCAGTAAAGCACGCCGAAGCCCGCGCCTGCAAAGGCCTGCATTTCCAGATCGAACCCGTAGGTGTAGAAGGGGTGCGGCCCGCCGTGTACATAAACGATGCAGGGGTAGCGTTTTCCTGCCTCGCATCTTGCCGGGGGCAGGCAGAAGCCGTGCACCTCGCTGCGGCCGTCCAGCGTGCGGAAGAAGAAATCCTCCGCCGCGCTGATGTACGCTTCCTCCGTCAGGGCATGGCCCGGGCAGAACAGTTCTTCGATCTCGCCGGTTTTTTCATCCATCAGGCACAGCGTTTCCGGCCGATGGATCTCGCAGCGCGCTGCCAGCACTTTGCCGTTTTTCGGCACGCCCATGCCGTTGTATGCATACTTGCCATCCGTCAGCGGCACGGGGCGATGGTCGCCGTCCAGTTCCAGCCGGTAGATGCGGCCCTGTCCCCTGTATCCGGCATGGAACAACACCGCCTTGCCGTCGCTGGAAAGGCGCACCTTTTCCAGCCCGCTGCCGCAGCCCGCGTTGTAGGCAAACTGCACGCAGTCGTAGCATTCCTCCGTCTTTTCGCTGATCTTTTCAAGGCTGCCGTCATTTACACTCACGCGATACAGGCTGCACGACGGATAGGTGTTATCGCTGTTCTTTACCTCATCCACATCCAGAATGCCGATGATGAGGTGCTCTCCGTCCGCCGTGAATACGGGGCGCACGGGGTTAGGATAGGAAACCACCATTTTGTCCTGCGTAACGCGGGTGATCTCGCAGGTTTCCACATCCACGCTCAGCACGTCGGTGGCGATGCCGTTGGCCTTGTCGCAGAACAGATTGCTTTCGCAGATCACATGGCGGCTGTCGGGTGAGAAGGCAGCGTGCATGAAATTGCTGCCGCCTGATGTGATGCGCTTGGGGCTCCGGCTGCCGTCGGCAGGCACCACCCACAGCTGCATCACCTCGGGCCGGGCAAAGCCAAGGCCGTCGAACTTGTAGCCAAAATCGGTGATGACCACCGGCGCGAGGGGATCATCCGCCTCACCCTGCGCAGGCGATGTGAGGGATTCCTCGCTTTCGCCGTCGGCAGCAAAGGACGTGAACACGATCCACTGGCCGTCCGGCGACCACTGGGGGTCCATCACGCCGCGGCGCATGGTGGTCAGCTGCCGGGGCGTGCCATTTTCTTCCTTTATAAATAATTGCCGTCCGCCCTGCGCTGCGGCAAGGTACAGCAGCTTTTTACGGTCGGGCGAAAGCAGCGGATTACCGCAGCCCGGCGCGTCGGTCACGACGGTTTCGCTGCCGGTGTGCACATCGCGCAGCACGATGCGGCCCACGCGGCGCGCGGCCTGTTCGTCCCACTGGGAGTCGGCATACAAAAGCTGCGCGCTTTCGGGCAGATATTCCGCGTAGGATACCATGCGCCGCGTGTCAAAATCGCGGAAGGTCACGCTTCGCTTCATGCCTTAACCTCCTTCAAAAAGCGGTCGAACCAGTCGCACATCTCACGCACATGGGTCTGACGGTGTGCAAGCAGACCCGAGCGCGAAACCTCGTGGTTTTCCTTGGGGAACATCACCAGGCGCACAGGCACGTCCTTTCGGCGTTCCTTCAGGGCGATGAACATCTGCTCGCTCTGTTCAAACGAGCAGCGGTAGTCGTTGTGGCCGTGCAACAGCAGCAGCGGCGTGGTCACCTTGTCGATATCGCGGATGATGCTGGTGCGGCTGCGCTGCATCAGGCAGTCGCGCACCACCACGTCGGCGGGGTCCATGCGGGCGGAGTAGAAGCCGATATCGCCGGTGCCGTAGCTGGTGGCCTTGTTGACGAAGGTGCGCTGGGCGCAGGCCGCGCGGAAACGCCCTGTGCGCATGATGATCTTGCAGGTCATGTAGCCGCCGTAGCTGCCGCCGGTCACACCTGCGCGGTCAAGGTCGGCCACGCCCATGGCGGCCGCGTCCTCAAGGCAGGCCATCATGTCGTCGTAAGCCTCGTCGCTCCAGGACTGTTCGTCGTTGCAGAAGGCCAGGCCGTAGCCCGCCGAGCCGCGCGGGTCACAGCAGACGACCGCATAGCCGCGCCCGGCGAGGATCTGCACCTCATGCCACAGGTCGGTGGTGAAGCAGCATTCCGGCCCGCCGTGCAGATACAGCACCACAGGATAGCGCTGCCCCTGCTGATAATCCGCCGGCAGCGTGACGCGGCTGCGGATGACTGCCTTTCCATCGGTGCTGTTCACCTGACGGATGACGGTTTTGCCCAAGGTGATATCCTTCAGCCACGGGTTGCTGTCGCGCAGGCGCTCGTCATTGCGGTAGAGATCGGCAAAGTTCGCATCGTCGCCGCGCAGCGTGATCAACGCGCCGTCTTTGGCGCGCACAAATTCATGAATGGAATATTCGCCGCCCGCGATTTGCTCAGGCAGGCTTTTGCCCTCAAGAGAGATCTCATACACGCGCCCGCGGCCGTCAAACGCGCCCGCAAACCACACGCAGCTCTCCCCCGCTTCAAAGAAGCCGCGCCTGCGGCCATGCTCGGTGCGGATGGGCGCGCCGTTGATGCCGGAGGACACAGCGTCGTTCTCCGGGTCAAACAGGCACACGCTTTCGCCGCCATTGACGCTTACGCGGAAGAGCACCTCTTCGCTGGTGTTGTCGCCGATATACCACGCCGGGTACACGATGGTCTGCCCGTCGGGCGTGAACTGCGCCGCGCAGGTGCCGCTGAGCAGCGCGCCGTCGGTCAGCGCGGTGACGGTATCGTTTTCGATGATAAACAATTCCTGACGGCTCCATCGCGCGCCGGTATGCGGCTGGCCATAGCAGGCGATGCGCGTGCCGTCGGGCGACAGCACGGGCATGTCCAGCGGGAAGGGGCAGGGGATCATCTTTGCTTCGCCGGTGATCACATCCAGCAGGCCGACGGTCATCACGCTGCCGTCGCGCACGCCAAGGCAGGAATCGTGCTTGTAGTCGATCTGCGTGATCTCCTGCGGGCCCCATTCGCGCTGCCACTGGAACTCCGCCCGTTCGTCAGCGGTCATTTCCGCCAGCGCGTCCTCGCCGGGCCACACGGGGGTGCTGAAGGCGACGGTGCGTCCGTCCGCGCCAAGACTGTATTCGCGCACGCCGTGGCGCAGGTGTGTCAGCTGCTTTGGCTGGGCCTGCAGGTCATTCTGCGGCAGGCAATACAGCTGCGCGCCGTCGGGCTGATCCATCAGAAAAAACAGATGCGTTTTGGAAAAGCGCGGCTGATGGGTGTTTTCACAAAGGGCGATCTCTTCCGCGCCCGTCACGCACACGCGGCTGCGCCAGTCAGACGGGTCCTGCCAGTCCTCCACAAAGGCGGTCAGGCGGTCGTCGGGCGACAGCTGCAAATCGTGCAGGTGGCGGATGCGGGCCATATCGGCCACGGTCATCACAGGCATGGCTCAGTTCTCCTTATCAGCTTCCAGTACGTACACGGCGGCGGCCACGTCCTCCACGGCCAAACCCAGCGCGTCGAACAAGGTGATCTCGTCATCGGTCTGACGGCCGGGCTTTTTGCCGCACAGCACCTCGCCGATGGAGCCTACGATGTGCTCCTCGGTGATGAGGCCTTCCTGCAAGGGCACGAGGTACTCGCCGCTTTCCTTCTTCATGGCCTCCACCTGATCAGCATACAGGCGGCTGGCGGCGATCAGATCGCTGGCCGCCTCGCGGGTGGCAGGGGTGAAGGTGCCCACGGCGTTGACGTGAGCGCCGGGCTTGACCATGTCCAGCGTGAGCCACGGCTCCTTCGACGGGGTGAGGGTACAGATGATGTCGGCGTCCTTCACGCAGCTGCGCACGTCCTGCGCAATGGTGACAGGAATGCCGTACTGCGCCTCGATCTCCGCCTTGTAGACCTGTGCGGCTTCGGGGCGCATGTCGTACACGGTGATGGCGTCGATGTTTCGCACGGTCACGATGGCGGCGGTGTGCGACCTGGCCTGCGCGCCTGCGCCCACGATGGCCATGGTGTGCGCGTCTTTGCGGGCCAGCGCGTCGGTGGCGGCGGCGCTCACCGCGCCGGTGCGAATCTCGGTCACGGCGGTGGCGTCCACCATGCCGGCCACGGTGGAATGCTCGCTTTCAAACAGCATGACGTAGCCGATGTGCGTGGGGTACTGGGTGCCGGCGTTGGGGCCGTAGGCGGTGATGACCTTCGCGCCGTAGTAATCGCCCACCCATGCGGGCATGAAGCCGAACTTGGCGGTATTGGGCATGATGGTGATCAGGCGCATGGGCATGTAGCAGCGGCCTTCCTCCAGATCGGTGAGGGCCTTTTTCATGATTTCCACGCACTTTTCTGCGCTGAGCAGCTCCCTGACCCGGGCTTCTTCGATGATACGCATATTCATTCTCCCTTCACTTTGCGGATGTAGTCAAAGTTCTTTGTAAGCTCTCCCTTTGGCAGCGCGATGGAATAGCGGTAGAAGAACCGGCTTGCGCCGTAGTCGTCGCCCGCGTCGCCGCAGAAGAGATATTTTTCATTCAAAAGCTGCGCCACTTCATCCTCAGTCATGCCGCAGCCGCTGTAGTCGATCCAGATCACAAAGGTGCCCTCAGGGTGGATGACCCTCGCCCCGGGAATGAGCTGCGGCACCTGCTGTTCGATATAGCGTACATTTTCGTCCACATAGTCGTTGAGCGCGCGGATGAACACTGCGCCCTCCTCGGTGTAGGCGTTCATGAGGCCGGCGTGCAGCATGGGGTCGATGGAGCCGTAATGGTCGGCATATTTCTGCTGGGTGTAGCGCTCGCGCAGATCCTCGTCCGGGATGAGCAGATTGGCGTGGTTCACGCCGGTGAGGCTCATGCTCTTGCCAAGCGTGGTGCTGGTGATAGCCAACTTTTGCCCGTGTTTGCACAGAATATAGGGGAACACCTTCGCGCCGCCGCGCGTGACCTCGGCAAAGATCTCGTCGCAGTAAACCGGCATGCCGTAGCGCTCGCTCAGCTCTGCGATACGCTCCAGATCCTCCTGCGAAAGAATGACGCCGGTGGGGTTGTTGGGGTTGGAGAAGGCCAGCAGGCCGTTTTGCGCATCAGCCATGCGGCGCTCCAGATCCTCCCAGTCGATCTGGTAGCGGCCGTTCACCAGCTGCATGTCGGACGCATCCGACTCCAGCCCCATGCGGTGCGCCGCCTGTGCAAAGCGGTTATACCCCGGGTGGATCACCAGCAGGCGCTTCTTCTGCGGCAGCAAAAACATGCGGATGGCCGTCGCCAGCCCAAAGATGGTGCCGTGCGTGGGCACGATCCACTCCGGTTCGCAGTCAAAGCCGCGCACGTTTTTCATCCACCACTGCACGCGCTGGTTGTATTCGTCCGACTGAATGGTAAAGCCATAGTGCCCGCTTTCGGCACAGCGGCGCACGCCCTCGGAAAATGCGGGGCAGGTTTTGAACCCGAACTCCGCGCCCCAGTACAAGCTGAGCCCGGCGTCGCGCACCGCCTGCGGCATGAAGGTGTCCTTCAGGGAGCCGATGCGGCTGCCCTCAAAAACGGTATCAAAATCAAAGGAATGCATTTAAGGCGTCTCCTTCCGTTGCCATGTGGGGTTATTGTAACATTTTCAAAGAAGTGTTGCAATCATCACAAAAAAGGGAACCGCTCAGCGGTTCCCTTTTGTAGAACAAATGATTTTACTTCAGCAGCTGCTGGGCGGAAGCGGTCAGGCTGGCAAGCAGCTCCTTGGCCTTGGCCTCTTCCTTGTCGTTTACGTTGACGTACAGCTTGATCTTGGGCTCGGTGCCGCTGGGACGCACGCACACGAAGTGGCCGCCTTCCATGGCGAAGTACAGCACGTCGCTTTCGGGGTAGTCCAGCTTCTTCACTTCGCCGGTGGCAACGATGGTCTCGGTGCCGCGCTGGATGTCCAGCACGCGCTTGACCTTCACGCCGCCGATCTCGGTGGGCGGGTTGTTGCGGATGCGGGTCATGATCTCGCCCATGACCTTCAGGCCGTCGATGCCGGGCAGCGTGGTGGATTCCACATGCTCGAGGTAATAGCCGTACTTTTCGAAGATCTCGGCCATCACGTCGGTGAGGGTCTTGCCCTGGGTGGAATAGTAGGCGGCGGCTTCAGCGATGAGCAGGGAGGCGTTCACGCCGTCCTTGTCGCGCACGAAGGTGCTGGAGAGGAAGCCGTAGCTTTCCTCAAAGCCGAACAGGAAGGTGTGGCTGCCGGTATCCTGGAACTGCTGGATCTTTTCGCCGATGAACTTAAAGCCGGTCAGCGTGTCGTAGATGGCAACGCCGAACGCGTCACAGATGGCGTGAGCCAGCTCGGTGGACACGATGGACTTGACCGCAGCGCCATTTTTGGGCAGGGTGCCCTGAGCCTGCTTGCTGGACAGGATGTAGTACAGCATCAGGCAGCCGATCTGGTTGCCGGTGAGCAGCTTGAAGCTGCCGTCCTTCTCGCGCACAGCCACGCCCAGGCGGTCGCAGTCAGGGTCGGTGCCGAAGATGGCGTCGGCGCCCACTTCATTGGCCAGCTTGATGGCCAGGGTGAAGGCGGCGGGATCCTCGGGGTTGGGCACCTTGACGGTGGAGAAGTTGGGATCGGGCGCTTCCTGCTCCTTGACGACGCTCACGTTGGTGATGCCGATCTCCTTGAGGATGCGGCGCACCGGCACGTTGCCGCTGCCGTGGATGGGAGTGTAGACGATTTTGAGGTTCTTGCCGGCTTCGGCAACCACCTCGGGGTTGATGGACAGGGTCTTGACCAGAGCGATGTAATCGTCGTCGACTTCCTTGTCGCCGATGATGTGCAAAAGGCCGGCGGCCTTGGCTTCTTCCTCACCCATGAGCTTGGCCTCGGTGAAGGTGAGAGCGTTGATCTTTTCGGTCACGGCAGAGGCGGCTTCCGGGCCCAGCTGGGCGCCGTCTTCGCCGTATACCTTGTAACCGTTGTACTGCGGCGGGTTGTGGCTGGCGGTGATGACAACGCCGGCCTTGGCATTCAGGTGACGCACGCCGAAGGAAAGCAGAGCCACGGGGCGCAGGGCGTCGAACAGGTAGGTCTTGATGCCGTTGGCGCACAGCACCAGCGCGGTCTCCAGTGCGAACTCGGTGGACATGCGGCGGCTGTCGTAGCCGATGACCACGCCGCGGGTCTTGTTTTCAGCATTATCCTCGATGAGGTAGTCGGCCAGGCCCTGGGTGGCACGGCGCACGGTGTAGATGTTCATGCGGTTCATGCCCGCACCCAGCACGCCGCGCATACCGGCGGTGCCGAAGCTGAGGTTGCGGTAGAAGCGATCCTCGATCTCCTTCTCATCATTGGCAATAGAGCGCAGGTCGTTCATGGTCACTTCATCGTTGGCAAAATCCTTCAGCCAAGCTTCGTAATTCTCACGATAGGCCATGGGAAGCACCTCTTTCATTCTTTCTATGCATTTGTGTCTCACGGGAAAATACCCACCAAATATTATATACTATTTCTTCCTATAATGCAATTATGAATCCGTTTGTTAAATTGCCGCACAAAAACGTCCCTCTCACCCAAAAAGCGGGAGGGACAGCAGGCATTATGCCTGTTTTCTTTTGCGCAGCGCCGCCATACCAATGGCGCTCAGGGCGATCAGGGCCGTCCAAAGAAGCGGAGCAGCTTCATCGCCCGTAGCGGGAACCGCATCAGGCGCTGCAGGGACAGGAACCGGCGCAGGTTCGGCAGGTTCGGGACCCGGTAGGGGATCTTCAGGATCAGGAACCGGGTCGGGGTCTTCGGGATCGGGGTTCAGTTCGGGATCTTCAGGATCCGTTTCAGGATCTTCGGGATCGGGAGCCGGAACCGGTTTGGCAGGAATGGTAACGTCGATGGAAGCTGACGGCATAACAGAGATACCAAAGGGTTCGTACGCCGTAACGGTATAGCGATAGCTCTGCTGCGAAGCGGTCTGGTCAACGCGATCCGTAAAGGTAACGACACCATTGCTGATGCCAAACTGACTTACGTCTCGCTCGGAATCAAATACTTCTTCGCTGCCGGGGTTCCCGATTGGTTCGCGGGTTACACGATAGCCATAGCCGTCATAACCATCGGGAATGATATTGGGAAATTGGATGGTCAACTGATCATCAGCATATTCGGATGTGACGTTTGGAATTGTTTTATCGCTTAAGTCGATCCGCTGAAGCAATTCAACGTTTTCGTTCACAGTGACCTTTCCAATGATTTTTTCAGTCACTTCCAGCGTAAAATACACGCATTCCAGGTCGGGCGCCGTTTTCAGATTGACCACAGGAAAATTCTTCTGAGTGAAGCCTTCAAACAGAATGTACTTGAGGCCATTACATCCGCTGAAATCTGCCGTGATTTTTGTCACCGGCACATCTTCACCGATCTCATTTTTCGCTTTATCAGGAATCACAAGCGTATCGCTGCCGGAATCGGGTATAACAGCAGTGATCACACCGTTTTCGCCGTTCATTTCAACCGTAAACTGGGCCGCCAGCGCGCTCCCCGCCATCAGGCACAGCATCATCAGCACGGCGGCAAACCTTTTGATCTTCATCCGCTCATCCCTTTGCACATGAAATTCACCTGTATTGTATTCCGCCCCCGGCACTGTGTCAAGCCATTGAAAAAGACGGACGCACATGGCGTCCGCCCGAAAAGTTTTTTAGTCCTTACTGCCCTTGGCCAGCAGCCACGCAGCGACAAAGCCCAGCGCAAAAGTGATCACGCTGATCACCACCATGCCGGCGCCTGCGCCACTCATATCGGTGCGCAGCAGAATAGCGATGGGCGAGGACAGCACCAGGCCCAGCACGCCGCAGTAGGTGGGGGTGGGGAAGCGGCCCAGCAGCCATTCGATGAGCTTGGCTACGCCGAAGATGCCCACAACCACGCCGATGCCAAAGGGCGCGAGGGTCAGCACGGGGGTGACCATGGCGGCAAGGTCAAAGGCGAACACGGCATCCTTGAGATTGTTGACGGCATTGAGGATGGGGGTATAGTAGCCCAGCAGCATCAGCACCATGCTGCCGGATACGCCGGGAATGATCATCGTGGCGGAAGCAATGCAGCCCACAGCCAGCAAAATCACGATTTGGCCGACCGTGATGGTGAGGCTTTCAGGGTTGGTCACCTCTCCCACCAGCGACATCCACACGATGCCTGCGAAGAACACCACAAACACCAGAATGCTGACCCAGTTGATCTTTTTGCGGTCCACCTTGGCAAACAGAATGCCCAGACCGCCCAGAATCAGGCCGATGAAGGCGGTGGAGGTGGGCAGGGGATAGTTGGCAAACAGAAAGTCCAGCAGGCTGGCCAGTGCCACGATGCCCACCACCATGCCGACAGCATAGGGCAGCAGAACCTTCACGCTCTTTTTGAATTCGCTGAACAGATGGGTAATGCTGTGGATCAGCAGGTCGTAAATGCCCATGGAAACCATCATGGTACCGCCGGACACACCCGGAATAATGTTGGCAACGCCGATAACGACGCCGCGCAGGATCTGATTGAGAAGACGCATGGCAAATTTCCTTTCTGTAAAAAACGCATGATAAAATGCGGTTGTTTATCAGCATACTATATTTCTAATAGGAAAGTCAAATTTTTTACCCAAAGCAGGTTGCTTTTTACACAGGAAATCCGTCAAAAAATTGACTTCTTCCTCCCTCTGTGATACGATAAAAGGTGGTGGCGTATATCACAGAAAGGAGTGCGGTCATGACCCTTCAGCCCAATCAGAACCTGCCCCGGTGGACCGGCCCGCTGAGCCATCCGCTCTACAGCCGTGTCATCAAGCGCGCGCTGGACTTTTTGCTGGCGCTTGTGCTGGTCATTCCGTGCTCTGTGGTGATGATCCCCATCGCCATCGCGGTGAAGTGCACGTCGGAAGGCCCGGTGTTCTACTCGGCGCTTCGCGGCGGCTATCATAACAAGCCCTTCAACATTCTCAAGTTCCGCACCATGGTGGTGGACGCCGACAAGTACTCCTCCACCACGGCGTTCAACGATCCCCGTGTCACAAAGGTGGGTCGCATTCTCAGGCGCAGCAAGCTGGACGAGCTGCCGCAGCTGTTCAACATCCTGCGGGGTGAAATGTCCTTCGTGGGCCCCCGGCCGGAGCTGTTGCGCTACACCACCCAGTACACCGAGGATCAGCAGTGCATCCTGTGGGTGCGCCCCGGCATCACAGACCCAAGCAGCATCAAGCTCATCAGCCTGGACGAGCTGGTTGGTCACGACGACCCGGAAGGCACCTACGAAAGCAAGATCCTGGGCGAAAAGAACCGCATGCGCGTGGAATATGCGCGCAGCCAGTCCTTCGCGCTGGACGCACGCGTGTTTATCGAAACGCTCAAATGCGTTGTTCAAAAGAATCTTCGCACCGCGAAGAACAAGGAGTAAGCCTATGAACTGCGAAAAAAGCCTGCAGCTGGCGCACAAGATCCGCCTGCATGCGCTGGAAATGACCAACCGCGGCGGCACGTCGCACATTGGCAGCATTTTTTCCATGGCCGATATCGTGGCCGTGCTGTATGCCGACGTGCTCAACTATGATCCCGCCGATCCCAAAATGCCCGCCCGCGACCGCGTGCTCCTAAGCAAGGGCCATGCAGGCGCCGGCATTTACGCTGCGCTGGCCGAAAGCGGCTTCTTCCCCGTGGAAGAGCTGCTCAAGCACGCTCAGAACGGCAGCCATTTCAGCGGCCATGTGTCCCACAAGGGCGTTCCCGGCGTGGAGGCCTCCACTGGCTCGCTGGGTCAGGGCATGCCCATGGCCATGGGCATGGCGATGGCCGCCAAGATGGACGGCAGGCAGCACCGCGTGTTCTGCATCGTAGGCGACGGCGAATGCGACGAAGGCGCCATCTGGGAAGCGGCGCTCATCGCCCACCAGTACAAGCTGGATAACTTCATCGTGACCGTGGACTACAACAAGATCCAGTCCATCAAGCACGTGGAGGATACCATCGCGCTGGAGCCCTTCACCGACAAGTGGGCCAGCTTCGGCTGGCACGTCATCCGTGTGGACGGCCACGACCATGAGGCTCTGCACGCCGCCTATGACGAGGCCCGGGCCCAGATGGGCAAGGGCAAGCCCATTGTGGTGATTGCCGACACCGTCAAGGGCAAGGGCGTCAGCTTTATGGAAGACGACGTTCTGTGGCACTACCGCACCGCCCGCGGCGAAGAGTACGACGCAGCCCTGAAGGAACTGGAGGCGCAAAAGCCATGAGAGATACCTTTACCCGCTGTCTGGAGGCTTATGCCGAAACGCATCCCGAGCTGGTGCTCATCACCGGCGACCTGGGCTTTGGCGTGCTGTTCCCCTACATGAAAAAGTTCCCCGACCGCTTCATCAACGCCGGCATTGCCGAGCAGGCCATGATGAGCATGGCGGCCGGTATGGCGCTGGAGGGCAAGACCGTGGTGGTCTACTCCATCGGCAACTTCCCCACCCTGCGCTGCCTGGAGCAGATTCGCAACTGCTGCGCCTATCACAACGCAAATGTGAAAATCGTCTGCGTGGGCGCGGGCTTCACCTACGGCGCCCTTGGCATGACCCACCACGCCACCGAGGACATGAGCGCCCTGCGCCTGCTGCCCGGCGTGAAGGTCTACGCCCCGGCCGACGCCATCGAAACCGAGGCCGTCATGGGCCCGTTCCTGTCCGAACCCGGCGTTGCCTACCTGCGCATCGGCCGCGGCGGCGAGCGCCACTGCCACGAAAGCATTGAAAATTACCAGTGCGGCAAGGCGCTGGAGCAGTGCAAGGGCACCGACGCCTACATCCTCACCGCCGGCAACATCCTGCCCAGTGCCATCGACGCTGCCAAGCTGCTGGGCGAGCAGGGGCTGAGCATCGGCGTGGCCAGCTTCCCCACCGTGAAACCGCTGGACGAGGCGTATCTCGCCTCCGTCTGCGAGCAGACCGACCTGATCTTCACCCTTGAAGAGCACACCATCATGGGCGGCTTCGGCGGCGCGGTATGCGAATATGTATGCGGCAAGAAGGGCCTGCGTCCCCGCGTGGTGCGCATCGGCCTCAACGACACCTACTGCGCCCTCGTCGGCAACCAGACCTACCTTGAGCATCACTTCGGCCTTGACGCCGAGGGCGTGGCCAAGCGCGTGCTGGAAGAGATTTGACGATTGATCCAAAAGAGCTTCTGCCAAAGGAGCTCTTTTTTTGTTGCAAAAATCAAGTTTTCGCTGCGCACGATTGACATTTCCTTCATTCCCATATATAATAAGGTACACTTTCAACCAGATCGTTCGATTTCGATCAAAAACAACGAAATGAGGGACTCCTTATGCAGGAACGTGAACGACTTTCCTCTCGTCTTGGTTTTATTCTGCTCAGCGCCGGCTGCGCCATCGGCTGCGGCAATGTGTGGAAATTTCCCTGGATGGCCGGCCAGTATGGCGGCGGCGGCTTTGTGCTGGTGTACATCTGCTGCCTCGTCCTTCTGGGTCTGCCCGTCATGATCATGGAATTCGCTCTGGGCCGCGCCTCGCAGGCCAGCCCCGTGCGCATGTACCAGAAGCTTGAAAAGCCCGGCCACAAGTGGCACATTCACGGCTACTTTGCCCTGTTTGGCAACATCTGCCTCATGTCCTTCTACACCACCGTTGCCGGCTGGATCTGCTACTACTTCTACAAGTTCCTCACCGGCGCCTCCGCCGGCCTCAGCTTTGGCGGCATGATCTCCAACCCCACCGTCAACGTTGTGTTCATGGCCATCGTGGTGGTGCTTGGCTTCGCCGTGCTCACCTTCAAGCTGCAGGGCGGTCTGGAGCGCGTGACCAAGGTCATGATGGTCGCCCTGTTCCTTCTGATGATCGTGCTGGCCGTCAACAGCGCCACCCTGCCCGGCGCTGCAGAGGGCTACCGCTTCTACCTGCTGCTTGACCTGAGCAAGATCAACGGCACGGTGATCGTGGGCGCCATGAACCAGGCCTTCTTCACCCTCAGCCTCGGCATCGGCTCCATGGCGATCTTCGGCAGCTACATCGGCAAGGAACGCACCCTCATGGGCGAGAGCATCAACATCATCATCCTCGACTCCTTCGTCGCCATCATGGCAGGCCTCATCATCTTCCCCGCCTGCTCCGCCTACGGCGTGCAGGTCAACGCCGGCCCCTCCCTGCTGTTTGACACCATGGCCACCGTTTTCAACAACATGGCCGGCGGCCGCATCTGGGGCAGCCTGTTCTTCCTGTTCATGATCTTCGCGGCCTTCTCCACGGTGCTTGCCGTGTTTGAAAACATTCTGGCCTGCGTGCGCGAGCTCACCGGCTGGAACCGCCGCAAGGGCTGCATTGCCTGCTGCATCGGCATTCTGCTTTTGTCCCTCACCACCGCTTTGGGCTACAGCGTATGGAAGGGCTTCGAGCCCTTTGCCCCCGGCTCCGCCTGGCTGGATCTGTGGGATTTCATCGTCAGCTACAACCTGCTGCCCATCGGCTCCATGCTGTTTGCCATCTTCTGCTGCAGCAAGCGCTACGGCTGGGGCTGGGACAAGTTCATTGCCGAGGCCAACACCGGCAAGGGCCCCAAGGTTCAGCCCTGGATGAAGCCTCTGTTCCAGTACATCGTGCCCGCCGCCATTCTGATCATCTACATCTACGGCATGGCCACCTTCGCCTGGTAACCAGCAAGGGGTTTCACCCCTTGACCCAGGACTGCCGCCCCGCGTGGGGCGGCAGATCTTTTTTGTTTGGGGTGGATGCTAAGACCGCCGACGCACATGCAGGTGCGTCGGCTCGCTTGTATGGGAATGAAAAAGGCTCCCCTTGTTGGTGGGAGAACTGTTAAGGAACAATTTATTCTGCAACGAACAAAGGAGCATCTGGGGAAAGTACCGGATGCTCCTTTGTGTCAGTCAGGCTATTGCTGCTTCCCAACAAACGCAATGCACCGGTACAGTGCATATAATTGCGCCCCCATGAAGTGCTGGGCAAGCATGCTTTGAATCTGCTTGATAAATTGGAATTTATCTTTGCTCTACTATTTCTAATATTTTGTTCACATAATCCGCCACATGGTTTATTGAAAACTCTCCATGATACATATTAGGAAGAACTTGCAGAAAACTATCCTGTAATTTCTTGTGAATTATTGTGGCAGACTTCCTCATTGCATGGTTTTCTTTTTCTCCGACAAATATATGAACTTCTGCTCTGCAATCACCGATGGATTCTTTTAATGAATACAAGGAATTCTCTTGCAAGAAGGCAATCATATTACTCTTTGAAATGCCACAAGTATCTCTGTAATAATCCTCAAATAAATCTGGCTTTATTCGAAGCGACTTGAATTGTAATTTTGAAAACCATTTATGACGTATCAAACCGTAACAGCTTCCGAATGCAGGTTTAATCATAGAATATGTTAATTTTGAAGGTATGACAAGTGCGCTCTCAACTATAGCATATTTACAAATATCCTTACGTCGAGATAAGATTTCTACCAAAATCTGCCCTCCGAGCGACAGGCCACCCATCAACAAAACCGAAGCACCAAATTGGTCGTCGATAAATTCTATAATTTCATTTGCATTATCTTCTATTGTCGTAAAATCCCTGTCGCTTTCTGCATGACCATCCAGTATCGGAAGGATTATATGATAATCAGATTGAAGCTTTTCAGCTACTTCTCTATAATTCCACCAAGACAAACCTCCGCCATGTAAGAGGATAATTACGTTACTATTCTTTTTTCCGTACTCTATGTAATTCAAACGCTTTCCCCCACTGTGTAATTTTCGTTTATCGCCATAATTCTATCACAAGTCATGATGGAATGTGAAGGATAAACCCTTCCTTTACATCATATTTCCTGCCAGGAAGCCTTTTTTCTTATGGTTTGATTTTTTCGCCGATCAATTTCATCTGCGCGCCTGTCAGCTCTGTTCCCGCGCGCAGAAGAACAATGCGGTCTTCGTAGCACACGATATACGCGCCGTTCACAACGGGCTGCTCACCCCAATACTGGCAATACACCGACTGCGCGGCAAAATCCTGCGCATCGATGAGCCGATAGCTTTCCATATGCGCGCGGTCTATCTGGTCCGAGCGCTCCTGCCGATCCGTCAGCAGTTGATTCAGGCAGATATCATACGCCCAGTCAAATTTTGTATCGTAAATCACATACACCACGCCCGGGCTTTCGCAGCTGATGGGCACGGGCGAAACATAATAGGTACTGCGCTTTAAAAGCGGCGAGTGCGCCGCGTTCAGGTCGATATCGTACTCCGTCGGCTCCACATCAAAATAATCCGAGGGCAGCAACGGCGCTTCCACATGCGTGTTTTCCGGTTTCCTGTTCGGAAATATGCTGCTCAGGCCAAGGAACGGCAATATGCCAATCATCACCATGGACAAAATCACCGCCGCCATGATCGTCAGCGTTTTGTTGACTTCGCCAGATACCTTCTTTTTCTTCAGATAGGCCGTTACGCCCTGCACCAGCGCAAAAATCAGCAATACATATAAAATAGCAAAGACCATCAGGCCCGTTGCGCTGCTTTCCAGCGTGGTCAGCATAAAAATCAGCAGCGCAATGGCAAAGAAAAGCATCGTCCACTGAAATCTTTGATGTCCGCGCGTTTTGATAAAGCTGCCGTCTCTCTCCGCCGATTTGATCGCTCTGCGGCGCCATAGGAAGTATCCGCCGATTTCAACGCTCGTAATCAAAAGCAGAATCAGCGCCATCAGCCCGCGAAACTGCGTGGCAGTTTCCGTCAGCACGCGGATGGGGCTTTTGATCCAGTCGGAGATAAACATCGCCATCTGCATTACGCCGACAAACATGAGCAAAAACATGCTGGGCAGATAGCTTTTTTTCATTGCGCGGTGGATGTTTTCTATCTCCATCAGCGCGTCTGTTTCAATCGGCACGGGATTTTCGCCCGCATGATAAAAGATCTGCATTTCTCCGTTGTAGGCCGCCTGCTGCCAGCCGGCATGCATGCAAAATGCTTCAAGCTGCCTTTGCGCCTCGGTGGGCTCGGGATCATATGTCGATGCTGCCGGCAGATACGTTACAGCAAAGTGCAGCCGCTGCGGCTCAATCCGTTCAAAGTACCAGACCGGGCCTTTGATTTTGCACAGCCGCCAGCCCTTTAACGCCTGCTTTTCCAGATAACGCTCAATTCCCGTGCGATCATAGAAGGAAAACTGCAAAAATCTGCGCTTTATATTTTTCATTCCGCTTCCTCCTTTGCAAAAACTGCGCGATAATCCTGCGCCTGGGCGCAGATGCGCTCATATTCCTTTTGCAGTAAGTACTCCCCATGCCGCGTCAGCCGATAGGTACGCTTGCGGCCGTATGCGCCCGTTTCGCGGATAAACTCCATCTGCAAAAACTGCTCCAGCAGGTTATACAGCGTGCCGCTGCCCACATGCACGCGGCCCTGTGTCATAGCGGGCACACGGTCGAGGATGTCCATGCCGCACATATCCTCCTTCAGGCACAACAGCACATAAAACATCTGCTCCGTCAGCGTTTGAAACTTAGGTCTGGGCATTGCACCGCATCCTTTCTCGATATTCGAGATATCCTGATTCCATCATAAACTCGAATATCGAGAATGTCAACGATTACTTTTCTGTAGTTGCTTTTCCCGGGCTTTTCCAGTATAATCTTTTCAGAATATACAAAGGAGGATTTTCCCTCATGCATGAAGTGAAAAAAGCCGTCGTTACGGTGCTGGGCATTGACAGCAAGGGCATCATCGCCCGCGTCAGCGCCATTCTTTTTGAAAATGACGCCAATATCCTGGATATTTCCCAGACCGTTCTTTCGGATTATTTCAATATGGTACTGGTCGCCGATATTTCCTCCGCTGCCTGCTCCTTTGAAAAGCTCAGCGGCGAATTGACCGCCCTGGGTGAAAAGATGGGCCTGCAGATCCGCATTCAGCGCAGCGAGATCTTTGAAGCCATGCATCAGGTGTAAGGAGGCTCATCATGGTCACAACCTCTGAGATTCTCTCCACACTGAAAATGATCGACCGCGAAAAGCTGGACGTGCGCACGATCACCATGGGCATTTCGCTTTTTGGCTGCGTGTCGGATGACGAAAACCGCCTGTGCGAAAAAGTATATGATCATATCACCCGCACCGCCAAGGATCTGGTGCGCGTGGGGGAAGACATCGAGCGCGAGTTTGGCGTGCCGATTGTCAACAAGCGCATTTCCATCACTCCCGCCGCACTGATCTCCGGCGGCATCAAAAACCCCGTTAAACTGGCCCGCGCGCTGGACCGCGCCGCCAAGGAAACGGGCGTCAATTTCATCGGCGGCTATTCCGCACTGGTGCAAAAGGGCATGACGGCAGCCGACCGCAGACTCATGGGCTCTATCCCGGAGGCGCTGGCCGAAACCAACTTCCTGTGCTCTTCCGTTAATGTCGGCTCCACCCGCGCCGGCATCGATATGGACGCAGTGCGCCTGATGGGCGGCATCATCAAGGAAGCAGCTCTGCGCACAGCGCGTCAGGATGGCCTGGGCTGTGCCAAGCTCGTGGTCTTCTGCAACGCAGTGGAGGATAATCCCTTCATGGCGGGCGCTTTCCACGGCCCCGGCGAGGGCGACTGCGCGGTGAGCGTGGGCGTTTCCGGCCCGGGCGTAGTCAAATCCGCGCTGGAGAACGTACGCGGCGAATCCTTCGACGAAGTTGCCGAAACCATCAAGCGCACGGCTTTCCGCATCACGCGCATCGGTCAGCTGGTAGCGCGCGAGGCTTCCAAGCGTCTTGACGTGCCCTTCGGCATCGTCGATCTCTCGCTTGCTCCCACCCCCTCCGTGGGCGACTCGGTGGCAGCGATCCTGGAAGAAATGGGTCTGGAATGCTGCGGCACGCACGGTACCACGGCAGCGCTGGCGCTGCTCAACGACGCTGTCAAGAAGGGCGGCGTGATGGCCTCCTCGCACGTGGGCGGCCTGTCCGGCGCCTTCATCCCGGTAAGCGAAGACGTAGGCATGATCGAAGCCGCCGAACGCGGCGCGCTGACGCTGGATAAGCTGGAAGCCATGACCTGCGTTTGCTCCGTCGGCCTTGACATGATCGCCGTGCCCGGCGACACCTCTGCCGAAACGCTGTCGGCAATCATCGCCGACGAAGCCGCCATCGGTATGGTTAATAACAAAACCACGGCAGTCCGCATCATTCCCGTTCCCGGCAAAAAAGTCGGCGATACGGTGGAATTTGGCGGCCTTCTCGGCCACGCGCCCATCATGCCGGTGCACCCCTTCGGCTCCGAACTGTTCATCAAGCGCGGCGGCAGAATTCCCGCGCCGCTGCATAGTTTGAAGAATTAACGCAGGGAGACGTTAGGGAGGCAGCTTTTTCGGAAAAAGCTCCTCCCTAAAACCCTCCCGAAAACCAGTCTTTTAGTTGACTTGTTTAGGCAGGCTATACGAAAAAAGGATCTGAAACCGAAGGTTCGAGCAAGCTCGCCCCTCGATTTCAGATCTTTTTTCTTGCCCGTTTCACGGGCGCGATGGCTTCGCCATCGGCCTGCCGCAGTGTTGTATGGCTGCGCCCGCGGGGGATGCGCCGTTTCGCTAAAGCGAAACGAGCGGATGTACTAGACAAGAAGTGTCGCAAATTGTATAATAGTAATATCGTTAAACAAGGGGGGCTTTGCATGAAAAAAATTCTGACTTTCCTGCTGCTGATCTGTTTTGTTTTCCCTGTTGCGCAAGCAGATGAAAAGATTTACCTGGCGCTGGGCGACAGCATCACCACGGGCTATGGGCTGGCAGCTTCTGAAAAAGGCTTTGCCAAGCTGATTGCCGAAAAGAACGGCTACAAGCTGGTCAATCGTGCGGTGAACGGCGCGACGACCGCCGATGTTCTGGCTCTATTGGAACAGCAGAGCGTCCTCAATACCGTTGCCAAGGCCGATCTGATCACCCTCACCTGCGGCGGCAACGATCTGATGGGCCTGCTCTTTATGCAGTCCGCAGCCGTTTACAATACGTTATTCCCCGAGCAAATCAGCACCGGCGATGCGTACGCCATCCTGACCAACCCCAGTGATCCGCGTCAGGGCGCGCTGATGTACGCCATGCAAAATATGCTCATGGGCACGGAAACCTCTCCCGGCCTGGTAGACAGCCCTGTGATGACTGCCGCGCTGATCGTATACGGCAATCAGCTCAATGACGTAATCGCTAAAATCCGCGCCGTTAATCCCGATGCTGCGATCATCGTATCCACGCAGTACAATCCCTTCCAATTCTTTACAGGCGACTACCTCCCCTTCGGGCAGATCGTCGGCAGAGCCGTGGAAAAGCTTTCCGGCGTGATCACTGCCAACGCCGAAACCGCCGGCTATCTGGTAGCCGACGCTTATAGCGCCTTTGCCGCAGGCACCGAGAATCTCTGCTGCGCTGCAATGCAGCCCTTCAATCCCGATCCGCATCCCAATGCCGCAGGCCATCAGGTGCTGGCAGAGTGCTTCCAGCAGGTCATAAACAATATGCAGTAATCATCATCCGGCGCAGAGAAAAAAGTCTCTGCGCTGTTTTTGTGAAGTATATCCGGTAGACAAACGCCGCGCATTTCCTGTATAATGACGATATCACCATATTAAAAAAGGAGCTGTTCTTATGCTTTTACGTGAAATTCTGCCCTTGCCGAACGGCATCATGATGAATTATCAGATCACTCTGCCCTCAGATTATCAGGAGGGCGAACAGCTGCCGCTAATCGTTTTCCTGCACGGCGCCGGCGAGCGCGGCGACAATTTTGACCGTCTGTGCAATACCGCCGTGCCCAAGCTCTTTGCCAAGGATCCCGATTACAAGGGCCTGCGCGTGATTACGCTGTGCCCGCAGTGCCCGCTGGAGCATTCCTGGATGCCCTTCATTCTGCCCGTGACCGATCTGATCCGCGCCACCATCAAGCGCTTTCACGTGGATGAAGACCGCGTCAGCCTCACAGGCCTGAGCATGGGCGGCTTTGGCTCGTGGGAACTCAGCTGCCATGCGCCGCAGCTTTTCAGCGCCATCGCGCCGCTGTGCGGCGGCGGCCTTTCCTGGCGCTGCGAGCGCATTAAGCATCTGCCCATCCGCGTGTATCACGGCGACGCCGATGAAGCCGTGCCGCTTGAGTACTCGCTGCTGATGACCAATCGCCTCAAGGAGCTGGGCGCGAATGTCGAAATGAACATCCTGCCCGGCGTTCCGCACAACTGCTGGAACTATGCCTATGAACAGACCGATCTGCTGCCCTGGCTGGCCGCGCAGAAACGCCATAAATAAGGAGATGCAATGAAAAGAACGATTATTTGTCTGCTTCTCGCCCTCTCTCTTTTGCTTTGTCTGCCCGCGCAAGCGCAAAGCATCTATCAGCTGGGCGATACCATTGAAGATTTTTCTATCACCACGCCGCAGGGCGAGGTGGTCACCCTCTCCGGCCTGCTGGAAAGCCACAAGGCCGTGCTGATCAATTTCTGGTTCATCAATTGCTCCTGGTGCGATTATGAATTCCCCTTCCTGCAGCAGGCTTATGAAAAGCTGGGCGATGACGTTGCCGTGCTGGCGCTCACGCCCTACGACAGCGACGACGCCATCAAAACCTATCAGCAGGAAAAGGCCCTCACCTTTACGATGGCGCAGGATACAATCGGCCTGAGCTCTCTGTTTGGCTGTCAGGGCTTCCCCACCACCGTGATGATCGACCGCTACGGCGTGTACTGCTTCAGCGAAAGCGGCGCGATGCCTTCCGCCAGTGCTTTCCTGCGCCTGATGCAGCCCTTTGCCGCAGAGGATTATCCCACCTCTCTGGTTGGCTTTGAAATCCCCGCCGCGCAGCCTTCTGCCGCCATGCCCGCTTCTGCCGATATGGCAGACGCCATCAGCGATCAGGCAGGCTTTACCTTCAGCGCCATTCCGGGCACCTGGCCCTGGCTGCTGAGCGAGGAAGGCCATGCCTATTCCTCCAATGCGGGTGAAGACAGCACCACCGCCGCACTGCAGGCTGATTTTACCGTCAATGCCGGCGACGTGCTTGCCTTTGATTATCGCATCAGCAACTATGAAAATGACGATTATCTGGCGCTGTATATCGACGATATGCCCGTCAAGGTGTTCTCCGGCGAAAAAGGCTGGCAAACCTACGCTGTCCCCTTTGAAACAGCAGGAGAGCACACAGCCGTCTTTGCCTACATGAAAAACAGCATGTTCTCTGACGGCGAAGATCTGGCCTGCATCGATCGTGTGCGTATTCTCTCCGGCGATGAAGCTGCATCTGCGCTCTCTGCCATCTCCCTTTGGCCGCAGGTGCTTGAGGGCACGGATGTTGCCTATGACGTGCTCAATGACGGCGCGCGCAAGGTGCTGATTGAAGACGTCACCGGCACGCTGGACGCCTATTATCCCGGCGCGCAGTTTTTCCTTGTCCCGGGTGAAGAAATGTCGCTGCGCGTGCGCATCGGCAAGCTGATCGATCCCGAAGCTGCTATTCTCTATTCCTTCACCGACGGCGCGCATCAGACGCTGCATACCCTCAGCACAGATGATGAGGGCTTCCTCGTTACGCTGCCTACCGACAGCATGGCAACCACCGGCTTCCCCTGGAACGGTCTGCTGCTCTACCCCTACTTCAATGATTTTGAAACGATGCTGCCGCTGTTCTACTTTGCCACGGAAGAGGATCTGGATTATTTCTGCCAAAACAGCATCGCTGAAAATGTAACCGCCACCTGGCGCTATGCAGCGGATAAGGCCGTCTACACCCTGCGCTTTGCCGATCAGCAGGGCGCGCCGGTTGCAGGCGTTATCGCCAATATCTGCGATGAGACCACCTGCTCACCCATGGTATCGGACGAAAACGGCGTCATTTCCTTTGAAAACGTCCCCTACCCCTACGATATCCATGTTATCCGCGTGCCGGAAGGCTATACCTTCGATACAGCACAGGGCTTTACTGCACCGGAAAACGGTGGCGAAATGCAGTTTACCGTGACGAAAAACTGATAAAGGAGGCCGCATGGCAGCCACTCTTTCTGTCCGTCATCTGACGCTGGGTGAAGGACGGCCGAAAATCATCGTCCCCATCGTGGCAAAAACGGAAAGCGATATCCTCTTGTCTGCACAAAAGGCCGCCGCTCATCCGCTGGTGGATCTCGTCGAATGGCGCGCAGATCATTATATCGCTGCGCCGGACACCGATGCCATTTGCGAAATGCTCCGCAAGCTGCGCGATATTCTCAAGGAAAAGCCCTTGCTTTTCACCTTCCGCACCAGGCGCGAAGGCGGCGAGCAGGCAATGGATGACACAGCATATCTTGCGCTGTGCGAGGCTGCTGCGCAATGCGGCGCGGCCGATCTGATCGACGTGGAAATGTTCTCTCGGCAGGCAGAAGCATGCGTCGCGCGCGTGCATGCGCATCGAGTGTCCGTGGTCGGCTCCTGGCACGACTTTGCGCAAACGCCAGGCGAAAGGGATCTGATCGCTCGTTTCCAGAACATGCAGGATATGGGCGCAGACGTGCTGAAAATCGCCGTCATGCCAAAGTGCCTGGAGGATGTAACGCATCTGATCAGCGCAGCCAAAAAGGTGCATGCATCCGCCGCTCGCCCTTTGTGCGCCATTTCCATGGGCGACACAGGCTGCATCACGCGCACGCACTGCGCGCATTTTGGCGGCTGCATGACATTTGGCGCGCTGGATGCAGCCTCCGCGCCGGGGCAAATCAGCGTAAAAGCGCTCCATGAAGCGCTGCAAAGCGGCTGCTAAATATTTCCCTTGTAATTTTCACTGCAATCTGATATAATAAAAAGGCTGAGAAATCGGGTCCCGTGCGATGACGCGGTGTGAACCTTGTCAGGGCCGGAAGGCAGCAGCAATAAGCATTTGCTGTCATGTGCCGCGGGTCAACCCGGTTTCTCAGTTTTTTGTTTGCAAAAAAGAACCTGCCGTTTGGCAGGTTCTCTTTTTTACTTTTCTTTGCGCTGCAGCAGCACCGCCGCCACAACGATTGCACCCTTAAACGCTTCACGCAGGAAGGGATCCACGCCCATGAGCGTAAGCAGATTATTCATCACCGCCAGCGTCAGCGTGCCCAGCAGCGTACCGATGATCGAGCCGCTGCCGCCGCTCATCGCCGTGCCGCCGATGATGACCGAGGCAATCGCATCCATCTCATAGCCCGAGCCCGCGCTTGCATAATCCATCGAGCCGATGCGCGCCACCTGCACCATGGCAGCAAAGGCGACAATCACGCCGGTGAGCGCGTATACGCGGCGCTTGACGCGGTCAACATTGATGCCAGACAAGCGCGCCGTGCGCTCATTGGAGCCAACCGCGTACACATGGCGGCCAAAGACCGTATGCTTTGCCACGATGTAGAGAATCACCGCCAGCACCAGCCAATAGATAATGGGCAATATCATATTGCCGCCAAGCTGGAACTTGGAAATGTTTTTGAAGGCCGTGGGCAGCGCCGCGCCTTTGCGCGTCTGCATGAAATACTGCGTGACCGAACGGAAGATCATCATCGTGCCCAGCGTCACGATAAAGGGCGGCACCTTGCCTTTGGCAATCACAATGCCGTTGAGCTGGCCAAGCAGGAAGCCCAGCAGCAAGCCCAGCGCCACGCCGATCACAACCGCAGGAACACCCGTGATCCCCAGCTGGGTCAGAATGCCCGCCTCTTTTGTATTGATGATCACCATGACTGCCGCGCCGACTGCCACCAGCGTGGAGCCGACCGACAGATCGATGCCGCCGGAAATGATGACGAAGGTCATCGCCAGCGCAATCATGCCCACATAGCTGTTATTGAGCAGGATATTGCGCCAGTTGGTGGTCCATTTCTGCCACCAGGCAGAAACAGAATCAAACGCCTTCAGTTTTACATCAAAAGCAAATTCCGGCGCAAAAGCGAGCGTAAAGTCAAAAGTCATGACCATCGTCTGCACAATCACCAGCAAAAACAGCGCTGTTGCCACGCTCAGAAGCGGCTGCGTGCGCCACCATTTTTTCATCTTTCTGATCAGCTTCATGCCTTTACCTCCCCGCCGCCCGTTGCCAGCAGCATGATGTTGTATTCGTTCATTTCCTCGCGCCCAAGCTCGCGCATGCTGCGCCCGTGATACATCACCTGCACACGATCGCACAGGCGGATGATCTCCTGCGCCTCGCTGGAGAGGATCACAATGCCCACGCCTTCGCGTGCCAGACTGACGATGATATCATAGATATCCTCCTTCGCGCCTACGTCCACGCCCTGGGTGGGATTATCAAAGATCAACACCTTGGGGCTGGCTGCCAGCCACTTGGAATGCACCACCTTCTGCTGATTGCCGCCGGAAAGGCTGGTGATGAGGCTCTCCTCGCGCTCCATCTTGATACGCAGCTTTTCGCGCAGCGTGCCAAAGGCCGTACGCTGCTTTTTGCCTGATATCAGCAGTTTTTTATATTTGTCCAGCGTCACGAGCGTACCGTTATTGAGGATGCTCATGTCCTTGATGATGCCGTTTTCCTTGCGGTTGCGCGGCACATAGCCAATGCCAAGCGCGCGCGCCTGCCGGGGCGAATGAACCTGCACCGTTTTACCGTCCATCCACAATTGACCGCCCGACAGTTTCTCCACGCCAAACACTGCGCTGAACAGCTCGCTGCGGCCGTCGCCGAGCAGGCCCGTAAAGCCCAGGATCTCGCCGGCGTGCAGCGTGAAGGTGACATTTTCAAATCCCCTGCCGCTGAGGTTCTCGCCGCGCAGCAGCTCCTTGCCGCCCTGCATGCCGCTGTGCAGCTTTTCGGTGCGCACGCTGTGGCCTACCATGTGATAGGCCAGTTCATCCGCCGTTGCGCCCGCCACCGGCGCAGTATGCACCATGTGGCCATCGCGCAGCACGGTATAGGCGTCGCACACCGACAAAATTTCTCCCAGCTTATGTGAAATAAAAATGATGCTGACGCCCTGGCTTTTGAGCGTGCGCATAAGCTTGAACACCACGCCGATTTCCACATCGGTAAGCGAAGTAGTCGGCTCATCCATGATGATCAGCCTGGCGTTCATCATCAGCGCGCGGGCAATCTCAACGATCTGCTTATAGCTGGCGTCCAGCTCCTTGACAAGCGTCCCGGGGTCCAATTGAATGCCCATGCGCTTGAGGATTTCACTTGAGCGCCTGCTCATTTCCTTTTTATCCACCAGGCCTGCGCGCGTTTTCAGCTCGCGGCCGATGAAGATATTCTCATACACCGTCAGATCGTTGATCAGATTCAGCTCCTGATGGATAAAGGCGATGCCTGCATCCATCGCATCGCGCGGACGCAAAAAACGCACGTCCTTCCCCTTCAGCGTAATGGTACCGCTGTCGCAGGGCAGAACGCCGCCCAGGATATTCATCAGCGTGGATTTTCCCGCGCCGTTTTCGCCGATCAGCGCATGGATTTCGCCTTCCTTCACGCAAAAATCCACGTCCATCAGCACTCTGTTTTCATTGAAGGCTTTGTTGATGCCCAGCATCTTCAGCATGCGCGCAAGCCCTCCTTAACATAATAAGAAGGCCGTGACGACTTTCGCCACGGCCTTATAAGCAGAATTAGTCGTAGTAAGGGGTGTTTTCGTCCAGGTATTCATTGACGTTGTTGCGGTCAACAATCGCGGTGGGGATGGTCAGCACGGGCTCAACCGTCTTGCCGTCCAGCAGATCCACAGCAGCGTTCACAGCGTCCATCACCATCATGGGGCTGTACAGCGCGGTGCAGAGCCAGATGTCCTGATTATCAGCGATGTTGTGGAAATACGCCTGCGCGCCGCCGCCGCCGGTCATAGCCTTGATGTCGGTGCGGTTGGCGTCCACGATGGCCTGCAGAGCGCCCAGAGACGTGGAGTCATCCTGGGAGAACACGGCATCGATATGATCCTCGGCGATGAGGATATCGGCCATGGAAGCCAGAGCCTTTTCGGCGTTATACACCGCAGAATGCTCCTTCAGCGTCATCTCGGGAGCGATCTTGGCAATGGTGTCATGGAAGCCCTGCATGCGCAGCTCGTTGACAGAGCCGGCGTCAGGGTTGGCCAGCGTCACAACGATGCCGGTGGTGCCAATCTGCTCAACAATCGCCTGAGCGCACAGCACGCCCATGTCGTAGTTGTTACCGGTGACCTTGTACAGGCCGTCAACGGCGATGTCAATATCGAAGTTCACAACCGGAATACCCTTCTTGACAACCTCGCCAATCGGATCTTCCAGGCCGGGCCACTGCGCGCAGACAACCAGCGCTTCCGCGCCCCAGGTCATCTGATCGTCAATGTTGGTGGTCATCTCTTCAATGTTGCTGGCGGTGGTGATATTGTACTCCACACCCAGCTCCTTGCAGCGCTGCTCGGCATAATAAGCCACCGCGCCCACCCAGCCGTGGGTGTTGGCAGAGCAGAGAATACCGATCTTATGCTTGGGCTGCTCGGCAGAAACGAACGTGCACACGCTCAGCAGCATGACAATAGTCATCGCCAGGGCAATCAGCTTCTTCATAGGTTCAAATCCTCCTTGGCGTTTTCCAAACGCCTGTTTCATTGTCCCTATTATAACAAAGCCACTTGGCTTTTTCAATGATAGAAGTTGCTAAACAAGTGATATATCCTGCTAAATCAAAAAAACCCTGCATGCTTTTACACATGCAGGGCAGAAATGCGGTAGGTTTACAATTACTTGCCAACCTTGCTCAGAGCGTCGTTCACAGCCGCGATCAGAGCGTTAGAAGAAACGGTGGCGCCGGTGTGGGTATCCACAGCGGTGGTGTTGCCAGCGATCATCTTGGGGATCATGTTTTCGAAGGCCTTGTCGCCCAGGCCGGCGGTCTCGGAGTGCTCCAGCACTTCGATGTTGGCGATCTTGTCGCCATCCATGGTGACCTTAACCTTGACCTTGCCGCCGAAGCCATCGGCTTCGCCCAGGTACTCGTTGGCAGCCAGTTCGGGAGCGGGCTCTTCCGCCACGGGAGCGGGAGCTTCGAAGCCATAGTAAACGTTCAGCAGTTCAACAACCTTGCCGGCCACGTCCGCAGACAGGCACTTGCAGCGATAGATGCGCTCGGGATCGCCGAAGGCATAGCCGCTCAGCGCCATCCAGTTGTTGACAGAGTCACGGCACAGCTCGCTGCCGGCCACGGAATGCCACTTGTGCTCGGGATCTCCTTCGGGAACGTAGATCGGGAACGCGGTGGATTCATAGTAGGAATACAGCTCGTTGCGCAGGGTGCCCACGTCAGCGCGGGGAACCAGCAGGCCCAGAGCGAAGAACGCGCCGCCCAGCGCGCCGCACAGGTTCTGACGGCCGAAACCGCCAGCGCCGATGGCGAACATGTTGCCGTTGATCTGGTTGTAGGGATAGCCATACTCTTCAGCCAGCGCTTCGATGATAGCAGAAGCAACGGAAGAGCAGCAGCCGCCGTACAGACCGAAGTTGGTGAAAGCGCGATCCTGAACGGCCTTCTTGTCCAGCTTGTGGTAGGTCCAGGGCCAGGCGGGAGCGCCGATTTCGGGAGCGGCAGTCTCGGCCATGGCGGCGGGGATCATGCTCACAGCGGCAACGCCCAGCAGGCCCTTACCAGAAGTGCGCAGGAAATCGCGGCGAGAGAGTTCCTTGTTCATTGGATTTGTACCTCCATTTTTTTAATCATACTGTAACGCGTCCCAGACATAGACGCTATTATCATTATAGCGATTTAATCGCTTACTGTCAATCGATTCCAGAAAAACGATTTAAATAAACAGCGAATTATCGCGCATTTGTTTATCTTAATTTGACATTCAGGCGCTATAGTATGATTGCAGTTTTATAAAAATTCTGACAGTAACGGAGAAAACAACATGAAATCCATTGGCATCATCACCGACAGCACCTCAAGCATTACCCCCGCCGCGGCGGAAGCGCTTGGCATTCAGGTTTTGCCCATGCCTTTTTATATTGACAGCGTCTGCCACTACGAAAATGCAGGCCTCTCCCGCAGTGATTTTTTTGCCTGTCAGGCGGCTGGTAAAGACATTCACACCTCGCAGCCCTCTCCCGAAGAAGTCACCTGGCAGTGGGATCATGCGCTGAAGGAATACAAGCATATCCTGTATTTCCCCATCAGCAGCGGCCTGAGCGGCTCGTATGCCACCGCCTGCGTGCTTGCGCAGGAGCATCCCTATGCCGGACGCGTGTTTGTGGTGGACGCCGGAAGGGTTTCCACGCTTCTGCACCAGTCCATCCTCGATGCGCTGCAGCTGATTGACGAGGGCTACAAGGCCGAGGAAATCAAGGATATTATCGAAAAAAGCCGCGCGGATTTCTCCATCTATATCGCCGTAGAGCAGCTGGATTCCCTGCGCCGCGGCGGCCGTATTTCCTCTACGGCGGCTGCGCTGGGCTCGCTTCTTGGCATCAAGCCCGTGCTCTCCCTCACGGTAGGCAAGCTTGATCTGCACCAGAAGGTTCGCGGCAGCAAAAACGCCCGCAAGGCCATGATCGCCGCCATTGAAAAGGATCTGGAAACCCGCTTTGCCGCCGCCCGCGAAAAGGGAGAAGTGACCGTCATGATCGCCGGCAGCGCCGATGAGCAAACCACGGAAAGCTGGATTGCCCAGATAAAGGAAGCCTTCCCCGGCATGCCTGTGCTCTATGATGATCTGCCGCTTAATATCTGCGCGCACATCGGCCAGGGCGGCCTGGGCATCGGCCTGTCGGCAAAGCCGACTCGGTGAAAAATCAGCGAAAGCTGTTTTTCCCCACGCATGTCGCTGCTGCGGATGATAAAAGAAGGCGCTGCGCTCCTCTTTACTCCCTGCTGATTCACCGCGACCATTTTTACACAAGCCATTCTCCCTTCCCCGGGAGAACGGCTTTTTGTATTTTGCCGAAATGTAAATTTTCCTGTCAAAAACAAGCTCATTTGCTCGAAAATGCGGCGTATTATTGTATTCTTTCCGCTTTTATGCTATACTTCATGGTGGAATGTTATCGGAAGGAGAAGCCTATGGATTTTCCTGCTATTATTTCAGATAAAAAATACGGCCGCGCGCTGACAGACGAGCAGATTGCCGCCTTTGCCAAGGGCGCTGCGGACGGCAGCGTGCCCGATTATCAGTTGGCAGCGCTGCTGATGGCCATCCGTTTAAACGGCATGGACGCCCGCGAAACAGCCTCGCTGACGCTGGCGATGGCGCAATCCGGCGAAATGCTCAAGCCCAATGTGGGCGGTATTGCGGTGGATAAGCACTCTACCGGCGGCGTGGGCGATACCACCTCGCTGGTGCTGGTGCCTCTTTGTGCAGCCTGCGGTGCAAAAATCGCCAAGATGAGCGGTCGCGGCCTGGGCCATACCGGCGGCACGGTGGATAAAATGGAATCCATCGGCATGCGCACCACGCTGACAGAGGCAGAATTTCTCTCTCAGGTGCAGCGCATTGGCTGCGCCATCGTCGGCCAGAGCGCCGAGCTTGCCCCCGCCGACAAAACGCTCTATGCGCTGCGCGACGCAACCGCTACGGTTGACAGCCTGCCGCTGATCGCCTCGAGCATCATGTCTAAAAAGCTCGCCGCCGGCACGGACGGCATTGTGCTGGATGTGAAGGTCGGCTCCGGCGCGATCATGCCTACTTACGAAGGCAGCCTTAAGCTTGCCAGAGCGATGGTGGATATCGGCCACCGCGCCGGCCGCAATGTCACTGCGCTGCTCACCGGCATGAATGAGCCCCTGGGCTCGCATGTAGGCAATCGCCTAGAAGTAAAGGAAGCCATCGAAATTCTGCGCGGCGAATGCGCCGGCCCGCTGCTGACGGTATCGCTCAAGCTCGGCTCCTATCTCCTGGTGGCCGGCGAGGTGGCAAAAACGCCGGAGGAAGGCGAAAAGCTGCTGACAAAAGCGCTGCAAAGCGGCGCAGGCCTTGCAAAGCTGCGTGAGCTGATCCTCGCCCAGGGCGGCGACGACAGCGTATGCGACCATCCCGAAGTGCTGGCAGACGCGCCCATCATCACCTCCCTGTGCCTGCCGCAAAGCGGCTATATCAAGGCCATGGATACCACACTCCTTGGCTATGCCTCGCAGGCGCTGGGCGCCGGCCGCAGGCAGAAAACCGACGAAATTGACCCGCGCGTGGGCTTTATCATGCATAAACGCATCGGCGATTCCATCGCAGCCGACGAAGCGCTGTGCACGCTTTATGCCAAAGATGAAAAAACGCTCGCCGAAGCCAGCGATATGATCCGGCGTGCCGTTATGGTTTCTCCCCAGCCCTGCGATAAGGAGCGGCTGCTGTATGCCGCCGTAACGCATGCAGGCGTGACGGACTTTGAATGAGCCCGATGAAAGGTAAAGGTATTTATATGAAAAAGCTGCTTTCTTTGCTTCTGTGTCTGCTGCTCGTGTGCCCCGCACTGAGCGTTTCTGCCGAAAGCGCTGTGCTGACGGTGGATGAAATGCTGTCCTTCTGCGACGCCATTCTTCAGGATGCGTTGGCGCAGCCGCCCGTCTCGGCGGAAGCGGCGGAGGACAGCGGCTATGTCTATCACTTTGAAGAATATGCGCTCTATTCTCCCGCTGCGCAATTGTCTGCCGATATGGCGGTCACCGGCGTTGATCTGACCAACCCCGACGCGCTGCTTTCCGACATGCGCGGCATCGCCCCCGGCCATACGCTGGATGCGCTGCTTGAGGCTTATCCGCTGGATAACGATAGCCTGCAGGGCACCTATGACGAGGCCACCCTCTATATCCGCGGTCTTCTGCCTGGCACTGTCAATACCGGCCGCGTCATCCGCGACGGCTCGCATGTGCTGGTGCTGGAGCACACCATCTACACCGCCGACGCCGAAAACGTAGAAAAATGCTGCGTGGTGTACACCCTGGAAAACAACTTCGTCATCGCTGCGCAGGTTATGCTGGATGTGCAGGAAATGACGCTCAATGAGGCGCAGTCTGAATTGGACGCGCTCTCTGCCCTGCAGGAAAAGAGCGAATATCGCGTCTATTCCGCCGAAGCTCCCGAAGCCCTCACCCGCGAGGATCTTTCCTTTGGCGGGCTGGATTTCCTCACCGTCACGCCCGAGGATGCGCTCAGCACGCTCGGCAGCGCCGTGAGCGATACCTGGGCGCAGGACGGCGACGGCTTTATGCGCTCCATGCAGTGGGATGCGCTGCAGCTTGTTTTCGGCTATGACAGCCAGAAACAGCAAAGCCAGCTGATCCTCCTGCAGGTGTACGGCAACGGCATGGAAGGCCCGCGCAACCTGCACCTGGGCGACAGCCCCGACAGCGCCATGGCCCGCTTTGAGCGCACTTTTGATGAAGGCGCGCTGCTGTACGGCGATGGCGAAAACGCCCCCTACGGCCGCTATGTCGTGCGCGATGACGGCAGCATTTACCTGCTCTATGCCGCGCAGGTGGAAGAAGAAACCGTGCTGCTGGCCCTCACCTTTGTGGATGACAAGCTGGTCGATATGACCTGCACCTACCTGTAATTAATCCTTTGGGAGGATTTTCTGCATGAAAATCGACCTGACCTGCCCAGTTGAATTATGGCATCACGCCCTGCCCACGCCCGAAGACCCCGTCTGCCGACTGCAGCTGTTCAATCTGACCGAACAGACCGTTGTCAGCATTCAGGCGGTCTTTTCGTGCTACGATCGCAGCGGCGCGCTGATGTCGCGTCAGGTTGAGCGCGTGCAGGGCCTTCTGGGCGAACCCCGCAGCGCCTTTGAAATGACAACGGAGCTCGAAGACGGGCTGAGCGTGGATGGGCTTGATTTTTCGATCGAAAAAGTCTGGTTTTCCGACGGCACCGTCTGGCGCCATGTGATGGGCCATGGCAGCGAATACACCCCCAATGCCCTCCCCTCCGGCCGCAGGCTGGATGTGCTGCTCTATCTGGCCGGCGCCGACGCCATGGGATTTCCCAGCGATCAGGGCGCGGTATGGGTGTGCGTGTGCGGCCGTCCCAACAGTCCGGGAGAAGACAGCTGCCGCCGCTGCGGACGGCAAAAGCGCGATGTATTTACCAGCTTCAATGAAGCCTCGGTAGAAACCATCATTTTCAATCACGAAAGCGCCATGGAAGAAAAGGCCCGCCGCGAGCGTGCCGAAAAGCAGCGCATCGCTGAAGCACAGGCTGCGCTCCTGCAAAAAAAGAAAAAGCGCCGCCGCGCCATCACTGTATCCGTCACGTTGACAGTGCTTTTGCTCCTCAGCGCCTGGGGCATTTATTTCCACGGCATCCCCTATTACCGCTATTACACCGCCAGAGAGCAGATGGAAAACGGCGTGTATGTCAGCGCCCGCAGCGAATTTGTAAAGCTGGCAGCGCTGCGCGGCAAGTATTCTCTGCCCATCAAGGTGGACGCGCTGAACCTCGATATCGATCTGCTGGACAGCGTGTTCTATCACAAGAGCGCCACCCTCATCAAGGAATGCGACTACCGGCAGGCCAAATCCTCCATGCAGACAGGCACCATCACCTCGCTTAAGACCGCGCAGGACGCCTTTGATGCACTGGGAGAATATCAGGACAGCGCCGATCTTGCCAAGGCTGCGCGGTATCAGCGCGCCGAGCATCTGGCCGCTACCGGCCAGTACGAAAGCGCTGTGGCCGTATACGATGAAATTCTCACCTATGAAAGCAGCGCCGATCGCCGCAGTGCCGCTGTGTACAATTGGGCCGGTCAGCTGATGAGTCAGAAGGACTACACCGCCGCCCGGGAAAAATATCTGTCGCTGGGCAATTATCAGGACGCAGCCACACAGGCCAACGACTGCCTGTATCAGCCTGCGCTCTCCGCCATCGACAGCGGCGATTATCTCTCTGCCATCTCTCTGCTTTCGCAGCTGGACGCTGCTTATCAGAACACCGCCCTGCGCCTGCAGGAAGCCTATTACGGCGCCGCCGGCCAGTATTTTGATCAGCAGGATTATGACACCGCGGCAGATTATTATCTGCTGGCCGGCGATTATCTGGACGCCTATTCGCAGGCCACCGCCTGCCTGTATGAGCCTGCCTACGCGCTGATGCAGGATGGCGATTACGCCGCCGCCAAGGAAAGCTTTGATAAGATCCTCACCTACCGCGATTCGCAGCAGCTCTCTTACGAATGCTCCTATATGCTGGCGCTGGCCGAGTATGAGCTGGGCAATTACGCCCAGGCCTGCCTGCTAGTAGAGGATGCGCTGGAGTACGCCCCGGCCGCCGAATTGATGCAGGAATGCACCTATCTGCCCGCCGTCGCCCTGCAGCAGGAAGACGATCTGACCAACGCCCTGATGCTGTTTGAGAGCATCCCCGGCTACCGCGATGCGGATGATCGCGCGCAGCTGATCCGCTATGATCTGGCGCTCATCATGATGGAGAACAAAAACTACGCCGCCGCCATCACCGCCTTTGAGGCGCTGGGCGCGTATGAAAACAGCGCCGCCGAGCTGCAAAAGGCGCAATATGCCTATGCGCTGCAGCTGATTGACAACGCGCAGTATGAGGACGCTTCCGCGCGTCTTACAGCGCTCTCCCCCTATGAGGAAAGCGATTTCTACTACAAAAAAGCGCAGTTCCTGCTGGGCCAGCAGTATGATGCGCTGGGCGATCTGTCCTCCGCTGCCGCCTGCTATTATAACGCCGGCGATTACGAAGGCGCCGCCGCTCAGTATGGCAAATGCATGTATACCCTGGCGGAGGCCGCGCTTGCCAAGGAAGACTTTGACGCCGCCGCCGGCTATCTGAGCATGATTCCCGATTATGCCGACGCCGAAGTGCTGCGTCAGCAGAGCGTGTATCGCTCCGCCGCCCTGCGCCGTGATGCGGGGGATCTGAGCGGCGCTGCCGCGCAGTTTGCCTCCATCCCCGATTATGAGGACGCCGCCGCCCAGGCCGAGGCCTGCTACGACGCCTATTATGCCGAAGCCTACACCGCCGCGCAGCAGGCCATTGCCGACAAGCGCTACGGCGATGCGGTTGCCGCGCTTGAAAATGTCTCGCGCGAGAACATGTCTGCCAAGTATGCCGACGTGGCGGAGATGTACGACGCCGCCAATTACGAATACGCCAACGAATTGTACGCTGACAAAAAGCCCTACGAAGCACTGCGGTATTACAACAATATCCTGCATTATAAGGATGTGCAAAGCGATAAGCTGGACCGCGTATGCTACCGCATTCTGGGCCTGTGGGTGAGCACCACGGGCGTTGTAATGGAATTCAGGGAGGACGGCACCTGCGTGATCGACGGGCAGGAATGGTACTTCTACGCCCGCAATTTCTCGCTGGAAACCGGCGAGCAGCCCGATGACCTGACCGGCCGCTGGACCATCCACTCCTGCAACGGCAAAACCATGTCCCTTGAAAACACCCGCACACACAAGCAATATAAGCTGACCAAGCAGGTAGAAGAATGACACAGCTTAAACAACGTTACATCCATTATACCGAAACCGAACGCGATGGGCGCCTTCCCGTGCTGGATGGCGCCCGCACGCTCTTTGTGCTGATTGTCGGCGCATACCACATCTGGCAGCAAAGCTGGCTCACGCCGGGCATCCCCTGGTTTGGCGAATACATCAGCCTGGATTTTCTGATGCGTTCGGGCTATATCTGGGTCGATGCGCTGCTGCTGTTATCAGGCTTTTTGCTGTATCTGCCCTATGCCGAGGCGCAGGAGGATGGCAAGGCGCTGCCGCGCATTCTGCCGTTTTATCGCAACCGCCTGCTGCGCATCGCGCCGTCCTATTACCTCAATGTGCTGATCATGCTCTTTTTTGTAGCGCTGCCGCGCGGGCTGTATAATACTGCTGCCGGCATGCTGAACACCCCGCGTTTAACCAAGGATTTGCTTGCGCACGCCACCTTCACGCACAATCTGTTCCAGTTCAGCTATACCGGCTCGCCGCTTAACGGTACGCTGTGGACGCTGGGCGTGGAAATGCAGTTTTATCTTTTGTTCCCGCTCCTTGCGCGCTGCTTTGGCAAAAAGCCGGGGCTGACGTATCTTGGCATGGCCGGTCTTGCCTTTGGCTATCGCAATTATGTGAGCACGCTGCCGGACACCACGCTGTATTTCAATCAGCTGCCCGCGCATCTGGATGTATACGCCAACGGCATGGTAGCGGCCTGCGTTTACGCAGCGCTCAAGCGCCGCATGAAGCAGGATAAGTGGACAGAAATTCTCTTCACGGCGCTGTTTTTTGCAGCAGCCGCTGCCATTATTACACTGCTCAGAGCACAGGCCGGCACCAACGGTTATGAAAATATCCGCATGGGACAGATGTCGCGCCGCTTCCCCTTGTCCGTGCTGGTATCGCTGCTGATGCTTTCGCTCCTCTACGGCGCGCGTCCGCTGCGGCTGCTCTTTGGCAACCGCGTCACGCGCATATTTGCCGAGATCTCCTTCCAGTTTTACATGTGGCACCAGGTATTCGCTGTGCAGCTGAAAAACTGGAACATCCCCGTTTCCGTCTATGAATCGCCCTGGATGGAATCCGACCGCCCCTGGCAATACGTATACACTTTCTTATGCTTCGCCGGCGCGATTGCCATTTCCGCACTGGTGACATATGTATTCGAACGCCCGATTGCAAGATTTGGCCGACGGAAGGATAAAAAGAAAAAACGATAAAGAACCGCAGCCGTTAATTGAAAAAGGTGAGAAAGTCATCGGCGAGCTTGCTCGCATCCATGATCTTTCTCACCATTTTTCAGTTTACACAACGGTTTTCCCGTCAATCACCGCTGAAACGCCTCGATCCCGCGCAGCACCTCCGGCTCACGCACATCGCGCGCATCCGTAAACATCTTGCGGGTGAGGATCGATCCGTTGCGGTAATACAGGCACACAAACGGGCAATCCTCCCAGAAAAGCTGCTGAATTTCCTGCAGCGTCTGGCTGTAAGCGTTAAAATCCAGGCTCTTGCGCAGCTTTTTAAACAGCTCATCCATCTTCGAGGAGTTGTAGCGCATGTAGTTGGCCGTATTGCCGGAAATCAGCATAAAGCCGGGATCGGGCGCCGTATCCATATTAAAGGCTGCGATTGCCAGATCGAAATTACCAGCCTTGAGGCGTGCCTTGGCGTCTGCAAAGGTCAGCGTTTCCACGTTGCACTCTACGCCAACCTCCAGCAGTCGCTCAGCGATACGATCGGCAATCTCCACACGCACAGAGTTTTCCTGCTCCTCGTACACATACAAACGCAAATGCAGATTGCGCTTTTTGCCGTCAATCACCTTTTCGCGTACCAGATCCTCGTCGTCGCCGTCAACCCAGCCGCTTGCATCCAATAGCTCGATCGCCTTTTGCTTGTTATACTCCTGCAGATGGTCCGCGCCGCTGAGATACGTCCATGTGCCGGGAATGAGCGGCGTATCGGTGCGCGTGACCATATCGTAATAGACATTCTCCACCAGGTCATCCATATTGATCATATACCGGATGGCCTGCCGCACGCGCACATCCTCCAGTTCTACCGAGCGATTATTCATCATCAGCGTTTCCAGCTGCGTGGTGCGGTAGCCAACATTATAGCTCGTCACACCGCTGCGATACTGCGCCGCCGTGATCGCGCGCGTCAAAACCGCATCCACACGGCTGTATTCATAGCTGGAAATCAGCTCACGGTTGGTGGAATGGAAGGTCACCATGATCTGCCGGATGTCCGGCTGACTTTTCCACCAGCCGGTATACGCGCTCAAAAGCATGTAATCGCGCGGCACAAAGATATCCAGGTAATACGCGCCCGTGCCTACGGGATTGTCCGCCTGCACCTCGCTGGCCTTGAGGATGGGGAAGTTCATCGCATACAGGAAGGAATACGCCGGACGATTAACGGTCTTAATAACCACCGTCAGGTTATCGCTGGCCTGTATGGAATCGATAAAATACTTGAGCGTGGAATAACGGCCCTTTCCTTCCTCCGCCAGACGCAGGATTTCCTCCGCCGTGGCAACTACGTCATGCGCCGTGAGCGGCGTGCCGTCATGGAAGGTAATGCCCTCGCGCAGATAAAAATACCAGGTCTTACCGTTTTCCGACACCTGATAGCGCTCTGCCAGCGCAGGCTGCGGCTTGTAGTCATCATCGATATACATCAGCCCTTCATAGAGCAGATCCGTCAGCGACATAAATTCACGCTCGACCGGCTCCAGCGGGTTCACGCGCTCGCTGCCCACCGAGATAACGCCCAGATGCAGCGCATCTTCCTGCAGATAGGAAGCCATTGCCGGAGATGCCAGCGACAGCATCATCACCACCGCCAGCAAAAGCGCACATTTACACCTGATCCTGATAGTAATGCTGGAAGTAGATCGCATAGGCATTCATCACCTTTCCTGCGTAATAGCGCGTGTCCTCCATGGGGATATCCTCCACCTTCAGGTTCACGCCATCGTCGGCATATTTCATGGCCCAGAGCTTTACATTGTTGGGGCCGGCATGATAAGCGCAGGCAATCTTGATGGGATCGCCGTTAAAAATCCTGCTCAGATAACCGATATACCAGCAGCCGTAGCGGATGTTGGTTTCAGCGTCATACATATCGCTCCACGTGGCGCCGTCATTCAGCTTACGGTTGACAAACTCATAGGTGTCTTCCATCACCTGCATCAGGCCGCGCGCGCCCACGCTGCTCTCCGCGGAGGGATCATAACTGCTCTCGCGCAGAATGATCGCCGCAATAAAGGCCGGATGCACGTCATTTTCCGCCGCGTATCTTTCAATATAATCGCGGTAGCCGACCGTGTGACGCTCAACCAGCATCTGATAATCCTGCGCCGCACGCTCGCGATCTTCCGTCAATCGCTTCATATTGCCGTTGGCAATACCCAGCATGACGCCCGCAAGCACCAGCACCAGGCACAAAACAATCACCGTGCGCACGGGAAACTGGCCGGATGCGCGCTTTTTTCTGCGTCTGTCAGCAGGCTTATTGGGCTGTATCGTTTTTTCCTTCTGCACCGGCTGCTGATGCCGCGTGCTGCGACGGTTGCGCTGCGGCGCAGAAGGCAGTTTTACTTCAGACAAGTTGTAATCTCCTTTGCAAATCCCGCATCAGCCCGCGCACGCGGCGGCGGGTGGCGCGAAAGCTTCCCGAGGTATCAATGAGGTGCTGCGCGCGCGCTTTTTTTTCGGCGACGGGCATCTGGCTGGCCATGCGAGAGAGCGCCTGCTCGCGGGACATATGATCCCGCTTCATTACGCGGCGCACCTGCTCTTTCTCCGGCACATGCACGCACCACACCTCGTCGCACTGCGCGTCCATGCCCGTTTCATACAAAAGCGGCACATCCCAAAACACAATATCGGCTTTTGCTTCATCTGTCAACCGCTGCATTTTTCCAATCACCAGGGGATGAATAATTTCTTCCAGTTCCTTGCGCCTGGCAGCGTCGGAAAATACCACGTCGCCCAGGCGGCGGCGGTTGAGAATGTCCCCGTCAAATACCTGATCGCCAAACACTTCCCGCACCCTGGGCAGCGCCTCGCCGCCCGGAGCCGTCACACTGCGGGAGATGGCGTCGGCGTCCAGCACCGTTACGCCCCTTTCGCGCAGGGCGTTGGCAACGCTTGTTTTGCCGCTGGCGATACCGCCGGTGAGGCCTACCACATACGGCTTATTTTGTTTCATACCAGCTGCTCCCCACCTTGACTTCGGCTACCAGCGGAACACGCAGCGTGACCACGCTTTCCATGCAATCCTTCAGCAGCTTTGCCACGGTCTCGGCCTCATTTTCAGGCGCTTCGATGATCAGCTCGTCGTGCACCTGCAAAATGAGCTTGGCCTTGAAGCCGCCCTTTTGCAGCGCTTCATGCACGCGGACCATCGCCAATTTAATAATATCCGCCGCCGTTCCCTGCACAGGCGTATTCATGGCGGCGCGCTCACCGAAATTGCGGATATTGGCATTGCTGGCCTTCAGCTCAGGCAGCTTTCTTACGCGGCCAAATACCGTGCGCGCCTCGCCCGTATCATAGCCCTCGGCCACAGCGCGGCTCATAAAGCCCTTCACGCCGGGATAGGTGGCAAAATACTTCTCAATAAACTCCGCCGCCTCTTTGCGGCTCATGCCGGTGTTGCGCGCCAGGCCAAAATCGCTGATGCCGTACACCAGGCCAAAGTTGACCGCCTTGGCATTGGCACGCATGGCGGGCGTGACATCTTCCATCGCAACGCCTGCCACCTCCGCCGCCGTGCGGGCGTGGATGTCCTGTCCCCTGCGGAAGGCGTCTACCATCGCTTCATCGCCCGAGAAGTGTGCCAGGATGCGCAATTCAATCTGCGAATAGTCGGCGTCTACCAGCACACACCCGGGCGAGGCCACAAAGGCGCGGCGGATTTCTCTGCCCATCTGCGTGCGCACAGGAATATTCTGCAAATTGGGCTCGGCGCTGGAAATGCGGCCCGTAGCCGTGCCCGTCTGATCAAAGAAGGTGTGAATGCGTCCATCCGACTCCGTCTTGCGGATCAGCGCGTCAATGTAGGTGCCGTTCAGCTTGGCCACCTGGCGGTATTCCAGAATGCAGTCAATCGCCGGGTGCTTATCGCGCAGCTTTTCCAGCGTTTCGGCGTCCGTCGAATAGCCCTTGCTGGTCTTGCGGCCGGCAGGCAAAGCGAGCTTTTCAAACAACACTTCGCCCAGCTGCTTGGGGCTGTTGATATTAAATTCGCCCACATTGCACGCCGCATAGATCTGCTCGCGCAGTTCGTTTTCGCGCTTTGTCAGCGTATCGCCGATCTCGCGCAGCACCTGGACGTCCACCGGGAAGCCCGTCTTTTCCATATCAAAGAGCACGCGCAAAAGCGGCAGCTCGATGGTGTTGTACAGCTCCGTCACCTTCGCCGCCTCCATCTCGGCGCGCTGCTTTTCATAAAGCGCCAGCACGCCCGAAGCGTCCGCATCGGCAAAGGAGGACAGGTGATAGCTCTTTTCCTGGGGATTGAGCACATAGGCTGCCAGCATGGTATCAAAGACAATCTCCGGCAGCTGATGCCCTTGCTCGCGCAGCGCATGCAAAAGACGCTTGCCGTCATGGGTGATCACCTTGCCCTGCCAGATCTCCCGGCACGCGGCGATCGGATCACCCTCATTCATGCCCGGCAGATCAAACAGCGCCACCTGGCCGCCCAGCTGCGCCTTGAGACGCTCGCAGCCGCTGGCAACGGAGAGCGTATCCTCGCTCATGTAGGCGGCAATTTCTTCTTTATTAAGAGCGGCGACATTTTCCTCCGTCAGCTCCTGCCATTCCTTAAATGTGCGCGTTTTTTCTTCCGTAACAGTCTGTTCTGTCTTTTCGCCGCCCAGACGCTGCGCCAGCGAAACCAGGCCGTATTTATACAAAACGCTCACGCCCTTTTCAGGGTGATTGGCGTCGCAATCGTCATAATGCACTTCAATGGGCGCATCGCGGCGGATGGTAGCCAGCCACTTGGAAAACCGCGCGCTGTCGGCATTTGAGCGCACCTTTTCGCCCAGCTTGCCCTTGATTTCGTCGCCATGCGCCAGTACATTTTCCAGCGTTTCATACTGCGCAAGCAATTTCACCGCCGTCTTTTCGCCCACGCCTGGAATGCCGGGAATGTTGTCGGAGCTGTCGCCCATCAGGCCCTTGAGATCGGTAATTTGCTCTGGCGTTACGCCCCACAGCTCCTTTACGCGATCGGGCGTGCATTCTTCAATATCCGAAATACCCTTGCGGGTAAGGAGCAGCGTAACGTCATCGCTCACCAGCTGCAGCGCGTCGCGGTCGCCTGTCAAAAGCAGGGCGGACAAATCGCGCTGAATGCACTGCTGCGACAGCGTACCCAGAATATCATCCGCCTCGTAGCCCGTCAGACTCAATACGCCAAAGCCCATGGCGGACAATACTTCCTTGATGATATCAAACTGCCCGCGCAGCTCATCGGGCGTGCGGGCGCGTCCGGCCTTGTACTCCGCATACTCCGTATGGCGGAAGGTGGGCGCATGCTCGTCAAAGCCACCGCGTAGTAGCGCGGCGCACGCTCGCGGATGCAGCGCAAAAGCATATTCAAAAAGCCGTGCACGGCATTGGTGTACACGCCATTGTAATCCATCAGCGGCAGCGCATGAAACGCCCTGTGCATCAGGCTGTTGCCATCCACGATCAAAAAAGTGTCTCGCATGCAAAATCCCTCCTAATATATTATTGTATCACAAAATAAGCGAATATACAAAGAGAACATCGCGCATACTACGCACGGAGGATGTAAATTTTTATGCGGCCATGGATGGAAAAATGGGGCAGCGTGCTGCTGATCTTCTTTTGCGCGCTGGTCATTCTTTTTGCAGCGCTGTACACCCGCCAGGATGACATCCGGCGCATCGCCGCGCAAAATGCCGCCGCCACCCAGGATGAATCCCTTCCTGCGCTGCCAGCCTATTGCCCGCCTGTTTCAAGCGCAGTCACGCAGCTCTACGCCGGTCCCCGCCAAACAGAAAACGGCGTGTGGCAGATAGATCCCTGCGTATATTACGCTGTCAGCAAAAACCAAAGCGTGTCCGCCTGCTGCACCGGCGTTATCCTGCATGCGGACGAGCAAAAAATCGTCATTCAATCAAGCGATCATCAGCTTTTTTCCCTGCACGGCGTTTTTTCCCTGCTGACCCGCGCAGGCGATACGGTAACCGCCGGAGCGCCGCTTGCCACAATCGCCGAGCGCGGCGAAATGCGGCTGTCGCTCTCCGTCGACGGGCATTATCTTGATCCCTTATCATGTTTTTAGGAGGCTTGTATGTGCGGCATCATGGGCTATATCGGCACGCAAAGCGCGCAGGAAATTCTCTTAAACGGGCTGGAGCATCTCAGCTACCGCGGCTATGACAGCGCCGGCGTTGCCGTACAAAAAGAAAACCGGCTGCAGATTGTCAAAACGCGCGGGCGCATTGATCTGCTGCGCCAAAAATGCCAGGATACGCCGCTTGACGGAACGCTTGGCATCGGGCACACCCGCTGGGCAACGCACGGCCCGGCCAACGATCTCAATGCCCACCCGCACACAGATGCACGCGGCCGCATCGCCATTGTGCACAACGGCGTGATCGAAAACCATGCGCAGCTAAGGCAGATGCTGACAGCACGCGGGTTTGTATTCCGCTCTGATACCGATACAGAATGCGCTGCGCATTTGCTTCGATTGTTGTATGACGGTGATATGCTGCGCACGCTTTTGCTGGCCGCGCGCTACCTCACCGGCAGTTATGCCATCGCCGCCCTCTGCGCGGATGATCCCTCGGCGCTGTACTGCATCCGTTCAGGCAGCCCGCTCATTCTGGGCACGCGCGAGGGCGAGAGCTACCTCTCCTCTGACATTCCGGCGCTGCTGCCCTACACGCGCGAGCTGACCGTGCCCGAGGACGGCGAGGCAGCCGTGCTGCGCCGCAGCGGCATATATCTTTTCTCTGCCAAAGGACAGCGGCGGCGTGCGCAGACCTTTCATGTATCGTGGGATATGCAAAGCGCCGAAAAGGGCGTTTATCCGCACTTTATGCTCAAGGAAATTCACGAACAGCCGCAGGCATTGCACTCGCCGCCTATCATCCGGAAGTTGCCCGCCCGTGCGCCATCACAGGCTGTGCTGCTGGGCTGCGGAACGGCCTATCACGCGTGCCTGCTGGGCGCGTATTATATGGAGCGGCTGGCGGGCATTCCGGCTTTTCCGGAGATTGCCAGCGAATACCGCAGCCGCATTGCTTTTCCCTACCGCGACTGCGCGTGCATTGCTGTCAGCCAGAGCGGTGAAACAGCCGATACCATTTCAGCAGCGCGCATGGCCAAGGCGCGCGGAGCAGTGCTGGTCACGCTGACCAACACACTGGGCTCGACGCTGGAGCGGATGTCCCCTGCTGCGCTGCTCACGCCCGCCGGACCGGAATTATCCGTTGCCAGCACCAAAGCCTACACTGCGCAGGCGCTGGCGCTGTTGCAGCTTGCGCTGCGCTGGGGGCGCATGCGCGGCACGCTGCAGGAGGCGCTCTCCGAGCAGCAGCTTTTACATTTGCCGCACTGGGCGCAGGAAATGCTCAGCAGCAGTTCAGCCATTCAGGCCTACATTGAGCCGCGCGCAGATCAGCCGCTTTTCTTTTTCATCGGTCGCGGCGCAGACGCCGTCACAGCGCGGGAGGCGGCGCTCAAGTTCAAGGAAATCACCTACACCCCGGCCGAGAGCTATCCGGCGGGCGAGCTCAAGCACGGTGCGATCGCGCTGATTCACGAGGGAATGCCCGTCATTGCCATATGCACGCAGCCGGAATGGCTGCACAAGACGCTGGTCAATCTCTCTGAATGCCGTGCGCGCGGCGCCGAGTGCGTTTGCTTTTGTTTGCCGCACATGGAAAAGGACGCCCGGGAAGCAGCGGACCATGTCTTTGTTCTGCCCGACATGCCGCCGCTTTTGGCACCCATTATATCCGTGATTCCATTGCAGCTGCTAGCCTATTACGCGGCCTGCAAAAAGGGGCTGGATGTGGACAAGCCGCGCAATCTGGCGAAGTCTGTGACGGTGGAGTGAGAGGGATGAAGGGGAACGTTACTTTCTTGGAGCCCAAGAAAGTAACAAAGAAGGCAGTCGGTTATGTTTGTTGGCGGCATTGTTGCCGCGGCAGTTAATTGAAACAGGGGACAACGCTGACGGATGCGAGCAAGCTCGCCCCGATCATCGTGATCCCCTGTTTCAGTTTGCTTCGCAAACCCGCAGGGCGATGCCCTGCGGACTGCCGCTGTGTACATTTGTGCGTTTGGCTGTCGCCGTTTTTTCTGCGGAAAAACGAGCGGGTTTCGCGCTGCGGCGCGGGAGGAGGGAACGCCAGCTGCGGCTGGCTACACCTCATCACCGCCTCCGGCGGAGCTTCCCCTCAAGGGGAAGCCTTTTGGTGGATTGCAGCCAAGCAAGAGCCTTCCCCTTGAGGGGAAGGTGTCACGGCATTGCCGTGACGGATGAGGTGTAGCGCGTCGCAACGCGCGTTCCCCATCCGCTCGTTTTGCCTTAGCGTTACGGCGCTCCCCCGCGGGCGCTACCTCACAACACTGCGGCAGGCTGGACGACGCAGTCGTCCGCATCCGCGAAGCGGATAGAAAAAAGGGTCTGGAAGATGGAGGGCAAGCTTGCTTGCAATCCAGATTCCAACCCCTTTTTCATATAGCCTGCCGAAACAAGTCAACCAAAAAACTGGCTTTCGGGATGGGTTTGGGAAGGGGCTTTGGCCTTCCAAAGCCGCCTTCCCAACGCTCCCCTCACTGTCACGCCTTCTCCGCCAACCGCTTGGCAATCTCGTAGCTCTGGCGAATGAACGCCGTCAGCTCTTCGTTTTCCAGCGGGCGCGCGCTCATGCGGGCAATATCGTAATACTGCTTGGCAAGGAGCTTTTGCAGATCCTGATCCTGCATGCCGCACAGCGTTTTCACCGCAGCGCAGGCGGAGTTCACCACGATTTCCGGCCGTTCGGGCAGCTTGAAGTCCTGTCCGTAGAGCGCAGCCATCTCGCGATAGCGGCGCAGCTGCTCGTTTTCAAGCAGCATCAGCGGCAGCTCTTTATCAGAAAGCGCGCTTACCTTGACAGTTGCGTCTTCATTGTCCAGCGCCTCGCGGAAAAGCTTTTCCAGTGCAGGCTGATCCAGTGCTTCGCCGTCTGCCGCCTGATCAATCAGGCCCTCCACGTCCGCATCCACGCGCGCGAAGATCACGCCCTCCGGCTGGCCCTTTTGCTCGAGCATCTGCATAAAGCTCACGTCGATGACGGAATCGAGCACCGCCACGTCGATTTCCTTGGCCGTATAGAGATTGACCGAGGCCGCCTGACGCGCCGCATCGGTGGTGTAGTAAATCTTCTTTTCCACCTTGCCCTCGTTGCGCGCACGGTATTCCTCGGGCGTCAGATATTCGCCCACCGTGGTCTTGAGCAGCAAGCTGCCCTTCACTGCATCGTAGAATTTGGGATCGCGCAGGCAGCCATACTTGACAAAGGGATGAATGTCATCCCAGTAGGTCTGGTAGGTTTCGCGCTCCGTATTCATCAGGCCGTTCAGCTTATCGGCCACCTTCTTGGTGATGTGCGCAGACAGCTTCTTCACATAGCCGTCATTCTGCAGGAAGGAGCGGCTGACGTTCAGCGGCAGATCGGGGCAATCCAGCACGCCGCGCAGCAGCAGCAAAAATTCGGGGATGATTTCCTTGATGTTGTCCGCCACGAACACCTGGCGGTTGAACAATTTAATCTGTCCCTCCTGGCCGCCGAAGTCCTTGCGGATGCGCGGGAAATAGAGAATACCCTTGAGGTTGAAGGGGTAATCCACGTTCAGGTGAATCCAGAACAGCGGATCCTCATAGGTATTGAACAGCTTGTAATAGTTCTGCTTATACTCTTCCTCGGTGCACTCGCGGGGATTTTTCAGCCACAGCGGATGCGTATCGTTGATGGGCTGGGGCGCAGTTTCCTCCGCTGCGTCTTCCTTCTTTTCTTCGGCCTTCACGCGCTCGTCGTCCAGATCCTTCAGATAGATCGGCACCGCCATGTAGCCGCAGTAGCGATCCAGCACCTCATGCACGCGATTGGCCTCGAGGAATTCCTTTTCTTCCTCGGCGATGTAAAGCGTGATGGTCGTGCCGCGCTCGGTGCGGCTGCCCGCGCTCATTTCGTAGGCCATGCCGTCCTCGCTCTCCCAGCGCACGGGAGACGCGCCCTCCTGCCAGGAAAGCGTTTCAATGACAACCTTAGAGGAAGGCATAAAGGCAGAATAGAAGCCCAGACCAAAGTGGCCGATGATGCCGCCCTCGGCCTCGCCCTGATATTTCTTGAGAAATTCCTCGGCCGAGGAGAAGGCAACCTGGTTGATATACTTTTCCACTTCTTCCGCCGTCATGCCGATGCCGTTGTCAATAAAAGAGAGCGTGCCCGCGCTCTTATCCACTTCGATCACAACGCGCAGGCTTTCGTCATCGCCCTTGAGCATGCGGTACTTGGTCACAGCGTCGCAGCCGTTGGCCGCCAGCTCACGGATGAAAATATCCTTATCGGAATACAGCCAGCGCTTGATCACCGGCATAATGTTTTGCGCATGAATGGAAATATTGCCTTTTTTCATTTCAGACATGTCGTTTACCTCCTGGAATCATAGGCCCTTCAGCCAGTGTTTATTATACCACAATTTGTAAAGGGAATATAAACTTTTTGCGCACTTTCCGCCAATCGCAGCATAGCATGAAAGCGTGGAGGGATTTTCTCCTCCGCGGCAGTCGGCGGCAGACATTCCGCGCTGCCGCCAGCGGGATGTGAGAAATGATGAAACGCGGCGATGTTTACCGCGCCAATCTCGATCCCGTGCAGGGCTCAGAGCAGGGCGGCGTGCGGCCTGTAGTCATTGTGCAAAATGACCTGGGCAATCTTTCCAGCCCTACTGTGATTGTGGCTCCGCTCACTTCGCAGCCAAAAAAGCGCTCGCAAAAGACGCATGTGGAGGTGTTGCCGCCCGAAGGTGGGCTGCGATACCCCTCGCAGATTTTATGCGAGCAATTGCGCACGCTCGAAAAGACCCGTCTGAGCCGGTATTTGGGGACGCTTACGTCCGACACGCTCAGGCGGGTGGATGCGGCGCTTGCGGCTGCGCTGGGCACGGGAAAGGGGTTTTGATATAGAAGGGGACGTTAGGGAGGCGGCTTTTGAAGGCAAAATCCCCTCCCTAAAACCCACCCGAAAACCAGTCTTTTGGTTGACTTGTTTGGGCAGGCTATACGAAAAAGGAGCGTGAAATCACGGCTGCGAGCAAGCTCGCCCCGGTGATTTACACGCTCTTTTTCTTGCCCGTTTCACGGGCGCGATGGCTACGCCATCGGCCTGCCCACTACTTATGTGGTTGCGCCTGCGGGGAGTGTCGTTTCGCTTCGGCGAAACGAGCGGATGAGGTGTAACCAGCCGCAGCTGGCGTTCCCTCCTCCCGCGCCGCAGCGCGAAACCCGCTCGTTTTTTCCGCAGAAAAAACGGCGACAGCCAAACGCACAAATGTACACAGCGGCAGTCCGAACGGCAAAGCCGTTCGGGTTTGCGAAGCAAACTGAAACAGGGGATCACGATGATCGGGGCGAGCTTGCTCGCATCCGTCAGCGTTGTCCCCTGTTTCAATCAACTGCCGCGACTAACCAGCATCCAGCAATCGCCACGACTGGTTTCTTTGTTACTTTCTTTGGCTCAAAGAAAGTAACGTCCCCCCTCCTCCGCCGCCTTGACTTCCCCCTTCACTTGCGCTAAAATTTAACTGGATGAATATGCCCGCAAAGGGGGAATCGTACCATGATGGAAAAAAACAATCTCAAGGGCTGGCTGTACCTGTTGCCCGCCATCCTGTTTCTGGGATTTTTCCTGGTGTATCCGCTGATCGACGTATTTATTTATTCGTTTGAGGAGGGCTATAATTCGGCCTCGCAAACGTACTTTGGCACGGGTCTGTACAATTATTCCTATGTGCTGCACGATCCGTATTTTTTGCAGGCGGTGAAGAACACCTTCATTCTGGTAATTATCACCGTGCCGCTGTCGACAGGGCTTGCGCTTCTGATTTCGCTGGGACTGAACGCCATCAAGCCCCTGCGCAATGTTTTCCAGACGGTGTATTTCCTGCCCTATGTCACCAACACCCTGGCGGTAGGCCTTGTTTTCATGATTCTGTTTAAGAAAACGCCCTACTCTGACGGCCTTGTTAATCTGCTGCTCCAGTGGTTCGGCGGCGAGAGCATCGACTTTATCGACGGTCCCTACTGGGCAAAGATGTTCGTGCTGTGCTTCTACACCGTGTGGGTGGTGCTGCCGTTTAAGATTCTCATTCTCACCAGCGCGCTGGCGTCGGTGGGCGAGCAGTACTATCAGGCCGCGCGCGTGGACGGCACGCGTAAAAACCGCATGTTCCTGCGCATCACGCTGCCGATGATCTCCCCCTCGCTGTTCTATCTGATCATCACTGGCTTTATCGGCGCGTTCAAGGCCTACAGCGATTCCGTAGCGCTGTTTGGCACGGATCTGAACGCAGCGGAAATGAACACCATCGTCGGCTATGTATATGACATGCTCTACGGCAACAGCGGCGGCTATCCCAGCTATGCCTCGGCAGCAGCCATCCTGCTGTTTGCGATCGTTCTGACCATCACGTGCATCAATTTGCTTATCAGCAAAAAGCACGTGCATTATTAAGGAGGCGGCAGCATGGCAAAGCAAATTGACTTTGAAAAAATCGAGCGCCGCGCACGCATCCGCCACCGCGTATCGCAGGGCGTGATCTACGCGCTGCTGGTCTTCTGGGCGCTGATGGTGCTCTTCCCCTTCTACTGGATGCTGCTCACGAGCGTGAAAAGCTACAGCACCTATAACGCTGAATATGTGCCCAAGCTCTATACCCTCGCGCCCACGCTGGAAAACTACAAATACGCTTTCACCACCGTGGCGCTGGGCAAGTATTTTGCCAATACGCTGATCTACACCGTCGTCACTACCTTTGTGATGGTCATCGTCACGGTGCTGGCCGCCTTTGCCTTTGCGCGCCTTGAGTTCAAAGGCAAGAACCTCGTGTTTGTACTCTTCCTCGCGCTGATGATGATCCCCAACGAGCTGGTAATCATCACCAACTATGTGACCATCACCAACCTGAATCTGCGCAATACCTTTACCGGCCTGATCCTGCCCTCGATCACCTCGGTATTCTACATTTATCTGCTGAAGGAAAACTTTGCGCAGGTGCCGGACGAATTGTACTACGCGGCCAAGGTGGATAACACCAGCGACATGAAATATCTGTTCAAGGTGCTCATTCCCGTATGCCGCCATACGATCATCACCATTGTCATCCTCAAGATCATCGAATGCTGGAACTCCTACGTCTGGCCGCGCCTGATTACGGATGATGAAAGCTACTTCCTTGTCTCCAACGGCATCCAGACCATCCGCGAAAGCGGCTTTGGCCGTGAGAATGTGCCGGCCATGATGGCGGCGGTTGTGTCCATCTCCGTGCCGCTGATTGTGCTATTCCTGATCTTCCACAAAAAAATCATGGCGGGCGTCGCCAGAGGAGGTACCAAGGGATGAGAAAAATCAAGCTGATTGCCCTGATGCTGTGCCTTGTCACCTGCGCGCTGCTGCTCTCGGGCTGCCACGGCGCCAAGGAATCGACTGCCTTTGCCATTCCGGATACCTTTGACGCCTCGCGCGAATACAATATCGTTTTCTGGCAGAAGAACGAAAGCAATATCACGCAGGTGGAGGTATATAAAAAGGCTGCGGCTGACTTCCAGCAGTATTATCCCAACATCCATGTGACCATCCGCCCCTTTACCAATTACGCGGATATTTACAAGGATATCATCACCAACATTGCTACCGGCACCACGCCCAACGTGTGCATCACCTATCCTGACCACATCGCCACCTATCTGACCAGCGACAACTGCATTGTGCCGCTGGACGAGCTGCTCACGCACGAAAAATACGGCCTTGGCGGCAGTGAGGTGCGCTTTGACGCGCCCACCAAGGATGAGATCGTGCCGCAGTTCCTGGCAGAAGGCCTGGTCGGCGGCATTCAGTACGCCCTTCCCTACATGCGCTCCACCGAAGCCTGCTATGTGAACAAAACCTTTGTGGAAAAGCTGGACTACACGCTTCCCGAAACGCTGACGTGGGATTTTGTATGGGAGGTTTCCGAAGCCGCCATGGCCAAGGATGAGGACGGCAATTTCCTCCTCAACGGCCAGAAGGTGATGATCCCCTTCATTTATAAGTCCACCGACAACATGATGATCCAGATGATCCGCCAGCTGGATTCCGGCTATTCGACGGACAAGGGCGACATCCTGCTCTTTAACGACACCACCAAATCGCTGCTGATGGAGATTGCCAGGCACGCCAAATCCCGCGCTTTCTCCACCTTCAAGGTTTCCAGTTATCCGGCCAACTTCCTCAACGCCGGCCAGTGCATCTTTGCGGTGGACTCCACCGCCGGCGCCACCTGGATGGGTTCCAAGGCCCCGCTGATCGACATTGCTGAGGAAGCGCTGGTGGACTTTGAAACGGTCGTCATGGCCGTGCCGCAGTTTGATCCTGCGCATCCGCAGATGATCTCCCAGGGCCCCTCCATGTGCATCTTCAACAAGGAGGATCCGCAGGAGGTGCTGGCCTCGTGGCTGTTCATGCAGTACCTGCTCACCGATGAAGTGCAGCTTGCTTACTCCACCACAGAAGGTTACATCCCGGTTACATCCAAGGCGCAGAATACCGCTGCATACCAGGATTATCTCTCCCGCGCGGGCGAAGACGACCAGTATTACTACGATGTAAAGATCAACGCCGCCAAGCTGTTGATCGAAAATACGCAGAATACCTTCGTCACCCCCGTCTTTAACGGCTCGGCCTCGCTGCGCGACGCTGCCGGCAGCCTGATTGAAGAAGTAACCAAGGGCACCATCCGCAAAAAGGAAATCAACGACGAGTTCATCGAAAAGCTGTATTCGAACGCAACGTCGCTCTACCGCCTGGATCAGATCAGCGTTACCTCCACCGGCAAGGCGGATCTGGGCCCGCTGCCCGCTACAGCCGTCACCCTCTTAACCGCGCTTGCCGCCACCTGGCTGATGATCATCCTGTACGTTTCCGTCAGCGCTGTTAAAAAAGCGAAAAAAAGTAAATAATCCATAAGTGCATTGATTTCTTTCGCTTTTGTATGTATAATAAAGAACGTACCCTGAAACTCAATTTTAGGAGGAAAACAAACATGAAAAAGTTCCTGGCTGCTCTGCTTCTCCTGTGCATGGCCTTCTCCTGCGCCATGGCCGAAACCACCGCTCCCGAAGCCAAGGGCGAAGGCGTTATGACCTATGCCGAATACGCCGCTGCCGAACTGCAGGCCGAAGTTGTTATCGAAGCCTACGTTCAGGCCACCCAGTCCTGGTGGGACAACAAGATCACCGTTTACGCTCAGGATATGGAAGGCGGCTACTTCCTGTATGAAATGACCTGCTCCGAAGAAGACGCTGCCAAGCTCGTTCCCGGCACCAAGATCAAGGTTACCGGCTACAAGACCGAGTGGGCTGGCGAAGTGGAAGTCGATTCCGGCTCCACCTTCGAAATCCTGGAAGGCAACTACATTGCCGAAGCCAAGGATCTGACCGCTTACCTGGGCACCGAAGAGCTGATCAATTTCCAGAACCAGAAGGCTCTCTTCACCGGCCTGACCGTGGAAAAGATCGAGTACAAGAACGGCGAGCCCGGCGATGACATCTACCTGACCTTCGGCCTGAACGGCGCTTCCTATGACTTCTGTGTAGAGCGCTACCTGACCGATCCCGAAACCGAAGTTTACAAGACTGTTGCCACCCTGAACGTGGGCGACGTTGTGAACGTAGAAGGCTTTGTTTACTGGTACAACGGCATCAACACCCATATCACCAACATCACCAAGTAATCAAACACATAAAGACCGCTGGTTTCCCAGCGGTCTTTTTATTTTGCATTCTACTTTTGATGGGTGTGAGAACAAAAGTTGCAATGATATAATCATGCAGAAAGGAGGGATTAAATGAACCAGATTAAAATCGGAAAATTCATTGCAGAGCGCCGCAAAAGCAAAAACCTGACGCAAAATCAGCTGGCCGAAATGCTGAATACCACCAACAAATCCATATCAAAATGGGAAAACGGCATTTGTCTGCCAGACGCCTCCCTGTATGAGCCGCTGTGCAATATCCTGGAAATCACCATCAACGAGTTGTTCGCGGGGCAGAAAATTGCTAAAGCAGATTATCAGAAAATCGCTGACGCCAATCTGCTGCAAATGCTCAAATACAGGCTGTATCAATCAGGCGATAAAAACATAACCTTTTCAGAATTTGACCATGCGTTAAGCAGAATGGCAGAGGTTACAACCCTGCTGCAGCAGTTTGGTACGAAAGACGAAGCGGTTGATTATTTGGCAAAAGAAACGCAGCTGCCCATAGAAGAATGTGCCGCGGCCTATGTTTTTTACATGAACATGTTTAGAACGGATGCATGAACTCTTATGCCTGTTTATCCGAGCCAGCTGGCACCCAGCCTGGCTTTTTTCTTTGCGCAGGGATTGACATCATCTGCCGGGTATGGTATATTATATCCGTAGTTAGTCATCTCTAACTAATTTCCTTCGAATCCATCCCCCTCGCAGTCTTTATTTTTTATCGATCAGTTAGACTTATCTAACCTAAAAAAGGAAACGCCATCATGTCTGAAGAAGCCATCATCCGCCATTGCGCGCCGACGCTGGCCTCCATCAAAACAGCCAATATGTTTACCTGTCCCTTTTCATCGCGGCAGGAAATGCTCTGCAGCCTCCGCGCGTTCAACCGCCGGCTGATCAGAAAAGGGCTGCGCATTCTGCCGCTGCGCTACAAGGACGGGCTGGGGCTGATCTATGTGTACCGCCCCGAAAAGCTTGCACGCGACCTGAAAAGCGACGTGGCTGGACGCATTCTCAAAAAGTACGGCTACAATGGCTGCCGTGACGCCGCCTGCCTGCGCCGTCTGATGGAAAGGCTGCACAATCAGGAGGAGTTTCCGCACGAAATCGGGTTATTTCTGGGCTATCCGCCCGAGGATGTGGACAGCTTTATCCACAAGCGCTGCCCGCACAAATGCGTTGGCTGCTGGAAGGTTTACCACAACGAAGAAGCTGCCCGCGTACTCTTTGCCCGCTACAAAAAATGCTTCGCGCTGTATGACAAGCTCTGGCGTGAAGGACGCAGCATTGAACGGCTTACGGTCGCCGTTTAAGATATGATACCCGCCTCCAAAAAGCAGGGCCTGCGATACACCTCCAGTCGCAGGCCCCGTTTTTTATTACAAGCGATAGATAAATTTGCAGATTTCACGCTTGGCGCCCTGATAATCGCCCGCGCCTTCAAAAATCTTTTCAAAGCCGCAGCGCTCCATCACCTTAACGGACGCCAGATTATCCTTCAGGCACACGCCCAGCATTTCGGTCAGCTGCAGATTCTTCATGATCGCCGGCAGGAAGGCCTGCACGGCCTCGGTGGCGTAGCCGTGCCTGGTATACTTTTCGCCGATGTGATAACCGATTTCCCACACGCCGTTCTCCATCGGCACGGCCTGCACATAGCCGATATTGGTTTGATCCTTCAGCAAAATAGCATAAACCAGCGGGCCGTCGCCGCTTTCATAGCAAGAAATCAGAAATTCAACCGTTTCCCTTGCAATTTCCACCGTTTCAAACACTTCATCGGGCACAAAGCGGCGGTTGTCCGCATCCAGCGAGTTTTCGTGCACGCTCTGCGCCATCTCTTCCGTCAGGCGCGTGATCAGCAGTCGCTCCGTCTCAATATGCATAATCATCCTTCTTTCATTAAAAAAGGAAGCAGCCTGGCTGCTTCCTGATTTGCTGTTTGATTAATCGATGCGGGCCAGCGTATCGCGGATCTGGTCGTACACCTTCATGTAGCTGGTGTTGAACCAGCCGGGGCAGGACACATGCAGCACCAGCAGCTCATTTTCGCCGATGATGGCCATATGCACGCGGCCACGCACGATGGTGCCGTCAATCTTTTCTGCGCGATAGTTGTTGTAGTAGCCCTTTTCGCCCATCAGCGTCTTGCTGGCGGCGGTGTAGCTTTCCCAGCCCTCATACTTGGTTTTTTCGGTCAGCAGATAATTTTTCAGATCCGTCTTCACATCGTCCAGATCATAGTTCTTGTTGATCGGCATGATCTGCAGCGTGATGGTGGCAGCGTAGTTATCCTTCACCGCAGAAGCAGGCTCGGTCAGCACATACACATCGCTCTGGCTGTCATCCACCGTATAGCCAACGGCAGAGGAGAACTTGAGGCCCAGCTTGGCGGCAGTGTATTCGCCATAGGTAAAGGTCAGATCAGGACGCGGCGTAGCCGTGGGCATATCGATGGGATTCACCGGAATGGGCGTAGAGCCGGCATACACAGCATTGCCCGCTTCATCATACTTGGTGTCCACAAAATAATAGCCGTCATCCTCTTCGCTGGCGGGATCATATCCCTCCGGCAGGCCCATATCGTTATTGGCGGCAGACTGATTATTGGCCTGCTGATCCATGGGCGATACCTGGCCGCCCTGATTGGCCTGTGCATGATTCTCGCCGGTATTGTCATTCTTGGCGCCGCAGGCGCACAGCACGAAGACCACCAGCATCAACAAAGCGATCAGTACAAGCTTTTTCTTCATAGCAATAAATCCCTCCATACAGGAATGGTAGCACATCAAAAGCTGCGTCTGCAACTTTACATAATTGTAACGAATTTATAACGATTCGTCAAGTAATATTTACAATTCCTGGCCATTTTCTGCCATTTCGGGATGCAAATGCACATAAACCGCCCGGGCTGAGGCCTGTGTCATGCCCTTGACGGCGAGAATTTCTTCTTCCGCCGCCTCGCGCATGGCTTTGATGGAACCAAAATGCGAAAGCAGCGCGCGCCGTCTGGCAGGGCCTATGCCCTCAATATCCTCCAAAGATGAATGCACGCTGGCCTTTCCGCGCAGATTTCTGTGGTGCGTGATGGCAAAACGGTGCGCTTCATCGCGGATCCGCTGCACCAGATGCAGCGCAGGCGTGTGGTGATCAAGCACTACGGGCGTATCGCAATCGGGCAGCCAGATTTCCTCCAGCCGCTCTGCCAGGCCGAACATCGGCACCTCTATGCCCTCTTTCAGCATGGCTTCCCGCGCAAAAGCCAATTGCTGCGGGCCGCCGTCAATCAGCACAAGATCGGGCATAACCCATCTTTCCTTCTCATCCTCCGCCTTGGTGCGGCGAAAACGCCTGCCCAACACCTCGTTCATGGAGGCAAAGTCATTAGCGCCCACCACGGTTTTGATCCGGTAATGCCTGTATTCTTTTTTCGCCGGCATGCCGTCAATAAATACCACCATCGAGGCCACGGACAACGTGCCCTGCGTGTTGGAAATATCAAAGCCCTCAATGCGCCGGGGATAGCCCTGCATGCCGATCGCCTCCGCCAGATCGCGGCACGCGCCGATTGTACGGTCCCACTGCACCTGCTGACGCGCGTTGCGCTTTTCCAGCGCGTCCCGCGCATTCTTTTCGGCCATGAGCACCAGCGCTTTCTTTTCGCCGCGCTGCGGAATAATCAGATCCACCGCGCCGCCACGCTTCTCGCGCAAAAGCGCTTCCATCGTTTCGGCTTCTTCAATCGGCTGGGTGAGGATCTCCCGCGCCGGCAGACGATCGGCATAATAGCGCAGCACAAACTCTGTCAGCACTTCTTCTTTGGGTTCATTGCCCTCGCCGGGCAGCGCAAAGCTGTCGCCGCCGATCATGCGGCCGCCGCGGATAAAGAGCACCTGTACCATCGCATCCAGACCGTCCTGCGCAATGGCCAATACATCCTGCTGCGCATCCTTGGTCTGGATGGCGCGCTGCCGCTCCATCAGGCCCTGAATATCGCGCAAAGCGTCGCGCTTTTGCGCCGCGCGCTCAAAATCAAGATTGCGCGAAGCCTCCAGCATATCTTTTTCCAATTGATCGGTAATAGCCTTCGAGTTGCCGTTCAAAAAGGCGATCACGCCGTCAATCATCTTCTGATATTCATCCACCGTGCATTTGCCCGCACAGGGCGCAAGACACCGGCCGATCTCATAATTGACGCACGGGCGCGCCGGCTTGCTCAGCGGCAGATTTTTGCTGCAGGTACGGATGGGAAAAGCCTTTCTGAGCACCTCCAGCGCGTCGCGCACGGCGGTCGCGCCGATATACGGGCCAAAATACTGCGCGCCGTCCTTTTGCATGCGGCGGGCAATGGTCACGCGCGGGAAGGGCTCGCGCTTGTCAATGCGCACGTACGGGTAGTGCTTGTCATCTTTTAACAGGATATTATAGTGCGGCATATGACGCTTGATCAGATTGCATTCCAGCGTCAATGCCTCCAGATTTGTATTGCAAAGCAGAATATCAAAATCATCAATCAGCCGCACCATCGCCGCCACCTTGGGCGTATGATCGCGCGTCTGAAAATAGCTGCGCACGCGGTTTTTCAGATTGACCGCCTTGCCCACATAAATGATCTCCCCCTGATGCTTCATCAGATAGCAGCCGGGCGAATCGGGTAGCATACTAATTTTTGTTTTCAGTGTTTCGTTCATTCTGATATCCTCCGCTATCAGTATACCACACTCTGCGCCAATTGCCTACTGAATATAAACCCAGTGTGAACTTTTCCCACCTTCCTTGACAGGCGATTTCACCATCGGATAAAATATATATGACCGTTCTCAATAACGTGTCAGTTTTCCCGAAAGGAGTGCAATCTATGGAAGAAAAAAACACAAATCAGAATAAAGCGCCCAAGATGAAAAAGCCGCCGATTTTCTGGATCACGGTCGTTATTCTGGGCGTCATGCTTTTATCCACGCTCTTTTCCGCCAGCCGTCTTTTCGGCTCTCAGACTGAGATGGTCGAATACTCCGCCTTCATCAACATGGTCAATTCCGGCCAGGTGGATAAGGTGCAGATCGGCCTTGACAGCATCGCCTTTACGCTGAAGGCGGATGAATCGATGCCTAAATGGTATCTGGGGCTGACGCAGACCAAGGTATATCAGTGTGTGGCGGTGGAGGATCCCTATCTGGTTGATCGTCTGCTGGAGGCCCAGGTGACCTTCGCCGGCGAGGATTTGTCCTCTTCCTCCGCATTCAGCATGATCCTCAGCCTCGTGCTGCCCATTGCGCTCTACGGCGTAATCATCTTCTTTGTCTTCCGCATGATCAAAAAAAGCAGCGGCGGCATGGGCGCGATGAGCTTTGGCAAGAGCAGCGCCAAGATGTACACCGTCTCTGACGAAAGCAAAAAGTTTACCGATGTCGCCGGACAGGACGAAGCCAAGGAAGCGCTGATCGAACTGGTGGATTTCCTCCATCAGCCCGATAAATACCGCGCTATCGGCGCAAAGCTGCCCAAGGGCGCGCTGCTGGTGGGCCCTCCCGGCACGGGTAAAACGCTGCTGGCGCAGGCCGTGGCAGGCGAAGCGAAGGTGCCGTTCTTCTTTGTCAGCGGCTCGGCCTTTGTAGAGATGTTTGTCGGCACAGGCGCTGCGCGTGTGCGCGATCTCTTTAAGCAGGCCAATGAAAAGGCGCCGTGCATCATTTTTATTGATGAAATCGACGCCATCGGCAAAAAACGCGACGCAATGGGCCTGTCCTCCAACGACGAACGCGAGCAGGCGCTCAATCAGCTGTTGGCGGAAATGGACGGCTTTGACGCCTCCAAGGGCATCGTCGTGCTGGGCGCCACCAACCGCCCGGAGATTCTCGACGCCGCCCTCCTGCGCCCCGGTCGCTTCGACCGCCGCATCACCGTGGATCTGCCCGATCTTCGCGGTCGCGAGGCCGTTCTGCGCGTGCATGCGCGCGGCATCACAATGGATCACAATATTGATTTTGCCGCCATCGCCCGCCAGACAGTGGGTGCATCGGGCGCAGATCTGGCCAATATTGTCAATGAAGCCGCGCTGCGCACCGTGCGCCTTGGCCGCACTTCCGTGACGCAATCCGATCTGGAAGCCTCAGTAGAAACCGTTATCGCAGGCACCGAGCGCAAGAGCTTTGTGATCCCCGAAACCGAAAAACGCATTGTCGCCTATCACGAAATCGGCCACGCGCTGGTAGCGGCACACCAGAAAAACGCCGTGCCCGTGCAAAAGATCACCATCATCCCGCGTACCTCCGGCGCGCTGGGCTACACCATGCAGGTGGATGAAGAGGAGCACGTGCTCATGAACCGCGAGGACATCATCAGCAAGCTCGCCGTGCTCACCGCCGGCCGCGCTGCCGAAGAATATGCCTGCAATACCTGCACCACCGGCGCTGCCAACGACATCGAACAGGCCACCAAGCTGGCCCGCGCAATGGTTACGCGCTACGGCATGAGCGAGAAATTTGGCATGGTGGCGCTGGAAACCAGCAGCAATGTGTACCTGGGCGGCGATTCGCAGCTGATGTGCTCGGCGGATACGGCTGCCAAGGTGGATGAAGAGGTCATGCGCCTGATCCGCGAGGCCTATGACGCGGCGCTTGGCATTCTCAAACAAAACACCCGCAAGCTGCACGATCTGGCGGAGTATCTGCTGGAGAAGGAGAACATTTCCGGCGAAGAATTCAAGGAAATTCTGCATGCGGATGAGCAGCCGATCGTGCTGCTGGAAGATGACGAAAGAAAATCGGTATAAGGATACGATTGGGAGGCGGCTTTTATGGTAAAAGCCGCCTCTCTTCTGTCTCTCCTCCCCGCAATTTTACAATTCCCGTCATTGACAAACCCTGCCCTTTGCCGTATGCTTCCAATATACCATCTGCAAAGGAAAAGCCTATGAAACGCCTGATTTTTTTGTTATTTATGCTCCTGCCGCTGTGCGCCTTTGCTCAGAGCGAGGATTTTTCGCTGACCGCGCCTGAAACGCTGCGCCCGTATGTAAGCAAGGATTTTGCTGTCCATGCGCCTGCCGAGGGCTTGTTTACGCTGCAAATCAGCGATGGTATTTTTTCCTACACTATTTTTGAACAGCAGATTCCCGCCGGTGAAACGCGCCTGACCTGGAATGGCCTGCACTTTGGCGGCGAGGCCGTTTGCCGCGGCGCTTATACGCTGACCGCCACGCTGCAGACCAGCAGCGCTGCTATGACCGCCAGCAGCGCCATCCGCATCCTGCCGCCCGCTGCCGCACTGCAGTACTGCATTCCCTCTTCTTTTACGGTATATGCCGGGCACGACGGTTTTCTTGTCAATTATCTCATCACCGCCGAAGGGCTGATGCATGCGCAGCTTTACCGCGCTGACGACCTGCAAAATGCCATCAAAACCTGGGGCATTGAGCAAAGCGACATGCTGCCGCACGTGTTCAAATGGAACGGGCAGATCAATAACCGCAATGTCGCAGAGGGCGACTATGTGCTCACCTTCAAGGTTAAAAACAGCGAGCAGGAAGCCTTCCGCTTTCCCATCCGGGTGTCGCATGATGCGCCGCCTGCTGCCGCTCTGGCTGTCAGCGATCCCGCCCTTTTTCTTCCGGAAGATATCTCCGATCCCGCCGCCGTCTGGCAGGCGATGATGGCCCCCATTGCCGTTGTGGATATCGGCGACGTCGCGCATCAAAACGTCTATGCCGAGCCGAATGAAAAATCCTCCGTCGTCGGCATGGTGCACGGCCAGACGCAGGGGCTCAAGGTTCTTGCGCTGAATGTCAGCGGCTTTGCGCGCATCGGTGCCTGGCGCGAAGCGGACGGTCAGTATATCGAAGGCTATATCCCGCAGAAAAAGCTCAAAACCATCATCCCCGACAGCCGCTACGGCGTGCTGATTGACAAGCGTGATCAAACGCTGACCGTCTATGAAGGCGGCCTGCCCATCGGCACCGTATCCGTATCAACCGGCCTGATGACGCAGGATAACCTCTGGTGCGAAACGCGCGCCGGCGCATTCCTCACCCAGGACCGCATCATCAATTTTGCCAGCGAAGGCTACAGCTATAATTACGCCATCCGCATTGACGGCGGCAATCTGATTCATTCCATGGGCTATAAGCGCTACGACGGCCAGAAGTGGGATTATTCCGAGCACCTTGCGCAAATCGGTCAGAAAGCTTCGCACGGCTGCGTGCGTACGGATACCCGCGCCACCGAAAGCGGCGTCAATATCTATTGGCTGTGGACGCATCTGCCCATTCACACCAAAGTGCTGGTCATCGACGATCTTCAGGCCCGGGAAGCCCGGCTGCTGGAGATTCTGGGCACCCCCACGCCCGAGCCGACCGCAACGCCCACGCCTCCCCCCACGCAGGTTCCCACGCCCTCGCCAACGCCCACCGTAACGCCTGCGCCCGCCTACGAAGGACTGCTCTCCTATCGATCCAGCGGATTGCACGTGGTGCAATTGCAGGAAAAGCTCAAAGCGCTCAATTACTATACGGGCGAGATTGACGGCGTATTTGGCGATGCCACCCATAAAGCCGTCGTAGCCTTCCAGAAACGAAATCAGCTGCAGGCTGACGGCGTGGTGGGGCAAATGACCTTTGCCGCCCTTTTTGGCGACGCTGCCCTGGCTGATGAAACGCCCGTGCCAACCGCCGCAGCCGAGCCCACCGCCACGCCGACAGCAACCCTCGTGCCCACCGCTACGCCCGTGCCGCCCGATGACGTAACGCTTACCCTCACCTTCGGCGGCGATACGCTGCTGGGCAGCGAAGACGCCATCCGCAAGCGCGAAACCTCCTTTGACAGCGTGATTGACGCGCAGGGCTATGACTATCCCCTGGCCAACCTGCTGCCGGTCTTTTCATCGGATGATCTGACCACACTGAACCTCGAATGCATTTTCAAAAATGATTCCAAGGACAAAACCGCCGGCCGCATGTTCAATTTCCGCGGCCCGACAGATCATGTAAATATTCTCTCTGCCGCCTCAGTCGAGCACGTAAACCTGGCAAACAACCACTTTGTAGATTACGGCTATGCCGGCCGCCGCATAACGCGCCAAACGCTGGAGGACGCAGGCATTGCCTACAGCGGCTACGGATCCACCTGGATTTTTGAAAAAGACGGCGTCAGGATTGGTTTTTCCGGCATCCGTGAAACCATCTGGCATCAGGATCGATCCGTGCCCGCTGAGGAAATCAAGGCCCTTCGCGAGGCAGGCTGCGACTATATCATTTATTCCTGCCATTTTGGTCAGGAATACGCGCCCAATCGCAATAAGGATCAGGAGCTGATCGCTCACATGATCATCGACGCAGGCGCAGACTGCGTGATCGGCCATCATCCGCATGTAGTGCAGGGCATTGAAATTTACAACGGCAAGCCGATTTTCTACAGCCTAGGCAATCTCTGCTTTGGTGGAAACCTCACCCCCAAGGACTACGACGGCCTGGTTGTACAGCTGCAGTTGAGCTTCCATAAAACCGAAATCATGGATGTATCTGCCTCGCTGATCCCTATCATGACCAGCGGGGTGCAGGACGGCACAACCAACTTCCAGCCCGTGATTGCCACAGGCGAAGATAAGGCGCGTATCCTTGAAAGAATACAATCTGACAGTCAGATTACCATCAGCGATCACATTGACTTTTAAATCCATGAAAGCAGTTCCGCCCAAGAACTGCTTTCATCTTTTTTTCAAAAAAATTCAAAAAAGGTGTTGACAAAAGGCTTTAATGGTGATATCATCTATCACTGTCAGCAGGGATTAATTCCCCCCGACACTCCCCCGACAGCGGCATGCGCCTGTAGCTCAGTCGGATAGAGCAACGGCCTTCTAAGCCGTGGGTCAGGGGTTCGAATCCCTTCAGGCGCGCCAACCCTTATGGTGGGTATAGTTCAGTGGTTAGAGCGCCAGATTGTGGCTCTGGATATCGTGGGTTCGACTCCCACTACCCACCCCATTTTCTCCCTTTCAATTGGCGGGACTCCTATTGTAGGGGTGTAGCCAAGCGGTAAGGCAAGGGACTTTGACTCCCTGATTCGTAGGTTCGAACCCTGCCACCCCTGCCAAATGACCCATTAGCTCAGGTGGTAGAGCACTTGACTTTTAATCAAGGTGTCCGGAGT
>JAFWYA010000075.1 GCA_017517815.1 Clostridia bacterium | reverse complement strand
GGCGCTCCCCTGATCACCAACGACGGCGTGACCATCGCCAAGGAGATCGAGCTGGAGGACGCGTTCGAGAACATGGGCGCGCAGCTGGTGAAGGAAGTCTCCACCAAGACCAACGACGTGGCCGGCGACGGCACCACCACCGCTACGCTGCTGGCTCAGGCCATCATCCGCGAGGGCCTGCGCAACCTGGCTGCGGGCGCCAACCCCATGGTGCTCAAGAAGGGCATCGAGGCCGGCGTTGCCGCTGCCGTTGAAGGCCTGCAGAAGATCAGCCAGCCCATCACCAGCAAGCAGGCTATCGCTCAGGTTGCCAGCATTTCCGCCGGCGACGAGACCATCGGCCAGCTGATCTCCGACGCGATGGAGACCGTTGGCAAGGACGGCGTTATCACCGTTGAAGAAAGCAAGACCATGTCTACCGGCATGACCACCGTGGAAGGCATGCAGTTTGACCGCGGCTACGCCAGCGCCTACATGGTGACTGACACCGAAAAGATGGAAGCCGTTCTGGACAATCCCTTCATTCTGATCACCGACAAGAAGATCTCCAACATTCAGGAGATTCTGCCTGTGCTGGAGCAGGTGGTGCAGGCCGGCCGCAAGCTGCTCATCATTGCTGAGGACGTCGAGGGCGAGGCTCTGGCCACGCTGGTCGTCAACAAGCTGCGCGGCACCTTCACCTGCGTTGCCGTCAAGGCCCCCGGCTTTGGCGACCGCCGCAAGGAAATGCTTCGCGACATCGCCGTGCTCACCGGCGGTCAGGTCATCAGCGACGAGCTGGGCATGGACCTGAAGGAAGCCACCATCGACCTGCTGGGCACCGCCCGTCAGGTGAAGGTTGACAAGGAAAACACCACCATCGTGGAAGGCGCCGGCAGCCCCGACGAGATCGCCGGCCGCGTTGCTTCCATCCGCAGCCAGATCGAAGAGACCACCAGCGATTACGACCGCGAAAAGCTGCAGGAGCGTCTGGCCAAGCTGGCCGGCGGCGTTGCCGTTATCCAGGTCGGCGCTGCTACCGAAATCGAAATGAAGGAGCGCAAGCTGCGCATCGAAGATGCTCTGGCTGCTACCCGTGCTGCTGTTGAAGAGGGCATCGTGCCCGGCGGCGGCATCGCTCTGCTCAATGTTCTGCCCAACGTACGCGCCGAGCTGGCCAACTATGCCGGCGATGCCAAGACCGGTGTTGAGATCATCGTTCGTGCTCTGGAAGAGCCCCTGCGTCAGATCAGCAAGAACGCCGGCATTGACGGCAGCGTGATCGTCGAGAACGTGAAGAACAGCCATAAGACCGGTTACGGCTATGACGCTCTGAAGGGCGAGTACGTCGACATGGTCGAGCGCGGCATCATCGACCCCACCAAGGTCACCCGCAGCGCTCTGCAGAACGCCGCCAGCGTTTCCGCTCTGGTGCTCACCACCGAAAGCCTGGTTGCTGACATTCCCGCTCCCGAACCTGCTGCGCCCGCTGGCGCTCCCGGCATGGGCGGCATGTATTAATCAGAGGGTACCCTTTCAGGAAGGATCTCAAAAGAGATCCTTCCTTTTTTCATTTAAAATGCAATTTTTCATCGTGAGCAAACGTTTGTATAGATTGTATTTTTGTTGCATTTATTTTGGGAAGGGTCTATAATGCTTGTGCATCTTTTTCAGAAGGGAGATTGCACATTGAACCTGTTTGATGCAAACAAACCATTTTTCAAGGGCAACCTTCACTGCCATACCACTCTGAGCGACGGCAAGCTTACTCCTGAGCAGGTAAAGCAGTTTTACCGCGAACGAGGTTATGATTTTCTGGCTTTGACGGATCACCGTGTCGTATCTGAAAATACGCACATGGAGGATGGCCTGCTGGTGTTGCGCGGCATGGAGGCGGACTATTCCCTGCCCGGCGAAGTCGTTCATCTGGTGTGCTTTGGCATGGATGAAAACGTGGATTTTTCCGACTATCCGCGTATGTTTCAGGACTGCATCGATCGCTGCCGTGCCCATGGCGGACGCGTGATCATTGCGCACCCCGCATGGTCGCTGAATACCCTTGCCACACTGAGCGGCCTCTACGACGTCACTGCTGCCGAGATCTACAACAGCGCTTCCACTTACCCCTGGAACGGTGACCGTGCGGATTCCTCCAGCATTCTGGACGTTGCTGCTGCGCATGGTACGTTCTTCAACTTAGTCGCTTCTGACGACTCACACTGGTACAGTGGCGAAGCTGGTCGCAGCTTTACCATGGTGCAGGCAGACGAACTCACTCCTGAAAGCCTGCTGGACGCCTTCGACGCCGGTCGTTTCTACTGCTCGCAGGGCCCTGCTTTTGAGCAGATCAGCGTACAGGACGGCAAAATCGAAGTCAGCTGCTCCCCTGTCTCCCGCGTGATTTTCTACAGCAATGCCGTATGGGCCTTTGGCCGCTGTGTCACCGGCGAAGAGCTGACCCATGCATCCTATGACCTTGCCAGCAACGCCAACCGTCACGAAACCCATGTGCGCATCCAAATCATGGATGCGCAGGGACGCAGTGCCTGGAGCAATCCCATTATCCTGTAATTTCAAAGGAGGAACCTTATGAAGCATCCTGTTTTCCGCAAATTGCTTGCGCTTGTGATGGCGCTGATGATGCTGTTTTCCTTCAGCTCTGCGCTGGCAGCCAAGGTTATCAAGCTGTCTTCTGCCGACTACCCGGTGGAGGAAAGCGGCTGGTACGACAGCATGGAAGAAGTTGCCGTTTATCTGGCGCTGTACGAGCGCCTGCCTGACAACTTCCTGACCAAAAACGAAGCAAGCGATCTTGGCTGGAACAACAAGCAGGGCAATCTGCATAAAGTGGCCCCTGGTTTCTCCATTGGCGGCGACCGTTTCGGCAACTACGAAGGTGCGCTGCCTGACAAAAAAGGCCGCAAGTGGACGGAATGCGATATTGATTTTGACGGCGGATACCGCGGCAGCAAGCGCATTGTTTTTTCCAACGACGGTCTAATCTACTACACCGGCAATCACTATGAAACCTTCACCCAGATCAAAGTGACGATTGAAGCCCCCAAGGCTGCCGAACCGGCCATCACCGTTGACCTGAACATCAAGCTGGACGAGTACGGCGAGTACAGCTCCATTGGTGAAGTAGCGGCCTATCTGGTGAAGTTTGGCGCCCTTCCCTGCAACTATATCACCAAGGCTGAGGCAAAGGAACTGGGCTGGACTGCCAAGAAGGATAATCTGGACGAAGTCATGCCTGGCTGCTCCATCGGCGGCGACGAATTCCAGAACCGCGAAAAACAGCTGCCCTCCGCCAAGGGCCGCACCTGGTACGAGTGCGATGTTAACACCACTGACGGCAAGCGCAGCGACGAGCGCATCGTTTATTCCAGCGACGGGCTGATCTATTACACGCCCGATGCATTCAAAACCTTTGTTCAGCTGTATTGATTCAGGAGGTTATCATGAAAGATATTGTACTTGATTTGACCCGCTTTGAAGAAAAAATCTCTCTGCACGGCTACCTGAAGGAAGCGCTGAATTTTCCTTTTTACTATGGTGCAAACCTCGATGCTCTGCATGACGAGCTGACCAGCGAAACCGATGCGCTGCGCATTACCGTATGCTACCCGTCCCAGCCCCGCGGAAGAATGGCGGACTATATGCCCCGTCTACTGCGTGTGTTTCAGGATGCGGCACGGGAAAACTATCATCTGGAAATCAGCTACCGCGAGGTTGCCTGATCCATATTTCGAAAGCAGCGCGGCATAAATGTCACGCTGCTTTTTGTATTCCGAGAGGTAGATATGAGTGAATTCATTCTGATTAAGCCTTCGCCTGAGTATGCTGAACAGATCGCCGCATACCGAAAGGAATTTCTGGACTGCGGCAGTTCCATGGATGGATGCGGCCCTCTGAGAAAGATTGAAGATCCAAACGAATACATCCGCATTTCGCTGCTGGCAGAAGAGCCCGCTTTTGTTCCTTCTCATCTGGTCCCTGCAACGCAGTTCATGTTTGTGCGCAGATCAGATCAGAAACTGCTGGGGCTGCTGCAGGTGCGGCATTTTTTCAACGATTATCTTGAAAAGTACGGCGGGCACATCGGCTATTCCATTCGGCCCTGCGAACGCCGGAAGGGCTATGCAAAAGAGATGCTCAAAATGGCTCTGCCGTTTTGCAGACAAATCGGCCTTGAACGGGTGCTGATAACCTGCATAGACGGTAACATCGGCAGTGAAAAAACCATCCTGTCCAACGGCGGCGTATACGAATGCACCGTGCATGAGCCAAACGAAAATTTGGATCTCAAACGTTTTTGGATCACTCTGTAACTGCAAAATAAGCAGTGCCGGTAAGGTGAAGTAGTCAATAGTTAGTAGACAGAAAATAACCTAAGCCACCAGTTCTGTTCGAAACAGGACTGGTGTTTTTCCGTTCAATTTCCGAACGGGACGTTCATTGTTGAAATAGTAGATGGCTTGCGCAACGATCGCGCG
>JAFWYA010000074.1 GCA_017517815.1 Clostridia bacterium | reverse complement strand
GAACATGCCCAAACATTCAAACTGTGTGCCAGCAGGCACCTTGAACTGCGGAAACTGCGAGCAGAGGGGATCATCTGTCAGATATGTTTCTCTGGAAGTGTAGACCGGTACATGGATGAAGTCCTCTGAGGGTTCTCCCTGGGCTTCCTCGCCAAGCACCTCCGCAGGAATATATCCAATGCGCTGAGTACGTTCGCTTACCTCGTAGCGGATGCAAGCATAACGTTCACCATCAGCGTTAGTGACGTAACGCAGTACCCACAAATCCCCTGAAAGGCCAACAGAAGCCTTTCCCTTGGCAGCCCGCCATGCAGATTTGCCAAAAGGAGCGGAATACACAGGAGTGGTTCCCTTACCGGCATTGCTCTTTTTCTGGCCCACATCTCCATCGTCCGCCCACCAGCCCAGAATGTCTGCGCCGGAATCCAGTGCGGCGTGCATCAGATTCAGATGACGAATTTCCTTCACAGTACGTGGAAACAACTGAATGTTGAACTCTCTGAGCGGAATGCCATATGGTATCACGCCTGATCCGGTAGTATCGCTGGCATTGTATCCTCGCGTGATAGTGGATGAAGGAGATTCCGTATAGCCGACACAGCCGCTGGTATCAGTCAGTGTACCGACCAGATACCAGCCACTGCCGAGGTTATTGAAGGAATACCATTCGTCATCGCCATAGTTCAGCACAAAATTCTTCTTGCCGCCATTCAAAATCAGCTCATCATCGCGTTTGTCATCCGGCTGATATACGGAAGTCGGGAAAGTGCGCAGTCTGCCATCCTCGACGAGCATCAGCGTATTATGATAGCGACTGTGCATCACCGCGGCGTCGCCCACCTGACCATCCAGCGTGTGATAGTCATTCCATGTATCCACATCAGAAACAGCGTCGTATAGATCGCCTTTCAGTCCCCAGCTGTTGGCAGCAGCAGGGCTTGCAATGCTGGTGATGAGCAGTATACACAGCAACAGAGAAATGAATCCCTTTTTCATTTTATCCATTCCCCTCATCATAGGCAGCGCCATCCAGAATTTCGCCCGTCAGCGCATCAACCTTTACTTGATAATCATCCAGCACGTCACCGTAAAACTCGCAGGTGACCAGATGGAAAGTCCAATAATAAGGTTCGCCTTCGGCCATCAGCTCGCACTCCACATCGAAGCGGCGCAGGCTTTCGTCCGTTTCCTGGTACTCCGTTTTGAGGTGATTCACCACGGACGGATACAATTCCTCCGCCGAAAGCAGGTCAGGGACGATCGTTCCTTTTCCTTCCTTCTGAGGCGGAAATTCATGAGTGATCTGAAAGTCCGGCTCCATTGCAGGAGCGAAGGTGTTCTGTGCCCAAAGATGTTGGAGAACGGAGGGTTCCAGCCTGTAGGAAGAAAGACGCAGCGTAGGTTCTAACTCCACGGTAAAATACGCCCCCACATCCATCGTACCGTGAACGGAAGGTGATGCAATTCCCTGAATGCTGCCTAAAATCATGCCTTCATGATCAAACACAGCTTCGGACGAAAATGCTTCAAGGATGTTTGGCACAGAGGGTGCCACTTCATCCAAAAAGCCCAGCGCATACATGGCGATTTCATCACCAAAGCCTTGAGGCGGCTCTAAAATTTGTGAAACGGGCGGATTAGGCACCCCGCTCTGGTACGCAACCAGCTGGCCGTCCGGCAGGAACACAAAGGCATATGTATTGGAGTCGTTGACAGTTGCCTTCACGGTATAGCCGCCTGCGCAGACTGATACGCTCCATTCGGCGTTTGAAAGATCCGCCTTGATAAAATCCGAGGAAGCTAACGCTTTCACGTAGGCACTCAGTTGTTCGTCGGACGGGTTCGTAGTCCATTCAGGAAGGGAAATTTCTGCCGAAATAGATGTCGCAGGAATGTGGATTGGCTCATAATCATCATAGAGTGCAGAGGCACAAGCAGATCCCGTTAGTGCAATAAAGAGAATCAGGAGTGAAAGAAAACGTTGTTTCATGTGCATTCCTCTTTTCAATATACAATACTTGTTGTAGTAGCGAGTTGTTAGTGGGAGATTATGGACTCTGCATTGAATGATCAACAACGGTTTGGTTGAAGATCATACATGCTTCCTCTGTTGAGGGATATTCTTCAATGGAAGTCATACTTTCCATCAAAAATGTCGGACTGGCACCATAGATCTGTTCCTGACCTGCTGTATCAATTACGATCATCTTTTCTCCTGCTGTGGAAATAATCAGATCATTCGTGCGATATCCCACCATCTCCCAACGTCTATTCGGGCTGAACTGAAATAGATCAAACTCAGGTTTTTCTTGGTTCCAATAGCTCACACCCAAGCCCGGAACCGTTCCACCCGGCGACTCAATAATTCCCATACCCAAATCTACTGTTTTGCGCAAAAGACGCGAATCAAAGTTGGTTACTTGCCACGTTTGACCATTTACCTGTGCAGCACCGATCAGCTGCGTTGAGCCTTGGGTTTCAATCAGCATCAAGGCTGAAAGGCAGTCTTTTTCTTCAAGTCCTGCGCCGCTAAGCAGGTCGGTAACTTCATAGCCATATTCCTGCATTGGCTTCATAAGCTGCGCGGGCCACTCATCCTGAAATAGATAATATCTCATACTGAACTGGCCATCTGATGTGAACTGGTCTTCAGTCCAGACTTCTGCAAGGGAACACAAAGGCATAAATAGTGCAAAACAAAGAGCAATTATCCAGCGTTTCATGTTCTTTCCTCCTGATGATTATTCATCGACAAGTGAGTCAAATGAGAAAGAATCTGCCAGCTTGTCTGCCATCATGAATCCGGTAACGCCGTTGATCATCACATGGCACCATCCGTTGGGGGTTACTCCCAGCACGGCAACTTCTGTACCATTGGGATAAAGGGCATACAGTTTGCCATCCAACGAAGGAGTTTTACGCAGATTTCCACCGGAACCTCCTTCGTTTTGAATGGTTGTCATTGGGATTTCAGAAATATCTGTAGAGTTATAAGGTACCAGATACCGTTTGTCCATGTAACCAACGCGATCACCCAGCTTTACGCGGAGATAGCCATTTGTCTCCTGCTGGAAGTTCTCCACAAAAACACCGGTGTAATACTTGCCGACCGAAGCAGATTCAACAGATGGTTCACTTCGAAGATTAAGTCTGTGATTGCTTTCGGGGTTAACCACCCGGCACATATTCCAATATAAGTAATCGCCGTTCATCAGTGCCCCTGGACGTACATACCCTCGGATAGGATAACCGTCAGGGCCTGTTTCAAGTTGAACATGTGCCCAGTTATTCTCTTCATCAATGGAAAGAAGCGTCAAGCGAACACCAGATGCAATGTGAAGTATCGGCTCCGCATTGTAAGCAGGTTCTGTTCTAAATGGAATCGTTCCTTGAGCCGTAACGCTTACAACACCCGGGTCAAGTTCGCTGTAAATGTCAGCATTCGCAGAAGAGAGTAAGAAAAGGCAACATAGAGTTAGAAGCAGAAACTTATGCATCAGGAGTCTCCTTACTGTGTATAGAACTGTATATAGAACGTTTGATATTGTTGTATTCTTCCAGCAAAACGGGATTCCTTGTGCAATAGATGGAATTTGGGTACAAAAAAAGAGGACGCTTTCACGTCCTCTCAAGTTTGATTGCTATTTTGCTGTATCCCAACCAAACGGCTCAGGAAGGATATACTTATTTCCTCTCCATTGCACTTCCTCGCCGGTCTGTGCGCTGAAGTAAACCTCTTCAAATCCGCCGAGCATCGTCAGCCCCAAGTGCCACACTGGAACAAGCAAGTTCTCTTCACCATTCTCCTGCATCAGATAGCCCAATTCCAGCGTTTCGGGCGTTCCGCGTTTGTGGGAACTGAGATACTTTTCAACAGCTTCTTCGATCACCGACCACGCCGCCAGCGGAACATCATCGTAAACCGTTTCCTTCACTTCGTAATGCGGAATGATGAGATGATGATAGTTTCGGGTACGGATGTCCATGGTCAGACCGGCGTTGAAGCAGGTCGCTCCATTGATTTTCTGTCCATAATAGAGCAGCCAGCTTTCCATGTTGCCCCACTTGGCAATCTCTGTCCAAATCGGGCCGTAATCCTCAATGCTTTTCCCAAGCAAACGGTTCAATTCATTGTTCAGTACCTTTTGCGCTGCTTCCAGCACAAAACCATTGTGCAGCGTGGTGTAGGGAGGCGTCCTCCCGTAACGTGTGGAAACCACAAATCTTCCGCTCTGGCTTTCATCGAACGTTCCGACTGTTACAACAAGCGGATTATCCTGCGCCTGAGAGTCAGCTTGCAATGTCACAACAGGAAACTTATCAACAGCAGGAAGAATGACTTCGCCCTTGTCCCAGCCTGTTTCTTCCACTTGCTGCCTCAAATCAGCAACCGACACATAGCCCTCTGCACAGGCACATCCTGCGCAAAGCATCATAACCAGCAGCATACATAGCACTTTCTTCATACAAATGTTCCTCCTTATACGATTTTACTCAACATCCGACCAAGTAAGAATTACAGGCATGCGAAGTGCATCTTCGGCTGGACTGATGGCATATTGTTCAAGCATTTCGCCCGTCTGTGCGCTGAAGTAGTAATCGCCATATCCCTG
>JAFWYA010000073.1 GCA_017517815.1 Clostridia bacterium | reverse complement strand
CCCCTGGAAGACTACCAGGTTGATAGGTCATCGGTGGAAGTGCAGTAATGTATGGAGCTTGATGATACTAATAGGTCGATAGCTTGATTTAGTTGATTCGATAAGACCAATAGGAAATGGCAAAAGATCTCGGACGTAAGACTCATATACAGTTGTCAGGGTGCAGGCTTCGCCTGTTTCATGAAAATGAAGCAGAGTGAAGAGAAGGATAAGCGCCTGACGAGGGGAAAGACCCTGTTTATACCCGGGCCTCGCATAGAGCGGGGGCGGGAGACATAGTTCACCCATTGCGGTGGTAATGGCCTGAGGGTTCCACCTGTTCCCATTCCGAACACAGAAGTTAAGCCTCAGCACGCCGATGGTACTTGGCTGGAGACGGCCCGGGAGAGTAGGTCGCTGCCGCATTTCAAATATTCCTCAGTAGCTCAATGGCAGAGCATTCGGCTGTTAACCGAAGGGTTGTAGGTTCGAGTCCTACCTGGGGAGCCAACGACTCACTAAGCTTTATGCTTAGTGAGTTTTTTTCATTCTAAAAGATATCATTTTTTGAAGTTAAAAAAACCCGGGTTGCATCGTCAAAAAAGTAGAGGTGATTTGAAATGCCGCATGAAAAGAAAGATGACTTTTCAAAGCTTGTAGAGCAACACCAGGCATCTGTCATGCGAATCTGCTACATATATCTCAGAGATCTAACATTAGCTGAAGATGCTACACAGGAAACATTTTTGAAGGCTTATAAGGCAATGTCACGTTTTAGGGGAGAAAGTACGAAAAAAACATGGTTGATTCAGATTGCCATAAATACCTGTAAAGATATAAACCGATGCGCATGGAATCGAAAAAACAATCGATATATAACGCCTGAAATGCTACCGCTTGCGTATGATCCTTTTGAGAAGGAAGATGAAATATTGCTTGTAGCGATTATGAACCTGCCTGATAAACAACGAGAGGCCATTTTGCTTTATTTTTATCAGGATTTAGGGTTAAAAGAGGTTTCAGAGATTATAGGCATATCAGTACCAGCTGTTTCAAAGCGAATTCAAAAAGGTGTAAAAATGTTGTATTCCTCTTTGAAGGGTGGAAATTTGGATGAATGAACAAATTTTGAGAGAAAAAATTCATCGTGCAATTGATCTTCGTTTGGCGGGCATGCAGCCCATGCATGATATTGTAAAAGAAACAAAGTGTAGGCAGACAAAAAAGAGAATAAATAAAAGAATGAATTTTAGGTTTGTATTAGTGCCGTTGCTGATATTTGTTCTGTCAGCCAGCGCGATTGCAGCCGTGTTTTTATGGGAGGATTATGTTGGACGAATGATCGAAATGGAGAAAGGAAAGGGATTATACTGGCAATGGGATTGTGCAAGTAAAATTGCTTTAGTAGAAACATTACATGAAATGGGTTATGTAAATCAGGAGGACTCATTCTCAAAACTTTTTGATCAAACCACCGAAGAACAGGAAAAGGAAAAACTGGCTGATGAAATTGTTCTTGCCTTTTTGGAGAACAATCCTTATATCAAAGAATATGAAACCACCTTTAATCATGATATACGTACCGTTACTGCCGGTTTGCTGAATTTTGCGATCTGCGGTCCAAGCGAAAAATGGACGGCGGAGAAAAGAGTATGGTGGCAAAGCATAACGAACCCGGATGTTTCAAGTGCCAATGATATGCAATTGGTCAATCCTGTAGACAATGAAATCAGTGAAAAAGAAGCAATTCTCATCGCCAGAAAAGCGCTTATTTCAACAATGAACATATCTGATTTGGAACTGGAGAACGCACAAATCGTTGCAGATATGTATATCACCGATGAAAGACCCCGGTATAAAAGATGGCTGGTCACTTTTAACATCTTACAAAAAGGAAATAACCAGTATGTTGAACACTCGTATGAAGTGTTTATAGACGGTCATGGACATCTGATTGCCGATGCGGATTATGGTTCTGAATTACTTGAAGAAAAAGCAGCTTATTTGGAGTCTGTGGAAATGGACCAGCGTTATATGGACATTTTAGAGGTTTATCAAAACTTTTCAGATTACGAAGACAGTTATTTGATTCGAGCATGGTCGCTGGAAGCAAAAGCGGAATATTCAAAGGCACTTCGTAAGCGGGTACAAAAGCTGCTGGAAAAAGATTATCCCAACACTTTCTCACACGGGGAGATTATTGCAAGCACACGGCTGGCATATGGCCTTCCAAAAGCCGAGGATATCCAACGCAATGAGGCGTACGAATTGGCATACAGCTACGTCTGTCAAGAGTACGATCTTGAACTGCAGCAGGAGTTCTATTTTGATTTCTATGAATACTATGATATAACGGATGTCAATTCACCTGTGTGGAAGTTTGTTTTCTTTCCTGAGTCATTTGAAGGCATCGCCAATGTCCCGGTATACAAAGTGACATTGGATGCTCTCACTGGCGACAGGAAGACGGTGATGCGTTACTGGTGGAAAGAAATATTTGATGAAAAACCTTACCATGAGGTCTGGTATTAAAGTTTTTATCAAACAGGCTTGACACTCCCCCTGCGTTATAGTCTATGATAAATACCGAGGGGAGGTCAAAGCCATGTGGACCGTTCATGAGATATGTGCTCAGACAGGCCTGAGCAAGCGTACACTGCAATATTATGATCGCATTGGCCTTCTTCCGCCAGCGGGTCATACAGAAGCAGGATACAGGCTGTATGATGAAAAATCATTGGAAACGCTGCAGCAGATTTTGCTGTTTCGGGAATTGGAATTTCCGCTGAAGGAAATCAAGCGGATTATCAAAAGCAGCAACTTTGACCGTAACCGCGCGCTGGAACAGCAAATTGAGCTGTTAACCATGAAAAAAGAACACCTTGAAAACCTGATCCTGTTTGCAAAAGGGATTCGGGGGCTGGGCGTGAATTACGTGATTGGAGGAAATAAAATGGATTGGTCAGCCTTTGATACCCATAAAATTGATGAATATGCTGAACAGGCGAAAAAGGCTTGGGGAAAAACGCCTGAGTATCAGGAGTTTACGGAAAAGCAAAAAGGGCGCAGTGAGCAGGACGAGCAGAAAATAACGGATGAATTTATGGAGCTGTTTGTAGAGCTTGGCAAACTGAAGCAATTACCGCCCGATAGCGAAGCGGTACAGGAAAAGGTCGCACAGCTGCGTGATTTTATTTCCAGGCATTTTTATCAGTGTTCCTATAAGGTGTTTGCTGCTTTAGGGCATATGTACGCAGGTGGAGGCAGCATGACTGAAAATATCGACGCCCATGCAGGGGAAGGGACAGCGCAGTTTGCAGCTGAGGCGGTTCGTGTGTACTGTGAGGGCAAGTATTGATATACTGATATAAAAAGGCCGCCGGGTTCTTTTTCGGAACCGGCGGCCTTTTTGAATTACTCTTCCTCTGCCATAAAGGCATAAGAAAGGGTTTCACCCTCGGGATCAGAAGCAAGCTTCATGCGAACCGTTACAGTTTCGGGAAGGATATCTGCAGGCAGTGTGATTGTGTTTTCCGGGCTCCAATTGGTTTCGTAATTTTTTTCATTGGCGTCAGGATAGAGGAACTGATACAGCGCATCGCCGTAGCATTCCATATGAAGCTGCAGGCCATCCTCGCAAAGCACAGTGTCTTCTGTGCGATAGGCAAGAATATGGCTGTAATCAGGCTGAATACCGTAATGGGACGCCAGCAGTCCAATCATATGCTGTGTGTATTTCTCCGATCCGCGCCTGCAAAGGTGGCCTGCATCATAAAAATCGCGTGCAGTAAGGCCAATTGCTTCGAGCTGCTCCATGCTGTTGTCAAACAGGGTGATGCGGTCACAATTCTGGCTGATGGCATACAGTTGCTGCATCGCCTGACGATATTCTTCGGCGTAGTGTGCAATGGGGGCTACGATCAGCCACAGCTCAAAGTCCTGCTCTTCAGACAAAGCGATGATACGGTTCAGCGCCTGCTGGTTGGCAGGAAGCAAATCGCTCTGCGAAGATGAGTCGTCCGGGATGCGGTAGTAGTCCTCCAAATCGGCAGCATGAAAATCATACTGGAAAGTGAAGCTGTGATAAGGCTCGTAACCAGGTGCAGCTGGGGCAGTTTGCTGCCAACGGTTCCACATTCCGGTGGGGCGGAACAGCTGAAACATACCGGCAGGTACATTTTCTGCATCCATCACAGCCGAAAGGGCTTTCGCCTTCTGCCAGTAACCCGGAATGCCGTCAAAGCTCTGGTAGACGATGCCGCGCAGATCGCCCCGCATGGTAGCGTAGTTGTCCACCATGAAGGGATTGCATTCCAGCACAATCAGCTTGGGAACGTTGTAATGCAGATAAGCCTCCAGCATAGCGGCAGCAATGCCTCCATTGGCGCTGGAACAGCGCAGAATCTGCACATTTTTGTCAAGGGCCTGACGCATGACGCTGTCATTCAGGCTGGCATAGGTGTGGGAATTGCCCACAAAAAGTACGTCAACGGGATCAGTGCTGCCATCGCGTACAGCTTGCCACACGGGTGTTACGGTGCTGCTGTCAAACAGGGCGATATCCAGCACAAAGACCAGCGCGGTCAGAATGAGTACAAAACAGATCAGACGCAGCAGCATGCGCAGAAAAGGTCGTTTTGGCATAAGCGCGCCTCCTTAAAAACCAACATAAATAAACGACGAAGCAGCCAGAGAACCATAACATCCAAACAGGATGATCAGCACAAGCAGCGCAAGGCAGATCAGCCAGCGTATGCCCAGGGGGCGGTCGGCGATCCATTGAGCAGCGCTACGGCGTTCGTTCACAAGATCCAGCATAATCATAGCCGGAATGGTCAGCAGGCACAGTATGAATTCCGGCGCTGCCACCCCCAGCTCTGTCAGGGAAAATGCCGTGCTGCCTGTGAACAGCCCCCGGAGAATGGCCGAAGCCTCCGCAACATTCAGCGCACGGAAGAATATCCATGCAAAGCATACCAGTACGAAGGTGCATGCGATGGAAATCATGCGCGACAGCTGCGAAGGAAGGCCGTTTTTCAGCTTCTGACGTACAGGTGCCGTCAGCTTGCCGACGACCTGATAAACGCCGTGCAGCAGGCCCCATACGATGAAATTAAGCCCTGCCCCGTGCCACAGACCGCTTACAAAAAATACGATGATCACATTTATACACCAGCGCGTCGTTTTCACGCGGCTGCCGCCAAGCGGAAAGTAGATGTTCTGCCGCAGCCATGCCGAAAGGGTCAGGTGCCAGCGCCGCCAGAAATCAGCAATGGAATGTGCCAGATAGGGCTGGCGGAAGTTGGGACTGAGCTTCAGTCCGAAAAGCTGCGCACTGCCCAGTGCAATGCAGGTGTAACCGGCAAAATCTGCATACAGCTGGAAAGCATAGAACACAATGGCAATCAGCGACGCCCATACCGAGGGCGTTGCTCCCCGCGCAGCAATGGCATATACCCGATCCACCACACTGGCCAGGCGGTCGGCGACCAGTGTTTTCTGGGCAATGCCCAGCAGAATGGTGATCAGTCCCAGCCGGAATTGCGGCTCGCTGAAGGGCTTCTTTTCATCCAACTGCGCGGCAAAAGCGGCTGCTGGTTCAATCGGGCCCTGCATCATCTTGGGGAAGAAACTTACGGTCAGCGCATACTTGCCCAAATGGCGTACAGGTGTACAATTGCCGCGATAGACATCCGCCAGATAACCGGTGATCTGGAACACATAGAAGGAAATGCCCACCGGCATGGCCAGCGAAAAAGCGGGGGCGGCGTAATCAATACCGACCAAGGCAAAGAAACGCGTAGCGATACGCAAACCGAAACTGAGATATTTAAACACGATGAGCAGTGCAAAGCAGAGAGCCAGCGACGTCCACAACCATATACGGGCACTTTTGGTGCCGCGGGCCCGGTCGATAAGCAGCGCGGCTGCATAGCTCACGATGGCTGCGGCGCCCATCCATAAAAGCGTATCTGCGCCCAGCAGCGCGCTGAACAGTATGCTGAATGCCAAAAGCGCGCTCCAGCGCAGCCGGTGCGGCAGCAGATAATAACATACAAGCGCAGCCAGCAGCAGCGCATAATATCCCCATGAGATGAAAGTCATCCGCTAAAGACCTCCTGTTGCCAGTGGCAAAGACTGGTTGTATCATACCATAGTTTTCTGTAAAAGACCATTCCTGCAGCTTTGGTGGGCGGCGGCAGAAAAAGAAAAATTTTTTAAAAAACAAGGAGGAAAACGCGAGGAAAGGTAGAATCATTATAAGGTCATCAGGTGAAAAACCCTGTGACACACTGACATCGCTCACAAATTGCGGTGGTAATGGCCTGAGGGTTCCACCTGTTCCCATTCCGAACACAGAAGTTAAGCCTCAGCACGCCGATGGTACTTGGCTGGAGACGGCCCGGGAGAGTAGGTCGCTGCCGCATTTCAATATTCCTCAGTAGCTCAATGGCAGAGCATTCGGCTGTTAACCGAAGGGTTGTAGGTTCGAGTCCTACCTGGGGAGCCATTGGACCATCAGGAAAATACCTGATGGTCTTTTTGTATGCTAAAATGCCTGCCGGTTCGTTTGCGGAACCGGCAGGCGTTGTTTTATTTCTTTGTATCAGTCACACGCAGGCGCGATACAGCTGTGCGCGATTTTTCCAGATGGGACTTCACCTGACCAAACATCCGGCTGCATACGGCGGCATACAGCACGTCGACAACGGTCAGCTGCGCGATGCGAGAACTCATGGCACCACTGCGAAGCATGGTCTCGGTGGAGGAGCAGTACAGGCGTACGTCGCCCAGATCAGACAGGGGATTGCGCCCGAAACGTGTAATGGTGACGACTGGAACTCCCTGCTTTTTGATGGAGCGGGCAAGCTCCGGAATGTCGACGGTGGTGCCGGAGTAGGAAATGAGCACCGCAACGTCCTTGGGCTTGAGCGTAAGAGCAGACAGCACCTGACTGTGGATGTCGGTATGGGCGATGGCGGTTTTGTCAATGCGCAGGAACTTGTTGGCGGCGTCCAGCGCAACAAAACCGGAATTGCCAAAGCCGTAAAAGTCGACGCGGTCGGCGTCGCACAAAAGCTGCACGGCCTTTTCCAGCTCCTTGGCGTCGAGCATGGACATGGTGTTTTCAATGGCCTTGATGTTGCTCAGGCAGATATTGCGCATCACCACACCGGGATCATCGCCGGGGTGGATGTCCTCGAAGCTGTTGGAATCATTGCTGGCTGCCAGATCGCTGTAGAGGTTACGGCACAGATCCTTGTAGCCGGTATAATTGAGACTTTTGCACAGGCGCACAACGGTGGATACACTCACGCCGCAGGCAGCGGCAATCTCTTCAATCTGCATTTCGACGGCCTTGGGGGCCTGATCCATGATAAACTGCGCCAGCGTGCGCTCCTTGGGGCTCAGCGTATGCAGGGTTTCCCTGATTTTCAGCAGGCACCCTCCGTTTTCAATCATTGGTATCCCTCACCCTGGTTTGATATTCATATTATACCGAAATGGCAAAAAAGTGTCAACTTCATTTCGAAAAACATGTCAGAAAAAACAAAAAAGTCTGAAAAACGCAGGCGCGGTAAGGAATAAGAAATGAAAAAACTTGTCAGTCGGCATCGCTGAAGGCATGGCGGTGCTTTTCAAAAAAGTCAAAATAGGCACGCACAGCAGGCAGTTCAGTCCAGCGGCGCGTGCAGACCGGGTCAGCATCCAGATCGTAGATTCTGGCTCCCTTCATGGCCAGCAGGAAAGGCGAGTGCGTGGCGATGATCAGCTGGCAGCCGAAAAAGCGAGCCGAGTCCTCCAGAAAGCTGACCAGTTCCTGCTGCCTGTGCGGCGACAGGCTGTTTTCGGGTTCGTCCAGCAGGTACAGGCCGTTTTCTTCCAGCTTGCTGGTGAAATAAAAGTAGGCGCTTTCGCCGTTGGACTGCTCGCGAGCATTGTCCATCAGCCGGCTGCGCACATAGCGCGACTGGGTTTTGCTGCGGGCCAGATTGACGCGCTTGAGCTGCTCGTAATCCTCCAGGGTGCGGTATTTGAAGGAGGAATACTTGTCGTTTAAGTATTCCTCAAACAGCTCTTCACGGCGCAGGTCGATGCCTTCGTTCAGCGCGCGCAGATTGAGCATGTAATCGAACACGTCGTCGCTGGTGATGATGCGGCTTGACTGCGGCGGAGGTGTTTTGAGCTCATAGCTGCAAAGGGCAGTATAGTCCTCAAAGAAATTTGAACGGTTATAACGGGTGTCTCGTGCAAGACCAAGCGTTTCAGCAATCACGTTGATGGCGGTCGTCTTGCCGCTGCCGTTGCCGCCGTACAGAATGGTGATGGGCTCAAAATCCAGCCGTGTAAGCCCACGCTTTGAAAGAGTCTGAAAGGGATAATAGCTGTCGTGGCAGGTGCGCTTCTGCTGCAGGAAAAAGTCGAACTCCCTCTCGCCGTCCGGGAAGGAAAAGGATGAAAGGTACAGCATAACGCGTTCCTCCACTGTGTTTTGTGTCGATTATATCATTGCGAAGAAGGGGCGGCAATAGTATAATGAACTGCGGAGGTGACCGATATGAAAATTGTAATTCTGGACGGATATACAGAAAACCCGGGCGACCTGAGCTGGGAAGCGCTGGAAGCCCTTGGCGATGTGACGGTGTATGAACACACGCCCGAAAACTGCATTCTGGAGCGCATCGGCGACGCGCCGGTGGTGCTGACCAACAAGACCCCCATTACAGCTGAAACCATTGCTCAAAAGCCGCAGCTGCGCTATATTGGCGTGCTGGCAACCGGCTATAATGTGGTGGATGTGAAGGCTGCCAAAGAGAAGGGCATTGTGGTGACAAACGTGCCTTCCTACGGCACGCAGGCGGTGGCGCAGTATGTGTTTGCGCTGCTGCTGGAAGTATGCCATCACGTGGGCCATCACAACCATGCTGTGCAGCAGGGCCGCTGGACCAGCGGCCGCGATTTTTGCTTCTGGGATTATCCGCTCATCGAGCTGGCGGGAAAGACCATGGGCATCATTGGCTATGGCCGCATCGGTCAGGCCACGGCGGCGCTGGCGCGTGCATTCGGCATGAAGGTGCTCGCCTACAGCCCGGGCCGTAAAGACGGCGAAACGCTGGACGAGGTGTTCAGCCAGAGTGACGTTATTTCGCTGCATTGCCCGCTTACGGTAGAAAACACCGGCCTGATCAACCGTAATACCATCGCGAAGATGAAGGATGGCGTGATCCTTATCAACACGGCGCGCGGCGGTCTGATCAACGAAGCCGACTTGCGCGAAGCACTGCTCAGCGGCAAAGTGGCCGCTGCTGCGGTGGACGTGGTATCCACCGAGCCCATCCGGGAGGACAACCCCCTGCTGGGACTGGAAAACTGCCTCATCACTCCTCATATTGCCTGGGCGTCCAAAGAAGCGCGCCAGCGTCTGATGGACGTGGCGGTGGAAAATGTGGCTGCCTTCCTGAAGGGAGAGCCCATCAATAACGTAGCGAAGTAAGGAAGTTTTCCAAATGGAAAAGCAGCTCAGGCGCAGTCAGGCGCTGTATGTAGTGCAGGCTGCGGTGGAGTATCTGGTGGCACTGTCCGCCTCGGGAACCTTTCTGGCAAAACTGACGGCTTCTTTGGGCATGAGCGACAGCCTCACAGGCGTGCTGACCTCGCTGATGACCATGGGATGCCTGTTTCAGATGCTTTCAATGTTTGTGAAAGTCAGGCGCATCAAGCTGTTTGTGATTCTCACCAGCATGGCTACGCAGTTGTTGTTCGTCTTTCTGTACTTTATTCCGCTTATCCCTGTGGGGCCGCAGGTCAAAACGGCGGCGCTGATCCTGACGGTTTTCAGTGCGCACCTGGTGCTGAATATGGCTGGGCCCCGAAAAACCAACTGGCTGATGGGGCTGGTGGAGAATCACAAACGCGGAACGTTTTCAGCCACAAAGGAAATGCTTTCGCTGTTTCTGGGCATCCTTTTCTCCTATGCCATGGGGGCGGCTTTTGATTATCTGGAAGCCTACGGCAGGCTGCAGAGCGCCTTTGTGTTGATGGCCATGGTCATTACCATGTTGATGCTGATCCATGCGCTGATCCTTTCGTGCGTCCTTCCCCCGAAAGACAGCCCGCAGCCGCAGACACTACGCCAGACATTCGGCAGCCTTGCGGGCAGCCGCAATTTGTACCGCATCATGGGCGCGTATGTTTTTTACAACATGCTTACGCACATGGCAGCACCGTTTTATGCTACCTATCAGCTGCACGAGCTGGGCTTCAGCCTGAAGCTGGTGTCGCTTTTGACCATGGTGGGCAGCGTGGTCAGAATGGCGGTTTCAAAGTTCTGGGGCCGCTATTCCGACAGGTATTCATTTTCCGTCACGCTGGAAAAGTGCTTCGGTTTTTTGGGCGCTTCGTATGTATGCGCCGCATTCGCCACGCCCCGTAACGGTGCGGTGATGTTTGCGCTGTATTATGCTCTTCATGGCATTGCGATGGGCGGCGCCAGCAGCGCGATCTGCAATCTGGTTTTTGACTATATTCCCCCTGAAGAGCGTGTAAGCGCGCTGGCCATATGCCCTGCAGTGGGCGGATGCGTTGGTTTTGCGACGACGCTTGTGTTTGGCGCGGTGCTTTCGCATATTCAGCAAGGCGGGGCAGGGCTGTTTGGCATGCCGCTGTACGCCCAGCAAATCCTGTCGCTTGCGACCGTGCCGCTGTTGCTGCTTGGCATGTGGTACCTGCGCACGCAGATCACCCGAAAAATCAAACGCTGCCAGAACTGATTTTTCGACATTCTTTTCGCTTGCATGCGACGGTTTTTGCCATTATCCTACTGTCGAAAGGTGGGAGAACCATGGTGGAAATGCGTGAGGAATGGCGTTTTCTGCATTTGCGTGCCGCACAGCTGTTTGAGGAGGGCAACGTCAAAGCTGCTCTCAGACTGCTCAAACGTATCAACGAAGAGCAGATACGCCTGTTTGACAAAACAGAAGAAAAATATGAACAAACCGAGAATTGTTAGCACTCATCCATAATGAGTGCTAATTTTTCGTTGCTTTTTGCTTCCGTCTCTGTTACAATACGGTAGGCGGGCAGCTTTTTTCATGCCTGCGTAAATAGTCAGGAGGCGTATCTCATCATGACCAATCAACAGGGCAACATTTCCATCCATGCGCAGAATATCATGCCGATCATCAAGCGCTGGCTGTATTCTGACAAAGATATCTTCATCCGCGAGCTGGTTTCCAACGGCTGCGACGCCATTACGAAGCAGAAGATGCTCACCCCCGGCGCGGACTGCGACTGGCGCGTGACCGTCACTCTTGACGAAAAGGCCGGCGAACTGCGCTTCAGCGACAACGGCATCGGCATGACTGCTGACGAGGTGGAAAAGTACATCAACCAGGTGGCTTTTTCCGGCGCTGAGGAGTTCCTGAAGAACTACGAGGGCGAGGACAAGAGCGGCATCATCGGCCATTTTGGTCTGGGTTTCTATTCCGCCTTTATGGTGGCTGACAAGGTGACCATCCAGACCCTGTCCGGCAGCGAAGGCGCATCTCCCGTATGCTGGAAGAGCGAGGACGGCATGGCCTTCACCATGAGCGAGGGCACCCGCACCGAGCGCGGCAGCTGCATGATCCTTCACATCAGCGAAGAGGAAAAGGACTTCCTGCAGGAGTACCGCGTACGCGAAGTGCTGAAGCGCTACTGCGGCTTTATGAACACGCCGGTGTATTTTGAGGTCATCCGCGAGGAAGTGCCTGTCACTGCCGCCGAGGGCGAAGAGGTGAAGCCCGAGGAGCCCAAGGCCCCCGAATTGATCAACGCCACCGCTCCCCTGTGGCTGAAGGCCCCCCGCGACTGCACCGATGAAGAGTACAAGAGCTTCTACCGCGAGGTGTTCCACACCTTCGAGGATCCGCTGTTCTATGTGCACCTGAATGTGGACTATCCCTTCAACCTCAAGGGCATTCTGTACTTCCCCAAGCTGACCAACGACTTTGGCACCCGCGAGGGCGAAATCAAAATGTTCAGCGGCCAGGTGTTCGTGGCCGACAACATCAAGGAAGTCATCCCTGAGTTCCTGATGCTGCTCAAGGGCGTCATCGACTGCCCCGACCTGCCCCTCAACGTCAGCCGCTCCTTCCTGCAGAATGACGGCTACGTCAAGAAGCTGTCTGCCTACATCACCCGCAAGGTGGCGGACAAGCTGACCGGCCTGTTCAACACCGAGCGTGAGGATTATCAGAAGTACTGGGACGATATCCACCCCTTCGTCAAGTACGGCTGCATGCGCGACAGCAAGTTCTTCGACCAGGTGAAGGACACCCTGCTGTACAAGACCACCAAGGGTGAATATTTCACCGTGCAGGAATATCTGGCCAAGCATGAAGGCACGCTGGGCAAGAAGGTCATCTACACCAACGATCCCACCCGTCAGAGCGCCAGCATTGCCATGTATGACGCCGAGGGTGTCGACGTTGTGGTGCTTGACGCCCTGATCGACCTCAACTTCCTCAGCTTCATCGAGTATTCGGCCGGCGTGGAGGGCCTGAGCTTTGCCCGCGTGGATGCCGACAGCGATACCTTCACCAAGGAGATGACCGAGGACGAAAAGAAGGCCAACGAGGAAAGCGAAAAGAACCTCGCCGACCTGTTCAAGGTCGCTACCGGCAAGGAAGAGCTGACCGTGAAGCTCAGCGCCCTCAAGGATGAAAGCATGCCCGCGCTGCTCACGCAGGACGAGCAGGGCCGCCGCTTCAGTGAAATGGGCCGCATCTACGGTCAGGACTTCAAGATGCCCGAGGTGCATACTCTGGTGCTGAATGCGGCCAACGCCGTGGTCAAGGGCCTGCTGGCGGCTGACGATGCTGAAAAGCGCGACCTGATGGCTGCTCAGCTGTACGATCTGGCCCGCATGAGCACCCGTCCGCTGGAAAAGGATGAGGTGACGGCGTTCCTCAGCCGCAGCCACAAGCTGCTGGAGATGCTGGCAAAGAACTGATAAGGTGTAACATCCGCCCTGAAAAGCAGGGTTTTGCCCGTTGAATATCGTATACCTTGTATGGCGGTTTTTGTCGCCATACAAGGTTTTTTGCTGAAAGGAAGAAGCTCATGTTCAAACGCCTGCTGTGCGCTTTGCTTGCGCTGATGATTCTGCTGCCCACTGCTGCGCTGGCCGATAAACCCCGCGATATCACGCCGCTGGAAACGGTGGTGGAGCCGCCCGAGGGCATGCATCACTACCTGTTTGCGTGCGTGGACAACTGGAAAGGCAACGCCAAAAAGCTGGGCAATACCGACGGCGTGATCCTCGTCACGCTGGATACGGCGGCCAAGCGCGTGCTGTTCACCACCTTCTCGCGTGAAATGCTCATCAAGCGCCCGGACGGCGGCATCGGCCGCTTTACCTACATCGCCAAGAACTACGGCCCGGAAGCCCTGTGCGATATCGTCAGCACCCATTTTGGCGCAAAGGTCGACCAGTATATCATCTTCAGCATGGATAATGTGCAGACCATCATCGACGCCATGGGCGGTGTGGAGATCACCGTGACCGACGCTGAGGCCGATTATCTCAACCGCTATCGTATTTCCCGTGATTCCACCACGCCCAGTATGGGCAAGGGCGGCACCTACCTGTTTGGCGGCCATGCGGCGGTCATCTATATGCGTATCCGCAAGGTGGGCGGCGACGGCGATTCCGGCCGTACGCGCCGTATGCGCACGGTGCTGACCACACTGGCAGGCAAGTATGCCAATGCCTCGCTGGATGACGCGCTGCAGCTGCTGACCGCTGTTTCTGAAAACGTGGTGACCACCAACATGACGATGGCCGATTTGTTTGAAGCTGTGGGCTATGCCATCGAGCTGCGCGGCGTAACGCCGGAAGGCCTGCAGATGCCGCCTGACAGCTGCATGGAGCCTATCACTTACGCAGGCATGAGCACCCGCCAGGTCGACTTTGACGCAGCCCGTGAGATCCTCAAAAACTTCCTCTACGGCGACGCCGGTGAGCCCGACGCCTTCGACGTAGTAGAGTAAACAAAAGCCGAAGCAGAAAATCTGCTTCGGCTTTTATGGTGGGTTTCCAAAGGGCGATAGCCCTTTGGCGGGTGGGCTGGAGGGCGGCGCCCTCCAGCGTCCTTCCCGTTACTCCTCGGTCACGACCTCTTCGGTCAGCATTTCTTCAGTCAGGCTCTCATCGTCCGCTTCCGCTTCCTTTTCGGCGCGGGCTACGCAGACGATCTTGGCGTTTTCGCCAATGCGCATCAGGCGTACGCCCTGCGTGCTGCGACCGCTTTCGCGGATGGCGCTGACGGCCATGCGGATGACCACGCCCTCGTCAGTGATGAGCAGGATATCCTCGTCGTCGTCCACGCCCAGCTGAGCAGCCAGCTCGCCGGTCTTTTCGGTGATGGTCATGGCGCGGATGCCCATGCCGTTGCGGCCCTGTTCGCGGTACTGCTCAGGATCGGTGCGCTTGCCGTAGCCGTTGACGGTGATGGCAAGCACCTTCTGGCCTTCGCGGATGGGGCTCATGTCGATGAGCTCGTCGCCTTCCTTCAGCTTCATGGCGTGCACGCCCATGCCGGTGCGGCCGATGACGCGGATGGTCGACTCGTGGATGCGCAGCGCGCGGCCTGCACGGCTGGCAATGATCAGGCTGGTGTCGCCGTCGGTGAGGTTGACGGCGCACAGCTCATCGTCCTCCTTGAGGGTGATAGCGATCAGACCGGACTTGCGCAGGTTGGCAAATTCGCTGTACGGCGTGCGCTTGATGAGGCCCTGACGGGTCATCATGACCAGGTTGGCGCTGTCGATGTCGCGGGGCACGGGGATCATGGCGGTGATCTTTTCGTCTGCCGCGATCTGCAGCAGGTTTACGATCGCCATGCCGCGGGCCGTGCGGCCGGCTTCGGGGATCTGATAGCACTTCAGGTTGTACACGCGGCCGCGGTTGGTGAAGAACATGATCTCGTCGTGGGTGTTGACCACGATCATGCGCTCCACAAAGTCCTCCTCGCGGGTGGCCATGCCGGTCACGCCCTTGCCGCCGCGGTGCTGCGCGCGGTAGGTGCTCTTGGGCAGGCGCTTGACGTAGCCCAGATGGGACATGGTGACCACCATGTCGTCGGACTGGATGAGGTCTTCGATGTCGATCTCGCCCTCCAGCACGGTCAGCTCCGTGCGGCGCGGATCGGCGAACTTGTCGCGGATGGCGCCCATCTCGTCCTTGATGACGCCCATCAGCAGACCTTCATCCGCCAGCAGGCTTCTGAAGTAGGCGATGTTCTTTTCCAGCTCGTCATATTCAGCCTGCAGCTTGTCGCGTTCCAGACCGGTCAGGCGGGCCAGACGCATGTCGAGGATGGCCTGTGCCTGCTTGTCGCTGAAGCCGAAGCGCTCCATCAGGGCTTCGCGGGCCGCGCCGGTGTCCTTGCTGCCGCGGATGATGGCTACGATCTCGTCAATGTGGTCCAGCGCCTTCAGAAGGCCTTCTACGATGTGTGCGCGTGCCTCGGCCTTGGCAAGGTCGTACTTCGTGCGGCGGGTCACAACGTCCTTCTGATGCTGGATATAGTGGTACAGCATCTCACGCAGACTGAGCACCTTGGGCTCGCCGCCCACCAGTGCCAGCATATTGGCGCCGAAGGTCTCCTGCATGGAGGTGTGCTTGTACAGGTAGTTGAGCACTACGGTAGGATGCACGTCGCGCTTAAGCTCGATGACGATGCGCATGCCGTTGCGGTCGCTCTCGTCGCGGATGTCGCTGATGCCGTCCAGGCGCTTTTCGTGCACCAGCTCGGCGATCTTCTCCACCAGCTTGGCCTTGTTGACCATGTAGGGAATCTCGGTCACAACGATGCGGCTGCGGTTGTTGGGCATGGACTCAATCTCGGTCTTGGCGCGCACGATGATGCGGCCGCGGCCGGTGTGATAGGCCGCGCGGATGCCGCTCTGGCCCAGAATCATGCCGCCAGTGGGGAAGTCCGGGCCCTTGATGAACTGCATCAGGTCATCGATGGTGCAGTCGGGATGGTCGATCATGTGCATGCAGCCATCGATCACCTCGCCCAGATTGTGGGGCGGGATGTTGGTGGCCATGCCGACAGCAATGCCGTTGGCGCCGTTGACCAGCAGGTTGGGGAAGCGGCTGGGCATAACGGTGGGCTGCAGCAGCGTTTCGTCAAAGTTGGGATAGAAATCGACGGTATCCTTGTCGATCTCGCCGATCAAATGCATGGTGAGCTTGTCCATGCGGGCTTCGGTGTAACGCATGGCGGCGGCGCCGTCGCCGTCGACGGAACCGAAGTTGCCCTGGCCTTCCACCAGCGGGTAGCGCATGTTGAAATCCTGCGCCAGACGCACCATGGCGTCGTACACGCTGCTGTCGCCGTGGGGATGGTATTTACCCAGAACGTCGCCGACCAGACGCGCACTCTTGCGGTACGGCTTGTCCGGCGTCATGTTCAGTTCGTTCATCGCGTAAATGATGCGGCGGTGCACAGGCTTCAGACCGTCGCGCACGTCTGGCAGCGCACGGTTGATGATGACCGCCATCGCATAGCTGATGAACGATTTCTTCATTTCCTGCTCAAGATCAATGGGAATGAGCTTATCGTTGATCGTGGAACCCATGTGAGGTATCACTCCTTTGGAGGGGGTACGGCAGGCAGGGGCGCTGCCCCTGCACCCTGCTTAAGGGCTTTGCCCTTAAGAATCCCGTGCCCCGCCTGCTGCGCAGGCGGGTGGGGGATTCGGGATAGGTGACTGCATAGCAGCTGGTTGATTCAAGTAGCAAAGGATGCGAACAGTTTCCATCCCCAACCCGCGCGTGAAACGCGCGGAAGTGGGATTCCAAAGGGCATAGCCCTTTGGCGGGGTCAAGGGGCAGAGCCCCTTGCGTCCTCCCATTAAATGTCCAGATCCGTTACCAGCTTGGCGTTTTCTTCGATGAACTCCTTGCGGGGTTCGACCTTGTCGCCCATGAGGAGGGACATGATCTCGTCGGCGGCCATGGCGTCCTCGACGGTGACCTGCATCATGGTGCGGGTTTCGGGGTTCATGGTGGTCTGCCACAGCTGCTCGGCGCTCATTTCGCCCAGACCTTTGTAGCGCTGGATCTCAGGCTTGGGATCGCGGCCGATCTCCTGCATGAGTTTTTCCAGCTCGTTGTCGTCGTAGACGTAGTATTCCTTCTTGTTCTTGGTCACCTTGTAGAGGGGCGGCATGGCAATGTACACATAGCCCTTCTCGATGAGGGGACGCATGTAGCGGTAGAAGAAGGTGAGCATGAGGATGCGGATGTGCGCGCCATCGACGTCAGCGTCGGTCATGCAGACGATGCGGTGGTAGCGCAGCTTTTCGATGTTGAACTCATCGCCCCAGCCGCAGCCGAAAGCGGTGATCATGGCTTTGATCTCGTTGTTGGCAAGAGCGCGGTCAAAGCGCACCTTTTCAACATTGAGGATCTTGCCGCGCAGCGGCAGAATGGCCTGGAAGAAGCGGTCGCGGCCGGTTTTGGCGCTGCCGCCGGCGCTGTCGCCCTCGACGAGGAAAATCTCGCACTTGGAGGGGTCGCGTTCGGTGCAGTCGGCCAGCTTGCCGGGCAGGGAGGCGCTTTCAAGCACGGTCTTGCGGCGGGTGAGCTCGCGGGCCTTGCGGGCAGCTTCACGGGCGCGGGCAGCGCCTACGCAGCGGTCCAGAATGATGCGCGCAACAGCGGGGTTTTCGCCCAGATAGGTGGACAGCTTTTCGTACACCAGGCTGTCGACGATGCCGCGCACTTCGCTGTTGCCAAGCTTGCTCTTGGTCTGGCCCTCAAACTGCGGCTCCTTGAGCTTGACGGACACGATGGCGGCGATGCTTTCGCGCACGTCCTCGCTCTTGAGGTTGGAGTCGTTGTCCTTGAGGAACTTGAACTGACGGCCATATTCGTTGATGGCGCGGGTGAGCGCGCTGGAGAAGCCGGTCAGGTGCGTGCCGCCCTCAGGGGTGTGGATGTTGTTTGCGAAGGTGTAAATGTTCTCCTGATAGGTGTCGTTGTACTGCAGCGCCACCTCGACAGAGGAACCCTTCACCACACCCTCCATGTAGATGGGTTCTTCAAAGAGGACTTCCTTGTTCTTGTTGAGGTACTTGACAAACTCAATGATGCCGCCCTCGTAGTAGAACACGCGCTCGGTCACGGGATCGGTGCGCTCGTCCGAGAAGGTGATGCGGATGCCCTTGTTGAGGAAGGCCATCTCGCGCAGGCGGGCCTTGAGAATGTTGTACTGGAAGTCGCCAGTCTCGAACACGCCGTCGGGGTTGTCCTCGCAGCGGGCGTCGGGCCAGAACTGAATGGTAGTACCGGTACGGTCGGTTTCACCGATCACCTTCAGGTCATAGAGCACCTTGCCGCGCTCGTATTCCTGCTGGTAGATCTTGCCGTCCTGATACACGGTCACCTTCAGGTGACGGCTGAGAGCATTAACGACGCTGGCGCCTACGCCGTGCAGACCGCCGGATACCTTGTAGCCTTCGCCGCCGAACTTGCCGCCGGCATGAAGCACGGTGAGGCAAACCTCAACCGCAGGACGGCCCAGCTTGGGGTGGATACCTACCGGGAAGCCACGGCCGTTGTCCTGCACTTCGCAGCTGCCGTCGGCGTGCAAAATGACGTTGATGTCGGTGCAGAAACCTGCCAGCGCTTCGTCGATGGCATTGTCAACGATCTCATATACGCAGTGATGCAGGCCGCGGAAATCCGTGGAGCCAATATACATGCCGGGGCGCTTGCGAACAGCCTCAAGGCCCTCCAGCACCTGAATCTGCGTTTCGTCATATACGTTCTCTTCCACAGCGGTGGCAGAGACGGGCGTTTCGGTCAGCTCATTGGGCATGAGTTCGTTCTGATCGTTCACCAAAAATCCTCTCCCTTTGGCGCTCCTGCGCCGGTTCTCGCCAATATGGCGGGCATAGAAAACCGCCCCGTAGCAGCAGGTGCGCAGGAGGCGGCTTCTACCTTAAAATTATACCATTTTTTCAGCTTTTTGAAAAGGGGAAACTTCCTTATTATATGTGCGCGTGGACAAAAAATGCCCATATTCCATAAATATCAACGTTTTTCCATCAAAAAAGCCCGGCTTTCAGCCGGGCGAAAATGCGATTAGTCGCCAATGACCATTTTGTTGTACTGGTTTTCAGTAACGGCACCGGTCTGGGTGTAGCCGTTATCACGCTGCCAGGCCTTTACGCCGGCAGCCAGAGCGGCATCGTAAGTGTCGGTGATGGAGGTGGTGTAGCCCCAGGCCACCATGCGGCGGCTGACGCTCTTGACCTCGCTGCCCTTGCTGCCGATATCCAGCAGCATGAAACCGGCAATGTTGGAACCGGTGCTCTTGCGCAGGCTGGCCAGGGTCTTGGTGCCGGCCATACCGTCAGCATGCAGGCCCTTTTTGGACTGGTACTTCTTCACGGCGGCCAGAGTCAGGTCGCCATAGATGCCGTCGATGGCTCCCTTGTACACGCCAGCCTTATACAGGGCACGCTGCAGTTCGCGTACGCGGGCGCCGGTGCAGCCATAGTACAGGGTGCGGGGATTGCTGGGCTTGGTGACTTCCTTGAGCTCGGTGTTGCTGGTTTTGTTCAGGGCGCTCTTGCCTTCGTACAGGGCGGTGAGGGTCTTGTTGCCGGGCTTGCCGTCGGCGCTGATGCCCACATAAGCCTGGAACTTCTTGACCGCGGCCTTGGTGGAGGGGCCGAACTTGCCGTCCACAGCGCCGCCGTAGAAGCCCTTCGATTTCAGCTTGGACTGCATTTTGCGAACGGCGTTGCTCTGCTCGCCGTAGGGAATGGTTTCATAGGCCAGAGCGCTGGCGATGAAGGCCATGCTCAGTACCATGGCGACGATAAACGCGATCACGCGGCTGATATTCTTGCGCATAAAGGGGATACCTCCTTAACAAACTTGCAGATGCATATCGAACAGGATAATGCTGCAATTTTAGTGTGAATACAGTATAGCCCATCCGAAAGCACCTGCCAAGAAACTGGGGGAATGTGTAAGGGTTTTGTTAGGATGAGTAAGAAACTGCAAAGTTCCGCCATGAGTTTGAAATGAAATTTTCACAAAAGTAACAGAAAAATGTGACGGGAAAAGCCGTGAAATACCCAAATGATTTGACCTTGTGTCCAAGTTGTGCTATAATATGCAGTTGTAAAAATAAGTTTCAGGGCGTTGCATCACGCCCGCCGGAGCGCCTGGCGCGCCGGTTGATACAGAAAGGCTGATATCAATGTCCGGACACAGCAAATGGCATAACATTCAGGCCAAGAAGGGCAAGACCGACGCTGCCCGCGGCAAGATCTTTACCAAGATCGGCCGTGAGATCGCCATCGCCGTGCGCGAAGGCGGCTCCAACCCCGAAAGCAACTCCAAGCTGCGCGATATCATCGCCAAGGCCAAGAGCAACAACATGCCCAACGACAACATCAAGCGTTCCATTATGAAGGCTTCCGGTGAACTGGGCAGCGTTGATTACGAAGAAATCACCTACGAAGGCTACGCTCCCGGCGGTATCGCCGTGATCGTTGAGGCCATCACCGACAGCCGCAACCGCACCGCCAGCGACGTGCGCCACTGCTTCGCCAAGAACGACGGCTCTCTGGGCGTTACCGGCAGCGTGGGCTTCATGTTTGACAAGAAGGGCGTGCTGGTCATCGAGCGTACCGCCGATATGGATGAGGACGAAATGATGATGACCGTGCTGGACGCCGGCGCTGAAGACATGGAAGTGATGGACGACGCTTTCGAAGTGACTACCTCTCCTGCCGATTTCTCCGCCGTGCGTGAGAATCTGGAAGGCCAGGGCATCACCTTCCTGAGCGCCGAAGTGCAGATGGTGCCGCAGAACACTGTCGTGCCTGCTGACGAAGATACCCTCGCCAAGGTGCTCAAGCTGCTGGAAATGCTTGAGGACAACGACGACGTGCAGAACGTGTGGCACAACGCCGAGCTGCCCGAAGAAGAGGAAGAAGAGTAAATCATCATCGCCCCTCTCCGGAACTGACCGGGGAGGGGCGATGTTTTATCGCAGGGGAATGTCCTCGGCAGGATGTTCGCCGCTGAGGAAGTATACCGGGCGCAGCACGAGTGAGCGTGTGTCTGCGGGCAGATCAAACCGCAGGGTGGACTGCAGCTGTCCTGGACCAAGCACATGCAGGCTTACATCCAGATTACGCTGCACATGACCGTCTGCCACAAGTTTGTAACATTCCAGATAGTCCACGCCGCCTTCGAAATTTTCAACGGCCTCCGTCCATTCCACAGGACAGGTAAGCGTTACCGTGCCGGACAGATCAATGGGAGACACTCGTACATTCGCCTGCGCAGTGTAATCCCCATGAACGGCAGAGCCGCTCAGCGCCTGTGTGATGCCGGTGCGGGGAATGCTGACCGGCAGGCGCAGAATGCCGCGGTTTTCCGTCGGGCGGATGTTGGCGCAGAAAACGCCCTGCGCGTCCTGATAAAACAGCGTGGCGCTGTACATAAGGCTGAGTTCGATGTTGATCTCGTCTGTTTCTGCCATATCAGCAGGCAGCTGCACCTCGCGGAAGCCATACAGCGTGTTTTCGTCCAGCCATTGGGTGGTGCCGTCCAGAATGTCGCAGTACTGCCCGTCCGCCAGATCCACACCGTCGCCCAGATCGCAGTTTTCATAGGCATACCAGCTGCTTTCGTGGCTGTCAAGCCAGTGGATGATGACTTTGTCCCGTTCGGGTTCGCTGTGCGACCATACCTCGGCGTAGCGCCTGCCGGGCTGCTGCATCATCCATTCGCTGATGCCTGAGGGCAGCCCTTCGCCGGTCCATACTTTTCGGCCGTCAGTGGTGAGGGTATAGCTGAAATACAACTTATTGCCGTCGCAGTAAGCCTGATTGATTGTAAGATCAAAACTGCGTTCATACTGGCGGGTAAGCAGCTGATCATACACCGTCTGCAGCTGGGCTGGCGGTACAGAAGACGCAGGGGCATCCAGCGACACATGGGTTTCAAGCTTTGGGGCTTCCTGCTCCAGCAGGGCAAGACGACCGGCAGAATCACCGGCGATCTCCCGGCTGCTCAGCCGTCCGAATACGCCCAGCGCAGCGCCGAGCGCCGTGCCAATGGTCAAAACAATCAGCAAACAGGCAAGAATAATGGAAAGTCTTTTGGGTTTCATGGTTTTCTCTCCTTTGATGATCCGCCATACTTCCTGCTGGCGGGCGGCGGGAAAATCCATGCCGGAGAGGCTGTTCTTCAGCGCGCTGCGAAGCCTGTCTTCATTCATTGTCGTCCGCTCCTTTCAGCAAGTGTTCCAGTTTGCCGCGCGCCTGTCTTAAACGGCGGTATACGGCGGAGGGTGTTATGCCCAGCACACGGGCCATTTCGGCGGCATCCATGTTTTGGTAGTAATGAAGCACCACCACCTCGCGAAGCCGTGCGGGAAGGGCGTGTACAGCCTCCAGAATGCTGCGGTCTTCTTCGGGTGCTTCGATGGTTTCCATCAGGGTTTCATTGGGAATGACCAGCCTGAACCACCGCGTGCGCTGGTGATCGCGGCACAGGTTGACGGCAATGCGGCACAGCCACGCCTTTTCACTCGCCTGGCCGCCGCGCAGCGTATCGAAATGTTTCCAGGCCTTCAGAAACGTTTCCTGAACGATGTCCTGCGCCAGATATCGGTCGCCAAGCAGCCCTGTGCACAAACCTGTGAGCATGCTGCCGTAGGTGTGCATCATCCGCGCGAGCTCGTTTTCGCGGTCTGCAATCACAGCATCTCACCTCCTTCATCCATTCAGACGGATGAAAAGGGTAAAAAATGGCGTAACAAGAAAAAATTTTGCGAAATAGACCGTTGTGTGGTATCATCACCATGAGGTGTTCATTGTGACAAAAGTGTTTCCTAAATGGGCGGTCGCAGTCTTTTTTGCCGCCTTTTTGCTGCTGGGTTTTGTAACAGCCGGTGATTATGGTCCCACCTGGGACGAACAGGATGAAATGGATATCCTGCGCATGAACCTGTGGGAGTACACGCGTGCGTTCGGCGGGGATGAAAGCGCCTTTGAAAAACGCGCTGCTCAGGAAAACACGCTCACCATCAGCCGGCTGACGCCCATCTCTGAGGGCATTGAGCAGGACCACGGCATTGCGATGTTCTATCCGCTTTCGGGCGTGGTAATGGACGAAAGCCTTACCGAAGGGCAGCGTTCGCTCATCTGGCACATGGGATGCTGGGCGGTGTTTACGCTGGGCGCTTACGCGCTGTATGCCTGCTGCCGCCAGCTGGGGCTCAGCCAGAGAGCTGCATTGATGGCTCCGGCCTTTTTGCTGCTGTCGCCCCGCTTCTTTGCGCAGGGACATTTTAACAATAAAGATATCACCCTGATGGCGCTGGCGTTGTGCGTGCTGTGGCAGGGGCTGAAGCTGCTGAAGAAACCGTCCTTTGTGACCGGTATGTGTTTTTCAATGTTCGGTGCGCTGGCGGCTAATGCCAAGGTGGCCGGTGCGGCGCTGTGGGGGCTCTGCGCGCTGATCGTGCTGGTCGCGCAGCTTGTTAACCGCCGCATGACAGGCCGCGTATGGGCGGTAGCCGGTGTGACAGTTGTGTCGTTCTTTGTGTTCTACGCGCTTATCACGCCTGCAATGTGGGCTGATCCGGCGGCGTTTGTGAACTATCTGGTCACCAACGCACTGTCCTTCCAGCGCTGGCAGAACGACGTGCTGTTCCGCGGCACGGTGTTTCATCTGGTGCGTGAGAGCCTGCCGTGGTACTATCTGCCGTATATGATCCTTGCGACCACGCCGCTGTGGGTGCTGGCGCTGATTGCCTTTGGCACGGTGAAGGCCGCCCTGCGCGTATTCAAAGCCCGCGAGGATGAGGCGCTTTCGCTTGTGATGGTGGTGCTGATGTGGGTGCTGCCGCTGGGCTTTGCGGTGCTTTCGCGCACACATGTGTACAACGGCTGGCGGCATTTCTACTTTGTGTATGGGCCTATGCTGGTGCTGGCCGCATGGGGTATATCGAAACTGTGGCGCAGGCGGGTCTTTGCCATTGTGATGGCTGTGTGTATGGCGTTGGGCGCTGTGGGCGTGGCGACGCAGCATCCGTACCAGTACGCGTATTATCAGCCCGTGGTGCAGCTGCGCGGCACGGATTTCAACGAGCTGGATTACTGGAACATCTCTGCACGGGATGCGCTGGAAGCGCTTGCTGAGCAGACAGAAGGCGAGATTCGACTGGCTGCGGCGGACTTGTGGAGCGACAACGCCATTCAAAAGGCCATTCTCACCATGGATGAAGAAACCGTGCAGCGCTTTGTGCTGACGGCTGAGGGCGATTATGTGCTCAGCAACCCGACCTATGCTCATTTCAGCGGCTTCGATGCAGATGGATATGAGAAGATCGTAGAAATCACTTCCTACGGTCAGCCCATCATGCGCATTTTCAAGCTGCCTGTGGAGGAAGTACAATGATCAGAAAAAAACTGGCGAATGCCGTTGTAGCGCTGCTGTTTGTAGCGCTGACGGTAATCGGCCTGACGACCTGTGCCGATTACGGCGTGCCCTGCGATGAGGACTGGGAGCAGCAGACCCTGCGCGAAAACATGCACGAATATGCTGTGCAGCTTTGGGGCGAGGACAGCGAACAGGCCCAGCAGTACAAAAAGCGCGGCATCGAGCGCATTTCGCAAAGCACCGAGCGTGATCATGGCCAGAGCGCCTATTACGCCTTTGCACCTTTGCTGGACCGGCTGGAGCCGCACAAACTGACGCTGGCATGGCACGTTTACACATGGCTTTGGTTCATGGCGGGCGTGTGGGCGCTGTATGCCTTTGCGCGCGAAACGGGACTGGGACGATTTTCCGCCACGCTGGGCGCAATGCTGTTGTACCTGTGCCCGCGCTTTTTTGCCGAGGGTCATTACAACAACAAGGACATGGTGCTGTTGTCGCTGGTGCTGTGCACCCTGTGGCTGGGCGTGCGGTTTATGAAAAAGCCGGGCGTGCTTCGCGGCATCCTGTTTTCACTTGCGGGTGCAATGGCGGCCAACACCAAGATCGTCGGTGCATTTGCATGGGGCGTATTCGGCCTGTGCGCAGTGGTGCTGATCACCGCCAGCCGCCGCTGGAACCGCCGCATGGTGCTGACGGCTGTTACGACGCTTCTTGCGTTTGCACTGTTCTATACGCTGCTGACCCCGGCCATGTGGGCGGGCTCGCTGGATTACCTGAAATATCTGCTTGAAAATGCCTCGGGCTTTACACGCTGGACAGGCGTGGTTCTGTTCCGTGATCAGGTGATCGACCAGCAGGTGCAGCCGCTGCCGCGCTACTATCTCATCTGGATGATGGCGGTCACGCTGCCGCTGTATGTGCTGCCGCTTGCAGGCATGGGACAGCTGTACACCCTTGCGCGCATCTGGAAACAAAAAAAACAAGCCCTTGCGGACCCGGTTACGCTGGCTTTGGCTGCGGCCAGCCTGTGCTGGCTGATCCCGCTGGCGGCAGCGGTGCTGATGCGGCCTACGCTGTACAACGGCTGGCGGCATTTCTACTTCATCTTTGCCGGACTGGCGGTGCTGGGCGCGCATGGCATTCGCAGCTGCATCCGCATCGCGCGCTACTGCGGCGGCGACTGTGGCATGCACGGCGTGTTTGTGGCGGCGCTGGTACTGTTTTATGCATGGACCGGCATGGATATCGCCCGCAATCACCCCTACCAGTACGCCTATTATAACCGTTTGGGTCACGAACAGGCCGAAACGATGGAGTTGGACTACTGGTATGTGAGCAGCGCCAACGCCATGCAGCAATTGCTGGAAACGGAGCGCAACGAAAAGCTGCCGCTGGTTCTGGGCGCGCAGGACGTGATGAGCTGGCTGAGCGTGATGGATGGCTGCAATGCCCTCACGCCGGAGCAGCTGGCGAAACTGAAGATCAAAGAATCCGCCAAAGCGCCCTATCTGCTGGCCAACAGCACCTATGCGCGCATTTACGGCACGCTCCCGCCCAAGGGGTATCATGAGCTGATCGTGCTGGACAGCTATGACATCCCCATCTGCGTCATCTACGAAAAAGACTGAACAAAACAACCGCAGGAGTTTCAAAGCTCCTGCGGTTGTTTTGTTATTCAAGCACCATGCTGACTACGTTTTCCACGCCGCCAGCATAGCAGAACATATCCACCGGCTGACATTTTTCCAGCCGGTAACCGCCTTCGGCCAGCAGCTTGAGGTCGCGTGCCTGCGTGGGCACATGACAGCTGACGTACACCACGCGGCGCGGCCGGGCTTTGAGCACGGCATCCACCACGGCGGATTCGATGCCTTTGCGCGGCGGATCCAGCACCACCACGTCGGGACGAAGACCTTCTTTGACCAGTTTGGGCAGCAGGTCTTCCACAGCAGCTACGTGGAATTCGGCATTTTCAATGCCGTTGCGCGCTGCGTTGCGCTTCGCGCCTTCAATGGCCTGCAGCACAATCTCAATGCCGATCACATGACCGCAGGCGCGTGCCATGCACAGCGAAATGGTGCCCGCGCCTGCGTAAGCATCCACCACGGTGTCGCCGGGCTTAAGCTGCGCAAAGTCGATGGCGGTCTGGTACAGCTTTTCCGTCTGGTCGGGGTTGACCTGAAAGAACGACAGCGGGGGAATTTCAAAAGCCAGCCCCAGCAGCGTTTCGTAGATCGCATCCTCGCCAAAGAGCTTGCGGCTGGTGCGGCCAAGGATGACGTTGTTGCGCTCGCTGTTGACGCTCAGGTGCAGCGAACAGAAGCCGGGAACGCCCTTTTGCAGCAGGGCGACCAGCGCAGGTACATCCGGCAGTTTGTCGCGTGTGGCCACAAGGGTGACCATCAGCTGGCCCGCGCGGCTGACGCGCATGACCACATGGCGCAGAAGGCCCTTGCCTGTAAGCTCATTGTAGGGCTGCACGCGGTTTTTCTGCATCCATTCGCGCACGGCGGCGAGCACTTCGCTCAGGCCTGGCATGGACACCGGGCAGTCGTCAATGGGAACGATAGCATGGCTGCGGCGGCGGTAGAAGCCCAGCTGGGGATCATCCGCCGTGCCCCCGACGGGAACGGCCGTCTTGTTGCGGCAGTGCCAGGGGTCGTCTGCGCCGATGACGGGCGGCACGTCGCTGTCCGCGATGGAAAGCCCGCCGATACGCGTAAGACAGTCCACCACCTGTGCACGTTTGGCACGCAGCGTGGCGGCATAGGTCATATGCTGGCCGCTGCAGCCGCCGCATTTGTCGTATACAGGGCAGAGGGGAGCGGCACGGTCAGCCGAAACAGCCGTTACACTGAGCAGCTTGCCAAAGGCATAGCGCGGCTGTACCTTCACGATGAGCACGTCGGCGTCCTCGCCCGGCAGCACGCCGGGTACGAATACGGCCATGCCCTCATGGCTGCATACGCCCTCCAGCTCGCTGCCCAGACGGTCGCAGTGCAGGGGGATCTGCTGGTTTTTCTGAATCATAGGTCCTCCAAACGTTTTGAAACGGGATAGGTGGCCCGGCGCTCCAGCCACAGCTCGGCCAGCGCCAGTGCCACAGCGCTTTCAACAACAGGCACAGCGCGCACGACCACGCACGGGTCGTGACGGCCATGCACCTCAAGGGTGGTGTCGGACTTGCCGGAAAGGGATACGGTGTGTTGCTCCTGACTGATGGAAGGTGTGGGGCGGAACGCGGCGCGCGCGATGATTGGCATGCCGGTGGTGAGGCCGCCAAGCAATCCGCCTGCGTTGTTGCGGGTGGTGACGACTTTTCCGCCCTTCATGGCATAGGGGTCGTTGTAGGCATGGCCCATCATGGCGGCGGCAGTGAAGCCTGCGCCGAATTCAACGCCCTTGACCGCCGGAATGCTGAACAGGTAATTGGCCATCACACTTTCCACGCCCTCAAAGAAGGGCGCGCCCAGCCCTGCCGGAACGCCCACGGCCACGCATTCAACCACGCCGCCGACAGAGTCCTGCTTTGCTTTGGCATCCAGAATGTGCTGATACATCGCTTCGCCAATGGCAGGATCCACCGTAGGAACGGCGCGCTTGTGGCATTCAAACAGAGCGTCCATATCGGGATCGACCCAGTTGATGATATCGTGTTCGCCGCAGTGCAGCGACTCCACATGCGCCGCAATGCGGATGCCCGCGGTTTCCAGCAGCTGCATAGCCACGCCGCCGGCAAATACATAGGGCAGTGTGAGACGGCCGGAGTGATGGCCGCTGCCGCGCAGGTCGTCGTTGCCAAGGCTGCGCATGATGGCAGGATAATCCGCATGACCGGGCCGGGGACGGTCCGGCAGAAAATCATAGGAAGAGGAATGGGTATCGCCGTTTTCAAAAATAGCGGTCAGCGGCTGGCCGGTGGTGACATCCTCCCATACACCGCTGAGAATGCGGGGGATATCCGCCTCGCGGCGGCCGGTGGCGATGGCGCTGCGCGCAGCACGGCGCTGAACAAAGGCGTTAAGTTTATCCATGTCCAGCTTAAGCCCTGCAGGCAGGCCGTCCAGCGTAACGCCTACGGCTCTGCCATGACTTTCGCCAAAAATCTGTACAGAAAGCATGCGTCCGATGCGGCTGCTCATTCGGCTTTCCCTCCCAGTGCGCGATAGGTGGCCAGGAAACCCGGCCAGGATTTGTTCAGGCATTCCACGCCATGTACGGTGATGGGCGCGTCGCTGATGAGCGCAGCGGCGGCAAGAAACATCACCAGCCGGTGGTCGCTGCGCGCTTCTGCTTCAAAACCGCCCTGCAGTTTGACCGGGCCCCAGACACGAAGCGTGTCGCTGTCGGCGCTGACTTCGGTTGTGGCACCCAGCTGCGAAAGCAGTTCCTGCGTGGCCTTCAGACGGTCGCTTTCCTTGATGCGAAGTCGACTCACGCCCCGCAGGGTCGACATGCCCTGCGCCTGCGTGCAGGTCAGCGCCAGAATGGGCGCGATGTCGGGAATATCAGTGCAGTCGATTTCAACAGCCTTCAGGGGAGAAGCGCCCATGCGGGCCAGTTCATCCACTATGCGCGAATCGCCCTGCAGGCAGTTTTCATCGCGGCTGAGGCCTTCTACGGTAATGTTTCCGCCCATGGCGTTGATGCACAGAAGCACGGCGGCCTGCGACCAGTCGCTGGTGACCGACGCTTCGGCGGGCGAAGGCTCGCACACGGGAGACAGCTGGAAAAGGCCTTCGCTGGCCTCAGTATACGGGGCACGGAAATGCTGCATGAGCTTGAGCGTCATGTCCAGATACGGGCGGCTGACGATGGGGCCTGTGATCGTCAGTTCAGACGGCGCAGGCAGGCCGTTTTCATCGGTGGCATGGGCCAGGGCGATGAGCATGCCGCTGGCAAACTGGCTGGAGCGGCTGCCATCGATCGCATACTGACCGGCGGGCATGAAGCCGGTGATCTCCACCGTGGCCAGCCCGCCATCCTGCGCGGGTGTGCGCACCATGGATGCGCCCAGCTTTTCCACCAGCGGCTCAAAAGCATCCAGCGGACGGCGGAACAGCGCGGGCTCCATCAGGAAGCGCACAGCCTGACCACGTACCAGAAAAGCCGGAATCAGCATACGAAGCGCGGCTGCACAGGCGTGGACATGACAGTCCACCATAGGCGCATCCTTGCGGGGCGCAGGCGCGGGCGTTACAATGAGCGTGCTGCCCTCATGGCGCACCGCCGCGCCCAAAGCAGTAATGCCGTTGATCATAGCATGGTTATCGTCGCAAAGCGGCGGAGGAAAGCCATTCAGGCGGCATTCGCCGCTGCCAAGTGCAGCCAGCAAAAGGGCGCGGTGCGCTTCGCTCTTGGCGGGAGGGACCATGGCGCTGCCCGAAAGCTGCGCGGGAGAAAACGTGATGGAAGCCATGGAAAATCTGCCTCCTTGCTTATGTAAAAAGGCGCAGGGCCTGTAAGAACTGCATTTTTCATTATACCATAGGCTGAGTGGAGGAGACCAGAAAAACCGCTAAAAAACAGCGCTGCGTGAGCAAAAAATATTTCTTTCGTCCTCATTGCCAAATGACGGTAGCGAGGGCTATAATGGTACAAGCATCTTGCCAAAGGAGCAAGCGTTATGAGTTATCCGGTACAATTTCTGGTGGTCGTCAGTGTGGCGTTGTTTGCGGCGCTCAAAATCGTGCTGCAGGGGTTTGTGAGCCGCGGGCATATCCGCACGCTGCAGGATAGTCTGTGGTTTAATGTGCTGCTGTTTGGCACCATTGCTTTGATGTTTGCCCTGCTGTTTCCCATGGGCGAGGTGGACGGCACGATTCTCGCCTATGGCCTGCTGCTGGGCATCAGCAATGTGATCTCGCAGGCGTGCTATGCCTTTGCCTTCAATGCAGGCCCGGTGTCGCTTACAGTGCTGATCGCCAGTTTTAACGTGTTTATTTCCGCGCTCTTCAGCGCCGTCGCATTCGGCGAAAGCATCTATTTTCCCCAGCTTGGCGGACTGGTATTTCTGGCGCTGTCGATGCTTCTCAACCGCGCAAAGAACCCGGATGAGAAAAAAGCCAACCGCAAATGGCTGATTCTGACGCTGGTAGTGATGGTCAGCTTTGGCTTTGGCAATACCGCACAGAAGCTGTTTTGGATCACCGAAAGCAGCAAACTGCCCAACAGCTCCACCACGCTGATGATCGTGATGTACACCTCGGCATGCCTTGCGGCGCTGGCGGCGTACCTGATGGTTGGCCATACGGGCAAAAAGAAAAAGAGCGCTCTGCGCTTCCGCAAGCCTGTGGTTTTGTATGCGCTGGCGGTCGGCGCTACGCTGACGATTTACCAGAAGCTGAATATGTACGGGCTGGAGCATATCGACGGTTCGTTCTTCTTCCCCACGGCCATCGGCACGCAGACGATGCTGGTGACGCTTGCGGGCGTGGTGCTGTTCCATGACAAACTCAGCCGCAACCAAAAGCTGAGTATCGTTTGCGGCATCATCTGCCTGGCGCTGATGAACCTGCGCATAGGCCCTTCGTTCACCCTGTAACAAAAGAAAGGATGGATCGTTATGCCTTACATTCTTCAGTTCCTGCTGGTGGTACTGCTGGCGGTGCTGGCATGTATCAAGGTGACCATTCAGGGCTTTGCCAGCCGCAACCATATCCGCACCACGCTGGACAGTGTGTGGTTCAACGCCCTGCTGTTTACGGTGATCACGGTATTTCTGCTCATTCTGTTCCCGATGGGCGAGATCAACGGCACGCTGCTGTTTTACGCTGCGCTGATGACGCTGACCACGGTGGTGTTTCAGGTGTGCTACACCATCGCGCTCAACTCCGGCCCGGTGTCGCTGACGGTGCTCATCGGCAATTTCCATGTGCTGATCACCACCACCTTCAGCTGCGTGGTGCTGGGCGAAAAGCTGTACCTGACGCAGATGGTGGGTATTGCCCTGCTGGTCACGTCCATGTTTCTGGGCTCGCAGAGCAAGCCGGACGAAAAGAAGGCCACCCGCCGCTGGCTGCTTTTGACGCTTTTATGCATGTCGTGCTCGGCGACGTTTGGCATCGGTCAGAAGCTTTTCCTGGCCACGCCTGAAAGCAAGTTGCCCAATGCTCAGGCGACGGAGCTGGCGGTCAGCTATGCGCTGGCGGCAGTTGCAGGGTTTATCATCTACTTCATCAACAGCCGCCGCAGCGGCGAAAAGAGCCCCCTGGGTCTGCAAAAGCCGGTCATTCTGTATGCGCTGGGCATCGGATTGTCGCTGTGCGTATATCAGCGCCTGAATGTGTACGCCCTTAGCGTTGTGGAAGGTACCTTCCAGTTTCCGACGTATGCGGGCTTGCAGTCGCTGGGTATGACGCTGGTGGGAATCGTGCTGTTCAAGGACAAGCTCACGCGCCGTCAGCAGCTGAGCGTGGTGTGCGGCATTCTGTGCGTGGTGCTGATGAACCTGCGCATGGGCCCCTGCATCTGACAAGCATTCAAAAAGCGCCTCCTGTTTTCAAGACAGGAGGCGCTTTTTTCAGAATGCGCTCATCGCCAGCAGAAACTGTGCGGTGTAGTAAACGCCCAGACTGCAGCGGTCGAAGGTTTTGCTCACGGGGGTCAGAATGGTGTGACAGGTGCCCATATCGCTTAATACAAACAGCACCGCGCCCAATGCGGCCAGCACCGACCGCCGCGACAGCGCATGAAACGGCAGCGGCAGGCTGAAGCCCAAAAGCATGGCCAGCGCCATGCAGTACACAAGCACGCCGGCAAACAGCAGCTTATTGGTGAACAGATGGAAGTAGCGGTGGCAGAACAGCCATAGCCCGGCAACCGCCAGCACAAAGACGATCAGGCTCCATGCGTCCGGCTTACGGCAGCGGGTCAGCGCCGCCATATACAGCAGATGGCCGGTGAAAAACAGCGCGCCGCCCACGATGAATTTGACATCCAGCAGCACGTCTGCCGCCGCGCATACGGCAAGGCCCAGAAAGATGAGCAGCGCGTAGCGGTCTGTGCCGCCGCTTAAGATGAAGGCGACGCAGCCGAACAGCGCAGCCATCGCCGTAGGCATCACCTTGGCGGTAAGATACGCAGCCTGCGCCACACCGGGCGTGCGGTTGACGTAGGATGGCATGATGCCAAACCATGTGACGGTCAGGGCCAGAGCACCACAAAGCCAGAGCATGGGATCCCTCCTGTTTTACAGAATCTGTGCAAACTTCGAAAGCGCCTGCATGCTGCCCTGTACGTTGAGCTTGCCGGTGAACATGGCTACCATGGGGTTAAGTTCGCGGCGGATGAGCGCCATCAGGTTGGTCTCAGAGCCGGAAATGGTGGCGTCGGCTTTTTCGTCATCTGCCAGCAGGGCAAAGCCGTTTTCGCCAAGCGAAAAGCCCATGTTCAGTCCGCTGTCCGTGGTGGTAAGACGATAGCTGCCGGCAAGCTGGCCCAGCGCTTCGGGATGGGCCTTGAGCGCATCGCAGAACTTTTCCATCAGTTCAGGAAAGCTTATGCCATCAGCCAGACTGCTGATGATGGACTGGATCTCTTTTTTCAGTTCTTCCATGTGGATTTCATCCTTTCGTTACAGTTCCTGCTTCAATTTTTCCAAAAGCGCCGCGCATCCGCGGTTCACGTCCTGCCAGGTGGCTTCAAAGTCGCCGGTATACCAGGGGTCAGCCACGTCGGAAGGGTCGCCGCACAGGGTGAGCAGCTTGATGAGCTTGCCGTCCGGGTCGCCGCCCAGCATGCGGTGCATGTCGTTCATGTTGCCGTCGTCCATGCCGATGATGTAATCATACCGGGCATAGTCCGCACGGGTGAGGTAACGCGCGGTTTTTCCGGCGCAGCTGATGCCATGCTCGGCCAGCTTCTGCCGCGTGCCGCGGTGAACGGGATTGCCGATCTCATAGGTGGACGTGGCGGCGGAGGCCACCTCGACCACACGGTCCAGCCTCGCCTTTTTGAGCATGTCCTTCATGACGAACTCCGCCATGGGGCTGCGGCAGATGTTGCCAAGGCAGACAAAGAGGATTTTTTTCATGTACGTACCTCGCGGAGAAATGATATACGATATGATTTTACCATAGTTCAGATAAATACGCCATCGGGAGAGTGCATCTTCCCTGTTTTTTGCATTGCCTGTCAACGGCGGGTGTGATAAAATAACCCTGTTATGCACCATGCAAAGGAGGAAAACAGCATGCCTAACTTTATGCTGGACGATCAGGTGTTTTTTGATGCGGTGAAGCAGTTTCCCACTCCGTTTCATCTGTATTCCGAGGAGGGCATCCGCAATACGGCGCGCGGCCTGATCAAGGCATTTTCCGGTGTGCCGGTATTTCGTGAATATTTTGCTGTAAAGGCGCTGCCCAACCCCACGGTGCTGCGCATTCTGAAGGAAGAGGGCTGCGGCGTGGACTGCGCCAGTCAGACCGAGCTGATGCTGGCCGAAGCGCTGGGCTTTGAGGGCGACGACATTCTCTTCAGTGCCAACGACGTGCCTCCGGCCGAGTTTGCCTATGCGCGCAAGCTGGGCGCACACATCAACCTGGATGACCTGACCCATGTGGATATTCTGGCAAAAAACGGCGGCATCCCTGAGGAAATCTGCCTGCGCTTCAACCCCGGCGGAGACTTCCGCATCGGCACGCAGATCATGGGCAACCCCGGCGAGGCCAAGTACGGCATGACCCGCGCCCAGCTGACCGAGGCGCTGCTCAAGCTGAAGGGCTACGGTGCAAAGCGCTTTGGCCTGCATTCCTTCCTCAGCAGCAACACCACCGACTCCGCCTACTATCCCACGCTGGCCCGACTGCTTTTCCAGACCGGCCGTGAACTGATAGACGAGACCGGCATGCAGCTGGCGTTCATCGACCTGTCCGGCGGCATCGGCATTCCCTATCTGCCCGATGCACCCAAGGCGGATATCGACGCCATCGGCGCGGGCGTGGCCGAAGCCTATCATGATATCTTTACGAAGAACGGCATTGAAGGCGTGGCCATCAAAACCGAGCTTGGCCGCTACATGACCGGCCCCAATGGCTGGCTGGTGACGCATATCACCAATGAAAAGAACATTTACAAGCGCTATCTGGGTCTGGACGCCAGTGCCTGTGACCTGATGCGTCCCGCCATGTACGGCGCATACCATCACATCACCGTGCCGGGCAAGGAGCATCTGCCTCATGACGAAAAGGTGGACGTGACCGGCAGCCTGTGCGAGAACAACGACAAATTTGCCATCGACCGCATGCTGCCCAAGTGCGAGATCGGCGACGTGCTGATCATTCACGATACCGGTGCTCACGGCCTGAGCATGGGCTACAACTACAACGGCAAGCTGCGCTGTGCCGAGGTGCTGCACTGCGCCGACGGCAGCTTTCAGCAGATCCGCCGTGCTGAAAAGCCCATGGATTACTTTGCTACGCTGGACAGCGACCCTGTGTTTGAAAAGCTGCAGAAGCTGTAATCCCAAATGGCGCTTCAAAAAATCGAGGCGCCATTTTTGTCGAACGCAAGGGCTTTACAAACGGGCGCGGGTTTTGGTATAATAACCAAAGCCGTGCGCCCGTAGCTCAGCAGGATAGAGCGACCGCCTCCTAAGCGGAAGGTGTTCGGCCGCCCCTGACGAGGGTTATAACGTATTTGCGCCCGTAGCTCAGTAGGATAGAGCGGTCGCCTCCTAAGCGACAGGCCGTGGGTTCGACCCCCGCCGGGCGTGCCAAAATGCCGTAAACTCAAAGGTTTGCGGCATTTTTTCATGCCGTCACGGAGGTCGGAGTGCCATCGGACTTCAGCACCCTGAAAGCCAGAAATTTGCTAACAGGACACGAACCGTTTCCAAGCCTTTTTGGGCTTTGCTAACAATTTGCTAACAGAGTGATTAGCGGGTCCGGGGCAACAAGGCCGCGAGAGTGGTCGCAAGTTCGGGAGAATTTTGCAGCTGCTGGATCAGCAGAGCCACATCAATGGTGGGTTGCGGGTCTGCTGGTGCTCTCACATTACGCAAATCCGGGTTGGAATAGAAAGAAGTTTCAAATTTCTGAGCATTGATCTTTCTGTCCTCATCCAGGATGTGTGCATAAATTCTCGTAATCATATCAACTTCGGCGTGGCCGGTATCGCCCTGAGTAGCCTTCAGGTCGCCATGATTCAGCTTGAGCTTGTAGGTCGTGCTGGAGTGGCGCAGCGAGTGGAAAACCACGTTGGGCAGTCCTGCCGTCGTTTTGAGTTGGTTGAAATCCTTCTCGATCATCCGCTGATCAACGGGGCGTCCGTTGTCCTGGGCAATTACCAGATTGAAATTCTGGTACTCATCCCCCAGGAACTCAATGATTTCAGCCTGCGACTGCTGCCACTTCCGAAGAATATAGGCCAGCGTCTTGGGAAGCCAGATCTTGCGGATACTGCTTTCCGTCTTAGGACGCTTCAGCACAATGCGGGTAGCGGTGTTTTTCATCACCGGCTCAAAGATGTGGTAGATGTCCTTCTCGCCAATGGCGTCGATTGCCTTCTGCGTGGCGCGGGCTACTTCTTTGTCAACGTAGATCCAAGCGTCATCTGCGGCAATGTCCGCATCCGAGATGTGAACATTGTCCCAGGTAAGGCCCAGGATCTCGCCCATGCGCAGCGAACAAGCAAAGGCAAGGTTCATCGCCAGATATAGCCGGGTGTTGTCGCAGGCGTCCAGCGCTTTACGAATAGTGTCTGCATCCCAGATGTCACGCTTTTTGTAGCGTGTACGGGGCAACACGGCATTCTCAAACGGATTCTTGGCGATCAGCTCCCAGCGGACTGCCTGCTTGAAAGCGCAGCGCAGGAGCTTGATGATCTTCTCCACGTTGGTATCCGTCAGGAACTTGGTTGTTGCCCGATGGGTTCTGGTGCTGACGGCGGGCGTCTTGCGAAGCGTCTGAATGTACTTATCGACAGTACGGGAGGTAATGTCCTGCACGTTCAGATGGCCGATGATGGGATTGATGTAGTTGTTGATCAGCCCGCAGCTGGACGTGTACATGGACACGCCCCATTTCTGTTCACCGTACAGACTGACGAAATCTTCAAGGAATTCCTGAACCGTCTGACTGGCAGGAGCCACGAAGGTTCCAGCGGTCAAACCGTGTTCAATATCGACTTTCACCTTTTGAGCTTCCTTGTAGGTGGAACACTTTTTCCATTTCTGTTTGGACTGGCCCAGTTCATCCTCGTACCTGTATACGACGCTGTAGCCAGTTCCTCTTTTCACGATAGAAGCCATACTTATTCATCCTCCTGCGTGGTTAGATTGCTTGACTTTCCAACCACTCGTCAAAGGACTTCCGCGAGATGCGGATCGCCGTTCCGATTCGCACTGTTTTGAAATGCCCTTCCCGCACAAGGTTATAGGCAGAAGAACGGCCAATATCAAGAATCTTGGCGATGTCTTCGACCCGGTACGTCTTCGCTACAGAAGGGTCTGCCTGAGAGGTAGCAGTTAGGGATTTCATGGTTGCCTCCTTTCTTATGGATTGATCCATATGGTTGCTGTGCTATGCAAATACGATTGTACACATAGCACGCAGAATACTCAAGGATACGGAATAGCAAACGGTTCGTTTCGCAAGCGGCAGCGACTCCCCGTGTGCTGTTCTGTTTTTAATCTGACAGCGCACAGGCTATAACCGGCTGCAGCTATATCATAGTCCCACATATACCGCCGTCCCCCGGACAGGCGAATACCGCAGGAACTCCCCGTCAGTCAGCGCGGGGCCGTGAGGAAGTATCATTATCCCATGCCGGATCGTCGCGCCCTGCCTGCCACGGCGGGGTCAATGGATTGCGTTGATCGCTCTGGAAACACCGTCTTCGCGCCGCTCCATTTGTCGCTTCCACAACATGAGGTCTGTACCTGTTCGCTGGTATTCAGTTGTCAAGATTCGTATATGATATCGGTTCAGCATAGTGCTGTGCAAAAGCAGCGGGCAAAGGGTGAATTGTCACTCGGCTTCCGTTTTACTCTTGCTTGCCGTATCAAACAGATTTTGAGATAACTTGGCTATGGTGCAATCTCTATGCATCCAGTCAAGCCCCTCCCAAGGGTTACAGTGATGCGAACAACGTGCGCAAAAGAACATGGAAAGTACTCGGAGGTACGGAACATAGTACTCGTAATACTCCCTGACTTCTTCGGAAAGACTTCCGAAATCCGGCAGACAAAGATCATGGGCTGACGGTGTTGTTTCGACGTCTTTATCTTGCTGAATGGGTTCCAGCAAGGCTCCCTGGTGGAAGTCCTGATATTCCCTGAACAGTTGATCTACCGATATCTTTCGCTTGGCGCAGAACAACAGAGCGCGATCAAGTACAATCGTGCTTCCTTTCGCTTTGTCGTTGTGCAGCTGTTCAAATACGCGCTGCATGGTACGATGACGAATATCCAGCTGTCTTGCCATGTCAGACTTGCTTTCAAAGTGATTATCCAGCAAATACTGAAGAATAAAGCGGACTAATTCTTTCTCGTTGTCCATGGTGCAGCCTCCGTTCTCTTGGGGTCATGTATATTCTATATCGAATTGCCGGGTCTGAACATACGTCAAGTTTTGCGTACCCACATGCGAAAAAAGCCGCTCCCAGGGAGCAGCTTAGTTTTCTTTGTCATGGCGGGCCATGGTGATCAGAACATCCAGCATGGTCTGCAATGTATGTTTTGAGCATCCTTTTGTAATCTCCCGAACAGCGTCCAGAAAATCGTTTGGAAGTTGCTCATCATTTTTGATTGGAACACTGCCCTGAACAAGTGATTCAATCGGCACGGTCAGGATCTTCGCCAGCTCAGACAGGTTGTCGAGGTTGGCAGTTCTCTCACCACGTTCCAGTTTGCCTATGTAGGCAGAGGATACGCCCATGCACTCTGCCAGCTTTTCCTGGGTCATACCCTGGGCTTTGCGCGCGTTGCGGATGTTGCGACCAATCGCTTTACTGTTGACAGGCATATCATCACCTCAAACCTAATCATGCAATCTATATTTTATTAGGTTTGAGCATTTTCTTGAAGAAACGTCACAGTCCATATCTGCACAACAGCGTGTAATTGTGCTATAATAAAGTTGCACATATACGGGTAAAAATGGCTCTGGGAGGTCTGTAAATGGACAAGAATGAAATTGACCGCCAGGACTTGATGAAGCAGCTGACGGATGTGTCTGTAGAATGGACCGATGATGAACTCATGGACGTCATCACACAGGAACTGCAAAGGGATAGCAGCGTCCTGGATATGGTTCTGATTGATACTGCTGCAGCAAGGCTTCTGCAGCTCCAAGGAAAGGAACTGACCGGAGACAACCTGCATCAAATCGAAGAGGAAATCATGCATGGTATACTTCGCAAAGAGTTGGGATTACCGCGATAAGCTTGCATAGCTGCTTTGCATTGTGAGAGAATAAACCGTAGTCTGTGTCGTGCAAGCAATCCACGACGAAAGGAACGGTTGACGCATGAAGGAAAAGATTGAGAAGCGGTTGGCGGCTGCGCACGACAAAGTGCGAAAGCAAGAAACGAAAGTAGCTGAGCATCAGGCTGGAATCCGTGCGCTGGCAGCACAGACGCCTGATATGATTTTGAGTGCCATGCCGACGAAGCTGCAGAACATGCAGGAAGCCATGAACTATCTTGAAATACTCCAGCACGAAGTGATGGTGCTGGAAAGCCTGATAAACGAATAAAAGCGAGCCTCCTGCAGGAATGCGGGAGGCTCGCTGGTCTATGGGGTTTACTTCGCCATCTGCATGATGACACTATCCAAGGAAATTCGATGGACTGCGCAGTATTTGAAAATCCGCGCCGCCAGATCGGAAGGGTGCATTTCGTCCATTTCAGTTGGCTGGAGATCAAGCGCTGAGGCCAACTCCTGCCGATCATGGAAATGGTGCTGGAGCATGTGGTCTGTCAGGCAAGAGCAGAACTTTTGCTCCATGTACGGCATTGATATATCCAAAGGTTTTCACCTGCCCGATACCTACTGTTCAGTGATTGTTCCAGTAGTATAAGTGTTGTGCACTTCCCCGATAACTGCATTGATTGTCACAGTGAACGCTTTAACTGGCTGGTCAAGACTTTCAACATGATAGATCACATTAACGGATCCGTGACCGCTGCAGAGAAATCATTTGCCTTATACCACACACTGATCTCAAAGCCCATCAGATTATAGTCAAGAAACGCAAGATACTTCGGCACTTAATTACTGTTTGGGGAGAATGACGAACTGAACAGACCTTCCTCCTCCATTTGTGTACAGATCCATGTCATTCATTCCTTCTGTATATTCTACAACTCTATAGGTCAAGATACAGGCGATTCCTTCTTTATCGATACGATCCCGTGCAGCTTGGGCTATAGCAATTCTCTGCTCATAATACTCTTTCATATCAGGAGTTTCTTCGGCACGTTTTTGCATTTCCTGATCGTATTCATCTCTGAGCCAGCTTAGATCGAATTGTCCAACAAAGTAAACATCACCGGCAGCAGTTCTGAACATATCCATACAGCTTTCCAAGGGAAATATATCTACAGCATTTTCGATTTCAGTAGAATCGATGATGTTTGTTCCTGTATAATCCAGCATAAGTAGATTTTTACTGCTGTCATCCATCATAGCGGACACCGGACCATAGCCGGGGATATGTCCATACCCTCCAGATCCATCCAGCCCAATATCCGTCCGCCAAAGCCAGTGCACTGCCCGGTCTTCGCTGTCGTCGGTAACTGTAACAGAACCTCCTTCGCCGATATAGCTTCCATCAGTATCCAATGCCCACATACTGTGAAGCTCATCCTGATCGGGCTTCTTCGGCGTGGCCTTGAAAGAAATGGTCATGATATCAGCTTCCGGTGCCCACGAAACATCTTGAATGATTATTTGAACCTGATTGTCTTCACACTGCGTCTGCGTGGGGTTTTCCACCATGTTTGCCATGACAGCTTCATATAATTCAGGTTTATCGTTCTTTTCAAAACTGTTTCGATTGTTCCACCACCAATCCTGATTGTAGATAATGCCTGCCGCAATCGCAGTAGTCGCGAGGCAGAGTAAAACGATTACAAGAATCATGGATGTCGATATTTTCTTTACCACTGGTTCTTCTCCTTTCGCATTGGCAAGAATCCGCTGCGCCATCCAGGGATCATCCTGAATGCCGGAAAGAGAGTTATCGATTACACGGTGAACAAACTGCTTAGCTTTGAGATCTTCCATAACCTAACCTCCTCTCCAGCACGTCATAGAGTTTTTCTCTGGCGCGCTTTAGTCGGGTTGATACAGTAGAATGAGTGATGCCCAGTGTATGGGCGATCTCATTCACATTCATGTTTTGCCAGTAATACAGCATGACGACCTCTTTGAGCTTGGGCGGAAGTTCCATTACATCGCACATTACATCAAGATCATCATTGTCATCCGGCAGACGAATGGCTTGCGGTAAGTCTTCCGGCGTAATACGCCGGTCATTGTGACGGAACCAGGCGGAACGCTGCATGTCCCGGCAAGTGTTCATAGCGATCTGGATCAGCCAGGTTTTCTCGCTGCATTCTCCACGGAACGAGTTCAGCGACCTGTATGCCTTGAGGAAGGTATCCTGCGTGGCGTCTTTCGCCAGTTCCATATCCCGTAGGTAGATATAACACATGCGGAGCAGCAATCCCTGATATTGATTCACCATCTGAACCAGTACCTGGTCACGGTTGTTGCCCGGATCCTTGACAACTTCCATTCGTTGCTCACCTCCTTCGATTATGTAGACGAGACAGGATGGCTCTCATGTCGATATTTTCAAAAAAAGATTGCAAAAGAATTGTATCTCTTTTTGTGTGGTATGTCACGTATAGACCAGCAAGCCTCCTGCAGATAATGCGGGAGGCTTGCTGGTCTATATGGGTTACTTGGCCATTTGCATGATGACACTATCCAGGGAAATGCGATTGACGGCACAGTATTTGAAAATCCGTGCAGCCAGATCGGAAGGGTGCATTTCGTCCATTTCAGTTGACTTGAGATTAAGCTCTGACGCCATTTCTTCCCGATCATGGAAATGGTGTTGCAGCATATGGTCGGTCAGGCAGTGACAAAACTTCTGTTCCATATATGTCATTGGCATGTTCAAATATATACACCTCTTTATTTGGAACCCATCCCATGATAGCATCATCAACAAGGCTATCATCAGAAACATTAGAAGGGCATTGGGTTTTCAGGAAGAAAGTTGTTTTTGATTATAGAACGCATAAGGATAGCAATCAAAGGGTAAAGCCCCGCCGACGAGCGACGGGGCGAGGTTTGCTTTTATAGAGCAGTAATGGGATCAGTTGAAGATAGCATCGATCAGTTTTCCGTCGATTGCATCGAACACTGCCCAGCACTCGTAGCCCTGCTGCTCGCCTTCATCGGTCAGGTAGCTGAGCACCCAAACCGGAGTCATCACCATGCCGTCGCCTTTGTTGGCACGGACAGGCATCCAGGTGAGAGTGGCACGGGTGATCTGCTTCAGTTCTTCGGGATAGCGGGAATCAGCCATTTCACCGGGCAGAGCCGCCGCCACGGTCTTTGCATCCACCAGCTTGGCGGGCGTGTGGATCACGTCACCCTGCTCATAGGCGTCACGGAGGTTGATACTCTTGATGCCATCTGCGGTGACATAGAACACAGCCTCGAACTGACCGGCCATATCGCCATCGGTACCGAACTTGTGATAACGGAGGTAGTAACCTTCATCAGCAGTCGTGGCGGTGGAATAGTCATAGCGGAAGGCGTTGGTACACATGGCCCCGCTGTCAATGGCGTCATTCCACAGTGCGCCCATGTGATGAATTCGATCCACACCCATATCCAGCGCAGTGGTGCAGGTGTAGCCGGTCATGCCCAGCTTCGCCATCAGAGCTTCTGCCTGCGTCTTGGCTTCATCCAGGCTGATGGTACTCAGCTGCGTGTCTTCAAGCGTATACACCTCACCTGTTCCGGGAAAGCCCATGACCATCCAGCCGGCAATGCTGCTGATATCGGAAGCCAATGCGTGTTTGGGCAGGGTTTCGGTGAAAGTGCCACCATCAGCCAGTTCACTTACTGCTTCATAGGTGCCATCGTAAGTGTTATAGTAGAGATAATAGCTGCCCCAGTCCAGATGACCGCCATCATTGAAATCGACCATACCGCCAATGTGGCGAGTGTCAAGCACTTCCTTTGCCACACCGCTCTGGTTGAACCAGTTGTTATCTATACCCTGGCTGAAGTCACGTTCGGTAGCCTTGTAGACCGGCAAAGTACCGTTAGCAGTATACTCGTCAGGAACAATGATCTGCATTTCTGCTGTGGTATTGCCCACGGACGGTGCAACAGTTGCAGGCGCTTCTGCAGCATCAGCAGGCGTGCTAACGACCTCGGCAAAAGGTTCAGGCTTGATTTTTACCGTCCACACCTGATTGATGAGATTCTCGTAATCTACGACACCATCAGGCGAAACAGCACACACAGTGGCCGTCATCTGAATGGTATAGGTGTCACCTTCGGAGATCGCAATACCATCCTCAACTTCAAACAGAAGCTGAATGCTGCCATCGCGCTGAGGATACTCACCGAGTCCCCAACCATCGGGTTCCAGCAGAGCGCCATTATTCACGCCGATCTTGTCAAGATTGAACCCCACATGCTTAATGGTACTGCCATTCTGGGCAGCTTTCTCCTGAATAGAGATGGTTCCCTCCGGCGCTTTATCGCCGTAATGCACGGCATAACCGTAAGCATCGCTGAGTTCGAAATCTTCACCAAGCAGCACAATGCCGTCGCCGGGAGTAATGGTAACCAAGCCATACAGACCGTGGTTACGATATGCTACTTCTTCCAGCGTAAAGGTAACGCCGTCCACCTGAACGGAATCAGCAGGCAGAGCAATGTCACCATGTTCCAGCCATGTCTGCGTATCCTCACCGTAACGGCGGCCAAAGATCTCAGCGATCTGGGGATAGAATGCAGCAAAAGCAACACAAGTCATCGCCATCATGACCGCCAGCAGAATAGCAATTTTGCGAGCAGGGCGGAAAGTGGCATTATGTTTTTTATTCATTCTTTCTCCTCCTATTGCATTTCGATACAGACGATCACGCTGGAGAGAAGAAGTCGAAAGCCCTGATAGCTCAGCATTCAGGGTATGCTCGATTTGTTTTCTCATCTTGTTATCCATCTAATTCTTCACCTCCCGTCAGTGATTGTCTCAGAAGCTTCTCAGCGTTTCTCAGACGCCGGATGACAGCGGATGGAGATATGTCCAATGCCTCTGCTGTCTCCTTTTGAGTAAGGCCCTGAAAGTAATACAGTAAAACAACTTGCTTATATCTGACTGGCAATGCCATAACAAGATGTGACAGACTCTGGTCTTCCGATTCTACCTGTAGCAGGCGAGGTGGAAGTTCGTCTAACGCTTTCCGGTTATCAATGTGCCTGAACCAGGCCGTACGCCGGTAATCCTTACAGGTATTGATGGCAATGCGCATCAGCCATGCTTTATCATTTTGAACGCCTTTGCGCTCATACTCGCCCATGTAACGCCATGCTTTCACCCAGGTATCCTGGAGAGCATCTTCGGCTTGGGCTTGATCGGACAGATAAAGAAAGCAAGTTCGCAGGATTGAGTCTGAATAGGCGTCAATCCAACAGCGTAGCCGTTCTTCGCGGTCCATGCTGGGTACCACAGCACGTTCCAACTCCGATCACCTCCTTCACCTTCTAAGACGAGTGGAATGCCCGAAAATCTTCGGTCTCCAGGAAAAATCATAGAATTATTCTACAACACCCTCGACAGATTGTCATGCATAAGAAAACAGTCTCCCGCAACCTGCAGAAGACCGTTTTTGTATGTAGTTACCTTGCAATCTGAATGATGACGCTATCCCAAAATTCGTTTAACTGCACAGTATTTGAATAAGCAAGTCTCCTGTGCAAACACTGGAGACTTGCTTGCGAATATAGTCATTTGGCCATCTGCATAATGACGCTATCCAGGGAGATGTGATTGACGGCACAGTACTTGAAAATCCGTGCTGCCAGGTCGGAAGGGTGCATTTCATCCATTTCGGTCAACTGAAGCTTCAAAGCGGAAGCCATTTCTTGGCGATTTTGAAAAAAGTTTTGCATCATGTATTCATCAAGGCAAGAACAAAACTTTACTTCCATCTGTGTCATATGTATGTCTGCTCCTTTCTCAGTTGTTTCCGCCAGTGGTCACGATAACATTCATGCCGTAATAGAAGCTGCTCGCGTCCTCCACGGTAATGTAAACAGCATACTGAGCTTCCACACTGTTCGCATCCGGCGTGGGAATACGAGAGATCTTCTCAACAGTACCTGCCACAGGGCTTGCCATGTTTTCGATATATTGGCAGGTAACATAGACAGTATCATTCACATGGATTTCATTCAGGACGCTTTCAGGAGCATACGCAACAATACGCAAGTTGGCGTCAGGATAGATTTCAGCAATCAAATGCGTTTCAGCCTGAGATGCAGGTTCGCTAACTGTCTGAGCAGATTCATCCTTTTTATCGTTTTGATTACCACTTTTGTTGGAAGCATCGGACTGTTCAGCTGTGGCCGCAACAGCAGCACCGGTCAGCTGAGATCCGTTTTCCAGTTTGATGGCGGAGATGATGCCGTTCACAGGAGAGGTAATCTGATTTTGATTCTGCGAACCAGGTGCAAAACTGCCGTTAATCGTTTCGTATAGCAGAGTGCCTTTTTCAACCTTTGCGCCATTGGCCACATGGAACTGAACAAGATAGCCGTCCCCCTTGCAGGCGATCATTTCAGCAGTATCTACCTTGGCACGGCCAATGCGGGAGGTATCGGCGTAATCTTCCTGGCGATAGACGGAGACTGTCTCACTATTTGCAAATTCGCCTTCGGTAACAACAACCGTATACTTGCCCTTTTCCAGCTTGGCAAGAATGCCCTTGCCAGTGTGTTTGCCGTCCTTATAGCAACGCAGGAAAACAACTTCGCCAGGAAGTACGCTGACAGCCACACCGTTTCGATCCGTTGCAGTTGCAGTAATGGTGTACGGCTTTTCAGGAGCAATATAGGCAACGGCACCATACTGATCTGCAATGTCGCTGATCTTGTCACCGGGCTCACCAAAGAGGTAAACAGTGCCGTCAGTGGTCGCATATACCTTCTGTGTAGCGAGGGTGGCAATGACAGCGCCTTCGGAAACACGATCACCGACAGTAAAATGGATCTGATCAATCGAACCGTCAGCCGTGCAGATGACAGGCTGTGGCTGCGTGTTGATGACGGTGCCATAGATCATGATCGTTTCAGCCATTGCCATCCCCATCGGCAGAACTGCCAGCATCAGAGCCAAGCAGAAAACAAACAGTTTCTTCATTTTGTGTTCCTCCATTTTTTCGTTGTGATGAAACAGCCGCCGAGTGTTGCGATGCTGCCCCATCTGATCAGCCACGCTGCAAGCATGATCGTGCTCATCTCGCGTGAAGTATACTGAATGGCTTTTGCACTTTCTCTATGAATCGCCCAAAATCGGCTTGCGTAAGAGGAAATGCTGACAGGTCTTTCAGGAATCCAATCTGTGAATACCAGTGCAGGTGCAGTTAGGAGTTTCAATGTAATGATCGTGATGGCTGCTGCTATGGTTGCCAGAAGCAGTAACAACAGAATTCTGCCGGCGATCCACCAGAACAACTCAAGGGCATAGTTGCTTTGCAGCCGCTGACGATAATGACCAAGCTGTTTGGCTGCATATTCAATGACATACTTGATCATGCGTACGCTCAGTAGCAATCCGGCGATCACAACAGCCCAGTGTAGCGGCATCGTAGCAGCATATTTCTCACGTTCCAGCGAGAGGAATGTGCCATCTGACCGCCATTGGGTGAGCGTGGTTTGCAGCAGAGCCTCGCTTCCGTTCCCTGAACCACCGATCACACGGATTTCCAGAGTATCCATCTTCAAATGCTTTTCTGCTGCTGTTGATAGAGGGATAAAGGCGACGCCTTCTGCCGATTCACCATATCGTGCCTTTCTGCTGACAACACCAACAATTGTCCAGTCTGCTTGATCAATGGTGATGCTTTTCCCGATGGCGTCGCCGCCAGAGAACAAAGCATAGGCTGTATTTTCATCGACAACGATGACCTGGCGCTTTTCCTGTACATCACCGGGGCTAATCAGTCTGCCTGCCTTAAGTGTCTCGTGACAGAGGGCAGGATAGTCATCATTTACAGCGTATAGGGTTATGCCCATATCCTGACGGACGCCGTTCAATGTGCTTCCTTGCTTTCTGGCTGCAATGGTTGTGGATACAGCAACTTCACCCAGCGAGCCGATAGCAGCAGATGCCCCTTTAGTGGTCGTTTCCAGGTCTTCAGCAGGAACGATGTACTGAAAGCCGTCCTGTGTTTGCCATGAGAGATAGCAACCTGGAACGATGAAGCAGCAACCGATGATCAGCAGAATGATGCCGATAGTACTGACTTTACACTTGCTTTCATTCATAGATCATCACTTCCGAACCAGGGCTGATTGCCCGATCTTCCATATATGCGATCATTTTGTCGCCAGGAAGTCCCGTCAATGCTACCGTATCGTTGGATTCTTCAAGCACAGTAACCTTCTGTTCTTCAACGATCAGAACGGTCTGGCCGAAACTGTTTTCCTTGCTTGTCAGCGTGTATACGAATCTGTTATTGCCACTGCCGCGAACCGCACCGGCAGGAAGCATGTATGTGACATTGGCAGCGGTGTAATTGATCTGCAGAGTGATACCCTTCTTCATCAGGTTGGCCGGGGTATCCAGTACAGAAATATCGCTTTGCTGCAGGATTGCATCTGCGTACAGAACGCCTTCAGAGTTATAGCCGACAGATGAAACCGTTGTTTTGACCTCTTTCCCGTAACGCCCGACGATCGTGACGGATGCACCCTCATCCACAGGGCGGGAGGTTTGCGATGCGTCAGCGCGGAGCAAAAGTGTTGCATCAGCGGCGCTCATGGTCAATGCCGCCGACATGCCATCCCAGGATTGTCCGGCAGTCACATTCACATTGATGATATAGCCGCTATTTGGAGCACAAATCTGCTGACAGTCCTTTTCAAGCGCTTTTAGAGCGATTATTTGCTGGGTGGCCACACTCATTTGCGATTCCAGAGTGCGTCGTTTCATGACATAGTTGTATGCTGCATCAGCGACACCAACGCGGTCAGCCCGCTCCATGCTTGTTAGTGCAACATCTACATCGCGTTGAGCCGTATCTACAGCCTCCTGTGCCAGAAGGAGTGTGTCATCCATAATACCTTCTGGCAGGCGTCCATCAATCAATTCAACACCTTGCAGCTTGGCTTCAACCTCCAGTGTGATCTGCGCGGAGTGCCGCGTATCATACGCAGCAACCAGCGCATCATAGGCTGAAAACCAGTTTTCATCATTGCGATGCATCCGAAGCGTGTTGTTCTCCTTTTCCAAGGCAAGAAGATCTGTCTGAGCGGTAGAGTAGTTCTGCTCCTGTGTTGCGATCAGCGAATCTGCATTGGCAAGACGGGTTTCAAAGAGAACATCTCCTGCCTGGACATACATACCCGGAGCAACATGTACCTCTGTAACTGTGAGCGAAACACCTTCCGGTACATCAGCATAAGTCACACTTGTGGTGTCGGAAAACGTCAAGAAGCCGGTCAGCGGTATGTTTTCCTTCAGGCGTCCTTGCTTGGGATAAGTAGTCATCACCTTGGGTGTGGTTAGGGTTTTGATCGTGCCGGAAAAGAAGAAGCAAACGACCAGCAGCACAATCAATGCTGCAAACCCCTTTAGTGCTTTCTTTCTCATCGTCTAAACCTCACTTCATTTCCGACAACTGGATGCCGGTCATAATATCTTTTTGGAAGAACAGGTAAATCAGCAGTGCCGGTAAGAGATACAGTGTCGCGCCAGCAAACTCAATGCCCGTACTCTTTTGAGACAGCTGGTTAAAGGCCACGGACAAGGGGTACAAATCGCTTCGATTCGGAAGGAATACCAAAGGCTGTTCCACCATGTTCCAACAATCCGCAAAGGACAGCGCGACAGCAGCACCGATAATCGCCTTTGAAACCGGCAGCGCTATATGGAAGTAGCAGCGTATAGGACCGGCACCATCAATCTGCGCAGCCTCAAACAATTCATTGGGAATACCAATCATGCTTTGACGCAGCAGAAAAATGTAGAAGGGTGATGCAAGTGAAGGAAGGATGATTGCCCACATGCTATCCATCAGTCCTATGCTGCGCAGCGTAAGCACTGTGGGAACCATTGTGACCTGAAAAGGAAGTAGTAACAGAACGATAACCGAGAATGCGATCACATCGCGCCCTGGGAAATGGAAACGGGAAAGTGCATAGGAGAGCATGGGGACAACAACCGCCTGTCCAAGGAGGATAGCGACTGTATATGCAATGGAGTTAAAGTAGTAACGGAGAATAGTCGTATCTTGAATGAGAACGTGCCAGTATTGCTCAAGGGAGAACATCTTGGGAAACAATTTGATCTCCATAAGAACCTGACCATATTGATTGCGAGTATCCATAAAGCTCTTGATTTCGTTAGGAGACGAAAAGGAATATATGAGCGTCAACACCAGTGGGAGCAGAAGAAGGATTGCCAGCAAGCCCAGCAGTGTGCGCAGGAACCAATGTCTTTTCTTCATAAGCGCTCCTTACTGGGACGCCCGACGCTGCAGGATGAACAACACAGCAAACAGGGCGAGCACAATCACGGCAAAAGAATAGGCAGCTGCAGTAACCATCTGGTAATCAAGCCGCGAGAACATATTGTTCATATAGTGTTGCAGGGTATAAACAGAAGCATCTGGATACGATCCTGCAATAACATATACCTCCTTGAAGATCTTGAAAGCATTGATCCAGGCCAGGACAAACACCAGGAAGGCGGTGGGCAGGATGTGAGGCAGAGCAACCTTGAAGGCTTTGGTAAAGAATCCGCCGCCTTCCAGCGTTGCATACTCATATAGAGCCGGTGGCACAGTCTGCAATGCAGCCAGAAAGATCACCATACAGAAGCCGAGGTTTTTCCAAATGAACATGAGAATGATGGGAGCGCGTAACGCGGAGCTTTCCACCCACATCACACGTTCTATCCCAAAGGCATCCAACAATCGATTCAGCGGCCCGCCATAATCAAAGAGAATCAGCCAGACCAGCAGGATGGCAGACGACGGTGCCAGGTAAGGCAACAACGATGCCGAGCGGAAGAAGGTTCCCTTGGGCTGGATGGACAGCAGCATCAGTGCAAGCAGAAATGACATCACCCAGAGCAAAGGTGCGCTGATGACCGAAAGCACTAAGGTGTTCTTCAAACCAAGAAGAAACATCTTGTTTTGCCAGAGAGTTTCATAATTCTTCAGCCCCACAAAGGCATTTGCCTTGCTGCCGTCTGTTACGCTGTAGCTGATGCCGCTGAAAAATGGAATCACATAGAAGATCAGCAGCAGGAGCAAACCAGGCATCAGAAACAACAATAGGGAGGTGTTTTTCCGAAACATAGTAGTCTCCTTGCGGTAGTTGGAATCGGGTTCACTATGTAAGTCGACCAATTCATCTCCGATTCTCTGGCTGCAGAATTGAGAATTTCAAAGAACGTTGATGAATTGGTTTCACTATATAGACAATGCAAGAAGCACAATCATCAAATAGTTTCTGTGGAGATTGGCAAAAAAGCAGGCGGGCTGTGAAAAGTAACAGCCCGCCTTTCCATGCATTACTTGAATTCGCTCTCTACCATACTGGCTGTTTCATTCATTTTGATTAGGAAGATTTGATCAGTTAGCTGACCAGCAGCGTAACGCTCAATAAGTGTCCTAACCTGTACTTTGAAAGCATCAGACTGCAGAGGATCATCTGTGGAGAGACGAATTGCGGACACAGCAGTCTGCCACTTGGCAATCGTATCGCCGGTAAAATTGTAATGGTTCTGCTGATATGGCTCCGTTGCGTCAGTATGGAAGATGTAGTGCGCGGTGATGCTGTATTCCGGCTTCGTCAGCTGCGCAATAAACGCTTCTGCCAGTTCCTTATTCTCATAGTTGGGATTAACAATCAGGACTCTCATAGAGCCGGCATATACAGGCGTATCATCTTGAGTAAACACAAAGGCGGGCAGTGCGTTTTCAGTCCAAAGATAGATTGATCTGGTGGCACTTCCTTGTCCATAATGGAAAAGAGAATGGTCACCAACAGTCTCGGACTCCCAGAAAATTTCATGTTCGGCGTAGTATTCGACTCCGCGATTTCGCAGCAATTCACGAACCTTGTTCAGTTCAACCAGCGTATCAAGCAGGACAGGATCGGTGAAGTCCACTTCTTCGCCTCGCATGTTCTGGCGCAGAATGTAGGAGTTCAGAACGCTTTCCAGCATGAATTCATAATCCCATGACATCAGGAACAGATCACCCTCGGAGTTGTCAACCTGTTCAAATGCCTGCATCAAAACAAACAAGTCTTTCCAGGTGGTAGGCAACGCTGCATCAGGGAAGTACTTGTTCCACAGGTTCTGGTTGACCTCCCAGGTATAGGTTCCAAAGTCCCAGGGATAGGCAATTACTTCACCAGAAGCATTCATTAAAGGAGCAGCAAGAGAGGGATACATCCGATTGACGCTGCTAATGATCTCCGAATTTGTGATAGGCGCGACAAAACCTTTTGCAACCAGGTTTCCAAAGTTACTGTCCACGCTGACACTGAATACGGCGGTTTCGGTATCGCCGGTTCTGATGGCATCTGCGACATCTGCCGAGGTCATCTCAAAGTCAGTTCTCCAATCCAGAAGCACATCAGGATATGCCTGGATAAACACAGATCGCAATTGAGGGTCTTCGCTCTGCAGTCGGATTGTCATCCGAGAAGCATTGGAGGATTCAGAGGGATCAACTACCCAGATACCCTCGCCTACAAACACATATCGGCCATCGTTCGTCACAGTACCAGAGCCGAAGATAAATTGAGAAGGATTGTTATTAATCAGAGAGAATTCACTGCCGTTTGCAGAACAGTAAATGCCAGTAGTGTTACCGATGTAGATGCTGTTAGTCTTTTCGTCGTAGGCAAGAGCTTCACCGGCAATCGCGGGAATGTTCAGCCTTTCAAATGAGCCGGTTGCAGGGTCAAACTGCATCAGATAGCTACCGTCCATGCTTTCACACAAGAGGAGCAGTTGTCCGTTATAATGGGCAATGTGGTAGGCTTCCACCGCCTCAGACAAGCAGCAAGTACCGGTTTTCAGATCAATTTCAAGAATACGACTGTTTCTCGACGCATTGGGGTTTTCTTCAAAGTAGTCCAGCAGTAGGTAGAGTTTGTGATTCATTACGACGGAATCATTCACCATACGTTCCCAGCCTTCATCATTCAGCAGGCAGTCAGTATCCAATGTGGTTTGCCACTGGACACCATTTTCGGTGATGACGCCGATCTTTCCAGAGTACTTGTTGATGCCATAGAGTGTTTCACCGTCTGCTGCAATCAGATTGACGGTTTCATTGATCTGTGCCTTGTTTGCCTCAGGAAGGTAGGGATAAGTTTTCTCATAATCCATGAACATTGCGCTATTCGTAATGGGCAAAGAACAAATGAGAACAGGGCCATTTTCGGTATAGTCCCACCGGAAAAGCTGCCCCTCTTGGTCTAATACCCACGCTGCAGAAGCATCAAGCGTTTGGCAAGTAGTCCACGTATCTTTGAACTGATTGACGGGGCCAGCAGCCAATGCGGTGGAACATAGCAGCAAAATGAGTACAGCAAACACAGCCATGAGTTTTTTCATGATTTTCTCCTCCTAATTATGCTATTGTGCTATTTGATCAGCCGTTGCTAAACGCTGGGCTGTCATGCCAGATGTTTTCGACCATACCGGTTTCAGCGTTCACTTGGACAGTGAAAATGTCAACATTATTTGTGTACACAATGATCCACGCTCGTATCCAGCTTCCATCTTTGAGCTGTACCATGATCAGGCTCTCTTGAGAGGGCTGGCCTCTGACCAGAGACATGTTGCTCAGATCATATACGGTGTTCAGAGCATCCAGAGCAATAACTGCTGCCTCTTCCTGTGGAATATCAGAGGATTGGGGAATCAAAGAATTATACTGCTGGGCGGGATAGCCTGCCGCGCGCATACGAACATCATATGCTCCTCTGTCCTCAAGGCTCATTTCGGACAAGTTAGTATGTTCCGGGTACTTATCCAAGATTTCCTGCAAGTCGTTCAGCAATGCCAGTACCCAGGGAAGTATATCTCCGCTGTAAGCCGGTGCATTGGCGAAGTCGTGTTCTGAGTATTCCCTCAATTCTACATGATCAAATGACCATGCATGAGAAATCACGTTTCCGCTGCCTGCATCAATGGTAACTGTATAGATGCCCAGTCTATCAAACTCACGCCAATGCCAGTTCTTTTGCTCATTCGGAAGATATTCGATAATCCATTCATGGCGATTGGATTGATTCACCAGTGAGGTCCTAACCGTGAACAGGCTTTCCCAGCCATCAGGCAGGTTGTAGGTTGCCTCAAGCGTTGCCTCTGCCAGCCGTCGCGCGCTTGCTTCCCGCATATCATTCACAGAGGGCGAAATGAAGTCGTTCCTCGGAAGAAGTCCAGCGAGACCTGCATCCTTGAAACGCTGGGCCACGGAGGCTTTTTCTTCGGGAGTAAGCAGATCAAATGCACCGGAGACCATGTATTCTTCCGCTGCGACAGGGTAGTTGCTCAAGTCTCCGTCCGGGAGCGTATGGTCTTCTGCTAACACCATCCAGCGGCAGTATGTTACCTTTCCGCTGGGAGATGCCACATAGACAACATAACTATCCAAATCAAAGCGATATTCCCTGCGGGATGTACCGCCATACAGGTAGAAACTGATGTTAGTAGGAATGGCTGGAAGCGCATCTTCTGCGACTCCGTATTTTTCAACAATTGCTTTACGAGCAATCTGCCCGGCTGTATCAATCGACAGGTCAGCCTTGCCGGGAGCAATATTGATAAGCGAGCCAACTTCCTGAACCTCAAGCATGGGTGCATCCATTACGGCGCGTTCCTCAAGAGAAAGCGCCGAATAATCCAGCACATCATCCCAGTTGAACGCCTGCTGGCGATACATTGGAAGAATACGTTCCAACTGCTTGACGCCCCATGCAGGTGACGCCAAGGAACCAGAAGCAAGCAGTTCCGCATCTGCATTATCGTGGCTCCAGGATGCATCCAGTTTGCCGTCAGCTGTACGGGAGACGGAATAGACGCCCATCCGATCACTGTGTACCATCTTCATGGTAAAGGTAGCAACGACACGATCATCGCCATTAACAGCTTCATAGGTAAAGAGATCAATCATCTCATCAGTAAGGGCGTATTCACGCTGAACCGTCCGTTTGGCCTGGAGCTTTGCATCAAAGAAGCCGGAAAAATGCAGCGTTAGTGCTATTGCAGTCGTGGCCATCATCATGAGCAGAATGATGGCAAAGATCAGCGACCGCGAGGGAAGAACACGGCGAACCGGTTTGTGCTGCTGCCTGATCATCTGCAGCACTTGATCCTCACCCTTCCAGTCTACATCCTGCAGGGCGGTATTCAGTTTGGTGCGAAGGTCATTCTTCATCGAAATACCATCCTTTCAGCATGCTTCGCAAATGATCTTTGGCACGGTTCAATCTGGAAGTTGCGCCAGACACGGAAATCGACAGAACATGAGCAACTTCCGGTACCGTCATGTTCTGGTAAAACCGCAGCAGGATCACTTGCTTATCTTTGTCCGACAAGGCCATAACAGCTTTCAATACCGTATCATCTGTATAGGTATCTTCTTCGCCGCAGTCAGGTACACAATCTAATGTGACTGTGTTTTTCCGATTTCTGAACCATGAAGTGCGACGCATGTCCTTACAGGTGTTGATTGCGATCTTTGTTAGCCATGTTCCCTTGCTGGACTCACCACGGAAGCGATCCAGATGAGCATAGGCTTTCAAGAACGTATCTTGCACCGCTTCTTCTGCTAATGCCAAATCACCCAAGTACATGTATGCCATTCGCATCAACTGAGTCTTGTGCTGGTCCATTAGCTGAATTAGTTCCTGCTCCCGTTGGGCGTCAGGGGTTTCGCGATGGAAAATGCTCACCTTATCACCTCCTTCACTTATTAGACGAGGCTTTTTCCAAAACCCATTCGTTTAATTTTCGACTGAGTTTAAGTATCACGGTAAGTATAGCATTTGAACGAGAAAATGGACAGGATATGGGATGCCAGCACAGGAAAAGTGGACCGTTTTTTGTGAAAATCACGTCTAATCTTTTGAAAGGAGGGAGTTTATGAGATCCGCAAGAGAAAAAGATACTGCTATCATTCATGAATTCAAATACTACGTTGATCAAGAGTTATCCATGCTGGTATGGCGCGAACAGAATACGAAACGAGTTTTATCTGCGCTTGAAAATGGTATGACAGGCAATCCAAGAAACAGTTCACTGCAAATGCTGTTTGGTTCTATCAAGAAACAAAGAAAATAACACCTTAACATGCAAAAAGCCCTCTGCCAGTGTTGCAGAGGGCTGACTTATCCTTATTTTAGAATAATGGTATCTGTACCATTGCTGATATGCAAGGCATCAGGAAGCGTATCCACGCTAACCATGATAGAGAGTGTGGCATGCGGCCATTGGCTTGTGTCAGCAGATTCCTGCAGAGCCATACCGTCAGGGAGAGGAAGACCGGCTTCATCCGTCACTTCCAGCGAACCCATAGCATACACATCATCCGGGGTGGCAGAGGGAGAAGCGACCAACGAAATTGTCAGGTATGCGCCGGTTACATAATGCGCTGCATGAATGCTTTCGATATCGTATCCCTCAATCGAAGCATTACCCTGGGGATAATATGTCCTTTCATTCAGCATAGGCTGGATGGGAAGCTTGTCTTCCATGGTTTCGCGCCAGGAATCACCTTCTTCACCGGTTGTCAGATCAATCTGACGAACCAGAAGGAAGAAGCCAGCAGGCAGCTCGTTATGGATGGTGTCAGGTGCAAGCGAAACCATGCTGTACATGGAGAGGGTGCCATCCTCATTCAGCATAGTATCTTCCATGGCTTGTTCACCAATGTATTCAGGGGCAACATCAAGGATTGCCCGGACATAGTACAAAGGTCTGTTCAGCTGCTGTGCAGCATCCAACCATGTCGAATCGGGGTCAACGCCAAGGGATCGTGCATATTCTTCACCACGGCCCATAGAACTGATAGGATCATCCATGTTTGTTGTAAACAGTGCCGGAGAACCATCTGTCATGCGTACATTGATCGTACTGACGGCAATGTGTCCATCCGAAATGATCTCCTGCGCTGTAAAGGTAACCGGGCCAACTTCCCAGACAACAGGTTCCACGTTTTGCATTGCCTGCCCAGCGGAATCAGAAACACTCACTCCAAATTCGGATTTCAGGTAATCAAGCCATCCAAATCCCAGCAGCAGATCGGCAGCAATGGCTACCGAGGTCAGTGCAACGATCAGAATTGCTGCGATCAGAATGGGACGCATACGGAAGGAGTGTCCATAACGCACGGGTTTTTCTTCCTCTTGGACAGAGAGGGCCGCTTTCATTGCAGCATCCCGAAAATCATCTGGCACTTCCCGGAAGGCATTTTGCCAGTTCATTTCATCTATTTTCTTTTTCATTCTGCATCCAGCTCCTTCTTCAATTCCTGCTTGGCGCGATAGATTCGACCGCGCACAGTAGCAACCGGAATGTGCAGTATGTTTCCGATCTCGGCATAACTCATTTTTTCGGAATAACAGAGGATGAATGGAAGACGCAGCTTTTCAGGCAACGATTGCAAGGCCAGCGACAGAGATAAATCAGGGGGATCAATCAGCGGTTCGGGAACTGATTCAATAGAAACGAATCTCAGCCGCTTCTTTTGCGTGTTATAGCAGGTATTGATTAGGATACGGGTGATCCAGGTGCGGAAATACTTCTCCTCACGCAAGGTGGAGCGTTTTTCCCACGCTTTCAGCACCGTGTCCTGAATTGCATCTTTACAGGCGTCATCATTTCTGAGGATTGAATACGCCACACGGTATAGCATTCCGGTAGCTGCGTCAATCTCACGCACAAAATATTCTTTGTTCATTCACTCAACTCCTTGATACCTGTCCATCTGTTAGATTAACAGAGGGTACCATTCGTCACGTGAAAAAAACCATTTCACAAAAAAATTATAGCACAAAGCAGCAGGCTGTGCGAGCCTGCCGCTTTGTTGCCAAAATATTTAGTATCCCAGCTCCATCTGGATCATCTGTCCCATGCGTTTTAGTTCATTCAGGAGCTTATCTGCAGTGATTGTTCCGGCTGCAAACTGCTTCTGAAGGTTCAGCAGCGTACGATAGTCCTCTGTGCCTGCGGCGAATACGCCGGGAGCATCAATGAACAGGGCGTCACCATAGGCCTGATAGGACTGCATCTGGCTTTCAGACATTACATACAGCATTCCGCTTTGCTCAAAGTTGTTCATCTCTTCAACCAGATTTGTGCGTTCAAGCTCCAATTCAGTCCTGGCAGATGCCTTCAGGTTATCAGAACCCAATTTGACGTCGATCTCTGCCAGACGCCGCTGGTAATCATTCCATTGTACCTCAGCATATTCATAAATAACGGCTTCCGTACCCTGAATCAGGAAAGCCTGTCGTTGCGAATCAAAATTAGATGCCAGATCCTCCAGCAATTCGATGCACAGTTCAGGCTGACTGGTGTTGACAGAAATTGCAGTCATAAGCAGACAGCAGCTAATAATCTTCGGTTGATCATCACTGATACGCAAGAAGATGATGTCTGCATCGCTTGCAGGCCAACTCGGACCATAGCTGGTGTAAAAAAGGGCTTGTCCTGCATTTTCTCCATCGTAGCCAACACGGGGTTCATTTTCATAAAGACGCTTACCAATCAAGGCTGCGCGTTCAAGCATCGGCTTCAGCACGGCTGCATCAAAGGTCAGATCGTCCCCAGAATACTTCGTATACATCAGATAACTGTTGATAATCCAGCCCGTGATCATTTCCGTATAGCTGCTTTCATTATAGACAGTAGCATCCCAGGTGTTGATGATACGGAAGTCAGAGCCCGGATTTGCTTCCAACCAGTCGCACCAGGTTTCAAGGAAGGTCAGCAATTCATCCATAGTGTCCGGGACCTCATCAGGCAGACCGGCATCCTGCCATACCTGACGGTTAATCAGAAGCAGATCAAACATGATCGTGTCCGGCACGGCATAGATCTTGCCATTGTACATCGCCTGGTCACGAAGGGACGGGTGCATATTGCCAACGACTTCGCTGATGATCGCACTATCAGAGAGATCGAGGCAGTAACCTTTACTCATCAGCTGCTTGCTGTCAAAGAACAGGTTGTTCATTGTAAACAGATCACTGTCGAACTCGTTGGTCAGGAAGGCATTTGCAAGAACGGAAGTGTTGGGATAGTTGGCATTGGAATGAACCAGCTTGAATTTGGGATGTTTGGTGAGGAATACTTCATATCCCTTCGTACCTTCAATCGTTACACGATAGTTTTTGAGGGATTCTGCAGCGAATGCGACCTGCGTGAACGTAACCAGGCAGAGCACAAGGCAGAACAAGCGAACGAAATATTTCTTCATGACAGATACCTCCATTTATGATGCGGAATCATGTGCAATAGATCAGAACGGTCAGCATCCCATTTTGAGGGATGGCTTTGATTTTGATCGCGTAGGGAAGCGTATTGGTAAATACGAAGTCGCTGTAAGTTCCAACAGCAGCATCAAAGAACTGCGGAACATAGGAGACGCCATTGTAACGATGAATGGCCCAATCTGTGATCTGGAGAGGAAGCGTCAGGACTGCATTGTAGAGCGTGGTCGTTACCTGACACACGCCTCCGCCATACCCCTCGCCATCCTGACTGACATTTGGTGCGATTTTATACCCTCCGTATTTTTTGTAGGGGGCGCACAGTTCATTGAAGGAAAACGAAGCATCAATTTCAATGAGGGTGTCATTGATACGCTCACAAGCCAGCAGGATATTATGCTCTCTATTTTCAGCTTTCCCCTTGCCTTGCTGCTCGCCATAGAATGTTGTGAAGCCTCCAATGATGTCTCCGGATGACGCTTCCCTCCAGTCAGTGAAGGGATGGTATGTAACGAGATCGCCGGTTACGATTTTTTGATCACGCCATATGGGAATTGAGTAAAATCCAGGTTGCTGCTCGGCGTCAACACACGCAATTTGTCCTGGCACTGTGTTCAGGCCATTGAAGCCACCGCCAGACAGCAAGAGGTTCTGAGTGAAAACGACATACCCTGTGATGTTGTGAACCATATTTGGCAAAGGGTAATGAAGCGCATCCAGCGACTGAACATGGTACAGCCACTTGGTTTTGGCGTACCCAGCTTGTCCCTGGTACTCAATCAGACACCATTCCTCACCCCACTCAAGGATTTTCACCTTGCTCTTTTCGGGGATCGTCAGATAGCGGTAACTGCTCTCCTCCGGTTTTTTCCGCAACCCGAAGTCAACATTGGTCAGAGCCTTGTATTGTGCTGTCGTTTCGGCGTGGGCCAGAGGACAGGCAAGGACAAAGATCATGAGAAGTAAAAGCAACCTTTTCATTTGCGAAGACTCCATTTTCATGGTCGGGACTGCTGCAGTCATGCGCAGTCAGAATACGCTTACTTGAGAATGACACTGTTCACTTGATCCGACAGCTGCAGAATCTGTGGCATCTCATCTGCGGAGATCAGGTATTCACATGTGACTTCAGGCCACGCATCGAAGTCAACATATGATGTCAGGTTGATTCCGGCAGAGTATTCGCTGTTGCTTGCGTCGTACCAAAACAAATCGGGCAGCTGATCATATTGAGCACCTTCTTCAGCGATGAAAACTGCCTTGAGATAAACTCCGGCTGCAGTGAGATCGGCAGTCACATTCTTCAGTTCATAACCAGAAGAAACAAAGACATCTTCCGTCGTGTAAGAATATGTTCCTTTCAGCACAGTGACCGGAATCGTAAGTTCAGTTTCAGCCGTCCACTGATCAATGACGCTGCCAGTTTTCGGATCAATCTGCCAGGCAAACATTTGATAGGTTACAGGAACCTCTTGAAGGTCTGTGGTTGGATTGATCGTCAGCATATTGAAGTAAACCGGCTGACCAAGCTCATTAAAGAGCACTTCTTCCATGCATGGATGTTTATCCCGGTATTGAGGATCGACATCCAAAATGGCGCGAACACGATAACATGGCGTCGAAAGATCTGCAGATACAGGTATATCAATACCATCGTTGACAAAAGTGGCCTTCGAGTCTGTGGCTGTGACGCTTGTGGAACCAAGCACTACACGGCCATCGGTAAAGTATTCCTGGAAGGTGAACGTCAGAGGGCCAACATTAAAGGATTGGGGTTCCGAACGCTGCAGTGCCTGCTGTGTGGCAACTGTCATCTGAACATTGTAATCAGCGAAGAAATCTGTCCAGCCAAGGAGAGACAGCGCGACCGCCACCGTGGACAATGACAAAATGAGAATTGCTGCGATCAGAAGCGGGCTCTTGGGCAAACGGAATCTGGGGGCAGGTTCTTCGTCCGCTACTTTGTCGAGCGTTTCCTTGATACGCTCCATAAAGGAATCGGGTACTGGCGGAAATGCGTTGCGCAGATCGGGGAATTCGTTCTGATCAAGTTTCATGTAGAGTCTCCTTTCCAAGTGTTGTTGCAGCAGTGCTGCGAGAATGACATCTGGTAGATGGGATGATCCAGCGCACCCATCTGCCAGATCAAGATTCGTTACGTTTCTGTACGATGTACCAATCCTCCCCATCACTCTCCATGATGATGATCCCCGATCCGGAAGCCATCATGGGAATCTTCCGGTACTTTGCCTGGGAACGTGCCTTGCCTATATCGTCGTTGTCATAGTTCGTGGCGAACAAAAACGACGGATCAACAACATCGAGGAATTCCGTCACAAACGGTGTCAGACCATGATGCGGGAACTTGGCAATATCAACCATCAGGAAGTCAGGATCGAGCGTTTTAAGGAAGTATCGCTGAGCAAGACCGGTGATGTCAGCAGTGAGAAGCATCGAACATTCGCCATATTCCAGTCGGGTGATGGTGGACATATCATTGATTGTTTTTCCTTCACCCCAGTGATAGATGGTGAGTGTTGCGTCACCCAGAAGCAGCACATCGCCATCCTGTAACTGCATGTACGAAATGCCGTTGCGCTCAGCCTCCGCAGCTGTTCGCTTGTGCAGTTCATTGCGAAACTGTCTTGGGAAGATCGAAATGAACTCATCTGCAGTGATGCCCTTCTGCATGATTCTGTACAGGCCATCAATATGATCATCATGCGGATGGGTACTGTAGATATACTTGAGGTGAGTAATATTTCGGGTTGTCAGGGCGGAGTACAGACTATCCCGCCACTTATTGGCTCCTCCATCAATCATCATGCACTCGCCGCCTGCTTCCAGCAGCATGCAGTCGCTTTCACCGGTGGCAAATACAGTTAGCCGAAGTAGATCTCGTTCAGTCCAATCTGCAGGAGGAGTTTGATTGACGTATACTTCGGCATAGCGACAGGGAGTCAGGGACAAGATCAACAGCGCGGCACAAACAGCAGCAAAAAGTCTCAATCGCATTGCAGCTCCTTTCTCAACATATCTTTGGCTACGTAGATACGACCTCTGATTGTTGTAAGCGGCAGATGCATCGCTTCGGCTATCTCGCTATACTGCATACCTTCCACATAAAAGAGCATAATGGGCAATCGGTATTTTTCAGGCAGCGATGACAGGGCCATATCAAGTGATGGGTCAGGCGGTGATATGGATGGCTCTGGTATTTCGTCCAAGTACACCATGCGTTTTCGCTTTCGGAGGATGTTGTAGCATGTGTTGCTCAGAATGCGGATCATCCAGGCTTTGAATCGACTCTCGTCCCGCAGCGTGTGGCGTTTTTCCCACGCTTTCAAGGTTGCCTCTGATATGGCATCCTTGCAGTCCTCGTCGTTTCTCAGAAGAGTGAAGGCAACCCTGTATAGGACACCAAGGTGCGCATCAATCTCCTGAACGAAGAAATCTTTATCCATTGGCATTTCTCCTTTGCTGTTACACCTTAATGACACGGTGGAGTGGGCAAACATCAAATCAGCCCGGAAATTATTCCAGCAAGGATGGATCTACCGCGTGTTCATCTTGATAAATGTAGATTTCTTCCGAAGGCATAACAGGATCAAATCCTAACAACTCAGAAACGGTAACGCATTCGTACCCCTGCTCCAGCAGTTTCGGAATGAGCTTTTTCAGACACTGAATATCTTTTGCGCGGGCATGGTATAGGAGGATGCTGCCGTTCTGGACATCGTAAATTGCTTTGCTTGCATCCGTCTGACTCACGTCCCATTTCACAACGCTCATGTACCCGACAGAAGCAACTGCGGCCGCAACGCGCTTGCTGGTGGAGCCGAACGGGGGCCGCATCACCTGCATCGGATAATGGTAGCCAAGCATTTCATCAAGTTTCTGTTGAGTGCGAAGCATCTGGAATCGAATTTGTCGATCTGAAAGCGTTGTAAGATCCTTATGGCCCCATGAATGATTGCCAATCTCACAACCGGCATCAATCGCGTTTTGCCATACTTCGGCGTCCGCATATTTCAGTGCGTTGCCAATGGGGAAAAACGTGATGGGGATTCCGTATTTTTCGCAAAGCTCAATCGCAGCGCGAACGTGGTCAATGTCATAACAGTCATCGATGGTAATAGCGATCCTTTTCTGTCCACGATTACCGCAGCGTACAGTCGGGATATCGCTTGATGCGGATGCAGACGTGATTTGAAAGGCAAAAAGGGTACAGGAAATAAGCGCCAGCCAAGTACGCTTTTTTGCGCATAGCCAGTGGAACATGAGGAAACCTCCTTATGAAGTTGAAGACTAAAAGATCATGTGCGATGTGTTCAGAGATACCCCTTCAGTTACCGGTGAGAAACCTCCCTTCTTTTTTGCGTGTGCATACAGTAGACAATGAAGCTCATAAGATCATCAAATCATGTGAGAACAATTTACAATTGGCTACACTTATTGCGCGAGCAAAACTTAGATCTTACATTCCCATGCTCAATTAAAATTTGTGCCTTAATATTCTCGTTTGAAAGAAACAGCATAAGAAAAGCGATCCTTCTGCAGGGATGCGGAAGGATCGCAGGTGTATGCGATTGTTTTTCTTTCTGCATGATGACACTATTGAAAACAACGAGTCTCTGGCAGCGTTGCAAGAGACTCGTTGTTACTGTGTATATCAAGTACCTAACTTTCTGTTAACGAAGGTGGAAAAGCGCTCAGCAAAATAACTTGGCATATTTTCCAGATACACACTAATATTATCTTTGTTGAATAGTAAGTAGATATCAAGATCAGACGATGTAGCAGATTCATGACGAAGCATTGCAGCAATTTCTACAGCTATGTGACGATCCCAGAACAGCGACTCGCAAATGGATATCGCTGTTAGATTAGGAACACCATACTTTAGCTTTCTTTGCAACAAGGACAGGCTTGAATACAGCTCACTTACAGCGTTTTCATCATCATTTTCTGGTATCAGATCTATGATGTTCCCTAACAAAAAACTCAGCTCATATGAGATGGTCTTATGACAGGTATCCATCAACTGATCAATATCCGTAAAGGATGACTTTTCAAGCATCTCCAAAGGCATTTTCCCTTCGATCCACTCCTGACACAAACGAAGCAATTCATCTTCCGTTAGTTTTATATTATATAGGCCGACGTACAGACTCACAAGAAGTCTAAGAAGATCAGCTTCTGTATAGAAGTGGTTAAGCAGATCTACCTCACCAATCCATGCTTCGATTGCCTTTCCACATTCGATGGCAGTCATTGCAGCACTATACTTTACATGTTGTTGTTCACTAAGCGTTGCCACCTTTGCTTCAATCATTTGAAATACGGAAAGCAACATTTCTTTTTCCTCATTGTCAGCTAAATAGTATGCAAGTGTATTTTTGCATATCATCTCACTGATGTTATCAGGAATGGCTTGTTCTGAAGAGAGCAATGTACCACGAACGAAGCAAAGATAATTCTCAATAGCCTCCAAAACCTGTTTGCGTTGAGATAGCTGAAAAATGATGCTTTCTTTATTCAGAGAGTGCTGTTCTGCTGAAATCGCCTTAATTAACTTGTCTTGTAGTGCGTCAAAACAATCTGCTTCAGCATAATGCTCAAGTATATAGTCAACAAGTCTCCTTGCCTTTATAGGCTCACCATAACCAATGTCAAGCTTTGATACAATCAACAGCAATGAACTCTTGCATGGCTCAGCGTTTGATTTGGAGAACATGTCACAGCATTCACGCCATCTATATATTCCACCGCCTTTATAAGTGCCACGTTCTGAATACAATGAAGGATTTGTAATGAGTATGCTTCCTTCCGTATACATCCCAGCCCTTGCTGTGCGTCCAATCAGGTTTTGAAAAGATCGAACTTTCGATTGTACGTTTCTTTTGTTGACACTGGTCATAAGAAGATACTTGATTGGAATGTTAACTCCCTGTGCAAGTGTAGATGTACACACCACAAAGCGAGCCATATTTTCACGCAAAGCATGTTCAACGGCTAATTTGACCCCATTAGGTAACCTACTATGATGAGGGAGGATACCGTAGCAACAACCAGCAGTGTATACATGATCTCTGCCGTAGTATTTGCACATCAATTGCTGAACCTTTTCCATTTCGGAAATATTAGTATTATTGGTTATTTGATTTAGACTATACCCTCTTTTCTGTATGTCTACTACTCGTTCAATGGTTGTTCTGACACTTACGGGCTTATCCACATATACAGCAACACCGCCATTTTTGCAAAGGCGAATACCATAGTAAAGAGCAATGTCCTGTGAACTGTTTCCTTGGGGGAATACGCGGTGTTTTCTTTCGTTGCCGAAAAGTTGCAATTCATGCGTTACTATATCCAATGGAACAAAATAATCCCACGTGAGCGGATCGCCGGAATAATACGCGATGTTACTTGAATTACAGAAACCAACGGACTTGGGTGTGGAAACGATATTTTCATCTGTCGCCAATACGCCATTTTCTCTAAACAGCCATAGCCTGATATCGTCAGCATTTGTCATCACCGCAGAGAGCAAAACCAGCTGCTGATTCTCATTCAAACGTTCACGGATCGTTGTTACCAGAAACTCATATGTAATTCCTCGCGTCCCATCATCAAACATATGAGCTTCATCCAGCACAAACAAGCCAACCATATCACAGATATCTGGCTGGTGATGGATGATATAGTTCAGTTTTTCAGGTGTGCATATAGAAATGCGGATGCCGTCATTACTCAGCAAGTCAAATGAGTAATCGTCTTCCAGAACATCAGAAAACTGATTGATTTCAACGCCATCCTTACGAAATGCACATTGCAATTCATGGGTAATCTCATTGCACAGAGCGCGCAGAGGAGCAACGATGATAACTTCTCTTGTGCGATTACTCAATTGCGCAGCTCGAATAATGAGTTCAATACTCTTTGTTTTTCCAACACCGGTAGGAAGCTGGACAATGGCGTTTTTCCCTTGTAGCACGCCGTAAGTGCACAGTAGTTCCTGCGACTGCCACAAAATTTTGACAGCCTCGCGCCGTTCCAAATAGCTTCTCCATACATCAACAGTAATTCCAGAGTACTGCGGAAGCAAGCTCCATGCGCTTTTCTGCATAGCAAAAACTACTACGGCATAAAGCAGATCCACATAAAAAACATCCAATGCATTTCCTGCGTTAAAGGTATATTGGCGATATTTGCTCAGCCAGGAAATGGTGCTGCCATCATCGTTACCAGAACGGAAGTATGTAAGCAAGGATTTATATATGTTAGTGCAGTAAGATGTATCGCTTTCAAAAAGCTGAGTCTTACTTGCAAGCAAATACCGTAGGCACACGATGAGCAGATGAAAGGGGCTGTTGACAATGGGTAGGCTAAATTTCAGTTTTGAAGAAAGCACTTTTGCGCTACCAAAATCGTTGTACAAAAAATATGCGACAGCTCCTGTGATCAGAAAGTTCTGATCGTGCTGCAGACGTTCTTTTGACTCAAAAGCTGCATCATAGTACTGAGCAGCTTTTACAAGATGAGGCCTAAACTCAGCTTGAAGCTCAACATCATTCTCAATGATACTTTCTGCATAACGGGAGAGAATATAGACTGTTGAAAAACTCAGATCGTTGGAGTTGATAGGAAAATTAGGGTACGAGTCATTCGGCACATCGTACTCTATTAGTTTCGCTTTTGTCTTCTGATATTTCAGAAGCAACTCTGATTTGTCTGTATACCTCATCGCATACACCTCGCGTACAGATCATGCGCTAAATCCATAAGTTTCTCACCATGAATCAGGAATATCTCATGACCTGTACTAAGCATAAGGTCATCGCTGCTATAGTCCGGAATTAATTCATTCTCAACCAGACTTATACTGGTCACACCAACGCCTAAGTACCGAATGCGAAATTGCTTTTCTGGTTTTTGTTGAAAACGAGCGATCCTTTCTGCTTCCGCCCTATCTCCCTTGTTATGAAAATGCAACCTGTAGTAGTTCAAGGTTGTTGCCCAACGAAATTCATCCTTTTGAGAATCATCCGCTGCTTTTTTAAGGGGCTTATATGTACTTGTTGATAACCCTGCTTTTACTTCAGCAGTTACCAATTCGTCGTTCGGAGATGCCTTGCCATCAGCATTCGCGTAATAGTATCCAATGACATCTGTTCCTTGCGTGGAACTATCTTTATTGGCCCTATTTTGCTGCTTGCAGCGAGGCACTTTGTAATGCTGAATGAACTCAAGTAAATCTGAAACAAGAATTTCCGTAAAGTCACCCGAACGGCAAGAGGCTCCAAGTCGTCCCGATCCTGGTAGCACATAATCTCGTAAATAATCAGATGCAGATATGCCAAGTTGCGCCATTGAGTTTCTCAACGACTCGTCGCTCTCATAATGCCGCCGCAGATGAAGTGCCCACTCATTAAGGACATCCTCATCTTTGGTGTGCTCCAGACGGTAGCATGGAATATGTGTGCCGTCCGACAGCTTGATGTTGGTTTCTTCGATTAACCATCTGACATAACGCGGTGATTCCATACTTCTACCTCATTTGTTCCGTTCATCGTGTTTACATCGGGAGCAGTTATTGGCTATTCCTGACGGTCAGGGGACATCGTCGTTGTTTCACTGTCCCACGCAAATGGCTTAAATTGCAAAGGCAGCGGAAGCTTTGTGTTTGTTCGTTCCAAAAACACAAGCGGCAAAGTGGCTCGATATACTTTATCGTATTCGCACTTAAACCATTCCATAAGACTTGTCCCATATTCAATCGGCACTTCAGGCGATAAATTCAGAATAAACCCAAAGGGATAAGCACACAAATCTGTAACAGAGGAACTTTCTACACTATCGTTCGATACGTATAGAACCACAGAGGGGGATGTCAACAGCTGGGCTGTATCTGACGAAGTCAAATAAATACGCAAATCAAACAGGCTCGTATCAACTGAATTGTTTTCCTTGTTTAGCAGGAGTTGATCAAACCCCAACCGGTGTACTTCTTCCCACGGAAGGAGGCTACAAAACATTGCGATGATCTGCTTCACGAATGCCAGTGCAGGCAGATCCTTGAATTTGTATTCAATGCCATCGCCATGCTGTAGCTGTTCTACTTTGCTTCGACTACTTGCAACTTCCTTAGCAACTTGACAATATGTTGACGCATACCATTGCCCTGTGGTGTTGTTGCAACTCTCGCAAAGAGAAAAACGCCCCATGCCGCGCTGCATATTCTGGTATCGCGCCTTTTCTCCGTGAAAAGTCTTCAATATTTCTTCGCCAGAATATGCCTTCACCTGCCCCTTGTTGAGGGCGGCTTCTGGCGGAATATGTTCAAAGGACAGCTTACCATACTTACCGCAGATATGGCATTGGCCGTATACATCTTTTTTCATAGCTCGTACCTTCTCTGCAAGTGAATCATTTATATTATAGCATTGTTGCTTCTTTACAACAAGGTACCGTTCCGTCATATTTGTTTGGGAAGGTAATGACAATACTGGCAAGCGATGCTTCTGGCTATCCATAAGCCATAAAGCTTGTTGGTGGAGCTATCCCCCAATCCCCCTGGAACGCATGATGTGATCATGCGGCTACGCACCTTGCGGCGCTATACTCAAAAAAATGAATAAAGGAAACACGTTGACAATAAACTAAATCACGATTATAATAATCTTAAATTAGTTGTGGGGGTGATAGCGTGTTTATCGGACGCCAAGCCGAGTTGAAGCGCCTGGAGGAACTATACTGTTCCGATGGCTTTGAGTTTCTTGTGATGTATGGCCGCAGACGTGTGGGCAAGACTTCACTTCTCAAGGAGTACGCAGGAACGCATAAGACCATCTTTTTTTCAGCGCAGGAGAAGAATGATTCGCTGAACTTGGTTGACTTTTCCCGTGCCGTCCAGACATCTCTCACGGGTGATGATTTCGGAGCTTTCCGTGATTGGGAGGCAGCTTTCCAATATGTTGGCGATCATACTGGCGGCGAGAAAGCCACACTGATCATTGACGAGTTCCCCTTCATTGCGCAAGAGAATCCCACAGTAAAAAGCATCCTGCAGCATATTATTGATCACCAGTGGTCGCAGAAAAAGATCTTTTTGATTCTGTGTGGTTCCAGCGTCAGCTTCATGGTCAATGAGGTTATGGGATACAAAAGCCCGCTGTATGGCAGATCAACCACACAGATGGAAGTTGAGCCTTTTGATTATCTGGACAGTGCCGCGTTCTATCCTGATTACAGTCACATCGACAAGTTGCTCGCTTATGGCATCCTGGGTGGTATCCCTTGCTATCTTCAGCGGTTCAGCGATAAGCGGACAATTGCTGAGAACATACAACAGGAAATTCTTCGCACAGGCTCTTTCCTGAAGGATGAGCCGCAGCTGCTGCTGAAGATGGAACTGCGTGAGCCTGCTGTCTACAACAGCATCTTTGAGGCGATTGCTGGCGGTGCAAGCCGCATGAACGACATTGCTCAAAAGATCAAAGAGGATAGCGGCAAGTGCTCCCGATACATTGCGACGCTGAAAGAGATTCGTCTGCTCGATAAGATCACGCCGTGCGGAGAAGACGAGTCCACGAAGCGCACCATTTACCAGATCACGGATAACTTCTACACCTTCTGGTATCGCTATATCTTTGCAAACCGCAGCTATTACGAGCTGCTTGGCGAGGAGGATGCGTCCCAGGAGATCACAGCTGACTTGTCCAATCTGATGGGCGCTGTGTTTGAGCAGGTGTGTCAGCAGTATATGGTTCGCATGGCCAAAGCAAGAAAGCTGCCCTTTGTCCCCTTCAAGATGGGCAAGTGGTGGGGCAACAATCCCGCCAAACGCAAGCAGGATGATATTGATATTCTGGCGCTTGACCGCACCGGCAACCGGGCGATCTTCTGTGAGTGTAAGTTCCGTAATGAGTTGTTTGATATGCAGGAGTATCGTGACTTTATGGATGCCTGTGCCATATTCACGCAAGTCAAAGAGCCGCATTATTACCTGTTCATTAAGAGTGGATATACGAAGGATGTTCTGCAGCAGGCTGCTGTGGATGGCGTAAAGCTTCTCACGGTTGATGATCTGTTTTTGATCGAATAAATAAAGCTGGGCAGCGGAATGCTGTCCAGCTTTTGTTGTGGATGATGCCATGAAAAACGTGGCTTAACGCTGTTCTCTGGCGTTGTGACTCGCTTGTTCCATCGGCTTATCATCAATCCCCAGGAGCAGTTCCACATTGGCTTTTGCCATCAACAGCTGCCGCATTTCATCCCGCTCCTGACGATATTCAGCATATATCTGCTTCTTTTCAGCAAGGAGAGCAGCATACTCAGCCCGTAAGGTTTTGATCGTGGGCAGCTTCTGCAATCCCAGCTCACTAAAGGCTTTCTTTGCGGCCTTGTGCAGAGCGATCTCGCTTTCGTGTTCAGCAAGGAACTTTTTTGAGTAACCTGCCTGACGAAAAGCAACGTATACTTCGCGTGTTTTGATGTAGTTGAGGATGTGTGTTTGCAGCACGGCGTTCTCTGCGAGTTTCGCTTCCGTTGATTTGACAACAGCAGACAAACCGTTGCAGCGAGCTTCAGCCTGATCCGCTTTTTCTTTCAATTCGCTGTATTCAAGCAAGCCCGTTTCACTCAGGTAGTTCAGCGTCTGAGCAATTTGCTTGATGTTGAATCGCTTCGCCCAGCGTTCATATCCAGGGCCTTTACCCGCACGAAGCTGTGCCTGAATGTCAACAAGCAGATTCACTTTCGGAACAGAAACAGCAGGAGCTTGCGGCTGCTGCCTGGGCTGATGCTGTCGTTCTCCGGCGAGGATCGCAATCAGCGCGGGAAGATCGTAGGCTTCCCCCAGGGTGTCCAGCCGTTTGAATCGTGCCTGCCCAGGGCCGCGTATGCTGATCTGCTTGCCACGTTTGATACAACAGCCAGCCGCCTTGAGCAGTTCCAGCAGTGCATCAAGGTCGGCTGGTTTTTGCGCGATGGCATTATCAATCAGGATACGGATTGCCTCACGCTGAGGCAGCTTGGCACGATCACCAAGCCACTTATTGTAGGCTTGCCCATGCCTCTTTGGATCTGCGACAATGGAATATCCATTCTCAATGCAGATCGTATCGCTGAGCCTGTGCAATGCACGGGTGGAGTTGAAAAAGTTTCGGAATTTCCGATCACAATCAAGATTAACGGAATGAAAAATGATGTGGTTATGGATGTGCTGCTTATCTGTGTGGGTCGCAACGATGTAGGCATGATTGCCGTGGGTGAACCGCCGTGCCAGTTCCTGCCCCATGCGGTTGGCTTCTTCCGGGGTGATTTCACCCGGCATAAAGGACTGGCGCATGTGATAGGCGATCACATCATCCTTGCCGCGATAACGCCCGGTGCGCTCAAGGTATTCTCGTTTTGCCAGCAGGAACTCGGCGTCTGCGGTGCGGTGATCACAGGCATAGCTGGTAATCAGCGCTCCCTTTTCAGTTTTGTCAGGATTCTTGGAATAGTCGAGAATGTCTCGGATCGCAGTTCCTTCAGTGCGGCCTTTGCCCGCATGAAGGGGTATCAAACGAGTGGTGGCCATACGCTTCCTCCTTTCACAAAAAGATAGGCGGTCTGCCTGTTACAGCAGACCGCCGTTGGTATTAACAGAATACGAAGCACCACAGCATACCGCGAAGCGTGTCCAGCCCTCTCCATAGCCATTCAGCAATCAGCGGGAGTCCAATCGGACTGATCAGCCATGCCAACAGCAGGAAGATACCGCCGTTTTTGTAATCGCCGGTGGCGAATAACAACAGCGACAGCGTGACGCCCAGGGACGAAATGATCGCAAGGACGCGGGTGGAGAGTGCCAGGAGCAGCGCCAGTAAAAAGATGATAACAGTCAGCAGAAGTACAGCCGGTGCCAGAAGAATTCTGCCAATCAATCGGATAGCTTTCATATGGTTCAACCTTTCTTGCGGAAGCAAATCCGCTACTTATGTCATACTGCATCCAGCACTAAATCGCAAGGATACGGATCAGCCGATCCCGCTGATCTTGGTGATCAGACTGTTCAGCATATCCCATAGCTGCTCTTGCTGATTCTGGACATCGGTAATGTCCACCTCATAGATACGCCCGTTTTCGTTCAGGCGGCAGGCAATCTGGTTGACATTGTTGCTGGTACGGCGCATCAATGAGACGATTTCTTTCAGCTCCGGCACTTCCAGTTTTACAAGCATCCCGTCAATAGCGATCTTCCGCAGATAGGCTTCCCGGTTGGTGGTGCCTATCTCCTGCATCCGCTCCTCAATCAGCTGCTTTTCCCGTTCCGTGACACGGAAGTTCAGCTGCACCTTACGGACACGGTTAACTGCGCTCATCTTTCAGCCTCCTTTCGGGAGCCTTGACGAGAAGAAATTCCCGGTTTTCCAGGCGCTTTCAGCTGGTCATGAATAGAGCGCTTTTCGTCATCCTGCTCCGGTGCAGAATGGGACTTGTCGATATTCAGCAGCGCGTTCAGCGTGGTCAGACGGGCGCTTTTTTCCTGCAGTTCTTCTTCCTGCGGGAAATGCTTGCCCATTTCCTCTTTTGCCGCTGCCATCTGCTGATGCAGGGTGTCCAGCTGTGTCTGGGCATCCCCCATGCGGGCGGGAATATTGGCCAGAGCGTTCTCCATACGAATCAGATTGCCCTTGGCGTCGCTGCCAAGCACCAGCCGGTGGGACATGGCTCCCCGCAGCGTCATTTCAAACTGGTTATCAAAAGGATTGTAGGAAACCGTCACGCTCAGTCCACGGTAATGGCCGATTTCAGCGTCGCTGTTTGTTTTGACAGCATCCTTGCAGGCTGCAATGATCGCTTCACCGGCAGCTTCCTTGTCGGCGTAGTGCCTGCCTTTGATCTCCATGCCCACGAAAGCCTCTGGGGGCAGCGGATGCGCAGCCACCGTAGCGAGGTCTTGCTGGAAACCGGCGATATAGCCCCTGTACTGCTCCATCTGACGCGGGAAGTTCTTCAGCACCTGATCTTCCAGCCGGAATTGCTTGCTCTGGTGGTCAGCTTTCATCAGGCGCAGGCGGGCAACATCCACATCCAGGTCCATCTTCTCTTTGATTCGCGGGTCGCCGGCACACAGAGCCTTGATCTCCGCATAGGACAGAGCCGTTTCGTCCACATCCTCGCAGGAGCGGACAGGGCTTTTGCTGGTCATGATCTGGGAGATGAACTTCTGCTTGTTCTCCACCGTCTGCCACAAGTAGGCGTCGAAGGTCGATTCGGTGACATACCGGTAGATGGTCACTTCCTCATTCTGATTGCCCTGACGCACAATACGGCCAGCACGCTGTTCCAGATCGCCGGGACGCCAGGGACAATCCAGATCGTGAGATGCCACCAGCAAATCCTGCACATTGGTGCCAGCGCCCATTTTGGCGGTGCTGCCCATGAGGACACGCACCTGACCGGAGCGCACCTTGCCAAACAGCTCCTTCTTTCTGGCTTCGGTGTTGGCGTCATGAATGAAGGCGATTTCCTCTGTAGGAACGCCCATGCGGATGAGCTTAGCGCGGATGTCATCGTACACGCTGAACTCCGGGCTTTCTGCACCAGCAGACGCCTTCGGGGTGGACATATCGCAGAACACCAGCTGGGTCAGGCGTTTGTCCTGCCCCTCGCTCCAGATGCGGAACACATTGCCCACGCAGGCGTTGACTTTGCTTCCGGGGTCATCGGGCAGCATGGGATTGATCAGCCGCTGATCCAGCCCCAGCTTTCTGCCGTCGCTGGTGATCTTGAGCATGTTGTCCTCGGAAGGGTCTACATTACCGGCATGTACTTCACCAGCGCGTTCGGACAGGGCTTCCACCATCTGCTGCTGGTATTCGGAGGGCTTTACCACCACCGTTTCATAGTGGGCTTTAGGCGTGGGCAAATGCAGCTGATCCGCCGTTTTGATGTCCGCGACCTCTTTGAACATGGTCATCAGTTCCGGGAGGTTGAAAAACTTCGCAAAGCGTGTGCGGGCGCGGTAGCCGGTTCCTTCGGGAGCCAGCTCGATGGCTGTCACCGTTTCACCGAAGTTGGACGCCCAGCAGTCGAAGTGGGTCATGTCGCTGCGTTTCAGCAAGCCGTACTGCAGATATCGCTGCATGGTGTAGAGCTCGGTCATGCTGTTGGAAACGGGTGTGCCGGTGGCGAATACCACGCCGCGTCCCTCGGTGAGTTCATCCATGTAGCGGCACTTCATGAACATATCGCTGGACTTCTGCGCTTCGCTGGTGGAAAGGCCCGCCACGTTGCGCATTTTTGTTGTTAAGAACAGGTTTTTGTACCCATGCGCCTCGTCCACATACAGGCGATCCACGCCTAACTGCTCAAAGGTGACAACATCATCTTTACGATCTTCCGCCTGCAGCTTTTTGAGCTTCAGTTCCAGCTGCTTCCGTGTACGAACAAGCTGCTTGATGGAAAACTGGTCGCCGCGAGTGCGGGACAGTTCCTCAATGCCGGAGGTGATCTCGTCGATCTGGTCCTCGATGAATCGCTGCTGACGCTCGGCAGAAACGGGGATGCGCTCAAACTGGCTGTGTCCGATGATGACGGCATCGTAATCTCCGGTGGCAATGCGGGAACAGAACTTTTGACGGTTCTTGCGCTCAAAATCCTTTTTCGTGGTCACAAGAATGTTGGCGGATGGATAGAGCCGAAGGAACTCAGACGCCCATTGCTCAGTCAGATGGTTGGGAACCACGAACATGGCTTTCTGGCACAAGCCCAGACGCTTGCTCTCCATGACGGCGGCGATCATCTCGAAGGTCTTGCCTGCGCCCACTTCGTGTGCCAGCAGCGTATTGCCGCCGTAGAGGATGTGGGCAACCGCGTTTCTCTGGTGTTCCCGGAGGGTGATTTCCGGGTTCATGCCAGCAAAAGCGATGTGGGAGCCGTCGTATTCGCGCAGTCGAATGGAGTTGAAGCGCTCGTTGTACTCCTGTACCAGATGATGACGGCGATCAGGATCACGCCAGATCCAGTCTCGGAAAGCATCCTTGATGGCCTGCTGTTTCTGCTGGGCCAGGGTTGTTTCACGCTGATTCAGCACCCTTCGTTCGTTGCCATCTGCGTCTCGGATCACATCATAGATGCGGGTGTCCCGCAGGTTCAGGCTGTCCTCCAGAATCTTATAGGCATTGGCAAAGGTCGTGCCGTAGGTGGAGTACGCTGCCACGTCGTTGGTAGACACCCTCGTTTTGGAGGAAATGAACCACTCAGCCGTGTGGGGTGCGTAGTTGACCTGGAACATGCGCTGCTGGTAGAACGGTGTGCGGAAGGTTTCGTGCATGAATTGCTCATAGATACGTTTGTCAATCCACGTTGCGCCCAGACGGATGTCGATCTCAGATGCATCCAGGTCTTGCGGCTGGACGGCTTCAAGGGCAGTAACGTTGGGAGCAAAACGGGCATTGTTCTGCGCAGCTGCCTTGGCGTCTCTCAGCTTCTGGCGCACGTTGCCGGAGAGGTATTCATCTGCTGTCACATACCGAAGAGGCTGGTCAGTCTGTGCCGATTCCGGCAGCGGGAAGATCACTCCGGTCAATTCCTGCGCGAGATCTTCTTCAGATTTTCCGGTCAGCTGCGCCATGTAGGGCATATCCACGCTGACACGCTCGGCAATAGACACAGCCAGCGCTTCCACGGCGGTGTCCACATGGTCGATGGTACGCTGCTGCTTGATGGTGCGCTTGGTAAACATATCCGCCTTACGCTTGAGCTGCTGCTGATCGTCCAGCACTTCCAACGAACACAGGAGGTAGTAGGAAGAATCATCCGAGAAGGCCAGTGCATTGCCACGGGAATTGATGAGGCCATACTGCGCGGTGAAGGCGTCGTAACGCTGATTGAGTTCTGCCTGCAGGCCCTGAATGGCGCTGTCACCGGCTTCGTCCAGTTGTGCGGCAATCAGTTCATGCACACAATCGCGCAGCCCTACAAGGCCCTTGACGCGCTCCTGGGCGGTCTGATTAAGGTCGGGCCGCACCATGATGGAGTTCTCGCGGAAGTACACCTGACCGTCCACGATGGTATATGAGTAGTTTTTCACACTGGGGTCTGCGGGAATGGCTTCACGGATTTCTTCGCCCTCTGCCAACTCCGGCAAGGCCGCTGGCACATAGGTTCCGCTGATGCGCTGAACGGCGTTGCGGAGTTCATCGGCAAGGGTTTTACCCGCCGTAGGACTGACGGTATACCCCGGACCATACTGAGTGCTTTCAGAAGTCTGTTCACCCAGCACCATTTCGGGATGGTCGATGAAATACTGATTGATGGCAAAGCCGTCAGCGTTTTCTCCAAGGTGTACCCAGTCCGGCTCAATGGTCATGGGGCGTTCGCGCTTCTGCAGGAAGATGATGTCGGCGACAACATCTGTTCCGGCATTGGCACGGAAAGCGTCGTTGGGCAGACGGATCGCTCCCAGCAGTTCAGCGCGTTCAGCCAGATACTTGCGTACCTCCGGCGACTGCTGATCCATGGTATAGCGGGAGGTCACAAAGGCAACCACACCGCCCGGACGCACCTGATCGAGCGCCTTGGCAAAGAAATAGTTGTGAATAGAAAAACCGAGCTTGTTGTAAGCCCGGTCATCTACTTTGTAGTTACCGAAAGGAACGTTGCCTATAGCCAGATCAAAGAAGTCACGGCGATCCGTGGTTTCAAAGCCAGCCACTGTGATGTCTGCCTTCGGGTACAGCTGCTTGGCGATCCGGCCAGAGACGCTGTCCAACTCCACACCGTACAGGCGGCTGTCACGCATTGAATCAGGCATCATGCCGAAGAAGTTGCCCACGCCCATGGCGGGTTCCAGCACATTGCCGCTGGTAAAGCCCATGCGCTCCACGGCATCGTAGATGGCACGGATGACGGTGGGGCTGGTGTAATGGGCGTTAAGGACGCTGCCCATGGCTGCGTTGTATTCTTCCGGCGTCAACAGGTTGCGGAGCTGAGCATACTCCGAAGCCCATGCAGACTTATGCTCGTCGAAGGCGTCTGCCAGACCTCCCCAGCCAACGTACTGCGCCAGAATTTCCTGTTCAGCCGGCGACGCGGGGCGGCTATCGGCTTCCAGCGTTTTCAGTACACGGATGGCTTCAACGTTCCGCTTGAATTTCTCCTTCGGGCCACCTTCTCCCAGATGGTCATCTGTGATCCGGTAGTTTTCAGGGATGATCTGAGGAACATGGACAGGTTCAGCAACGATACTTTCATTGGGCAAATAAGCAGCATTACGCTCGTCCAATGCCAGCAGCTGCGCAAGCCGTTCCTTACTTTCTGCCCGCATGATGGGATAGACCGCATTGGGATCGCGCATATGCACATCGAAGATACCCACGCTTTCCACAACAAAAGGCTGGTCATCCAGATAGAGGACGTCGCCAGCTCTGTATGGGGTTTCGGTGATGACCTGCTGCGGTTCTTTTGCAGCAATCTGCGCCTGCGCCTTTTCATCCGGGAAATCGCCATATACACGAAGGTACTGCTTTGACTGCTGATCGTATACGGCAGCACCATCATACTGGAACCCATCCGCTTCCATGGTGCCGTCCACATAGCCCTGCGCGGCTCGTTCTGCTTCTGCCAGCGTCTGATAGTCCAGCTTTGCATCAAAGCCATTTTCAAAGTGATGATAGGCAATAACCAGGTACGGAGGGGCCATACGCTCTGCATAGCTGTCAATCGCTTCTTCGGTCAGCCACTCTGGCTTTTCCGGCAGCGTATTGTAAAGCTCGCGCATTTTGGCAATCTGTTCATGGACGCCGCCTGCCCATAGGTGGCGGGCATTGCGCTCACCAGCGTCCAGGAAATACTCACAATCAGCACGGAGGCGATCCAACAGGCGGTAGTTTTCGCTGACAGCGGCAACCTCAGCAGCCGAAACAGGCGTATCTTCTGTCAATTCCTGAGTGGGTGTCTCCCTCTGCATGAACTCAGCCAGGGTCATTTCATAACCTTCAAAGGTCCAGTCATCGTTTTCAATCAGGTCGATGTAACCTTCTGCCGGGAACTCGATAGGTTGGCGGGTAACGATAGAGCCAAAGTGATTCACAACGACTGACGGTTCCAGACGAGCAGCGTTTCCATAACTGTCATCGCGGATGTCGTAACAGAAAAGTCCTTCAGGCAGCGAGTCACGATCAAAGCGTCCGTTAGAGAAAAGCGCTTCCTGATTGGCAATCTCCATCAGCTGATAACGGGTCTGATCGGCCTGTGTTTGTACTGCTCCTGCAGCAATAACGGGTTCGGAAATACCCAGATCGGTAGCTTCCAAAATCCGTTCATCCGGCACCACAACCGGCTCGTCGTGCATTTCTCGGATGGCTTCCAGCTCTGCCTTTTCCGCTGGCGTCAGGTAGCGATCCAGCCGAATCAGTTCCTGAATCTGCTTCACCACCTGAGGCCAGCTCAGATGAATCTCCGGGCATCCGCGTTTCTTGTAATGCAAGCCCTTGCCATCATGATCTTCACTGCTGTGCGTGGCGCTGGACAAGGCGGGCGAGCGTCCGCCAATGCCGTATTCCTTTTTCAGAAAATCAGCGTATTCCTTGGGCGTATGGGGTTGAGTGAAGTAGTCGTAGATCCGCGCCTTGCTGGATGCGAAACTGCTGCCGTGAGACATGGCCTCGGCAATTTCATCGTTGGTGATGAACGGATCGACCTTCGGCACTTCGGGCATGGTGGAGTCGAAATCCCGACGAGGCATGGTGTACTCATCCACCAACGCATCCAGCTCGTCGATGAAACGGTAACGGAATCGCATCAGACCGGGCGTTTCTTTGCAGGCGGATCGGAACTCCTTGTATTCAGCCAGCATGGCGGGCAGCAATTCAGGGTCTGCCAGTGCTTTGGTGGCGGCTTCCACGCAAGCCGGGTGGGTTGTGCCGCACATCCCGGCGAGGGTGGCCATATAGCCTTGTTCGCGGGCGGCGGCATCCGTATCCCAATACAGATTGACCATACCCTCTGCCATGCGGCGACGCTCATGCCCCAGAGCTGCAGCAACTTCGATGTTGGTGGCGAAGCGGCCTTCTTCCAGCAACTCTCCGATGCGCTTGGCGGCGTCCGTCCAGGAAAGCACCTGTGCGGTACGGGTGTATCGCGCAGTTCCGCCGACAGCAAAGTGCATACCATCCTCGGCGTACCAGGCGGTGACGCGCCCATGCTCCGTGGCAATGCCAGAGCCACCGTGATATACGCGGCGCAGGGCTGCGGTCATTTCCTCCAATG